>NZ_JBFAHL010000026.1:0-124531 GCF_040654155.1 Amycolatopsis sp. NPDC050768
TGGGGCGGTGCGATCGGCCCCCGGCCGATCCGACCGCCCCATCCGGAAGCCGGCTCAAAGGCGATCTCGCACGCCCCGGCGAAGCCGGGGCCAAAGACACAGCAATATATACGGCTCTTGTACGTCCCTCTTCCACGATGAGCGGGCTCGGAACGCGGCCGGCGTGGACACCGGCCCGACCGGGCAGAAGGCCTCCTTCCGGCCCCCATCCGGGAGGGGGCCTTCTTCCTGCGGGCATACCGGGCGGGCCTTCGCGTGTTGGCCCTGGGGACGACTGCGGAAGGAGCACGGGTGGGCGAGGAACTGAAGATCCGGGTGGGGGTGGCGCCGGCGCCGGGGACCGGGCCCGCGGAGTTCGCGGGGTTGGCGGAGACGCTGGAGGCGGCCGGAATCGACTCGCTGTGGCTATCGGAGCTGGTCTACGCGCCGGAGGTCGACCCGCTGATCGGGATGGCGCACGCGCTCGCGCGCACCACGAGCCTCAAGGTGGGCACGGGCGTCGCGATCTTGCCCGGCCGTCACCCGGTGCTCGTCGCGAAGCAGCTGGTGACGCTGGCCGGGCTGGCACCGAAGCGCGTGCTGCCGGTGTTCGGGTTGCGGCCGGCAAACGCGGCCGAACACGCGTTGTTCCCCGTGCCCGGCCCGCGCGCGGCGGTCTTCGACGAGGCCCTCACTCTGCTGCGACTGCTGCTGGAGCAGGACGACGTGCACTTCGCCGGCGAGTTCTACCAGGTCGACGGCGTGACGATCGGGCCGCGCCCGGCCAAACGCCTCGACGTGTGGCTCGGCGGCAGCGCGCCCGCGGCGTTGCGCCGCGCCGGGCGCTTGTCCGATGGCTGGCTCGGCAGCTTCCACTCACCTGAGCAGGCGCGGGCAGCGCGCATCGCGATCCAGGACGCCGCCGCCGAGGCCGGGCGCGAGATCGAGCCCGACCACTTCGGCCTGAGCCTGCTGGTGGCGAGTGAGGGGATGCCCGACCGGATGCTGGAGGTCGCCGCGAAGCGCCGGCCCGGCACGCCCGTGACCGAGCTCGTGGCCACGAGCTGGGCCGAGGCGCGGCGCCTGCTGGAGCAGCACATCGACGCGGGGCTGTCGAAGTTCGTGATCCGGCCCGGGCATTCGGGCGACTACCGGCGGTTCCTCGACGGCCTGCACCGCGAGCTGTTGCCGCTCCAGAACTAGAACTGCAGCTGCTCCGTCTTGCGCGGCATCAGGGCCAGCGCGACGAGGCTGAGCGCGGCGACGGCGGCGATCGCCACGAATACGTTGTGCGTGGCGCCTGCCAGCGAATCGCGCACGTACTCCGCGGCCGCCGAGTGGTCGTTCCGCCCGAGTACGAGGCTGGTCGCGTCGGCGCTGTCGGGCAGGCGCCCGGCGACGGCGGCGGGCGGGTGGGCGAAGCGGTCGGCGAGGGTGGAGTTGGCGATCGCGCCGAACACCGCCGCGCCGATGGCGCTGCCCAGCGAACGGCCGAACATGTTCGTGGCCGTGACCACGCCGCGGCGTTCCCAGCCGACGCTCGACTGGCTGGCCACGATCGTGGGGCTCGAGGCCAGGCCGAGGCCGGCGCCGACCACGAACGCGGCGCCGGCCACGCTCCAGAGCGAGGTGTCCGCGCCGAGCAGTGTGGTGAGCACCACGCCGACGACGATGAGCCCGGCGCCGATGAACGCGGTGTCGCGGAACCCGATCCGCATGTAGAGCCGTCCCGACAGCGACGCGGCGAGCGGCCAGCCGACGGTGAGCGCGGCCAGGGCGAACCCGGCCGTGAGGGCGTCGTGGCCGAGCACGCCCTGAGCGTAGGTCGGCAGGAACGAGCTGAGTCCCATCAGCGTCGCACCGACCACGAGGGCCACCAGGGTGCCGCCCACGAGGGTGCGCCGCGTGAACACCCACAGCGGCAGCACGGGCTCGGCCGCGCTGCGTTCGACCAGCACGAACCCGACCAGCGCCGCCGCGGAAGCGACGAAGATGAGGACGCCCACCACTGAGCCCCAGCCCCAGGCCACGCCGCCTTCCAGCAGCCCGAGGATCAGCAGCGTGCAGCCGCTGATGAGCAGGCCGGCGCCCGCGTAGTCGATGCGGTGGCGCGTGCGTTCGACGCGTTCGGCGAACTTCCGGTACAGCATCCAGGCGGCGATCGCACCCAGCGGCAGGTTCACGAAGAAGATCCAGCGCCAGCTCAGGAACTCGGAGAACACGCCACCCAGCGCCGGGCCGAGCACGGACGCGACGGCCCACACACCGGCGACGTAGCCCTGCACGCGCGCGCGTTCCTCGACGGTGTACAGGTCGCCGACCATTGTCATGCTGATCGGCTGCACGGCCCCGGCGCCAACGCCCTGCAGGGCTCGCGCGGCGATGAGCACCGGCATGCTCCAGGCCGCGCCGCACAGCACCGAGCCGAGCAGGAACACGGCGATGCCGAAGAACATCACCGGCCGGCGGCCAAGGACGTCGGCGAACTTGCCGTAGAGCGGCACGGTGACCGCCTGGGTGAGCAGGTAGACCGAGAACAGCCACGGGAACTGCGAGAACCCGCCCAGGTCGCCGACCACCGAGGGCACGGCCGTGGCGATGATCGTGCTGTCGAGCGCGACCAGCCCGGTGCTCAGCATCACCGCCGCAAGCACCGGCCCGCGTTCGGAGCGCAGGCCGACGGCCTTTTTCGTGGTCGCCGGCGTCTCGGCGGGGGTGCTCATCGGCGGGGTCTCCTTCGGGGTTCCCAGGGGCCGGGACAACTGTTTCGCAACGGTAAGCATTTCACGAACGAGTGACTGTCGGACAGTCTTGGCGGGCCAGCCATGATGAGGGGATGGACACGTGGGTGCGGCCGATCCGCCGCGGGTGGGTGGTGCGCGGCGAGGTGCCGGGCCCGGACGTCGACGAGTTCGCGGAGCCCGACGCGGTGGTCACGGCCCTCGCGTCCCCCGGCGCGGCGGGCGACACGCTGCTGGCGGTGCAGCACCCGGCGCGCACGCCCGCGGCGTTGGCGCGGGGCCTCGACCTGGCCGCCGCGCTGCCTTCGGCGCGGGCCGCGCTGGCCCGCATCCGGGCGCGGCACTACCGGTCGGTGGCGGGGTTCGTCGCGCCCTACCGCATCTCGGGGCCGGACGGCGTCGCGGTGGGCGTGCTGTGCCTGGTCGACGTCCGTGAGCTGACGGCGGGCGGGTCCCACGTGCGGCACACGGAGGAGGTGTACCCGCACGTGGTGGCCGAGCGCGCCGCGGTGCTGGCCGGGCTGGGCACCGCGACGAGTGCCGCGCTGCTGGTGCCGTCGTCCGGCGGCGAGGCGCTGACCGCGGCGGTGGAGGCGGCGTGCGCGGCGCTGGGGCCGCCGGACGTGTCCACTGTGGATCAGTCGGGGCGACGGCACGAGCTGTGGGTGGTTCCGTCGGGGACTTTGCAGGAACGTTTGGTGGGGGCCGCGTCGGCTGCGGATCTTCTGGTCGCGGACGGGAATCACCGCGTGGCCGCGGCTGCGCAGACGGGTGCGCTGCTGGCTTTGGTTACCGGCGGACCGCGGTTGCGGATCGGGGCCATCCACCGGGTGCTGACGGGGACGGGGCTGACGTCCGATGCGTTGGCTTCGGCTTGGCGTGGGGTCGGGTTGGAGGTTTCGGAGATCGTCGACGCCACTGCGCCCGCTGTTTCGGGTTCGGTGGTGGTACTGGCCCGGCCGTCTTCCTTGCGGGTGGTGTTGCCGCCGGCCGACGAGCTGACGATCGACCACGCTGTGGTGGAGCAGCTGCTGTTGGGGGAGGCTCTCGGTTTGGATCTGGACGGCCCGCACGTGCAGCCCTTGCCGGCCGGCCGCCCTGCACCTCCGGATGCCGACGCGGTGGTGCAACTGGCGCCCGTCGAGTTCTCGACCGTGCTGAAGGTCCACGCGGCCGGCCTGCGCATGCCCCGCAAGGCGACTTACTTCACCCCGAAACCTCGGGGTGGGCTGGTTCTCGCGGAGATCTGAGGGTCTTGGCGACGATGGAGTGGTATGCCGTCCGCTGCGTTTTCCAGTGGCCCCTGTGGCAGGGCACGCCGTTCGAAGAACGCATCACCCTCTGGCGTGCGTCCAGCCCCGCCTCCGCCCTCGAATCCGCGGAGCGCGAGGCTCGGCGTTTTTGCCTCGGAGAACGGGGTGACTTTCCTGGACTTCGCCCAGGCCTACGCCGTCGGTGAGACCGGCGCGCTTTCGCCGGGAACCGAGGTCGTCTCCTTGCTGCGCGACAGCCCACTCCCGCCGGAGGACTACGCGACCCGTTTCTTCGACACTGGTGGGGAACATCACGGAGTCGTCGAACCGGGGGAGTGAGCGTTCACAGTGGAGACTCACGTCAGGCGGAACACCGACTCCGCGTTGGTCGAGTAGATCTTCGTCCGCACCTCATCCGACAAGGCCGACTCGTCCAGCACCGACACCGCCGCGTGGGGGCTCCAGCACGGGTGGTCGGTGCCGTAGAGGATGTTGTCCGGGCCGTAGTACTCCAGTGCCGTGCGGATGGTCAGCGACTGGGGTGCGACCGTATCGACGAAGACCCGCTTCAAATACTCCGAAGGCAGGCGCGGCAACCCTTCGATGCGAGCGTTCTTGTCGATACGCCCAGCCTGGTAGGGCAGCAGGCCACCGGCGTGGGTTTGGACGATGCGCAGAGACGGGTGGCGTTCCATGATGCCGCTGAAGATGAGGCGCAGCACCGTCACGCTGGAGTCGAGGAGGCGGCCGATGGACCGCTGGATGCCGTCCGCGTAGCCGGTGAGGACTTCGTTGAAGGCGAGGTCCGTCGGGTGCACGATGAGGGGGACGTCGAGCTCCGCGACCCGCTCGTAAAACGGCTCCAGGCGCGAAGCGTCAACGGTTTCCGAGCCGATCATCGAAGGCAGGTTCACCCCGCGGAGATCGAGTGAACCCACCGCGTGGTCCAGCACCTTCAAGGCCGTCGCCGTGTCCTGCAACGGAACCGCGGCCGTGCCGAAGAACCGGCCCGGGTGCAGGCGTTGCGCACGAGCGATTTCCTCGTTGTACGCGTACGCCTCGTCCAGCGCCTCGTCCGCCGGCATCTGGTCGAGCATCCCCGCCAGCACGCCGGTGGTGCAGACCACGACGGTATCGGGGCCGGTGGCGGCAAACGCCGCCTCGAAGCCCGCGTCGAGGTCGGACCAGATGGCCGGCAGCGGGATGAAGCCGCGGCCGTTGTTGTACAGGTAGCGGTAGCCGTCGCCGACGCGTTCGGTGCGGGGAAACGAGCCGCGTCGCGCCATGGTTTCGAAGTGGGACCGGGGGAACCAGTGGAAGTGGGTGTCCACCACGCGCATCGAAATTCTCCTCAGCTCATCCGGTGTTCGGCGAGGATGCCGGCGAAGATGCGGTCGGCATCGGGGCGGTAGTTCTCGTGCAGGGTGCGGAACAGTTCGTGGCAGCGCGTGGCCGGCCAGTCGCCCGGCAGGTGCTCGGCGGGCAGGTGCGGGGTCTCGCGCAGCAGCTGGCGCCACGCCGACGCCAGGATCAGGTCACGGCCGAGGTCGTCGAGAGCCTCGGGTACGGGGTCGGGCACGTCCCAGGACCGCAGGAACCGGTCGTAGCGCGCGGCCAGCTCGTCGAGGTGCCACGTGCGGGAGATCATCCCCTGCACGTCGTCGAACTTCGGGTACGCAGTGAACACCTCGACGTGCTTCTCGACGCCCGCGCCGGGCAGCTGCGCGAGGATCGCCGACACGTCGCGCTCGCCCGGCGCGAGCCACACGCCGTCGCGCAGCAGCCCGAAGCTCTCCCACGCGAGGCTCCGCCGCAGCAGGTGGCGTTCCTTGCGGTGCGTCTCCGGCAGCGAGAAGCACAGGACCGTCCACGCGCCGGGCGGTTGCGGCCCCTCGCCTGTGTCGTGGAACGTCCGCTGCTGCTGCACGCGCACCACCCGCAGCCCGACCTCCGACGCGCGGAAGTACGCCGCGCGGCCCTGGCGCGAGCGGTCCAGCAGCCCGCGCTCGGTCATCCGCGACAGGGTGAGCCGCGTGGCGTGCGCGGACACGCCGATCCGCGCGAGTACCTCGATGTACCCGGCGGTCGCGATCTCGGGGTTCGCCTCGAGGCAGTAGCGGCCGAGCATCGTCATCAGCACCGTCTGTGGCGTCGGCGCGCGGCTCAGGTCGGGTGCGGGTCGGTCGGTGGTCAGGACGAACCCCCTGTTCTCACGCCCGCCGCGGCGTTCTCCGGTGACCTGTCGAACGTACCCCCGAGTAACGGCAGCACGTGCTCGCGCAGCACCGACACGGTCGAGGGATCCGGGCCCAGCAACGACTCCGCGACCATCCGGGCCCGCGCCGGGCCCAGCTCGCGCTCGGCCAGCGTGACGAATTTGCCCACGATCTCGTTGTCCGGCAACGGGTTCCCCGGGTCACCCCGCGCGTCGAGCCGATCCGCGTGGACCTCACCCGACGCGGTGGTGATCTCAACCCGCGCGCCCCACTTGGTGGGATACGCGGCCGTGAGGTCGTCGGCCGACCCGACCTCGACGACCCGCGCCAGCTCCAGCACGGCCTCGTCGCGCAGCGCGCCGTCCTCGAAGTCCCACGGCGTGCAGTGCCCCCGCAGCGCTGAGATGGCCAGCACGAACTGGGCACTGCCCAACGCGCTCAACGCCGACCCGAACGGCGGCGGCCGATCGACGATCCCGGCCAGCTGCGCCGGCAACAGGCACCTCAGCCGCCGCACCGACGAGCGGGACCAGCCGCCCCCAGGACGCAACGACAGCACGGCGTCGATCGCGCCCTGCAGGTGTTTCGCCCCCGCGTGCGGCTTCAGGCTCGTCTCCGGCAGCAGAAACGGCTCCGGCAACGCGGCGTCCGAACGCCGCAGCGGCGAACGCGGGTCGTCGAGGATGTCGAGCGGGCCCGTCCAGCCGGAGTCGGCCGCGAGGAACGCGGTGACCGCGCGCTCCGCCGCGAACCCGGCCAGAAGGTACTTGCCGTCCGCCCGGTCCGTCGCGCCCGCGATCGACCCGCCCGCGTGCTGCGCGGCCAGCGCGATCGCCGACGCGGTGACGGCGAGCGGCCGGTCGAGGAGCACCGAAGCCGCGGCCGCACCGCCGAGCGGGGCCAGCAGAGCCGTCGGCCACCACCCGCGCCGGATCAGCCCTTCGCCCCCGATCGCGGACGCCGCGGCCAGCGCCACCTCGTAGCCGGCCAGGAACGCCCGCTCGTAGTCGTCGAAAGAAGCATCGACAGGCAACACGGCCAGCGTCGCCGGCAACACCACACACCCCGGGCACAGCACCGAACCGCGGTGGATGTCGCCCGCTTCCCAGCCGTGGGCGTACACCCCGCCGAGGAACGCGGTCCGCCGCGCGGCGCCGTACTCCGCGGACAGGGTGTGCGCGAGCCCGGCCACCGAGCCGGCGAGCGTGGTGTGGCCGGCGATGAGGGCACCGACGGCGTCGGTCAGGTGGGCTCGCACGGCGGCCCGGACCGCGGGCGGCACCGGCCGGGAACCGACCGAGTGCGCCCGCGCGGCGAGCTCATCGACGAGCGACATCTGCCTGCGTGGCCCGGAGCCGGCCGGTCGACGGCTCGTCCACCCGCCCGTCGGCCGTGAGCACGACGCCGTACAGCTCACGCGCGGCCTCGGCCGTCACGAAGCCGTCACGCACATCCTCGGCGACGTCCGCGGCCGGCCGCTCCGACGGCGAACCCCAGCCCCCGCCGCCCGCGGTGCGGAAGGTGACCTTCGACCCCGCCTGCAACGCCAGCCCGGTGTGCTTCTTCACGTGCTCCGGCTGCCCGCCCGGCTGCGTGACGATCGTGTCGTTGACCGCACCCGCCTGGCCGCCGCGCAGGCCCCACGGCGGGCAGGTCGTGCGCTCGTTGGCGATGTTGGTGAACATCGCCTGCTGCGGCTCCACGTCGATCTCCAGGCCCAGCCCGCCGCGGTGGCGGCCCGCGCCACCGCTGTCGGCGCGCAGCTCGTGACGCGTGAACACCAAGGGGTAACGCGCTTCCTGGATCTCGATGGGGATGTTGCGCACGTCGCCCTGGCACACCGACACGCACGCGCTCGGGCCGTCGCCGACGGGACGCCCGCCCCAGCCGCCGCCGTTGATGTTGAGGCACACGAACCGCGAGCCGGTCTTCTCGTCGATGCCGTGGAAGGTGAAGCCGGACATGTCGCCCTTGTGCGCGGCCGGCACCTGGTCGGGCAACGCGTCGGCCAGCGCGCGGATGATCGTGTCGACCACCGTCGGCAGCGAAATGCTCCACTGGCCCAGCGCGGCCGGGGACTTGGCGTTGAGCAGTTTCCCTTCCGGCAGCACCACGTGCAGGTTGCGGAAGGACCCTTCGTCGACCGGGTGGGTCGGCAGGGTCAACATCTTGAACGCCACGCGCGCGGCCGCGACGCCGCCCGACTTGCCGGAGTTGAGCGGGCCCTTGACCTGCTCGTTGATGTCGGAGAAGTCGATCGTGAGCTCTTCGCCCTTCACGATCACCTTGAGGTCGAGCGTGATGCGCTTGTCGAGGTCCTGGCCGTCGTTGTCCATCCACGCGGACGCCGTGTACTCGCCGTCGGCCATCTGCGCGACCGCGTGGCGCGACAGGCGTTCCGACTGGTCGCGCATCTCGGTGATGCAGGCCATCACCGTGTCGAGGCCGTAGCGCTCGGCGAGCTCGGCGATGCGACGCTCGCCGAGACGGCAGGCCGCGATGGCCGCGCGCAGGTCACCCAGCGACGATTCGGGGATGCGGATGTTGTCCTTGAGGATCTGCATCACGTCGGCGTCCCACTCGCCGGCCTTCATCACCTTGATCGAGCGCAGCTGCAGGCCCTCGGAGTAGATGTCGGTGGTGGCGGTGGAGCCGAATCCGATGCGCGAGCCGCCGATGTCGACCCAGTGGGCGCGCACCGCGGGGAACGCCACCACCTTGCCGTCGACGAAGATCGGCGTGTAGACCACGACGTTGTTGAGGTGCTGGCCCGCGACGTACGGGTAGTTCATCACCAGCGCGTCGCCGGGTTCGAAGCCCTCGAGGCCGTGGCGCTCGATGCCGTCGGCCACGGAGACGCCGAGGTCGGCCAGGAAGATCGGCAGGCCGCCGAGGTTCTGGGCGATCAGCTCGCCCTCGGTGTCCACCAGGCCCACGCAGTAGTCCTGGACCTCGAAGATCATCGGGTTGTAGGCGGCGCGGCGCAGCGCGGTGGCCATCTCGTCGGAGTACGCCACGAGCGCGCAGCGGACCACTTCGAGCGTGACGGGGTCGATGGTGTTCCTCATGCGGGGCTCCCCACGGAGACGACGAGCGAAAGGTCGGGCGCGACGGTGAGCACGTCGCCGGCGTAGAACACGACCGAGGACGTGGCTTCCTGCACCACGGCGGGACCGGTGATCCGGTGGCCGGGCCGCAGCGCCTCGCGGTCGTAGACGGGACAGGACACGGGTTCCGGGCCGCCGCCGTGCAGCACCACGGGCCGGTGCTCGACCGGCTCCGGCTCGCCCGAGGCGGTTTCGACCTCGGCCGCGTTGCCCGCGGTCGTTTCGAGCGGTAGCGAGATCACCGTGCGGACACCGACGGCCTCCACCGTCTCGTCCGACGCGTGGTGGCCGTAGAGCCGGTTGTGCATCTCGTCGTACAGCGCACGCACGGCCGCGTGGTTCGAAGTGGACAGTCCCTCTTCGGGCACCGGCACGGGAATCGTGAACTCCTGGCCCTGGTAGCGCAGTTCGAGGAAGTGCTGCAGAACGGGCGCGGTCGCCGGCTCGCCGACGTCGGCCCGCAGCCGCGCCCACGCCTCGGCGCCCAGCGCCTTGAGCGTGATCGCGTACTGCTCCACTGTGGACGATTCGAACTTCGCCAAGTGCGTGCGCGTGAGGTCGTGCCGCACCTCGGAGTAGAGCATGCCCTTGGCCGAGAACTGCCCGGGCAGCACGGGAACCACGACCGTGCCGATGGTGAGTTCACGCGCGATGGACACCGCGTGCAGCGGGCCCGCGCCGCCGGTCGCCACGAGCGCGAACGTGCGCGGGTCTTCGCCCTTCTCCACCGAAACCGCGCGCACGGCCAGCGACATCTGCGCGTCGGCGATGGTCACGATCCCGCGCGCGGCGGCCAGCAGGTCGAGGCCCAGCGGTTCGGCGACGTGCTTCGTGATCGCGGCTTCGGCGGCCGCGCGGTCCAGCGGCATCTCGCCGCCGAGGAACCGGCTCGCGCCGAGGCGGCCGAGCACGAGGTTCGCGTCGGTCACCGTCGGGCGGTCGCCGCCGCGGCCGTAACACGCGGGGCCGGGTGCCGCACCGGCGCTGACGGGGCCGACCTTGAGCGCGCCCGCGGGGTCGACCCACGCGATGCTGCCGCCGCCGGAGCCGACCTCGACGATGTTGACCACGGGCAGCGCCATCGGGTGCCCGGTCGCGTAACCGCCGATGAAGTAGCCCGGGCTGATGTCGACCTGGCCGTCCTTGACCAGGCTGGTCTTGGCCGTGGTGCCGCCCATGTCGAACGAGATCAGCCGCGGCAGGTCGAGGCCCGCGGCGAGCGCCGACGCCCCGATCACCCCGGCGACCGGACCCGACTCCATCATCCGCACCGGGCTCTGCCGCGCCGTCTCGACGGACATGATGCCGCCGTTGGACTGCATGATCAGCAGCCGGCCGCGGAAGCCCCGGGCCTCCAGCCGCGTGGTCAGCGAGTCGAGGTAGCGCGACACGACCGGGCCGACGTAGGAGTTGAGCACCGCGGTCGACGTGCGCTCGTACTCGCGGTACTCGCGCATGATCTGGTGCGACAGCGTCACGTACGCCTCGGGCCACAGCTCGGTGAACAGCCGGCCCAGCTCGAGCTCGTGCTCCGGGTTGGCATACGCGTGCAGCAGGCAGACCGCGACGGACTGCACGCCCGAGGACTTCAGCTCGGTGATCAGCTCCCGCGCGGCGGCGACGTCGAGCGGCGTGCGCACGCTGCCGTCCACGAGCACGCGCTCGCGCACCTCGCGTCGCAACCGGCGGGGAACCAGCGGGTCGGGCTTGCCGAAGAACAGGTTGTACGGCTCGGAACGGTTGCCGCGCCCGATCTCGTAGACGTCGCGGAAGCCCTCGGTGGTGATCAGCGCGGTGGCGGCGCCGGCGCGCTGCAGCACGGTGTTGATCGCGATGGTGGAGCCGTGCAGGAACAGTTCGGTGTCGGGCAGGTGCGCGCCCAGCTTGTCGAGCCCGTCGAGCACGCCTTCCGCGTGGTCGTGCGGGGTGGTCAGGGTCTTGGCGGTGCTGAAGACGCCGTGCTCGTCCACGGCGGTCAGGTCGGTGAACGTCCCGCCGATGTCGGCGGCGATCTGCTTCACGAGGTACCTCTTTCCTGGAAAGCGGTCAGGGGAGTTCGGTGCGCCAGGAGTCGGCGAGGGATTCGAGCTTGCGGGCGCCCACGTTGAGCAGGACGCCGACCACGATCACCACGAACACCGAGGCGAGCACGTCCGTGGTGCCGAGGTGACCGGCGAAGAAGCTGATGTTGTAGCCGATCCCGCCGTCGCCCGCGAAGAACTCGCCCACGACCACGCCGACGAGCCCGCGGCCCACGCCCAGGCGCAGCCCGGCCATCACCGTCGGCACCGACGCGGGCAGGATCACCTTGCGCAGCAACGCGGTCTCACCCGCGCCGAACGACACCGCGGTGCGGATCAACTTCGGGTCGACGTTGCGCACGCCCTGGGCGGAGTTGACGATCACGGGGATCACCGACATCAGGAACGTGATGGCGACGACCGTCGGGCTGCCGAGGCCGAACATGAGCACCAGCAGGGGGAACAACGCGATGATCGGCGCCGAGTAGAGCAGCCACACGTACGGTTCGACCACGTAGTCGACGTAGCGGTAGCGGCCCATCAGCAGTCCCACGGCGACGCCGACAACGCCGGCCATCCCGAAGCCGATCACCAGCTCCAGCGCGCTCGTGCCGATGCTGCGCAGCAGCAGCCCCGAGCCGATCTGGTTGCCGAGCGAGCCCGCGATGAGCACGGGGGAGGACGTCAGGAACGGGTTCACGAGGCCGGCCCACACGGCGATCTGCCACAGGATGGCGACCAGCACGAGGAAACCGCCGCCGAGCACGATCGGCATGGCCTTCTCCGGCACCCGCCGCCGCTTGGGGGGACGCACAGTGGTACTGACAGTGGTGGTCATCGGTTCACCTCTCCCACGACGTGGCGGCGGTGCCGAGCACGCGCAGCAGCGCGGTCACGATGTAGCCGAAGATCCCGACCACGAGGGTCAGGAACAGCAGCGGGGCGACGTCGAAATTCTGGCCGTACGTGGAGATCAGCTGTCCCACGCCGTCCGTGCCGCCGTACAGCTCGGCCACGATCACGGCGATCACGCCGCGCCCGGCGCCGAGGCGCAGCCCGGCCATGATCGTCGGCAGCGCGCTCGGGAACAGGATCTTGCCGAACATCGCGCCGCCGCCCGCGCAGAACGCCCTCGCGGCCTGCACGAGCTTCGGGTCCGTCTCGCGGATGCCGGCCATGGCGTTCACCGCGATCGTGATCACGGCTTCGATGAAGACCATCGCGATCTTCGACGCCTCGCCGATGCCCAGCGCGAGCACCACCAGCGGCAGCAGCGCGAGCGACGGCGTCACGTAGAGGGCGACCAGCGCCGGCTCCAGCGTCTGGCGGATCCGCAGCTTCCAGCCCATCAGCATGCCCACCGGCACGCCGACCACGACGGCGAGCAGGAAGCCCGTGAAGAACTCGACAAGCGTCGTCTGCGCGTTCTCCCACAGCTCGCCCGAGCTCAGCAGGTCGCCGCCGGCCTGGACGATCGCCACCGGCGTGCTGGTGAACTCCACGTCGACCAGGCCGGTCGAGGCGGCCAGCTGCCACAGCGCGAGAACCACGACGACGCTGCCGAGCACGAACCGCGCCCGCACCGGCGGCAGCCAGCGCAGGCCCACCGCGCGGCTCGGCGGCGCCGCGGCCACCGGGCGCGGCGGCCGCGTGCGCAAGCCCTGCGTCATGACGGCACCGCCGCCTTGGCCTGCGCACCGAAGAGCAGCTCGGCCAGGTGCGTGCGGTACTTGCCGAACGCCTCGCTCGCGCGCACCGCGGCGTCGCGCGGACGCGGCAGGTCGATCTCGATCACCTCGACCACGCGGCTCGGGCTGCCGCCCATCACGAGCACGCGGTCGGCGAGGAACACGGCCTCGTCGATGCCGTGGGTCACGAACAGTACCGTTTTCCGGTCCAGGTCCCAGATCCGCAGCAGTTCGGTGGCCATCAGCTCGCGTGTCTGCGCGTCGAGCGCGCCGAACGGCTCGTCCATCAGCAGCACCTCGGGGTCGGTGGCCAGCGCGCGGGCGATGCCCACGCGCTGGCGCATGCCGCCCGACAGCTGGTGCGGGTGCGCGTCTTCACGCCCGGCCAGGCCGACCAGCTCGATGAAGTGCCGGGCCCGGTCCAGCCGCGTCGCCTTGTCGACACCCTGCATCTCGAGTCCGAACGCGACGTTCGCGAGGATCGTGCGCCACGGCATCAGCGACGCGTCCTGGAACACCACCCCCCGGTCGGGGCCGGGCTTGCTGACGACCTTGTCACCGATGCGGATCTCGCCGGCGGACGGGCGCAGCAGGCCGTCGGCGGCCAGCAGCACGCTGCTCTTGCCGCAGCCGCTGGCGCCCACGATCGTCACGAACTCGCCGTCGCGCACGTGCGCTTCGAACCCGTTCACCGCCACGAACGATTCGCCCTTGCCGGGGTAGGAGATCTGCAGGCCGTCGAAGGTGATGTCTGCCATCGGGTCCTCCGTTCAGCTGGTCTTGGGCAGGAAGCGGGTGTCGAGCCACTGCGAGTCGGGCAGCCGTTTCGCGAACACCTTGCCCTGCAGGCCCATCTGCCAGAAGTCGTCCATCGCCTTGGCCGAGGGCATGCGGCCGTCGGGGTAGAGCTGGTCGATCCACTCGGCCATGCTGGCCTTCGCGTCGTCGACGCTGATCTTGAGCGCCTTGGCGATCGACTTGGCCGCGGCGTCGGGCTGGTCCTTGGTCATCTGCATCGCCTGCGACAGCGTGTCGACGAACTTCTTGGCCCGGTCGGGGTTGTCGTCGACGAAGCCGGGCTTGCTCCACGTGACGTGCATCGGGTAGCTGTCGACGAGGTCCTTGAGGTCCAGGATCTTGTTGTAGCCGGCCTTTTGCGCGTAGACCGTCTGCGGCTCGGTGAAGATGTTGGCCTGCAGCTGGCCCGCCTTCATGGCCGCGAACCGCGCCGCCGAGGCGCCGCCCTGCACGACCTTGATGTCCTTGTTGGGGTCGAGCCCCGCCTTGGCCGCGGCGAAGCGCGTGAGCAGGTCGGTGGACGAACCGATCGTGGTCACGCCCCAGTTCTTTCCCTTGCCCTGCGCCACGGTGTGGATCTCGGGCACGGCGTACCAGGCGAACGCCGTCATGTCGAAACCGCCGTAGATGACCTTCACGTCCTGGCCGGCTTCCTCGGCCGTGAGCGGCCCGGTGAGCGAGCCGACGGCGACGTCGACGTCACCGGAGAGCACGGCTTTCGCCAGCTCGGCGTCGCCCTTGAACGTGACGGCCTTGACGGTGAGGCCGTGCTGCTTCCAGAGGTTCTCGTCGTTGGCCAGGTAGACCGACGCGAGGGTGGTGGCCTGCACCGGCAGGCCGAGGGTGATCGTCTCACCGCCGCCGGAGGAGGCGGCACCACCCGAGCCGCACGCGGTGGCGACGAAGGCGAGAGCGATGGCCGGTAACGCGAACCGCGTCCGGCGGAGAGTTTTCCATGGCACGGGGGAGACCTCGATTGTGTCCAGGGGGGAGACCGGGACGCGGGGGAACTTTGCCGCCTCGGTCTGGAATCGGGCGAGGTGTCGACCATGAGAAGCATCGGGAGGTGCACCTCTTTGTGCTCCGGTCAGTGTGACTCTCGATCTCGACGCGCGTCAAGAAGTTGAGAAACATCGTTTGGCCCGGGATTTCCCACCGGACCGCGGGCGCGACGAAACCCCCGGCGGACGCGAAGTCCTTGCCCGCCAGGGGGTTTCACCGTTCACGTCCGTCCTAGCGGAACACCTCCGGCCGGTTCTTCGCGAGGCTGATCAGACCGCCCGCCTCGAGCATGTCGACGAGGAACGGGTCGGCCGCGGCGCCGCGGATCGTCGTCTGCGTGGTCAGGTTGGTGAACTCACCGGTGGTGAGGTCCACGCGCACGCGGTCGCCGTCGGCGGCGAAGTCGGGGTTGAGCCCGACTTCGAGCGCCGGCAGGCCGACCTCGAAGCAGTTGCGGTAGAACGTCCGGGCGAACGTTTCCGCGACCACGCACCCGATTCCCGTGGCTTGCAACGCCTTCGTCGCGATGGCGCGGCCCGAGGACTGCCCGAAGTGCTTGCCGGCGAACACGATGTCACCGGGCTGCACCTGCTTCGGGAACTCCGGGTTGAGGTCTTCGAGCACGTGCTGCACGAGGATTTCCATCGGCTCGAACACGTACTGGGTCTTCACGAGCCGGTCGGTCGGGATGTTGTCCCCGAACCGCCAGCAGCGGCCCTCGAACTTCACGATTTCCCTCCCGTTTGGACGGTCGAGGCGATGACACCCGCGACGGCCGACGCGGCGACGGTGGCCGAGGACGCGAGGTACATCGACGCGTCGGGGCTGCCGTTGCGGCCGGGGAAGTTGCGGGCGTGGGTGGAGATCATCGTCTCGTCGGACGCCATCGCGCCCATGTTGTAGGCCTGGTTCGAGCCCGTGCTGGGCGGGAACCACGTGGCACCGGCCTCGTGCAGCGCGAGCACCAGCCCCTCGCGCGCGGCCTCCGCGAACACCTCACGGCTGGAGGGCACGAGGTGGAACCGCGTGTCCGGGTGCACCTTGTGCCCGGCCAGGACCTCGGCCGCCGTACGGAAGTCCTCGAGCCGGCCGCCGCCGTGGCCGCCCAGCTCCGCGTACTGCACCGGCGTGCCGGCGACCTCGGCCACGGGCTTGACGTTGCCGACGGTCGGCGGGCAGGCGACCGTGGGGTCGACCTCGCCGACGTCGAAGCGCAGCACCTGCGCCGCTTCCTCGCCGTCACCGTGCACCAGCAGGCCGGCGTCGCCGCCGGGCAGCGTGCGCACGAACGCCTCGGTGACCTCGTCCGGCTCGACGAAGCTGCACTTGGCACCGAGATCCACACACAGCAACGGGAAGAGCCAGCGGTCCCAGAAGGACAGTCCGCGCACGTACGGGCCGCCGAATTCCACGGCCCGGTAGTTCAGCTCGCCCTCGCCGATGCGGCCGACCAGCCACAGCGCGATGTCGCGCGGCGTGACGCCGGGCTTCGGCGTCCCTTCGAGGTGGACCCTGGTCGTCTCCGGCACCTTGAACCACGCTTTGCCGTACGGCAGCACGGTTCCGGCGTGGGAGTCGTTGCCGAGCGCCACCGCGAGCGCGCCCATCGTGCCGTGCACCGGCGTGTGGCTGTCGGACCCGACCACGATCATGCCCGGCTTGATGTGCCCGTTGCGCACCACGGCGTGGTGCAGGTTGCCGTTGCCGCAGTCGTACAGCTTCAGGCCGTGCTTGCGGGCCCACCGGCGGTTGTGCTGCAGCACGTCCGCCTGCTGCTCAGTCGGCGGCGCGAAGTGGTGGTCGAACACCATCACGGCCCGCTCGGGGTCGGGGATGGGCACGTTCACACGCTTCTCGTACACCTGCGAGGTGAGGTACCCGGACAGGTCGTGCATGATCAGGCGATCCACTTTGGCCACGACGATCTCGCCGGGCTCCACGGACTCGCGGCCGCTGGCGCGGGCGAGGATCTTCTCGACGAGGTTCACGCGACCACCGCCGTCGCGACGATCTCGCGGGGGTCGGTGATCACGCCGCGGATGGCCGACGCCGCGGCCGTGGCCGGGCTCGACAGGAAGATCTTCGAGTCGTAGCTGCCCATGCGGCCCTGGAAGTTGCGGTTCGCGGTCGACAGCGTGGTCTCGCCGTCGGCCATCGCGCCGCCGTTGCCCGCGCACGCCCCGCAGCCGGGGTTGGTGATCATCGCGCCGGCCTGGATCAGCTTCGTGAGCACACCGCTGTCCGAAGCCTGCGCCATGATCTTCGCCGACGCCGGCGTGACGATCAGCCGCAGGCCTGGGGCTACGCGGTGGCCGGCCAGCACGTCGGCCGCGATCACGAGGTCGTCGTACTTGGCGTTGGCGCACGAGCCGATGAAGACCTGGTCGAGCTTCGTGCCCGCGACGTCACCGACGCCCACCACGTTGTCGACCGTGTGTGGCACCGCGATCTGCGGGGCGAGCGTCGGCCCGTCGAGCCGCACGGTGGCGCGGTAGGTGGCGCCCTCGTCCGGCAGCAGGATGTCCAGCTCGTCGCGCGGCACGCCGGCCTCGTCCAGGTAGGCGAGCGTGGTGTCGTCCGGGGCCACGAAGGCGTTCTTCGCACCCATCTCCATGGCCAGGTTGCAGAACGTCATGCGTTCCGAAACCGACATGCCCTCGACGTAGGAGCCGGAGAACTCCACCGACTCGTAGGTGAGCCCGTCGGCACCGAGGTCGCCGATGAGCTTGAGCATGATGTCCTTGGCGTAGACGCCCGGGGCGAGGTCGCCGTCGATCACGATCCGCACCGACTCGGGCACCTTGACCCACAGCTTGCCGGTCACCCACGCGGCGGTGATCTCGCTGAACCCGACGCCGGTGCCGAACGCGCCCAACGCGCCGTAGATCGTGGAGTGCGAGTCGGTGCCGATGATGAACTGGCCGGGCCGCACGAGCCCGTGCTCCATGAGCACGATGTGCGCGATGCCGCTGTTGACGTCGAAGAAGTTCTTCACGCCCATCTTCTGCGCGAACTCGCGGCACAACGCGTGGTCCGCGGCGGTTTTCGCGTTCATGGCGGGGGACAGGTGGTCCATCACCATGGCCACGCGGTTGACGTCGTAAAGCTCTTCGACGCCCATCTTCTCCAGCGTGCGGATGCAACGCCAGCTCGCGGTGTGGCTCATGTACAGGTCGGGGAACGCGTCGACGATCTGGCCCGGCACGAGGTCCGCGACCCCGGACGCGCGTTCGATCGCCTTCTGCGCGAAGGTCTTGGCGGTCACTGCTTTCCTCCCGCGAAGCTCGCCATCAGGTGCGGGATCAGGCCACCGTCGGCCATGATCTCCCGCAGCACCTGCGGGTACGGGCTGAAGGGGAAGGTCTGCCCGCCCACCTCGACCGTGCCCGCGTCGTAGTCGACCCACATCTCGCCGCCGTCGGCGGCCGCTTCCGCCGCGGCGGGCGACTCGACCGCGACGAGCCCGGTGTTGATGGCGTTGCGGAAGAAGACGCGGGAGAAGGAGGCCGCGACGACCGCCTTGATCCCGGCGCCGATCAGGCACGTGGCGGCCTGCTCCCGCGCGCTGCCGCAGCCGAAGTTGCGGCCGGCGACGACGACGTCGCTCGCGCGCAGCCGCGCCTGAGTTTCCGGCCCCAGCGGCTCGAAGGCGTGCTCGGCGAGCTCAGCCGGGTCGATGCTCACGAGGTAGCGGCCGGGGATGATGACGTCGGTGTTCACGTTTTCGCCGAAGGTGATGATCTTGCCTCCGACGCGATGTTCACTGCCCATGGGGATTCTCCGCTCGTGGATCCGGTGGTGTGCGGCGGGAACCGGTCACGGGCTCGTCTCTTCCAGGAACCAGTCGGTCGGCACGGTGTGCCCGAGCTCGCGCTCCTCGGCCAGCGCCAGCGCCCGTGCGCAGACGGCCGCGAACTGGACGCCCATGCCGGTGTTGTTGGCGAACACGGTGATGTCGTCGGGGCTCGTGCGCCCCGGCGCCTCGCCCAGCAGAAGGTCGCCGAGCTCGCGGATGTCGTCCCACGACTTCAGGCCGCGGTTGACCGGGCCGAGGATGTCGTACTGCTTGTCGTGGTGCACCTGCTCGCGCGAGAGCACGGTGATGCGGTCGGCGCGGTCGAACGTCGTGTCATCCAGCTCGCGCCGGGTGGCGGTGCCGTCGGGCGAGGTGATCGCCGTGACGTGCGTGCCGGGTTCGAGCCAGGCGCCGTCGAAGCAGGCTTCCATGGCCGCGGTGGCGCAGGTGACGATCTGGCAGCCCGCCACGGCGTCGCGCCGCTCGTCCACGGCCACGATCTTGCGCCCGGTCTTCTCGCTCCACACCTTCGCGAACTGTTCGCGGTGCTCCGCCGTGGGGCTGTAGACGCGGACCTCTTCGATGTTCGGCCGCACCATCAGCAGGCACTCCAGGTGTGCCTCGGCCTGCCAGCCGGAGCCGAACATGCCGGCGACCGTCGCGTCCGGGTTGGACAGTTCCCGGATGCCGAGCGCCGAGGTGGCGCCGACGCGCATCTTCTGGATGAAGCTGTCGTGCATGATGGCGAGCGGTTCGAGCGTGGTCAGGCTGTAGAGCGTGACGAGCCCGACGTAGCGGCCGCCGGGTGCGGCCGGGATGAGCCGGCGGCGCTGCACGCCGCTGGGCAGCGTCTCGACGCCCGCGATGTCGGACGTGATCCGCAGCGCCCACACGCCGCTGGAGACGTTGCCGCCCTCCTGCGACTTGAACCGGAAGCGGAAGCCGGGGTGGCGGCTGTCCTCGACCGGGAAGTACGTGTGGTTGCGCGGCCGGTTGGCGCCCTGGCCGGCGTTGAGCTCCTTGTACGCCGTCTCCAGCGCGTCGAGCGTCTCGCCGGCGGTGAGCACCTGCTCGATGTCGCCGTTGGAAAGGATCCTCACCGCTGTGCTCCTGTCAGGTGTTCGGGTTCGCCTTCGGTGACGCGGACGGTCTCGGCCACGGCCGCGTTGCCGCCGTCGGCGAAGGCAACCTCCACGGACACCGCGCCCGCTTCGCCGTCGGCCAGTACGGCAGCCGGGTCCTGGGCGCGGAACTCGCCGCTCGTGGACAGATCGGCCTGGTTGACCCAGCGGACCTCGGCCTTGGCGCCGCCCGGCAGCTTCGCCAGCGCGGGCGCGGCGGCCTCGGCGAGCGAGCCGATCCTCGCGCCGGCCTTGGCTGCCGCGATGGCCGCGGTCAGCGCGTCCTTGATCGCGGCCGGCCAGCTCGCGCCGTCACCGAGGACGCGGCTCGAGTACACCCAGTTCATGCGGTACTGCCCGGTGACGCCGAAGGACGTCACGCCGTCCGAAGTGGACAGCGAGCTCGGGTACAGGTCGAGGAAACCGCCGCCGCGCAAGGCGCGTTCCACGGTCTCGACACGGCTGCCGGCGGTGCTGCCCTCCACCGTCGCCTTGGCCGCGGCGTCGTCGAGGATGCGGCCGGCCGCGCGCAGCAGCTCGGTCTCGGCCGCCGACGGGATGAGCCGCTGCTCACGGACCAGGCTGCCGAGGCGCTTGACCTGCCAGCCGGGCACCGCGGCCACGATCTCGTCGGCCACGTCGGCGGGCCACAGCGCGGCGTCGACCAGGCCGATGGTGCCGTTCTTCTTGCCCAGCAGGTACTTCGCGACGAGGTCGGCGAAGTTCTTGCCGCCGCTGAACTCCGTGACCTTCGACGAGGCCTTCATCCAGTTCTGCACCCGCAGCGACAGCTTGGTGAGGAACGTGACGGGTCCCTCGGCGGGGATCGCCAGCACGCCTTCGTTCCAGTAGAGGCACAGGTTGGTCAGGTAGGCGAGGTCGTCGGAGCGGGACACGTCGGCGTAGACGAACGCGACGTCGACGCCCTGGGCCGCCATGGCCTTCTGGAGCGCGGCGACGCGGTCGCCCCACTCCTGGTCGGGGGTTTCCGCGGGGTCGAGTACGTGCAGACCTCGTTTCACGCCACGTCTCCTGTCTCGAACAGCTTCCGTTCGGTCGTGATCAGCACTTCACAGCCGTCGGCGGTCACGCGCACGGGGTCGCCGAGCACGTGGTAGCCGGCCAGCGGCGTGTAGGTGTTGGGGTGGATGATGAACACGGAGTTCTCGGGCAGCACGGTGTGGTTGCCCTCGATGATCGGCGTCTCGTCGAGGTGCAGGCCGTGGCCGTGGCCGCGCACGCGGGTGTAGTTGCTGGAGCAGTACTCGCCGTAGCCGTACTTGCGGAACACGTCGTTCTCGGCCACCGCCACCTCGTGGGCGGTGATGCCCGGGCGCACCACGGAGATGCCGGCCTCGACGGCCTCGTTGAACAGGTCGAACGACTTGCGCTGCCCGTCGTCGGCCTTGCCCACCACGGCGGAGCGGCAGATCTGCAGCCAGTAACCGTCCATCTTGGGCGTGAGCTCGGTCCGCACCATGTCGCCCGCTTCGAGCAGCCGGTCGCCGGGCGGGGTCATGCCGCGCACCTCGTCGCGGCCCGAAGCGATGAGCATGAAGTTGTCCTCGGCACCGAGGTTCTTCAGCCGCGCCTCGACCTCCGCGACGATCCGGTACTCCGGCAGCCCCGGCTCGAGCACGTCCACGAACGCTTCCCAGCCGGCCGCGCACACCACGGCGCTGCGGCGCATCCGGGCCAGCTCCCACTCGCTCTTCACCAGCCGCGCGGTGTCGAGCAGCTTCGTGGCCGACCCGACTTCGGCGCCCGGCGCCGCGGCGCGGATCGTCTCCATGAGCACGAGCGGCACGAGCTCGTGGTGGGCGATGCCGATGCGCCGCGGCGCCAGCTCCTTGAGGACCACGCCCAGCTCCGCCGGGTTCGCCGGGTCCAGCCGCCGGGCCTCGCCGACCCAGCCCTGCGCGGTGAACGCCGCGAGGTCCGAAGGCCGGGTCGAGAACGCCACCGCGTCACCCTCGGCGGGGAACACCACGAGCGCGGCGCTGCCGGCCGGGGTCACGTCGGTGAAGTAGCGGATGTTCTCGCGCCGCCAGGCCGGGCCGTAGGCGAGTACGACGTCGAGGCCCTGCTCGGCCATCGCGTCGCGGATCTTGCGGTGCCGCAGCTGCAGCTCCGCGAGGTCCTCGGGGGACAGGCCCGCACCGGCGGGTGCCGGGGCGTGGTCGATCGTCATGGATTCCTCCACTGTGTTTGTGGTGGGTTCGGTTTTTCGGTGTTGCTCGGTCAGTCAGGAGCGCGCCGGGGTCAGGGCGGCGGGCGCCCCTTCGCCGGTGATCTCACTCGTGATCTGCTCGACGGTGCGGCCGCGGGTCTCGAAGGTCGCCACGAGCGCGGCGATCCCGGCGAGGATGGAGATGATCCCGAAGACCAGGAAGAACAGGAACTGCGAAGCGTGCGCCGCCAGGATGAACCCGACGAGCACGGGCATGATGAGGCCGCCGACCTTCTGCCACGCCGCCGCCCAGCCGAGCCCGGTCGCGCGGCTCGCCGTGGGGTAGAGCTCGCTGGCGTAGGCGAAGAGCGTGCTGCCGGCGAGGCCGCTGCCGAAGAACGTGGCCAGCGAACCGAGCACGATCACCGCGCCGGTCGCCGACGTGGTGCCCCAGGCCAGGCAGAACAGTCCACTGAGGATGAATGCCCCGCCGAGGACGACGCGGCGGCCGATCCGGTTGATCAGCTGCCCGGCGAGGATCGCGCCGACCACGCCGGCGGCCGTGATGATCGCCGTGTAGCCGAAGCTCTTGAGCAGGTCCACGCCCTGGCCTTCCAGCACGGACGGCAGCCAGCTCGAGAGCCCGTAGAGGAACGCGCCGGCGCAGACCTCCATGAACCAGATGGCGATCGTGTAGCGCAGGTAGTGCCGGGCGACGAGCGTGCGCACGGTGCCGCTGGTCTCGGGTGCCGAGTGCCGGGCGGCGGGAGCTTCGGTGGGGTTACCGCCTCGGCACAGGCCGCTGACGATGGCCGCCGCTTCGGCGAGGCGCTCGCGGCGCAGCAGGTAGCGGACCGACTCCGGCAGCGTCGCCAGCATGAACACACCGACGAGCACCGGCACGGTGGCGATCACGAACATCGCACGCCAGCCGAACGCCGGCACCACCGCGGTGCCGACCGCGGCCGCCGTCGGCAGCCCGATCAGCCACGCCGCCGTGGCCGCGGTGACGAGCGGGCCGCGGTGGCGCGAGGGCACGAACTCGGCGATGTAGGGCAGGACCACGGCGATCTCGGCGCCGAGCCCGATCCCCTGCAGCGCGCGGAACGTGACCAACGCGCCGAAACTGGGTGCGAACACCGCGGCGAGTGAGAACACGGCGTAGACGATCACCGTGATCGACAGCGGCACCTTCCGGCCGAACCGGTCGGACACCGTGCCGGCGACGGCCGCGCCCACGAGCATGCCCGCGAACAGCGCCGAGGAGAACACCCCGGCCGACTCGCTGGTGAGGTGGAAGGTCTTGATGACACCCGGCAGGATCACGCCGGTCAGGTTGATCACGAACCCGCACAGGAAATGTCCGATGAGGACGGTTACGTAGATCCTCAGGTGCCGTGCGGTGAACGCCGACTCGTCGAGGCGGGAGAGCAGGGAGTGGGACGAGGTCGCGGGGGACGGGGGCATGTGGGGCCACCTCCTTGTGGCTTGGAACAACCCAGGGCTTGTGAAACCCAGCAGCTCGTAGGCGGCGGCTGGTGCTACCCGGTGGCTCCGCGCCGCTCGACGCGGTGGTCGCGCGGCTCGGAACCCGTTGGCCGGCAACCCATCGGCGGTTCAGCGATCCGGTTGGGCAGGCCGGCGGGCTGGTGAGCCGTCGGTCTGCGGTCCGGTCGCATCGGGCTGATCGGTTGCCACCCGATGGCTTCGACGCCTCCGGCACCGCGGCACTCCGAAGCCGCCCGGCTCGGAAGCCGGGCTGTTCGGAGGCCGAGGGACGTCGGCCGGTGGCTCGAAGCCGTCCGGTTCGAAACCTCGTGGTGCAGGGCCGAATGGCCCAGCGTCAAACGGTTCCGACCCGGTGTCGTGCGGTGGTGCTGACCCTCCTTGGGTCTTCTTCCGTCACCGGTCGTCCAGGTTGCCCTGGACGTCGAAGTAGAGCTGCGAGAGCGCGGGCAGCAGCTGGTCGCGCATCTCGGAGGTGAGGCCCGCGGTCAGCTCGGCCGCGAACTTGTCGAGGGTGCGCCGGGCGGTGTCCCGCGCGTTGACGCCCTTGGTGGTGAGCTCGAGTTGCATCGTGCGCCGGCTCGTGGCCGAGGGGCGGCGCGAGAGTAAGCCCTGGTTCACCATCTTGTCGACGCTTTCGGACATCGTCGACGGATTGCGGTGCGCGAGCTTGCACAGCGCCGTGAGCGACGTGTGGCCGCTCCCGACCCTCGAGAGGATCCGGTACTGCCGGATGGTGAGCGGCAGCTCGAGCTCGGCGAGCAGCTCCGTCTGGAGCCGGGTCAAGCGCCCGCCCAGTGCCAGCAAGACCTCGCCGAGGCCCGCTTCCGGGCCCAGCTCGTCGAAGGTCTCAGTGTCGTTGGTGGTCATTTTGGTCCCCGTACGTTCCGGTACCCGAAATAACGATGCCGCCGACTGTACGTCCGCCCCCGCGCTGTGGGAAGGGGTGATTTCGTGACGATGAGAGTCTTTCAGTGGGTGAAAACCCGGATGGTCCCCGGCGCACCGCGGGTGAGAGCTTCGGAAGCCGACCCCGACCGAAGGAGCTCTGAGGCGTCGATGGCAGCGTTTGCCCGAAACCAGTGGTATGTCGCCGCATACGGTCGCGAAGTGGGCCGGGAGCTGTTCTCCCGGACCGTGCTCGGCGAGCCGATCGTCTTCTACCGCACCGAATCCGGCGACGTCGTCGCTCTGGCCGACCGCTGCGTGCACCGCCGCTACCCGCTCTCGGAGAGCCGGCTCGACGGCGACAAGATCGTCTGCGGCTACCACGGCTTCACCTACGACAGCGCCGGCTCGTGCGTGTTCGTCCCCGGCCAGGCACGGATTCCGCGCACCGCACGGGTTCCGTCCTACCCGGTGGTGGAGCAGGACTCGTTCGTATGGGTCTGGATCGGCGAGCGCGAGCTGGCCGACGAGTCCACCATCCCGCGAGCCCCGTGGCTCGCGGACCCGGCCTACACCAGCGTGAGCGGCATGGAACCACTCGCCGCGCGTTACGAGCTGCTGGTGGACAACCTGCTCGACCTGTCGCACGAGACTTACCTGCACGGCGGCTACATCGGCACGCCGGAGGTCGCGAACACGCCGATCACCACGGAGGTCGACGAGGACCGCGGCATCATCTACGTCAGCCGCCACATGGCCGACGCCGAGTGCCCGTCGTTCTACGCCAAGTCCACGGGCATCGAAGGCCGGATCACGCGCTGGCAGGACATCGAGTACCACCCGCCGTGCCTGTACCTGCTGCACAGCCGTATCGCGCCCGTCGGTGTGCTGCCGAACTCCGACGGCACCGACCCCGACGGCTTCCACGTCGAGGTCGTCTACGCGATCACTCCGGAGACCGAGCACAGCACCCACGACTTCTGGGCCGTGGCAAGGGACTTCGCGCTCGACGACGCCAGTGTGTCCGATTTCCTCGCGGAGAACAACCGCACGGTCGTGCTGCAGGACGTGCGGGCGCTCGACATCCTCGAACGCGTCATCGAGGCCGAGCCCGAGGGGTACCAGGAGCTTTCGGTCAACATCGACACGGGCGGGCTGGCGGCGCGCCGCATCCTCAAGAAGATGGCGGCCGGCGAGAGCGCGCAGGTCGTGTCGTCGTGAGCGAGCGCGTGGCGATGCTGCGGGGCGAAAACGTGGTGCGCATCCACTGGAAGCTCGGCACGGACGTGCTCGTCGGCGTTTGTCACTGCGGGGCCGAGCACGAGTCGGAGGACCCGGTCGAGTTGTGGGACTGGCTGCTGGCCCACCCCGTCGGGCACGGCGGTCCGTCGGTGCCGGTGGTCCCGCCTGAGCGCGTGGCCGTCGCTGTCTGAGCGGTTTTGGAGGAGGAGACGATGAGCGTCCTGGCCACGGAGCTGGAGCTCGACGTGGTGCTGGCGGCCCCGGAACGGCTGGCCGACGGCGTCGTCCGGCTGACCCTGCGCGACCCGGCCGGCGCGGCGATGCCGGCGTGGGAGCCGGGTGCGCACGTGGACCTCGTGCTGGGCCCGGATCTCGTGCGGCAGTACTCGCTGTGCGGTGATCCGGCCGACCGGTCGGTGCTGCAGGTGGCCGTGCTGCACGAGCCGTCCGGACGCGGGGGCTCGGCGCACGTCCACGGACTGACCGGTGGCGAGCGGCTGCGCGTGCGCGGCCCGCGCAACCGCTTCGGGATGGTGCCTTCGCCGCGCTACTTGTTCGTGGCGGGTGGCATCGGCATCACGCCGCTCGTGCCGATGCTGGCCGCGGCCGAGGCGGCGGGCGCCGAGTGGCGCCTGCTCTACGGCGGCCGCACGCGGGCGTCGATGGCCTTCGCCGCGGAACTGGGCGAACGCTACGGCGAACGCGTGGAGCTCGTGCCGCAGGACGAGCGCGGACTGCTAGACCTCGACGCGGCGCTGGCCGCGGCACCGGGCGCGGCCGTCTACTGCTGCGGCCCGGAACCGTTGCTGGCGGCCGTCGAGCAGCGGTGTGCGCCCGATTTGCTGCACATCGAGCGGTTCACGGCGCTCCCCGACACCGGTCCGCGCGACGCCTTCGAGATCGAGCTCGCCCAGTCGGGCCGGACGTTGGCGGTACCGGCGGACCGCTCGATCCTGTCGGTGCTCGAAGAGTCCGGCGTGCCCGTGTTGTCCTCCTGCCAGGAAGGTACGTGCGGCACGTGCGAGACCGGCGTGCTCGCGGGGGTGCCGGACCACCGCGACTCCGTGCTCACCGGCCCGGAGCGCGAGGCGGGTGACGTGATGATGATCTGCGTGTCGCGCTGCGCCGGCGCGCGACTCGTTCTGGATCTGTGAATCCGCGGGTAGCGTGAGGCGATGACCCGGCAAGCCCCGGCGACGGGCACCTCCGTGACCAGCAAGGTGCTGGCGCTGCTCGAGGCTTTCACCCCGGACGCCGCGGACCTCAGCCTCAGCGAGCTGGCCCGGCGTTCCGGCGTCTCCCTCGCGACCGCGCACCGGCGCGCGGCCGAGCTCGTCGAGTGGGGTGCGCTGGAACGCGACGCGGCTGGGCGCTACCGCATCGGGCTGCGGCTGTGGGAGGTCGCGTCGCTCGCTCCGCGCGGGCTCGGCTTGCGCGACGCGGCGATGCCGTTCCTGGAGGACCTGTACGAGGTCACGCACGAGAACGTCCAGCTCGCCGTGCGCGAGGGCCTGGAGGTCGTGTTCGTCGAACGCATCGCCGGGCGCGACGCCGTGCCGGTCTGGACCCGCGTCGGCGGCCGGTTCGCCTTGCACGCCACGGGCGTCGGCCTCGTCCTGCTCGCCCACGCGCCCGCGGCCGTGCAGGAAGAAGTGCTCGGAGCGCCCCTGCACAGCTACACGCCGAAGACGGTCTGCGACCCGATTCGGCTGCGCCGCACGCTCGCCGAGGTCCGCAAGCTCGGCTACTCCGTCAGCGACGGCCAGGTGACCGTCGACGCCCTCTCCGTCGGCGCCCCGGTCTTCACCGCCGACGGCACGGTCGCGGCGGCAGTGTCCCTTGTGGTGCGTGCCGGCAGCACGCAGCCGGGAGCGTTGGCGCCCGTGGTGATGGCGGCCGCGCGCGGCATCTGCCGGGCACTGGCGGGCGGGCCGGCGCGGGTGTTCCCGGCCGGCCGCACCCGCCCGTGACCTACTGCGGCGGAATGTCCGTCCAGCCCGCGTCGACGCGGGCGGTGCCGGGCGGCGCGATGAGGTACTGCGCGCCGTCGGCGGTGACGTAGACGGAAGTGGCGTTGACGCGACCCGTGGCGGGGTCGACGACGAGGCGCAGGCCGTCCGGCGGAATCGTCAGGCCCTGCCCGCCCGGCACGGCGCCGAGCGTGCCGACACCCGGGTACTCGGAGATCGCCCGGAACGCCGCGGCCCGCACCGCCGGCGGCGCCGGCAGCGTGGACACCAGCGAGACCAGCGACTCGAACGTCGCCCGGTCCCGCTCGGCGGCCGTGAACGGGCCGCCGCTCGTCCGTGCGGCGCTGTGCGTCTCGGCCTCGGCGATCCACGCCTTGAGCGCCGCCGGGTCGGTGGGCAGAGCGCGCAGCTGGGCGTAGGTCAGGTGCACGCCCACGAGCGAGAACGGCTGCGAGCCGGGCATCGGCATCGCCTTCCCGCCGGTCTTCGCGCCGCGGAACCACCAGTGCCCGTCGGGCTTGACCCAGTAGTCCGTGACGGCCGCGCCCGGGCCGGTCTCGGTGATCGTCACGTGCCAGTAGGTGCCCGTCGCGTCGGGCGAGCGCTCGGCGACGGTCGCGGCGGCGAGCAGCACCTGCGGCCCGGACTGGACAACGGGCGGCGCGGCGGGCGGGGCCGGGGCCGCGCTGAACACCGCGACAGCGACGGCCGCGGCCGCGATGGCGCCGGTCCCTCCGGCCAGCCACGCCGCGCGCAGCCCCCGGACCGGCCTCGCGGTGAGGCCGCGGGCGGGCTTGCCGGCGATCCGCTCCTGCAGCCGGCGGCGGCTCTGCGCCACGGCGGCGGGCGTCGGGTCGTCGGCGGCGAGCAGCATTTCGAGCTTCTGCAGGTCATTCATCGCGAGCCTCCTGGGCCAGGATCGGAGCGAGCTTCTGACGGGCGCGGTGCAGCCGGGAGCCGACCGTGCCGGAGGAGATGCCGAGGGCCAGGGCCACCGAGGCCGCTTTTCAATGGCTCCGTCGAGTTGCGCGAGCGCCACGAGCAGCAGCACGTCGCGTTCGCCGCGTGGGAGCTTCGCCAGCGCGGCCGCGAGCGTGCCACGCGCGGCGATCGCCGTGACCACACGGCTTTCGTGGCCCTCACCGGGCTCTGGCGCGACCCCCAGCCGCGTCAGGGCCCGGTAGTGGCGCGCTTCCTTGCGGTGGTGCCCCGCCACCAGGTTCGTGGCGATCCCGAACAACCACGGCCGCAGCTCGCCGCGCGCGGCGTCGAACTTCTGCCGCCGATCGAACGCGATCAGGAACGTCTCCGCCGTGACGTCCTCGGCGTCGCGCGAATCGAGCCGCGCCGCGACGTAGCGGTGGACGGCGGGGTAGTAGCGGTCGTGCACCTCGGTGAACGCCTCGGGTTCCAGCCGGAACCGCGCGGCCAGTTCGGCGTCACCCACCGATGCGGTCATGTCTCTGCCTCGCTCACGCGGGTTTCCTCCCAGTCGGGGACAGCTTTCACCACGTCTTCGCCGCAGCGGGGAAACTTCTTCCCGAACGGGCGAGGAAAGTCAAACCGGTGCTGGTCAGCCGCGACGCGGCCTACGATCGGCGCGTGGAGCTTCCCGTGATGCCGCCGGTGCGGCCGATGCTCGCCAAGGCCGTGCACGAGGTCCCCAGGACCGAGGGGCTCTGGTTCGAGCCCAAGTGGGACGGGTTCCGCTGCGTCGTGTTCCGCGACGGAGCCGAGGTGGAGCTGGGCTCGCGCAACGACCGCCCGCTCACGCGCTACTTCCCCGAGCTGGTCGAGCTACTGGGCGACGCGCTGCCGGAGAAGTGCGTGGTCGACGGCGAGATCGTGCTGGTCACGCCGCGGGGCCTGGACTTCGAGTCGCTGCAGCTGCGGCTGCACCCGGCCGCGAGCCGCGTGCGGAAGCTGGCCGAGGAGACGCCGGCGAGCTTCGTGGCGTTCGACCTGCTGGCCTTGGGCGACCGCGACCTCACGGCCGAGCCGTTCAGCACGCGCCGGCGGATCCTGGAAGACCTGCTCGGCGACAACCCGAGCGGCGGCCTGCAGCGCGTCCACCTGACCCCGCTGACCACGGATCCGGACACGGCCGAGGACTGGTTCACCCGCTTCGAGGGCGCGGGCTTCGACGGCGTGATGGCCAAGCCCGCCGATCAGCCGTACGAGCAGGACAAGCGCGTGATGTGGAAGGTCAAGCACGAGCGCACGGCCGACTGCGTCGTCGCCGGGTTCCGCTGGCACAAGGACGGCCAGGGCGTCGGCTCGCTGCTGCTCGGCTTGTTCGACGACGCCGGCGCGTTGCACCACGTCGGCGTGGCCAGCAGCTTCACGGCCAAAAGGCGCCGTGAGCTGGTCGACGAGCTGGCGCCCCTGCGGGAGAACGCGCTGGAAGGCCACCCGTGGCGCACCTGGGCCGAGTACGAGCCCGAGCCCGGCCGGCGGCCCGGCGCGAACAGTCGCTGGGCGCCGCAGAAGGACCTGTCGTGGGAGGCCGTGCGGCCCGAGTGGGTCGCGGAGGTGCGCTACGAGCACCTGCAGGGCGGCCGGTTCCGCCACGGCGGGCGGCTCGTGCGCTTCCGCCCCGACCGCGAGCCGGCGTCGTGCACATACGCGCAGCTGGAGGAAGCGCCGCCGGCCGAGCTGGCGACGTTGTTCGGGGAGGCGAGATGAGCGGGGTGGCCCTGGAGCTCGACGGCGTCGAGCTGACGATCTCCAGCCCGGACAAGGTGTACTTCCCCGAGCGCGGCGAGACGAAGCTCGACCTCGTGCGCTACTACCAGGCCGTGGCCGGCCCGCTGCTCGACCGCCTCGGCGGCCGGCCTCTGCTGCTGGAGCGCTACCCGGACGGGGCCGGCGGCAAAAGCTGGTTTCAGAAGCGCGTGCCCAAGACCGCGCCCGAGTGGCTCACCACCACCGTCGTCTCCACGCCCAACGGCACCACCAGCGACGCCCTCGTGGCCGCCGACCTCGCCCACGTGCTGTGGGCCGTGAACCAGGGCTGCCTCGGTTTCCACGTGTGGCCGAACCGCGCCGCGTCCCTCGACATCGCCGACGAGCTGCGCATCGACCTCGACCCGTCGCCCGGCATCGGCTTCCCGCAGCTGCGCGACGCGGCGGTGCTCGTGCGCGAGTTCCTGACAGGGCTGGGCATCGAGGTCCACGTGAAGACCTCCGGCTCGCGCGGCCTGCACCTCTACGCCATCCTCGAACCCCGCTGGGACGGCTACCAGGTGCGCGCAGCCGCCGTCGCCCTCGCGCGAGCCCTCGAACGTCGCCACCCGGACCTCATCACGGCCCAGTGGTGGAAGGAGGAACGCGGCGCGCGCGTCTTCGTCGACTTCAACCAGAACGCCCCGCACAAGACGGTTTTCGGCGCGTGGTGCGTCCGCCCGCGGGTCGGCGGCCAGGTCTCCACGCCGATCTCGTGGGACGGCCTCGCCACCGTCGTCCCGGACACGCTGACCCTGACTTCTGTGCCCGCCCTCGTGGCCCAGCACGGCGACCCGTGGGCCGGTGCGAACGACCGGCCGCAGTCGATCGAGCCGCTGCTGGAGCTGTCCCGCTCGGACCTCGCGTCGGGCCTCATGGACGCTCCCTGGCCGCCGGTGTACCCGAAGATGCCGGGCGAGCCGCCCCGCGTGGCGCCGAGCCGCGCGAAGAAGACCTGAGGCGCGTGGACATCGAGCCGTGCGAGACCACCGATCCGGCCTTGCATACCCTCGTCGCCGCCATGACGGCCGAACTCGTCGCCGTTTACGGTCTGCCGCCGGACGCCCGCCCGTCCCCCCTGCCTCCCCGCACCCACTACCTGATGGGCACCGGCGACGGCGTCGCCCTCGGCTGCTGCGCAGTTCAGCCCGAGGTCCAGGGCTGGTGCCTGCGCAACCGCATGTACGTCGCTCCGCCGGCTCGCGGGAGCGGGCTCGCCGCTGCCCTCGTGGCCGCCGCCGAGGACGTGGCCCGCCGGGGCGGCGCCACCGGAATGCGGCTCGAGACGGGCCTGCGGCAACCCGCGGCGATGCGGCTGTACGCGCGCGAGGGCTACCGGCGCGTCGCCGCGTTCCCGCCGCACGAGAACGACCCGGAGAGCGTCTGTTACCAATCCGGCCAAAAGTAGGCCGACCCCCACGCGGCAACGTAACCGTTGCCAAGAAGCCATTCGGCCGTGGCTGTGGTCTGATTGGTAACGATCGGCACAGTACGCCAAAGACCTCGCCGCTCACTCGAACGGCAGGTCGAAGGCCAACTGATCGCCCGCACCCGGCGGTGCGCCCGAGAGGGTCGCCGCACAGTCCGGGCACGGCGTGACATCGCCGGTGCGCGGGGCCGCGAGGTCGATCGGCGTCCAGGTGCGCGATTCGCGTTCGCCGCAGACGGAGCGGCGGTAGCGCAGGTCGCCGGCGCGGGTCATGAGATGGGCGACGGGTGCGTCGTCCGGCAGGGCGCCGACGAGGTACCAGCGGGTCGCGGTGTGGACTGTGGGGATGGTCGCCATGGAACAGTCCTCCTGGGAGGCCGGTTCAGCTTCATTCCTTCGTCACAGCCATCTTCCGTCGCGGTGCGGCGGAATCCGTGCGTTTCGCGGTGTTCGGCGTGGCGCGGTCAGTCCTCGAGGGACGGTTCGCCCTGGTCAGCCGCCGGTTCGTCGAGGTAACGCAAGATCCGCAGCAGGCCGCGTTCGTCGATCTTGTCGTCCTCGGCCACGCACTCGGTGAGGCGCCGCGTGACATCGTCGGCGTCGAGGCCGGCGCCGATGAGCACCAGTTCGGTGCGGCGCGGACGTCCGGCAGGCCAGGCGGAGCGGTCGAGCTGGATGAAGGCGCCCACGGTGTGCAGCCCGAACCGCGCGCGCGGCCCCAGGTCCACGTGGCCTTTCACGCGGTAGAGGCCGGGCGGGCGCTGTTCCAGGAACGCGAGCAGCCGTCGCGGCGACAGCGGGCGGTCGGCTGTGAAGGTGACGCTCTCGTAGGCCGCGTGGAGGTGCTGCGAGTGGTCGTGGTCGTCTTCGCGCAGGTCGTCGAAAGACAGCTGGCCGTAGCGCTCGCGGGGCTTCGGGTCGAAGAACAGCTGCGGGTCCACCCGGCCGTGGTCGGTCACCAGCACCGGCACCCCCGGCGCGAACTCCTCGACGGTCGCGGTCAGCTTGGCGAGCTCGTCGGACGTGACGCGGTCGGCCTTGTTGACCACGACCAGGTCGGCGATGCGCAGGTGGTCGGCCAGCTCGGGGTGGCGCTCGCGGGTGCTCTCGAACTCCGCGGCGTCCACGACCTCGGCGAGGCCGCCGTAGCGGATGTCGGGGTTCTCGCTGGCGATCATCAGCCGCAGCAGGTCGCGCGGCTCGGCGATGCCGCTGGCCTCGACCACGATCACGTCGATACCGGCTTCGGCGCTCGACAGCCGCCCGAGCATCGCATCGAGCCCGCTCGCGTCGACGGCGCAGCAGAGACAGCCGTTGCCGAGCGAGACCATGGTGTCGACCTGGCCGGACACCGCGAGCGCGTCGATGTTCACGCTGCCGAAGTCGTTGACCACCACGCCGACGCGCGCGCCCTCGCGGTTGGCGAGCAGGTGGTTGAGCATCGTGGTCTTGCCCGAGCCGAGGAACCCCGCGACGAGGACCACCGGGATCCGCTGCCTGGCCACGATCACACCCCTCCCACCATCGCGACGACCTTACCGCCAAGTGATCACGGAACCGCTTCCAGGTCGTGATCAATTTCCGGACACATTGCGCAAGGTTGAGGTGACGCATTTATTTCCGCCCCGCTCACCTGCGTCTATCGAATTATCGCGGTGCCGCCGACACATTCGGCGGTTGTCTTCAACGTCGCTTCGGGTACGCTTCCCGGCTTGGCGAAACCCCTGGGGCTACGGGGTTTTTCGCCGTCGACTCGGATCAGCACCGAATGACGGAGGAACAGTGGGTCTTCCCTGCGTGTCGCGGGTTGTGCTTTCGAAGAGCGGAGTAGCCCGGTGATCGTTGCGTCCATGCGAGTGAATTTCGACGCATCGTTACCGCCCGAGAGGGTGACAACCGTCGAATACGGCGAGGCCGAGGAATTCATCCGGCTCTGCCACGCGGAAGCCGCCGTGCCCGGTCTGCGGGTCGACGAGCGGCTGGCGCAGGTCAAGGAGGAGATCGCCGAAACCGGTTCCTACCGGCACACCTACGCCGAACTGGCCCACGGCGCGCGCGTGGCGTGGCGCAACTCCGCGCGCTGCATCGGCCGGCTCTACTGGCGCGGCCTGCGCGTGCGCGACCGCCGCGATGTGCGTGACGCCGCGGGGGTCGCCGCCGAATGCGTCACGCACCTGCACGAAGCGACCCGCGGCGGCCGGATCCGGCCCACGCTGACGGTGTTCGCACCGGACAGCCCCACCGCGCCAGGCCCGCGCATCCACAACGACCAGCTCATCCGCTACGCCGGCTACCGCCTCGAAGACGGCTCCGTGCTGGGCGATCCGCAGTACGTCGAGTTCACCGACACCGTGCGAGAGCTGGGCTGGCACGCACCCGAGCGGCGCGGTTCGTTCGACGTGCTGCCGCTGCTCGTCGAGGCCGAACCGGGTTCGCGGCAGCTGTTCGGCCTGCCCACCGACGCCGTGCTGGAGGTGCCGCTGACGCACCCGGACCACCGCTGGTTCGCCGGCCTCGGCCTGCGCTGGCACGCCGTGCCCGCCATCAGCAACATGCCGCTGGAGATCGGCGGCGTGCGCTACTGCGCGGCGCCGTTCAACGGCTGGTACATGGCCACGGAGATCGGCGCGCGCAACCTCGCCGACGTCACGCGCTACAACCTGTTGCCCGTCATCGCCGGCCTCATGGGCCTGTCCACGGACGACGACCGCACGCTGTGGCGCGACCGCGCCTTGGTGGAGCTGACGTTGGCCGTGCAGCACTCGTTCGACCACGCGGGCGTCACCATCGCCGACCACCACTCGGAGTCGCAGCGGTTCCTCACGCACCTCGAACGAGAGGAGCGAGCGGGCCGCTCGTGCCCGGCCGACTGGAGCTGGATCGTGCCACCGCTTTCCGGCGCGCAGACCCCGGTTTTCCACCGCTACTACGACGAACCCGACCCCGCGACGCGTCCGGCGTTCCTCCCGGCCGGTCACGAATCCGACCAGAAGTAATCGGGAACAGTTGCCGTGTCCGGCAACCGTTCCCGCCGTGACTGTGGCCGGATCGAAATCGGGACAACGCAGTAATGGGAACAGCCGTTCGGCGGATCGTGGCGAACTGGGGGAGCCGACGGTCCGCCGAGGGCGGACAATGGGGACATGACCGCAGTGCTCGTCGCCCACGCAGGCAAGACCGGCGGCACCCGCGAGATCGCCGAGGTGGTCTCGGAAGAACTGCGCGCCTTCGGTCACACCGTGGACACCCGGGACGCGGCCGACGTCGCCGACGTCACCCCGTACACGGCCGTGGTGGTCGGCAGTGCGCTGTACTACTCGCGCTGGCGTCCGTCCGCGGTCCGGCTGCTGGAGCGCAACGTGGCGGCCCTGCGTGAGCGTCAGGTCTGGCTCTTCCACAGTGGCCCCTGCGGCCCGGGCGCCTCCCTGGTGCATGTGAGCCTTCCCGCGTCCGTGGCGCTCCTGGCGGCGAGCATCGACGCGGAACGCACCACGACCTTCGGCGGGCGGCTCGACCCGGCGCTCGTCCGGGGGGTTCTGCCGCGGCTGATGGCGCGCGGGTCCCGCGGCGGCGATTTCCGCGACTGGGCGCGGATTCGCACGTGGGCCCGCGACGTCGGGCACCACGTGAGCTCGCACGTTTCTCTCTGAGCTTTTGCCAGTTTCACCTGTAACGATCATCTTCGTGACCTTCGCGCGCCCTGCTCCGGCTGTGCCGGAATCCGCGCAAACCCCTTGAATGCCACCAAAACCGCCAAACCACATCGGTTGCCCGGTCACTCACTCAGGTGTAGACCAACACCGGCGACACCTCGAAACTCACCAACGAGCAGGGGGACTCCGGTGCCGGATGCCACGGCGGGCAAGAAACCCAAACTCACGTCGGACCAGCGCAACGCGTTCATCGCCGCCTGGCTCGGGTGGACCATGGACGCGTTCGACTACTTCCTGGTCGTGTTCATCCTGGCGGACATCGCCAAGGACAAGTCCTTCGGCGCGACCGCGACCCAGCTCGCGTTCATCACCACGGCGACGCTGGTGATGCGGCCGGTGGGGGCGCTGGTGTTCGGGCTGTGGGCGGACCGCGTCGGGCGGCGGATCCCGTTGATGGTGGACGTGCTGCTGTACTCCGTCGCCGGTGTGCTCTGCGCGGTGGCGCCGAACTTCACCGTGTTGCTGATCCTGCGGTTCATCTACGGCATCGGCATGGGCGGCGAGTGGGGCCTGGGCGCGGCGCTGGCCATGGAGAAGATTCCGGTGCAGCGGCGCGGATTCTTCTCGGGGGTGCTGCAGGCCGGCTACTCGAGCGGTTACCTGGTGGCCGCACTGGCGTACCTGCTGTTCCACACCGCCCTCGACCTGGACTGGCGCTGGATCTTCGTGCTGAGCGTGTTCCCGGCGCTCATCAGCCTGCTGATCCGCGCGCGGGTCAAGGAATCCGAGGTGTGGGTTGCCGCGCAGGAGAAGATGCGGGTCACGCGCACGTCGGTGAAGGACGTGCTGCTCAACGCGAAGGTCATCCGCCGCTTTGCCTATTTGATCGTGCTGATGACGGCGTTCAACTGGCTCAGCCACGGCACCCAGGACGTCTACCCGACGTTCCTCAAGTCCACCGAACACGGCGGCGCCGGCCTGAGCACCTCGACGAGCACGTGGATCGCCGTGATCTACAACATCGGCGCGATCATCGGCGGCCTCACCTTCGGCGCCCTGTCGGAACGCTTCGGGCGGCGCGTGACGATCGTCAGCGCCGCCGTGCTGGGCCTGCCGATCATCCCGATCTTCGCCTTCGACCACGGCGCGGGCATGCTGGCGCTCGGGTCGTTCCTCATGCAGATCATGGTGCAGGGCGCCTGGGGCGTCGTCCCGGCCCACCTCACCGAAATGTCGCCCGACGCGATCCGCGGCTTCTACCCCGGTGTCACCTATCAGCTGGGCAACCTGCTGGCCGCGCTGAACCTGCCGATCCAGCAAGCCATCGCGCAGTCGCAGGGCTACTCGGCCGCTCTCTTGTGGACAGTCATCCCGGCACTGGTCTGCGTCGCCGTATTGACCGCCGTGGGCAAGGAAGCCAAGTCCATCCGCTTCGGCACCGAGGCTGCGACCACCGCACCGGCGACCAGCGCGCAGTAGTTCAGGTCGGCTCTGCCCCGTCTCGTCCTGTCTCGGCGTCGCCCCGCCTCGCCCTGTCAGCCCGTCCCTGTCTCGTCTCGGCGCCGTTCGCGCCTCACGTGCGGCCCGGCTCCCGGGCGCACCTGCCGGCGCGGATCGTCGTGCTGATCCGCACCGGCGCACCACGCACCGACGTCCGTACGGCGCGGTCGGCCCGCATCACCACGCGGCCGAGCCCCACGGTGATCACGCCCTCGCCGACTCCACCCACCGCCTCGCCCCGGCCGACATCGACCTCCGCGTGCTTCCGGCCCGCGGGCCGCCGGTCGCCCTTCACTGCTCTGACCTGCAAGGTTGCCGACGATAGGCTGCCGATATATCGTGGCTATGTCGGCGATAGCACACGAAGGGATTTCTCATGACCAGGACAGCAGGCACCCACCACATGTTCAACGGCTTCGGCGGCCCACAAGCCCCCGGCAACTTCGACAGCCACCACCCCGCCCGCTTCGGCTTCACCCACCACGCCCCCAGCCACGACGGCGAGCACCACGGCTTCGAACACCATGGCCCTGGCACCCCCGACCACTTCGGCGGCCACCACGGCGGACCGCCCCGGGGCGGCGGCTTCACCCATCATGGCCCAGGCCATCCAGGAATCGACCACTCCGGCGCGCACGGCAGGCATCACCCGGGCCTCGGTGGCCCGCACACCCCGGGCGAGTCTGCGCGATCCGGCTTCGAGCACCATGGCCCCAGCGCTCCCGAGTATTTCGGCGGGCCGGAAGGCTCCGGCGAGGTCGAGCGGTTCGGCTTCGGCGAGCACCACGGCTTCGGCCACCACGGTCCTGGCGCCCCCGATCACTTCGGTGGCCACCACGGCCACAGCCACTTCGGCGGCCACCACGGTCCCGGCCACTTCGGCGACCTCGGCGATCCCTTCGGCTTCGCGCCCGATGCGGCGCGCGGGCCGGGCGGGTTCCCGCCGCCTCCGCCGATGCCGCCGGTCCCGCCGGGGCCCGGATTTCCCGGCGGCCCGGGTTTCGGCGGCTTCCCTGGTGGCCCCGGCGGTCCGCGCGCGTGGTTCGGCGACGGCCGCCAGTGGGGCGGCCGCGGCTCCCGCGGCCCGGCGCGGCCCGTGCGCCCGGCAGTACTCGCCTTGCTCGCCGAAGGCCCGATGCACGGTTACCAGCTCATGCAGGAAATCCGGCGCCGCTCGAACGAAGAGTGGCGCCCGAGCCCCGGTTCGATCTACCCGATCCTGCAGCAGCTGGAGGACGAGGGCCTCGTCCGCTCGGCCGAGGAGGGCGGCCGCCGCGTCGCGCATCTGACCGAGGCGGGGCGCGAGCACGTCGCCGGCCGGGAGGAGGAGTTCGCGGCGCTGTGGGCCTCCCACGCTCCCGAAGACGACCCGGCCGCCGACCGCTTCGCCGCCCTGCACAAGCAGCTCGGCGACCTCTGGGCCGCCGCAGGCCAGGTCGCGTACACCGGCACCGACTCCCAGGCCGCCGACATGCGCAAAATCCTGGCCGACGCGCGCCGCCGCCTCTACGCCCTGCTCGCCGAAGACCAGGACGACCCCGAAGACTGACCACCACAAGGGCGCCGAGTCCACAGTGGACTCGGCGCCCGCAGTCACGTCGGCGCCCCGCCGTCACGTCGGCGCCAGGCAAGCTCGGCACGGGCTCGGTTCCCCGTCGTTCGGCCTGCGACATCGACACCCACCGCCGACGTGCCGTGTTTTGGAGCACGAGCACTCAGACGCGGCGGCAGTTCTCTGTTGCGCCGAAGCAAATGCCCGGCATCGACGTACCGAAGCATCCGCGCCGCAGCACCCAACCCGAATCACCCGGGATCGATGCCCGGCGTCGAACTCCGGCGCCCGTCAGGTCATCCGGCCAGGCGGTGGCTCCGGCTCCCACCCCAGATGCGCCGACACCACATCCGCCGCCGCGATCGTCCGGCGCCCCGCCGCCGCCAGCCGCGAACCGATCCGCGCATCCGGCGCCGAGATGTTCAACGCCGCCACCACCCGCCCCCGGAAGTCCCGCACCGGAGCCGACACACCGGACAGCCCGGGCTCGAACTCCTCCACCACCCGGGCAAACCCCTCGTCACGCGCGTGACGGATCGTGGCCCACAGAGTGGGCAGCGCGGGATGGCCGGGGAACCGCACGTAGAGCTCGTCAGGCGTCGCGTCGAACAGCAGGATGCGCCCGGCCGAGGTGCGGTCGGCCGGCACACCGCGGCCCTCCCATTCGTGGACGCGGAACGAGTGCCCCGACACCGAAAGCAGCGTCAGCACCTCGCGGTCGCGAAGCACGCACAGGTGGCTCGTCTCCTCCAGGTCCGCCGACAGCGAGTGCATCACGGGCTCCGCGGCGCGCACCAGACGGTCCTCCGCACTGCGCGCGACCAGTGAAAACAGGCGCCGGCCCATGCGGTAGCGGAGGGTGTCGGGGTCGCGCTCGACCACGCCCTCCAGCGCCAGCGCCTTGAGCGCGCGCGAAACCTGACTCTTCTCGCGCCCGGTCAACGAAGCCAGCCGCACCACGCCGAGGCCGCCCGAGCGCTGGGCCTCGGCCGAGGCCAGCGCCTCGAGCAGGTCGAGGTCGCGGCGCAGGCCGTGCCCGGACACTGTCATGGCCGAACCCTAAGCCGAGTTGGCCTGAGCGCAACACACGTTGCGATGTCCCGCGCACCCTTGTCGGCCCGCCCGGCGCGCTCGTAGCGTCGAAACCGATGAAGATCACCGCGATCACCCTCGACCACCTGCGCCTGCCGCTCGACCCCCCGCTGCGCGCGGCGTGGGATCCCGAGCCACGGCGGCACTTCGACGCCACGATCGTGCGCGTCCACACCGACGAAGGCGTCACCGGCATCGGCTCCGGAGACACGATGGCGGGCTTCGAGGCCGTGGAGCACCTGTTCGTCGGCACCGACCCGCTCGACATCGTCCGCCACGTCAAAGCCATCGAGACGGCCAACTTCCACGGCGGCCGCTACTGGCCGCTCGAAGCCGCGCTCTGGGACGTGATCGGCCAGGTCGCCGGCCTGCCCGTCGCCACGCTCTTCGGGAACTCCGCGCAGTCGCTGCCGGTCTACGCGTCCTCGGCAGAGCTCAAGCCGCCGGCGGAACGCGTCGAGGCAGCGCAGCAGGCCCGTGAAGAAGGCTTCCGCGCGCTCAAGATCCGCATCGATCGCGACCACGCCGACGAAGGCGTCGAGACCGTCGCCGCCGTGCGTGATGCGCTCGGTTCGAATTTTCGCATCATGGTGGATCTCAACCAGTCGTGGCGGATGGCCGGTGACACCGCGCCCGCCGCCGACCTCGCCGCGACCCGCCGGCTTGTGCGCCGTCTGGCCGAACTCGACGTGTTCTGGGTCGAGGAACCCTTGCCCTATGCCGATGTCGAAGGTTTTCGCACCCTGCGTTCGGAAAACCCCGGCTTGCGCATCGCCGCGGGAGAAATGCACCACTCGGTACCCGACTTGTTGTCCTATCTCGAACAGGACGTGCTCGATATCTACCAGATGGACGCCGTTCTCGCGGTGGGAATGCACCGCGCCCGCACACTCGCCGAGGTGGCGGAATTCAAACATCGCGCGTTCACGCCGCACAGCTGGACCAACGGCATCGGCCTGCTCGCAAACCTGGCGCTCGCGGCGGGCGTCGGCGCCAGCCCGTACCTGGAGTTCCCGTACGACCCACCCGGCTGGACTCCGGAACGACGCGACTTCATGCTCGCCGAACCCCTGACGATCACCCCGGGCGGCGAGCTCGCCGTGCCACCACGGCCCGGGCTCGGCGTCGAACTCGACGAGGAGGCGGTGGACCGATGGCGGATCTGACCCACGAAGACTGGCTGGCCGCGGCGCAAAACCTGGCTCCCGAGACCAAGACCACCTGGCTCGACCTCGCCTGAGTTGTCGACTTGTCCACCTCTCCCGGGAAAGGGGCACGCGTGGTGCGGACCGAGTTCGGGCCCGGCTTCGTCGAACGGCTGCCGGAGTTCGCCGCCGAGCTGGGCGGGTCGCGGGTTTTCGTGGTGACCGACCGCGGCCTGCGCGCGACGGGCATCGTCGGGCGCGTCGAGAAGATCTTCGCCGCGGCCGGCGTCGAATGCCTTGTGCACGAAGACATCGGTCCCAACCCCGCGACGACCGAGCTCGACCGCGGCGCCGCCCGCTTGCGCGAATACGGGGCGGCCGTCGTGATCGCCCTCGGCGGCGGGTCCGCTTTGGACGCGGCCAAAGGCATCTCGCTGCTGGCCGGCAACCCCGGCTCGCTCGCCGCCGACGCCGACACGCTGTGGTCCGCTTCGGACGGACTGCCGATCGTCGCCGTGCCGACGACGTCGGGCACCGGCGCGGAGACCAACGGTTTCGGCGTGGTGGAAGACACCCGCTTGTGCTGGAAAGTCTACATCGGACACGAATCCGTCCGGCCGCGGATCGCCGTGCTCGACCCTGAGCTCACACTCGGCCTCCCCGCCCCGATCACCGCCGCCACTGGCCTCGACGCCCTCGTCCACGGCGTCGAATCCCTCGCCTCCCGCGGCGCCGACGCGGTGTCGACCGCCGACGCCGCCCGCGCCGTCGCCCTCGTCGGCGCGTGGCTCCCGATCGCCTACCGCGACGGCGCCAACCTGGAGGCCCGCTCCCAGCTCATGCTCGGCGCGCACCTCGCGGGCCACGCCTTGACGCGCTCCGGCCTCGGCCTGGTCCACGGCCTCGGCCACGCCATCACCGCCCGCACCGGCACCCCGCACGGTGTCGCGCTGGCCGCCGTGCTGGAGGAGGTCATGACCTACACGGCCCCCTTCGCGGTCACCGCCTACGCCACCGTCGCCGACTCCCTCCGTGCCCCGACCGCCGTCGACGCCGTCCGCGCGATCTCCACGGCTGTCGACCTCAAACGCCCGCTGCGCGCCTTCGGCCTCACCCGCGCCGACCTGCCCGCGGTCGCCTCGGCCGCCCTGGCGGACGCGGTGACGAAAAACGCGCCTCGCTCACCGCGGCAAGACGAGGTCGAGGAGCTGCTCGCCTCCGTCTATTGAGGACAAAACCGGCCGCCGAACTGCGAGTCCGATTCGCCCGACAGCTGCGCGAGACTCCACCTGGGCGACGTGCGCCTCGGGCCCATCGGGACGCGGTGCCTCGGCGTGCGCGGCCAGGCCCTCGACCGGGACGCCTTCGCGTCCTGGACCGGGCCGTCGCCATCGGCGTAAGCGCGCACGTGGCCGGCGTTTCCGCCTCCGTCTACTGAGGACAAAGAAAACGCCGGACCCCATCCAGGACCCGGCGTTTCCCTAAAACACCAACCTCAGCGCTTCAACCCGTGCTCGATCGCCTCCACGATCCGTGGCCGCAGGTCCGTCACGCTGACGATCGCGTCGACCGAGCCGACCTCCACCGCGCGCTGGATGCTGTGCACGCGGTCGAACTCGGCGGCCACCTCGCCCAGCTTCTCGGCGCGTACGGACGACTGCACCTCCGCCAGCTCGGCCGCGCAGGCCGCGCGTTCGGCGCCGTTCAGCTCGCCCAGCCGCGCCTGCAGCGAGGAGACCCGCGGGTCGTTCGCCGTGCGCGTGGTGACCTCGCCCGAGAACACCACCGCGGCGGCCGGTGCGCCGCCCAGCACGGAGGCGAAGGAGCCCTCCAGGGCGAGCACCGTCATGTTCGGGTTGAGCGCCTTGGAGAACACCACGAACGCCCCGCCGTGGTAGCGGGAGATCACGGTGAAGACGATCGGGCCGTCGAAGTTGACGATCGCGCGGCCGATCTCGGCGCCGTACTCCAGCTGGAGCTTGCGCATGGACTCGGGGGAGCCGTCGAAGCCCGACAGGTTCGCCAGCACCACCAGCGGACGGTTGCCGCTGGCGGAGTTGATGGCGCGGGCGGCCTTCTTGGACGAGCGCGGGAACAGGGTGCCCGCGGTGTAGGTGTCCGGGCCGTCGGTGGGCGGGAAGCCGCGGCGCGGCACCGAGCGCGACTCGATGCCGAGCAGGCACACGGGGTGCCCGCCGATGTGGACGTCCTGCACGGCCGCCGTGTCCGCGTCTCCCATACCGGCCCAGCGCTCCAGCACCGGGTGGTCCTGGTCGGACAGCGCGCGCATCACCGTACGGATGTCGAACGGCTTCTTCCGGTCCGGGTTGTGCTCGGCCGAGAAGATCTGGCCCACCGTGGTGAAGTCGCTGCCGACGATCGCGTGCGGGAAGTCCGACACGTCGCGGTTCACCGGGTCCGACGTCGCCGCCGTGCGCGGGCCGGGTTCGCCCGGGACCACGTAGGTGTGGTCGTAGTGGGACATCAGCACGTCGCGCGCCCCCGCCAGGTTCGGCGCCCAGTACTGCGCCTGGCCGTTGGGGCCCATCACGCGGTCGTAGCCGCCGATGCCGAAGTTGTCCTCGGCCGACACGCCGCCGGAGAAGTCGAGCGACTGCTTGCCCGTGAGCACCATCGCGGAATCCGGCGTCATGACCAGGATTCCCTTGGTGTGCATGAGCATCGTCGCTTCGGCGTTCCAGTACGGCTGGGCGCCCACCGTGATGCCGGCGACGACGATGTTGATCTCGCCGCCCGCCTGCGTGAACTCGACGATCCGCTTCAGCGCGGCCGCCACCCAGTCCATGTTCTCCACGCCGGAGTCCATGGAGATCTTGGCCCCGGCCGACAGCGCGAACCACTCCAGCGGCACCCGCATCCGCTCGGCGAGGTCCAGCGCGGCGATCACCCGCGCGCACTCCGGCTCCGCGAGCGCGCCGAGGGACTTCGTCGGGTCGCCCAGCAGCACCACCCGCGTGAGTCCCTCGGGCACCCGCTCGGTCGGCGTGGAGACGACACCCGCGACGATCCCGGCCCTGTTGCGGCCCTTCGGCCGGTCGACCGGCACCAGCGCGCCGGCGTCGTCGAGGTCGTGCTCGGTGAACGTGCCCTCGCCGGCCAGCATGTCGGTGAGCTCGTACGGGTAGACGGTGTCGCGGCGAGCCGCGCGCAGCACCTTCTGGCGGTAGTCGTCCAGCGGCTGCACCGGTTCGTGCGAAGGCTCGCCGACCGTCAGCCGGACGCCGGAGCCGACCTCGTTGCGGATCGTCACCGCCAGCTCGGTCAGCTCGCCCGTCTCCGGGTTGCGCCGCCGCGCCAGGAACTGGATCTCCTCCAGGCCCGCGCCCGCCGTCGACGGCAGCACCCGCTGGGCGAGCAGGTTCAACTCGTCCATGGTGAGGTCGCTCGGCGGCCACACGTAAACGACGATCCGGTTGGTGTCGAAGCGTTTCCGGGCCGGGCGCTGCGCCTGCACGTTGCGGATCGCGTCGAGGCACGCGGCCAGTGTGTCCTCGGCCGCGGGCAGCGACACGAGCCGGCCGTCGGCCTCACGCAGCGGCGTCAGGTCGCGCACCTGCGCCATCGCGACGAGGCGCTCGTCTGCCGGGTTGGCCTGCGCGACGCACTTGAACAGGTACACCTCTTCGTCGGCCGAAGGCAGGCGCGTGAGGTCGAACTCCTGCAGCCGTTGCAGCTGCATCCGCTCGGCCACACGCGGGTGCAGGCCGCGGATCAGCCGGTCTTCCGCGAAGCCTTCAGCGCAGCGGCGGAACGTGAAGTGGTGGTGCATCACGGCCCCGCCGCCTCCGGCGACGGTGGTGGTGATGCGCGTGATCGTCTCCGGCAGCGGCTGCGCGGCGATGACCTCGCCGAGGCGCGCGGCGATCGCGTCGGAGTCGGGCTGGTCGGCCCACGTCACGTAGATGTCAGCCACCGCGTACGTGCCGGCGTCTTTCGCGAGCTCACCCGCGGCGCGGACGGCGGCGGGCAGGTGGGCGAAGTCGACGGCCGTGGTGACCACCCGGGCGGGCTCTGCGTGCTCCGCGGTGACGAACACACACTCGGCGACCTCGCGCCGTTCGATTTCGGACAGGCTCTTGTTGCCGTAGTAACGCCGGGTGAGAACTTCCAGCAGCGGCGCGGGATCCGTGCCCGGCCGGCCGATGCGCTGGCCGAGCAGCCGCACCAGCGGCTCGGAGCTCGACACCATGCCGGCGATGAGCTCCGCGCGGTCCGCCGCGTCCGGGTTGCGGTCGAGGTGCTTGAGGCTCTGGCGGACCTCGGCGTAGACCTCGGCGCGGGCGCGGCGCAGCAGCGGCTGGGCGAACCAGCGGAACACCACACCGCGCGCGAAGTCGCTCACGGCCGGGTGGCGCACCTGCGTGGCGGCCACGAGGTGCTCCAGCGCCAGGCCGGCTTCCTCGCGCAGGTCGCCGGTGGGCGGCGCCTCCGTGAGCCACTGCCGCAGCAGCGCCGTGACGATCGCGACGTCCGACGAAGCCCGTTGCTGGGCCAGGAAAATGCGGAAGACCGCCTCCTCCAGCTCCGGTGTGCGCTCCAGGTCGGCCACGCCGTAGTGGCCGAGCACGCGGCGCAGGCGGGCCTGGAACGTCTCGGGCAGCCCGGCTCGCTCCACGTCGAGGCTCTGCAGGTACGTGTGGAAGTACTCGCGGGCGCTGTGCACCGGGCTCGCCGGGCTGACGTCTTCGCCGGCCGGCTTGTTGCGCGTGAGCTCCGACAGGTCGGCGAACACGCCCAGCAGCTCCACCTCGCCCGTGAGCGGCCGGGTCGCCCCCTGCTCTGCGCGCGCGGCGAGGTAGCCGGCGAGCGTGCGGCGCTGGTCGTGCGGGTCCACGTCGAACCCGAGCAGCAGGCCGCGCAGGTCCTGCAGCCCACGGGCCGCGCGGTCGGCGGCGGAGGCGGCCGTGGGCTCGGCGGGCAGCTCGATCTCCACGACTTCGCCGGCGTCGGCGGTTTCCTCTGCCTCGTCCTCGTCGGCCAGCGGCTCGAGGCGCATCAGCGCGGCGCCGGTCTCGACCTGGCTGCCGACCGACACGGGCAGCTCCCGCACGCGAGCACGGAACGGCGCGCGCAGCACCGTCTCCATCTTCATGCTCTCCAGCACGACGATCGGGGCTCCTGTGTCCACCTCGTCGCCGACCGACAGCGGCGTCGCGACCACCAGCGCGGGCGCGGGGGAGCGGACGACACCGCCCTCGTCGCGGCTCACGCGGTGGGTGATGCCGTCGACCTCGACCAGGTGGATCGGGCCGTGGGTGGCGGCGACGAGGCGGAACCGCGTGCCGTTCACGGTGATCTGGCCGCTGTGGGAGTCGAAGCGCTCGATCTCGACGTCGGCCGGGTGCACGTCGCCGCCGCCGCTGATGCCGACGCGGAAGCGCTTCGGCCCGATGCGCGCGACGCTCACGCGGTAGGCGACGCCGCGCAGCTTCAGGTCGAGCGGGCGGCCGCTCTCGAACTGCACCTGCGGACGGCCGCCGTGCGCGGTCGAGAGCAGCCGGACGCGGGCGATCTCTTCCTCGTCCTCGTAGGCCTCGATGGCCGCGGCGGCGAGCGCGATCGCGGAGTGCTTGCTGGTGACCAGGCGGCCTTCGGCGCGGACGCGGTCGATCCAGCCGGTGTCGGCGCTGGCGTCGATCACCTCGGGCTGGTCGAGCAGGTCGAGCACGAAGCTCTTGTTGGTGGCGCCACCCTCGATGATCACGGTCGTCTCGGACATCGCGCGGCGCAGGCGGGCGAGCGCCTGGTCGCGGTCGCGGCCGTAGGCGATGATCTTGGCGATCATCGAGTCGAAGTCGGCGGGGATCGTGTCGCCTTCGCTCACGCCGGTGTCGACGCGGATGCCCGGGCCGGCCGGCAGCAGCAGCCGCGCGATGTGTCCGGGCGACGGGGCGAAGTCGCGGTCGGGGTCCTCGGCGTTGAGCCGCGCCTCCACGGCGTGGCCGAGCTCGGCCGGCTGCTCGCCCTCGAGCTTTCCGCCCGACGCGACGTGCAGCTGCAGCCGCACCAAGTCCGTGCCGGTGGTGATCTCCGTGATCGGGTGTTCCACCTGCAGTCGGGTGTTCACCTCGAGGAAGGCGAACAGCTTCTCGCCCGGGTGGTAGAGGAACTCGACGGTGCACGCGCCGCGGTAGCCGACCTTGACCGCGAGCCGCTCGGCCGAGGACTTCAGCTCGGCCGTCTGCTCCGGCGAGAGGACCGGCGACGACGACTCTTCGATGATCTTCTGGTTGCGCCGCTGCACCGAGCAGTCGCGCACACCCAGCGCCCACGCCGTCTCGCCGTCGGAGATCACCTGGACCTCGACGTGGCGGGCGCCCGTGACCAGGCGCTCCAGGAACACGATGCCGCTGCCGAACGCGCGCAGTGCCTCCTGGCTGGTGCGCTCGTAGGCGTCGGTGAGCTCGTCGGCCGAGGACACCTTGCGGATGCCGCGCCCGCCGCCGCCCGCGGTGGCCTTGAGCATGAGCGGGTAGCCGATCTTGTCACCGGCCGCCAGCGCGTCTTCGAGCGTCGCGACCTCGCCGCGGCTCCACGGTGCCACCGGGACGCCGACCTCCTCGGCGATCAGCTTCGCGCCGATCTTGTCACCGAGCTGGCGCATGGCGTCGGCGCTCGGCCCGATGAAGGTGACCCCCACCTTCTCGCACAGCTCCGCGAACGCCGGGTCCTCGGCGACGAAGCCCCAGCCGACCCACGCGGCGTCGGCCTTCGTCTCGACCAGCGCCTTCTCCAGCTTGGCGAGATCGAGGTACGGGCGAGCCGAGGCCGGCCCCAGCGAGTAGGCCACGTCGGCCTCCCGCACGAACGTCGCGGACCGATCCGCGTCCGTGTAGAGGGCGACCGTCTCGATCCGTGTACCGGTCTCCGCGGAAAGATCTCGGACAGCGTGGATCAACCGCATTGCGGCTTCCCCGCGGTTCACGATGGCGACACGACTGAACACCGGACTGAGCCTCCCAAGTACCCACGCGCAGCAGGCGACGTCCGTATCCGGATCGTCGCCTGTCTTCGCTTACACCCTGCTCCCTTACCGGCGGGTACACCAATGTCGTGCATGGCGCATGCCGGAGCCGCTGCATTGTGGGAACCCGCCAAAAAGTTGCCCAGGCCACACTGCCGGGGACACGTTTCGCGCGAGGTCTGCCACAAACCACCCGGTAAACGTACGGCGCTCGGACTGGGGAAACGGCGAGAGTGCGGAGCGTGGCCGAGGTTGTCGCCGGGGCGGTGCGTGATCGTCACCGGCTGTTCAACCCTCCGATGTGGTTTGACTTCGAATAGTTCGTCGCCGTACTATCTTTCTGGTGGATGGGTCATCTGAGGAGGTCGGGATGAATCAGCCGGTACTGGTCCGGAGCAGTGACGCCGAGGTGCTGGGCGCCGCGCCGAACCGGACGTGGCTGCTCGCGGACGCCGCCGACACCGGCGGCGTGATGAACGTGGTCCGGACGACGCTGGGGCCGGGCGTGGACGGTCCGCCGCCGCACTTCCACCGGCTCGCGCCGGAGATGTTCTACCTGCTCGACGGTCGCCTTCGCGTCCTCGTCGGCGACGAGGTGGTGGTCTTGACCGCCGGCGACTACCTGCTGGTGCCTCCGGGCGTGGTGCACGCTTGGGGCACGTTGGCGGAGTCCGGCGCTGACGTGCTGATCGTCAAGGCACCGGGGGAGAACCGTTTCGACTACTTCCGCCTGGGCGACCGCATCCGGCGGGGTGCGGCGGATCCGGCGGAGGTCTTGGCCACGCAGGAGGAGTTCGACAACCATTTCACGGCGAGTCCGGTGTGGACGCGGCTCCTCGCGGGGGAGCCGGAGCGCGCTGCGGTGGTGGATTTTCCGGGTGGTGCGAGGGATTGGGCACCTGACGGTACGGAGGGTTGACGGGGTGCCTCGCTGGTGCGCTTCGGATTGCGGCGTGTGAGCTGCGGGGCGTTGGCCCGCGTGTGTTGATCGGCAGGCCGCGGCGCAGCGCGATCAGGCGGCCCGGCCGGTCGGCCGGGCGCGCGGACAGGGCTGCGGGCCGTGCGGGTGGTGCCGCGTTTTCTTGGCCGAACTGGAGCCTAGTAAGGCGCGTTGGCCGAGCTCCGGGCGTCGTCGTGGCGTGATCGGCCGGCCTGGCCGGCCGTGGACTGATCGGAGTAGCGGGTTGGCCTGCTCGGCTGAAGCTTTCCGCACATGTGCGTCCCGATCGGTCCGGTTTCCCTCGTTTTCGACCGGTTGTCCAGTGACTCTTGACACACCTCGCCGGCCCCCTTACCTTCGCTGGTAATCGATTTCTCGAACGGTGGGATCGAGGGGGATGGGCGACGACGGCGTCGCGCTGGTCGAGCTGGCCGGCGTCAGCAAGACCTACGGCGGAGTGCGTGCAGTTCGTTCGGTGGATTTCACCGTGTGGGCGGGGGAGGTGCACGCGCTCCTCGGGGAGAACGGGGCGGGCAAGTCCACCCTGATGAAAGTTCTCTCCGGAGAGGTGGCCGCCGAGGAGGGGGTGATCCGGATCGGCGGGGTGCCGGTCCGGTTCGCCCGCCCGGCCGACGCGCAGCGGGCCGGCGTCGCGATGATCCACCAGGAGCTCGACCTCGTGCCGGCGCTTTCCGTGGCGGAGAACGTGTTCCTCGGCCGCGAGCCGCACACCCGCTACGGCGTGCTCGACCGCAAGCGGATGGTCCGCGCCACCCGGGCCCTGCTCGAACAGTCCGGTGTGGACCTCGACGCCACCACGCCCGTCGAACGGTTGCGCACCGGCGAACAACAATTGGTGACAATCGCGAAAGCGCTGTCGCTGAACGCACAGATCCTGATCATGGACGAACCGACCTCGGCGCTTTCCCCCCGCGAAGTCGAGCGGTTGTTCACAGTGATCGACCAGTTGCGCACAGCCGGTGTGGCCCTGGTGTACATCTCCCACCGCATGGAAGAAATCGGACGCGTCGCGGACCGGGCGACGGTGCTGCGCAACGGCGAGGTCGTCGCCGAGTTCGCCGCGCGCGAGCTGACGGCGTCGCAGGTCGCCGAAGCGATGGTGGGCCGGCCGGTGCAGCAGATGTTCACGACCGAAACCAAGCCGTCCGAAGGCGAACACGTTTTGGTGGTCGACGAACTCGTTGTCACACCGAAGGCCGGCCGCCGTGAACCCGCGGGGGTCAGCCTGAGTGTCGGCGCCGGCGAGATCGTCGGGGTCGCCGGGCTGCTCGGGTCAGGCCGCACCGAACTCCTCGAAACCCTCTACGGCGCGTCCCCCGGAACCATCACCAGCTGCCGAATTCGGCTCAACGGCACGGAATACCGGCCGCGATCCCCGCGAGACGCGCTCCGCAACGGCGTGGCCTTCGTCCCTGAGGACCGCCGGATCTCCGGGCTCTCGCTGGACCACTCGATCCTCGCCAACACCGTCCTCTCCGTCGTCGACGCCCTCGCCCGCTTCGGCATCGTTTCCGCCGGCCGAGAGCGCGAAACCGCGCACAACTCGGCCGAACAGCTCGATGTCAAACTTCGCACACTGGCCGACCCGGTCGGCGCGTTGTCCGGAGGCAATCAGCAAAAGGTGGTTCTCGGACGCGCTTTGCTCACAAAACCACAACTGCTGTTACTCGACGAACCAACCCGAGGTGTCGACGTCGGCGCGAAGGCCGAGATCTACCGGATCTTGGGAGAAGTCGCACAAACCGGGGTGGGAATCTTGCTCGCGTCGTCCGAACCCGCCGAGCTCGTGGGAGTCTGCGACCGCGTGGTGGTGCTGCGCGGCGGCAAGACCGTGCACGAGCTCGACACCGCGCTCGCCGGCGAAGGCGAGCTGCTCGCCGCGTCGATGGGCGACGTCCGGTGACCGGCCGCAGGGTGCTCGCCACGCTGTTCCGGTTCCAGAGCGTCTTCGGGCTCGTCGTGGTGTTCGCCGCCGCGATCGTGTTCTCACCCTCGAACGACGGCGACCTCGTGTTCCTCGGCGCCGACAACCTGCTCAACGTCGTCCGCGCCATCTCCGAGATCGGCATCCTCGCCGTCGGCATGACGCTGGTGATCCTCGTCGGCGGCATCGACCTGTCCGTGGGCTCGGTGCTGGGCCTGGCGAGCGTCGGCGTCGCCGAGCTGCTCACCACGAACGACTGGGCACTCGTGCCCGCCGTGCTCGCGATCCTCGCACTGGGCCTGGGTTTCGGCCTGGTACAGGGGGTCGCGAGCGCACGGTTCCGCATCCAGTCGTTCATCGTCACGCTCGCCGGCATGCAGATCGCCCGCGGCCTCGCGCGCATGTGGTCCGGCGGTGAAGGCGTGTCGATCACCTACGGCGACGGCCCCGGCCAGGCGCCCGTCCCGTTCTCGCTGCTGGGGGAGCGGACGTTCAACGGCACCGTGCCGATCCCCGCGCTCATCTTCGTGGTGGTCGCCGCCCTCGCCATGGTGCTGCTGCGGGTGAGCGCCTTCTCCCGGCACATCTACGCGATCGGCGGCAACGAAAAGGCCGCGCGGCTCTCCGGCGTGCCCGTGGTGCGGGTGAAGGTGCTCGTGTTCGGCATCTGCGGCCTGCTCGCCGCGCTCGCCGGCATCGTCCACGCGGGACAGCTCAACTTCGGCGGCCCCAACGATGGCAACGGCTACGAGCTCAACGCCATCGCCGCCGTCGTCATCGGCGGCACCAGCCTCTCGGGCGGGCGCGGGACCGTGCTCGGCACTGTGGCGGGCGCGCTGCTCGTCGGCGTGCTCGACAACATCCTCCAGCTCAACAACATCGACTCCAACGTGCAGCTGATCGTGGTCGGCGTGGTGATCGTGTTCGCCGCCGGACTGCAACGGCTGCGTCCGGGCCGCGCGCAGGCCGGGCCGTAGCGACGTTCGCCAGGGAAGAGGAGCTCACATGTCCACCACCACTCGCCGCGGGCTGGCGCTCGCGGTCGCCGGGGTCGCGTTCGTGGCCACGGCCTGCGGCACCACGCACGAGAACGCGCCCGGGGCGTCGTCCGGCGCCGGGCCCGCCACGCAGGCGTGCAAAGGGCCGGGCGGGAAGTTCACCATCGGCATGAGCCAGGCGAACCTCGGTGAGCCTTACCGGGTGCGGATGGACGACGACATCCGCACGGCGGCCGCGTCGATCCCGCAGTTCACGGTCAACTTCGCCGACGCCGCCCAGGACAACTCGAAACAGGTGGAGCAGGTCAGCACGTTCCTCACGCAGAAGATCGACCTGCTGATCATCAGCCCCAATGAGGCGACGCCGCTCACCAGCGTCGTGAAGAAGGCCTACGACCAGGGCCTTCCGGTGCTGGTGCTCGACCGCAAAGTGGACGGTGACGCGTACACGTCGTTCATCGGCGCGGACAATGTGGATATCGGGCGCCAGGCCGGCCAGTACTTCAAGCAGCACCTCCTGCCGCAGGGCGGGAAGATCGTGGAGCTGAAAGGGCTCGCGGGTTCGACGCCGGCGAAGGAACGCGCCGACGGCTTCAACGAGGGCATCGCGGGCTCGGGCATCACGATCGTCGGCACGGCCGACGCCGACTGGCTGCGCGACAAGGGCCAGCAGCAGGCCGACGCGCTGCTCAAGGCCCACCCCGACGCGCAGGCGATCTTCTCCGAGAACGACCCGATGGCCGAGGGCGCGCGGCTCGCCGCGCAGAACGCGGGCAAGGCGGCGCTGCCGATCGTCGGCATCGACGGGCTCCCGGTGCCGGAGGGTGGCATCAAGGCGGTGGAGGCCGGGCGGCTCTCGGCCACGTTCATCTACCCGACCGGCGGGGCGGAAGCCGTTGCCGCGGCCAAGAAACTGCTCGTCGACTGCGGGCAGGTCCAGAAGACGCAGACCCTGCAGACGCGGCTGATCACCAAGGACAACGCCGCGCAGGTCTACGCCGAGCTGAACCAAGGCTCATGACGCGCATCGGGGTCATCGCGATCTCCGACGGTCGCGATCACGTGCACCGCCGCAACATCGGGTTCATCCGATCCAAAGTGGACTCGTTCATCGCCGCCCTCACCGACGCCGGCCACGACGTGATCAGCGGCGGGCTCGTGGCCACCAACACCACGGCGACCGCGGCCGCCCGGTCCGTCGCCGCGGCTTCGGTGGACGTGACAGTGTTCTACTACGCCGTCTGGAGTTTCCCGCACTTCACGATGCTGGCGGCCGACGCGACGACGACGCCGTTGCTGCTCGTCGCGTCCACCGATCCGGCGGAACCGGGGCTCGTCGGGATGCTCGCCGCGGGCGGCGCCCTGGACCAGCTCGGCCGCCGCCACACGCGGTTGTGGGGCGCGCCGGACGACCCGGCGCTGGTCGACGACGTCGGCGTGCACGCGCGGGCGGCCGGCGCCGTGGCGTCGCTGCGCGGCTCGACGTTCGGGCGGCTCGGCGGGCGGCCGATGGGGATGAACACGGCCGTCGCGAACACGGATCAGTGGATGCGGCAGTTCGGAGTGGACGTCGAGGAGATCGACCAGTACGAGCTCGTGCTGCGCGCGGAGAAGGCTGATGCCGTCGAGGCCGCGTGCGGGCGCGAGTGGCTGGAGCGGTTCGCGACTGTCCACTATGACGGGGAGAAGCTCACGCCCGCGTTGCTGGAGCGGCAGATCCGGGGGTACCTGGCCGTGCGGGATATCGCGGCCGAGCGGCACCTGGACTTCTCGGGCATCAAGGCGCAGCCCGAGCTTACCGAGAACTTCGCGACAATGGACGTGGCGGAGGCGCTGCTCAACGACCCGTACGACTGGAACGGGCCCAAGGCCGTCCACGTCACCGCCACGGAGTCCGATATGGATGGTGCGCTGACGATGCAGCTGATGCACCGCATCACGGGCACGCCGGTGTTGTTCGCGGACGTCCGGCACCACCATCCTGATCGCGACGTGTGGGATCTGTGCAATTCCGGACAACACGCGACGTGGTTCGCCGCCCGCAGCGACGATCCGGCGGAGAACCTCGGCCGGGTGCACCTGTATCCCTCGGTGTTCTTCTTTCCCGCCGGTGGCGCGTCCGTCGCGCACTTCGCGGCGCCGGGGCAGATGACCCTCGCGCGACTGACCCGGCTCGACGGTGCGTATCGGTTGCAGCTGGTGCTGGGCGAGTTCGAATGCTATGACGACGCCACGAACACGGCGTTGGCCGCTCGGTCCACACCGGAATGGCCGCACGCGTTCGCCCGGCTCGATGTCGAGGCGCCAGTGTTCCTTCGGGGGTTCGGTGCCAACCACATCCACGCCGTCCCGGGCGATCGGCGGCGGGAGCTGCGCGTGGCGGCGGAGCTTCTCGGGGTGCGCGTGGAGGAGTGGACGCGCTGACCGCTTCCGGCCGACGGCGGCGGTGAGCGTGAGCCGAGAGTGACTATGCGCGGGGTGAGACTGCTCAGCAGCACCTCGAACAGCTCCGCGTATCGCCCGAGCCGCGCCCCCGGCGCGCGCCGGCTGTGCACGAGACCGAGCGCGGCCACCAACGCGGCCGCCACCCTCAGCGTGGGCACGGCGACCGTCGGCGGGGTTTCGGCGATCAGCGGCCCGATCGCCAGCGCCGTGAACCCGCACAACCTCGCCACCTTCAGCGTGGGCACGGCGACCGTCGGCGGGGTTTCGGCGATCAGCGGCCCGATCGCCAGCTCCGTGAACCCGCACAACCTCGCCACCTTCAGCGTGGGCACGGCGACCGTCGGCGGGGTTTCGGCGATCAGCGGCCCGACCGCCGGCGCCATGAACCCGCACAACCCCCGCCATGCGCAGCGGAAGCCGTTGCCGCACCGCCGGATGAAGCCGGGCCCGCACGGAGAATCCCAGCGCCAGCACGGCGAGCAGCACGATTGCCGACGCCCGCCCGTCCGCGGCCGGCACACCTTCCGACACCGCCGCCACGACGGCCGCCCCGCCGAGCAGTCCCGTGAGGAACTGCTCGGCCCGAACCACCGTCGCGTACACCTCGCGCTGCGGCGGCTGGGGTCGTCGCGCACGAGGTCGGCCGCCGTCTGCGGCAACGCGGGCGCCGGGACCCGCCCGAGCCGCGCGCGGCCAGTGGTCCGGACAACTGCGAGAACACCAGCACCACACCCGCCGCCGCGGCCGCGGCGCCCGCGCCGTCGATGACCCCGCCCGCCGCGAGCCACGCGGCGGTCCGGCGAGCACGCTCGCCGTGAGCCCGCCCACGACCACCGCCACCCGGTCCGCCACGGCCACCAGCGCCACCACCGAGGTCACCAGCACGGCCGCGCACCCCGCGAGCACCTGCGGCGCACCGAAAGCGAGGGCACCGCCGAACAGCCCCGGGCTCGTGCCCGCTCCGCACGTCGGCGGCGGCCCGCCGAGGGCCGGCGCGCCCGCGGCGAACGCGAGCGGCAGGCGGGCGGCCGCGAGCGCGGCACCCGCGCCGGAATCACCCAGCGCGCGACAGCACCGTGGCCGCCACGAGCAGCAGCACCGCCACCCCACCGGCCGTCAGCGCGGCCGCGCTGACGGCGGGCCGGAGTGCAGCACGGCGAGCCGCGTCAGCAGCACGGCCGCGCCCGCCCCAGCCAGGCCCAGCGCCCGCGCGTGCCGGGGAGCCCACAGCCGGTCGGCGCGGGCCGCGACCGTTGCCGCGAGGTCGTCGTACTCCAGTTCCGGCCAGTCTGTGCCCCTTGGCACAAGGTGAAGCGCCTCACCGTCGCGCACGCGCTGGGCGCCCAGGGCGCTCGCCTCCGTCACGGGGGTGCCGTCGGGGCGGCGCAGCATTCAGCCGCCGTCGTGCACGCCCTCGTCGGCGAGCGCATCGCCGGCGCGGCGCACCAAGCCGAGTAGCAGTTCCGCGACCGGCGAGCGGTCCCGCAGCGCCAGGTCCATGCGGCGGTCCGGCGCGTCGATCGTCACCCTCACCAGGCCTGTGGTCATCGTCCGTCCTCCCGGGGCTCGTGCGGCTCACGACGACGGGGGAGCGCGGCCCGTGGGGGCCCTCGGCAGCTTCCGGACATCGTTCGGGGACGCTCTTCATGCCGATGAGTGAGCGCATGAGACGTCCGTCTCCACCAAAGGGGTGAAAGATCGGTTGTCGGGCAGCTCGTACTCTTACGGGGCGTTACTCATAGAGGAACATTCACGTTGAGCCGTGAGTTGCTTCGACCCAAGAACGAGATGAAGGAGGTACCGCCATGGGCACCGAGCCCCCCGTCGTTCACGCGACGATCGTCTTCGGGCTGCGCACGTTCGGGAGCGTTCCGCTGCCGGTGCGCGCTGACCTCGAGTACGACCCGTCGGACCCGTACGCCATTTCCGTCGGCTACCACGCCGGCCCCGGTGTCGTCCGCTGGCTCTTCGGCCGCGACCTGCTCGCCGACGGCCTCATCGCCCCCGCCGGAGACGGCGACGTGCGAGTGCGCCCGGCAGCCGACGACGCCCGAGTGGTCGTGGAGCTCAATGCCCCCGACGGCTCCGCCGTGCTGGAAGCCCCGGCCGACGAGCTGGCCGACTTCCTCGACCGCACCTACGACGAGGTGCCGGCCGGCGACGAGGCCCTGTGGTTCGACTTCGACCAGGAGCTCGCGAAGCTGGCCCTGCGGGACTGAGCTCCCCGGCGCCATCGGGGACTCAGCTGCACCGGGGCTCAGCTGTACGGAGGCTCCGCTTTACCGAGACTCCGCTTACCGAGACGCAGCGCCACCGGGTGGCTCATACCACTGAGCCGTCTGCACCACCGAACTTCGCCGAGCCCCTCGCACTCTCCGCATCACCGGGGCCTCAGCGACACCGAGGCCCCGCACCACTGGGGCTTGAGCGGCACCAAAGCCGCCGCGCCGCCGGGTTCTCAGCCCCGCTGTCCGGCCCACCGGACGGCGGGACCCATCGCCCACCCGGCGGCCACGAACACCGCACCCACCAGCAGCCAGCCGGGGGTGCCCCACTGCACCACCACCGTGCTCAGCAGCGCGGGGCCCGCCATCCGGGCCACGGACGTGCCGGTCCCGAAGAACCCCTGGTACTGGCCCTGCCGCGTGGCAGGCGCCAGGTCGAACCCGATTCCCCAGGTACCGGCCGACTGCAGCATCTCCCCGAGCACCTGCAGCAGCGCTCCGGCCACGAGCACCGCGACGGCCACCGTCGCCGACGAGCCCGCCGCCGACAGCGCGAACGCCACACAGGACACGGCCAGCAGCACCCCGGAGTGCCGCACCAGCCGCGTCGCCGAGCGCAGGCCGGTCACCCGCGTCGCCACGCGCACCTGGCCCAGCACAACCACGATCGTGTTCAGCACGAACAGGGCCGACACCGTCCACTCGGGAGCGGCGGTCCGCGAGACGATCCACAGTGGAATCGCGACGCTCAGCAACGGCATGCGCAGCAACAGGATCGCGTTCAACAGTGTGACGAGCGCGTAGGGCCGGTCACGCAGCACGGCCAGCGCCGGCTCGCCCTTGACCCGCGGCACCGGCGCGACGGCCGGCAGCAGGCGCAGCAGCACGGCGGACACTGCGAACGCGGCCGCGTCGAGGGAGAACGCGGCGACGTAAGCGCCGGGCGTGTCGGCCAGCAGCGCGAGCCCGCCGAGTCCCGCTCCGACGGCCAGCCCCGCATTGCCGGCCGACTGCAGGTGCGCGCGGATCCGCGTGCGCTGCTGCGGTTCCGCCACCGCGGCCAGCAGAGCCTGCCGCACGGCGCTGACCCCACATTGACCGGTGGCATAACAACAAGCGGCGAGCGTGAACGTCCACGCCGAACCCGCGAACAGAAACGCCGTGATCGCCAGCCCGGTCGCCACCGAAAGCAGCACCGCCGCGCCCCGCGCACCCCGGCGGTCCGCCACGTTCCCGAGCGGCACGCCGGCGACCGTGCCGACCGCCCAGCCCAGCGTGAGGCCCAGCCCCACCTGGCCTGGTGTCAATCCGACAACACGCGTGAAATACAGCACCGAGCACGTGAGAAAAGCACCATCGCCCAGTGAAGCGGCGAGCTGCGCGCCCGCGAGCAGGCGGCCGGGCCGCGAGCTGGTCACGGAGGCGGGGCGCTCGATCGTCGTCATGCCGTAGAAGTTAAAAGAGCGTTTGGCCCTGCACGAGATCCAATTTCGCGCATCAGGACCGGGCCAATGTAGGCTGCCGGAGGTGGACTTCCACGTGACGCTCGCCGGGCGCGGCGACCTCGGCACACGCATCTACCGCGAGCTGCGCGACGCGATCCTCGACGGCCGGCTGCGCTCCGGCGAACGCCTCCCGCCCACCCGTGAGCTGGCGAAACGACTGTCGGTCTCCCGCAACACCGTCGCCGTGGCCTACGACCGGCTCACCGCCGACGGGTTCCTTTCCGGCCGCGTCGGTTCCGGCACCTACGTGTCCGCCGAGTTGCCCGCCGGCCGGACGAGACACGCACCCGCCGGTTCGGCCCTGCGCCCGCGCGAGGTGTGGCGGACGCTGCCCCCGCTCGAGCCGGCGGGCGCCGATCCGGAGTACGACTTCCGCGTCGGTATCCCCGACGCGCGGCTATTCCCGCTGCAGACCTGGCGCCGGCTGCTGTCGGCGGAGCTGCGGCGAACCGGTTTCGCGCAGTACGGCGACCCCGCGGGCCACGCCGGGCTGCGGGCGGCGATCGCGCGCCACGTCGGCGTTTCGAGGTCCGTGCGCGCCGACGCCGACGACGTCCTCGTGACGCAAGGCGCCCAGCAGGCGCTCGACCTGCTGTGCCGCGTGCTGCTCGAACCCGGCGACCGCATCGCGATGGAAGAACCCGGCTACCGCATGGCGCGGCTGCTGTTCCGTTCGCACGGCGCCGAAATCGTCGGCGTACCCGTGGACAGCGAGGGGTTGCAGGTTTCGGCGCTGCCCGCGCGCACGCGCTTGGTGTACGTGACGCCGTCGCACCAGTTCCCGCTGGGCACGCCGATGTCGCTCGCGCGCCGCACCGCGCTGCTCGACTGGGCCGAGCGCGCCGGCGCGCTCGTGATCGAGGACGACTACGACAGCGAGTTCCGGTTCTCCGACCGGCCGCTCGAACCGTTGCAGAGCCTCGACCGCGCCGGTTGCGTCGCCTACGTCGGCTCGTTCTCCAAGACGCTGCTTCCCGTGCTGCGCCTGGGTTTCCTGATCGCGCCACGCTCGTTGCGCGACGCGCTCCTCCACGCCCGGCAGCTCGCCGACTGGCACGGCGACCACCACGCGCAGGCCGCGCTCGCCCGGTTCCTCGACGAGGGCCTGTTCGCCCGCCACATCCGCAAGGCGACGCGCGAATACGCCGCGCGCCACGAGCACATCACGACGCTGCTGCACGAGGAATTCGCGGAACTGCTCACGCCGGTGCCCTCGGCTGCCGGGTTGCACCTGTGTGCACTGTCCGAAGTGGACGTGGAACCTGTTGCGGCACGGGCGAACCGGGGCGGTGTCGGCGTGCAGACATTGGCGGGACTTTGCGGGGAACCCGCGCCGTCCGGGCTGGCCCTCGGGTACGGCGCCGTGGCCCCGGAGAAGATCGCGGCCGGGCTCGCCGTACTGAAACGTGTGTTCGACGAGGGTTGACCTCACAGCACACCGGCGTACGGTCGGACGTGTTGGCTGTTGTTCAGACACGTGCTCCGGTCAGCGCCCCTGCAGGTTCCTGCGAGAGGAGCGCTCCATGAACACCCCGTTTTCCCCGGTCTCGATACCGGCGGAGCTCACCATCACGACCACCGACCACGAGGGCACCCGCGTGCTCACCCCGGTGGGCGACCTCGACGCCGCCACCGCCCACGTTTTCGCCAAAGCACTCGCGGACGCCGCGCAGCTCGGCGGGCCCGTGGTGGCGGATCTCTCCCGCGTCGAGTTCCTCGGCTGCGCCGGAATCCGCGCGTTGTTCGCCGCGCACGATCGGGCTGTTTCGTTCACCGTGGTGTGTGACGGCGTGCACGGCGTGCGCCGCTGCCTCGACGTGACCGGCGCGTCCGACACGCTGGCCGTGCACACGACGCTCACCGAAGCGCTGGCGGCCGCGGTCGCGTCCTGAGCGAGTTTCGGGGCCCGGGGCCTCGGGTAGGCCGAGATCATGACTGCTCACACAACGAACGTCCCGGACCTCGAGCTGAACAACGGCGTGCGCATCCCGCAGTTCGGGTTCGGCGTGTTCCAGATCCCGGAGGACGACACCGCCGACGCCGTGCGGACCGCGCTCGAGGCGGGCTACCGCCACATCGACACCGCGCAGATGTACCGCAACGAAGCCGGTGTAGGCGAGGGCATCGAGAAGTCGGGTGTGCCTCGTGAGGAAGTCTTCGTCACCACGAAGCTCGCCAACGACGCCCAAGGCCACGACAATGCGATCAACGCGCTCGAAGGCAGCCTGCGCCGGCTCGGCCTCGAATACGTGGACCTGTACCTGATCCACTGGCCGTTGCCGCACCAGGACAAGTACGTGCGCACCTGGGAAGGCTTCGAAGAGCTGCTGCGCGCCGGGAAGGCGCGCTCGATCGGCGTGTCGAACTTCCAGGTGGAGCACCTCGAAGAGCTCGCCCGCCAGACCGGCACGGTGCCGGCGGTGAACCAGATCGAACTGCACCCCGCGTTGCAGCAGACCGAAATGCGCGCCTACCACCGCGCGCACGGCATCGCGACGGAGGCGTGGAGCCCCCTCGCGCAGGCGGCCGTGCTGTCCGACCCGGTGCTGACCGGGCTGGCGGACAAGCACGGCAAGACCGCGGCCCAGGTGGTGCTGCGCTGGCACCTGCAGCTGGGCAACATCGTGTTCCCGAAGTCGGCCACGCCCTCGCGCATCCGCGAGAACATCGACGTGTTCGATTTCGAACTCGCCGACGAGGACCTGGAAGCGATCGGCAAGCTCGACGCCGACCACCGCACGGGCCCGCACCCCGACACGTTCCGCGGCTGAACCGTCGCCGCGGGTTTTCCCCCGCTGGTCGAGGGGTAGTTCTTCGGAAGAGGCCGGAAGGAGTGTGCCGGGATGAGCACAGAAGCGTACGTCTCGTTCCTCGCCATCGGTGTGGTGCTCGTGCTGATCGACGGGCAGGTCATCTACCGCAGCGGACGCGGGTACCTGGAGAGTTCCTATGGTGACCCGGCCGCCGGCGCGTCGATGACCCGGTTGGTCACGGTGCTGTTCCACCTGGTGACGCTGGGACTGCTGGCGTTGCTGTCCACGATTCCGCTGGGCGACAGCGATCTGCCCGGCGTGGTGGGCCGCGTCGGCGTGCTGCTGCTGGTGCTGGCGATCGTGCACGCCATCACGCTCACCGTGCTGGGCCGCATCCGCGGCGAGCAGGTGGGCGAGGCCGTGGTGAACCGCAGGATTTCGCGCCGGGAGGCCGAGCAACGCGGAACGGCGGTGACCACGGCCGTGCCGGCCCAGGAGGCGAGCTATCCGGACGTGAGCCCACCGCTGGAGCATCGCGCGCCGTGAACGCCCTTCATGCCTCAGACTTTCGTGAACGAACCTGAGGAGTGACGGAATGAACAGACCCGTGGTCGAAATCGAACGCGAGCGCAAGTACGAGGTCGCGCAGGACGCGGTGGTCCCCGAGTTCGTCGGCGGCGGGACGGTGCAGGGCCAGGACGCTCCGGCCGAGGAGCAGCTCGACGCGACGTACTACGACACCGCCGGCTTTTCCCTCGTACGCGCCGGGATCACCCTGCGCCGCCGCGTGGGCGGGCACGACGCCGGATGGCACCTGAAGCTGCCGGTCGGGCCCGACGAGCGCGAGGAGCTGCAAGTCCCGCTCGGCGCCGACGACGGCAAGGTGCCCCGCGAGCTGAACCAGCTGCTGCGCGCCCACACCCTGGGGCACAAGCTGCTGCCGATCGCGCACCTCAAGACCGACCGGTTCGAGCATCGCCTCACCGACGCGTCGGGCCAGATCGTGGCGACGGTGACCGACGACCACGTGACCGGCGAGGTCGGCGGCAAGACCGCGCGGCTGGACCGGTGGCGCGAGTTCGAAGTGGAACTGAAGGGCGACGCCACACCGGACCTGCTCGACGAGCTGGAGAGCACGCTGGTCGACGCAGGCGCCCGGACGTCGCAGTGGCCTTCGAAGCTGCGGCGGCTGATCGGCGACCGCGTGCCCAACGGGCAGGTGGTGGGCAAGCGGCCGGACGCCGGCGAGGTCGTCGGCGCCTACCTGCGGGAGCAGTTCGCGGCGCTGCGGCGAGCCGACGTCGGGGTGCGGCGCGACGTCGAGGACTCCGTGCACCAGCTGCGCGTGGCGTCGAGGAAGCTGCGGAGCGCGCTGCGGACGTTCTCGTCCATTGTGGACGACGACCGGATTCCGAGCGTGACGCGCGAGCTGAAGTGGCTGGGCGGCGAGCTGGGCCCGGCCCGTGACGGCGAGGTCGTCGAGGCGCTCGTGCGCGAGTGGCTCGACGGCGCGTCGGCCGAGCTCGTGGTCGGTCCGGTCGACCAGTTCCTGACGCGGCGGTTCTCCCGCGAGGCCGTGGACGCGCGCAAGAAGGTGCTGGAAGCGTTGCGCGGCAAGCGGTACCTGGCTCTGGTGCAGGAGCTGGACGCCGTGGTGTCGGGTGTGCCGACCGACGCCGGACCTGCGAAGAAGGTGTTGCGCAAGCCGGTGCGCAAAGCCGCGGGGAAGCTGCGGAAGGCGGAGAAGGCGGCGCACGGGCTGTCCGGCCGGGAGCTGGAGCACGCACTGCACGACGTGCGCAAGAAGGCCAAGCGCGCCCGCTACGCGGCGGACGTGGTGCGGCCCGTGTTCGGCGACAAGGTGCGCGTGTGGCGCAAGAACGTGAAGAACGTGCAGCAGCTGCTCGGTGACCACCAGGACTGGGTGGTGGCGGGGCCGGTCGTGTACCGCCTCGGTGTCGATGGCCGCGATGAAGGCGTCGGGTTCACGTTCGGCGTGCTGTACGGGACCGGTGGGGGAGTGCGCGCGGGCATGCAGCGGGAGTTCGTGAGCCGGTGGAAGCGGCTCGAAAAGGGGAACTCGCCGAAGTGGCTGTAGGCCGCGCGGCGAGGGGACCACGAACGGTGGCCGGGTGTCGGGGCGAGGTGCCTCGGTACTCGGCCATCGCCCGTTCGTGGGGTGGGAATTCCGGGCGTGATTGAACCGCCGGCACCTGTCGTTCGTGTTTGCTGGGTGAGAGCGGCGTGAGGAGGCAACGTGCGGAGTCATCGGGCCGGGGACGTGGTCGCGTTCGTGCTGCCGGGCAACGTGGACGACGTCACGGAGCCCAGCGGGGGCAACACCTACGACCGGCGGATGTGCGAGAGCCTGCCGGGCGCGGGGGTGCCCGTGCTGCAGGTCGCCGTGCCCGGATCGTGGCCAGAGCCGGGGCCGACGGGGCGCGCGCGGCTGGCGCGGGCGCTCGCGGCGCTGCCGGACCACACGACCGTGCTGATCGACGGCCTGGTGGCGTGCGGGGTGCCCGACGTGGTGGTGCCGCACGCGCGGCGGCTGCGGCTGGGCGTGCTCGTACACCTGCCGCTGGCCGACGAGACCGGCCTGGACCCCGTGCACGCCGCCGAGCTCGACGCGTGCGAGCGCGAGACGTTGCGGGTGGTGCGCCAGGTCGTGGCCACCAGCCCGACGGCCGCGCGCACACTGATCCGCCGCCACCGCCTCGGGCCGTCGACGGTCGCCGTGGTGGAGCCGGGCGTGGACCTGGCGCCGCTGGCGTCGGGGACCGACGGGGTTTCGCGGCTGCTGTGCGTGGCGGCGGTGACCCCGCGCAAGGGCCAGGACGTGCTCGTCGAAGCGCTGGCCCAGCTGCCTGACCTCGACCTCACCGTGGACTTCGTCGGCTCGCTGACGCGCGCGCCGGAGTACGTCGACGAGCTGCGCTGGTCCGTCGACCGCCTCGGCCTCGCCGAACGCGTCACCTTCAGCGGCCCGAAGTCCGGCGCCGAACTCGACGCGGCGTACGACCGCGCCGACCTGGTGCTGCTGCCCTCGCACGCGGAGACCTACGGCATGGTCATCACCGAAGCCCTGGCGCGCGGCATCCCCGTGGTGGCCAGCGACGTCGGCGGGGTGCCGGACGCGCTCGGCCGCTCGTCGGACGGCGCCGTGCCTGGCCTGCTCGTGCCGCCCGGCGAGCCGGGCGCCCTCGCTTCCGCGCTGCGCAGCTGGGTGACGAACGCCGAGCTGCGGCGTGACCTGCGCACGGCGGCGCTCGGCCGCGGCAGCGCCCTCGAAGAGTGGGACGGCGCGGCCCGCCGGCTCACCGAAGTCCTTTCCCGCTGGCGTTCCATCCCGATCAAGGTGGCCTGATGCGTACGTTCTGGTCGTGGTTCCGAATCCTCGCCGGGTTCGCGATCATCGGGGTGCTGGCGTGGCGCCTCGGCACCGACGCTTTCCTCGACGGCCTGCGCGTGATCGGCCTGGGGCCGGTGCTGGCCGCGCTGGCGATCGGGCTGCTGACCACCGTCGTGAGTGCTTGGCGCTGGCGCGTGGTCGCTTCGCGGCTGGGCCTGCGGCTGCCGCTGCGCCAGGCCGTGGCGGATTACTACCGCGCGCAGTTCCTCAACGGTGTGCTGCCCGCCGGGATCCTCGGCGACGTGCACCGGGCGGTCGAGCACGGCCGGCAGGCCGGTGACGTGGCGCGGGGTGTGCGAGCTGTTGTGCTCGAACGCACAGCCGGACAGGTCGTGGTGGTGGCGGCCGGACTCGCCGTGTTGATTTTCCGACCTGCCGTGTTGCCCGGGGTTGCACACGATGTGCTGACTGTCGCAGGCGCCGGGGTTCTTTTCGTCGCGATCGTGGTGCTCACGGTCGCGTGCAGCACGGGCGACCGCTGGCTGCACAGCGCGACGAAGTGGCGGCGGGGGTTCGCCGAGTCGATGGCGGACGTTCGCGCGGGGCTGCTGGGGCTGCGCACCTGGCCGCGGGTCACGGCGTTGTCGCTCGTGGCGCTGGCCGGGCACCTCACGCTCTTCGTAGTCGCGGCGCACGCGGCCGGCGCCACCGCTTCGCTGATGACATTGCTGCCGCTGCTCGTGCTCGCGCTGCTGGCGATGGGGCTGCCGATCAACGTCGGCGGGTTCGGGCCGCGCGAAGGTGTCGCTGCGCTGGCGTTCGCCGCCGCGGGGCTGGGCGCGCAGCAGGGGGTGACGGTCGCTGTCGTGTACGGGTTGCTGGGGCTTCTGTCCACGGCTCCCGGCGGTGCTGTGCTGCTGGTCCAGTGGCTCGGCTCGCTGCGTCGCCGGCCGGCCGCACCGACGGCGTTGCCGACGCGTACTCCGGTTCCCGCGCCGGCTCGGGTGCCCGCGCACTCGGCCGCCTGACGATCACCGCGTCCTCGTGCGGTACCGCTGTGTCCGCTCGCAGGGTAATCTTGCTAGACAAAATTCACCTGACAAAAGTACTTGACCGACGTGCCGGACACGAGGAAAGGTGGCACCCGTCCAACCGGCGTCCATTCCAGGGCGCCCATCGGAGGGAGACAGAGTGCGGATCGCGGTCGTCGGCCTGGGAGTCATGGGTCTCCCGATGTCGCTCAACCTCGTCAAAGCGGGCTTCGACGTCGTAGGCTTCACCCGTACCGCGGACAGAGGCCGTCCGCTGACCGAGGGCGGTGGCGCGCTCGCCCCGTCGCTCGCCGAAGCCATTTCCGGCGCCGACGTCGTGGTCACGGTGCTGCCGGACAGCCCCGACGTGCAGGCCGTGTACGCCGACGTCTTCAAGGCGGCCGCCGCCGGCACGCTGCTGGTCGACATGAGCACGATCCGCCCGGACGTGGCACGTGAGCTGCACGAACGCGCCGCGGAGGTGTCGATGCCGATGCTCGACGCGCCCGTGAGCGGCGGCGAGGCCGGCGCGAAGGAAGCGAAGCTGTCGATCATGGTCGGCGGCGCGCCAGAGACGCTGGAGCGCGCGCGGCCGGTGCTCGAGGCGATGGGCACGACGATCGTGCTCGTCGGCGGCCCTGGCAGCGGCCAGACGGTGAAGGCGGCGAACCAGCTGCTCGTCGCGGGGACGCTGCAGCTGGTGTCCGAGGCGCTCGTGTTCCTGGAGACGCACGGCGTGGACCTCGCGCCCGCGGTGGACGTGCTCGGCGGCGGCCTCGCCGGCAGCACCGTGCTGGCGCGCAAGGGTGAGGCGATGCTGGCCGGGAAGTTCGAGCCCGGCTTTCGCGTGGACCTGCACCACAAGGACCTGGAGATCTACCGCGCCGCCGCCCGGTCGAACGGGGTATTCTCGCCGGCCGGCGCGCTCGTGGGTGAGCTGATGGCGTCGTTGCGCGCGACCGGATCCGGTGGACTGGACCACTCCGCGTTGCTGACGCAGGTGGCCGCGCTGTCCGGCGTCGAGAAGTGGAGCGCCCGATGACCGAGGACGGAAAGCTGCGGCTCGTCGCGAACGTCTCGCTGCTGTTCGCGGAAGTCCCTTACCTGCAACGCTTCGCGCGCGCGGCGAGTGCCGGGTTCACTGCCGTGGAGACGTGGTGGCCGTGGCCCTCGGCGGTGCCTGCGGCCGCGGAGGTTGACGAGTTCGTGGCCGCGATCTCCGACGCGGGCGTCCAGTTGGCCGGCCTCAACCTCTTCGCCGGCGACATGCCCGGCGGCGAACGCGGCATCGTCTCCAACCCCGCGCGGCGCGAGGAGTTCGCGGCCAACCTCGACCTCGTCGTGGCCATCGCCGAGCGCACCGGCTGCCCGGCCTTCAACGCCCTCTACGGCCAACGCGCCGACGGCGGTGACCCCGCTGAAGAGGACGCCGTCGCCCGCGAACAGCTCGCCACCGCGACCCAGCGCCTCGGCAAGGTCGGCGGCACCGTCCTGGTCGAACCTCTCGGCCGCGGCCTCAACGGCGCCTACCCCCTCACCACCGCCGCCGACGGCGCGCGCGTTGTCGAGCAGGCCCGCACCGACACCGGCGCGGACACCATCGGCCTGCTCTTCGACACCTTCCACCTCACCACCAGCGGCGACGACCTCGAGCAGGTCATCGACACCCACGCCGCGCTCATCGCCCACGTCCAGCTCGCCGACGCCCCCGGCCGCGGCCAACCGGGCACTGGCGAAGTCGACTTCGCGGACGTGCTCGAGCGACTCTGGCAGGCGGGCTACCGCGGCAACGTGGCGTGCGAATACAAACCGACGGTGCCGACGGAGGAATCCCTGGCCTGGCTTGAAGGAGTTCCCCGCTTGGGCTGGTGACCGTGGCCAGGCCGCGGCGCCGGCGGGCTTGGGCGGCCGGCTGGTGACGGCGGCCTGGCTTCGCCGCGCGGCGCGCTAGCGCATTCCGGCCGCGGCGTCCCGGACGGCCGCACGCCTGAAAGGCGCGTGCGGCCCGGCTGTGGTGGGTGAACTCGTGCCACTCGCGGCGAGTGGGCGCGCTTCAAGCCCGGTCGCCCGCCGGAGAACTCGGCTCAGTGATGACGTGCCAATACCCGCCGGCTACTCCGCTGGCAGCGGCGGTCGAGACCAACCCGGCAGCGATCCGCACCGCCGGCGAAGAGACGCCGTCAGACGGCGACCCCCGCGCGTTTCGCCGCGTCGGCGAGCAGCATGTCGCGGCAGCCGTGCAGGTCGGCGCGCATCGCTTCTTCCGCGATGGACCCGTCGCCCTCGCGGATGGCCTCGATGATGGCCGCGTGGCGAGCCGTGAGCTCGACCAGGTCGGTGGAGGCGGTGCGGCGAACCTGGGCGATGCAGAGCTGCGCCTCGCCCATCACGGTGCCGTGCATGCGCTGCAGGCGGGGACTGCCGGCGGCCGCGACGAGAGCGCGGTGGAACGCGACGTCGGCCTCGGTGTGGTCGGAGTGCAGCGACTGCTCGGCGGCCAGGCGCATCATGTTGAGCGCCTGCTGGGCGTCGGCGGGCACGTTCTTGGCCTCCGCGAGTGTGCGCACCGCGAGGGTTTCCACGGGCTCGCGGCTGAAGTAGATGTCGCGGATGTCCTCAGTGGACAGCTGCGGCACGATCGAGCTGCGCCGGGGGCCGCGGCGGAGCAGACCTTCGGCGACCAGCCGGTCGAGGCCGGCCTTGGCCGTGGGGCGCGCGACGTCGAACCGGCTCGCCACCCACGCCTCCGTGAGCCGGAGACCGGGAGCGACCTCGCCGCGGATGATCTGCTGGCGAAGTGCGTCGCTGAGCGACTCGGTCAATGACGGCGATCCGAGTACCGACGACACCGCTGGCACCTCCTGTGGTTGATCCCTCGTGTGCCCGCCGCCCCCTGCACCGGCGCCGCAGCCCCACGTCCCGGCCAGGTCGGGCCGGGAAACGACAGCGCTCCCAGTGTAGGCGAGCGCGCACTGATCCACCCGGACGAGGTACGGCAAGTCCGGCTCTGCAGAAATACTTGTCATACAAGTTTGGTCAGTCAAGTACTTGACTCGACCGGACCAGTGGGGCACTGTGAGCGCTGCTCGACAGGCAGCTCAACAGTGCAGTTGGACTGAGGAGTCCCCATGAAGAAGCTGGTGCTTTCGCTGGCCGCAGGCGTCGCCGTGGCGACCGCACTGAGCGGCTGCTCGAACACGGACACCCCGGTCGGTGCTCCGGCCGGGTCCGCCGCCGCGAGCCAGCCGGCCGCGGCGGCCGTCGCCCCCGCGGCGGTCGACCCCGCGATCAAGGCGCTCGTCCCCGCCGACATCGCGGCGGCCGGCACGATCAACGGCGGCGCGAACTTCCAGGCCGCCCCCATGGCCATGTACGAAACCGGCACCAAAACGCCCACCGGCGCGGTGGTGAAGCTCGTGGAGCACGCCGCCGGGATGATGGGCCTGAAGGTCGCCTGGCAGCAGGTGCTCTACCCCGACCAGCTGCCCGCCATGCAGGCGGGCAAGATCGTGGTCAGCGGCTCGGCCAGCGCGGCCAACGCCGACATCATCGCCAAGGCCAACGTCGTCGGCGCGTTCAAGAACCTCCAGGGCATCCTGGCGACGGCCGACAAGGCTTCGCAGTTCGAGACGCTCGACGCCGTGTGCGGCAAGAAGATCGGTCTCGGCAAGGCCGCGGCCGCGACCGTCGCGATCTTCAACGACATCGTCAAGCACTGCACGCAGGGCGGCAAACCGGCCCCGCAGATGGTCGGCCTCTCGGCGACGGCGGACATCGTGCTCGCCGTGCAGTCCGGGCGGGTCGACGGCGGCATGATCCCCACGCCGACCGTCGTCTACACCGCGCAGCAGTCGCAGGGCAAGCTCGTGGCCACCAAGGCCAACGACGCGATCGCCGAGCAGATCGACGAGGGCGACGAGGGCTTCACCATCGCCCAGAACCAGCCGAAGCTCGCCGCCGCGTTCCAGGCCGCCGTCAACGCGATGATCAAGGACGGCAGTTACGCCAAGATCCTCACCGGCTTCGGTCTGCCGCAGAACCAGCTGGTGCCCACCGCGACCTTGAACCAGGCCACCAAATGACCACCGAAACCCACCCCGGGCGACGGTTCACCCGCGCCGACCCGATCCCGCAGCAGCACGCCGTACGCTCGCCCGTCGGCCGGATCATCTCCTGGCTGGCGCTCGCGGTCGTGCTGCTGATCATCCTGAACACGCTGCTGCACAACGACAACATCCACCTCTCGGTGATCGGCCGCTACCTGTTCGACTGGCGGATCCTCGAAGGCGTGCTCGGCGCGATCGCGCTCGCCCTCGTGTCGTTCGTGGTGGCTTCGATCATCGGCATCGTCGTCGGGTACATGCGGGTCAGTCGCAACCCGGTGGCGCGCACGGCGAGCTGGCTGTACGTGTGGTTCTTCCGCAGCGTGCCGCTGATCGTGTTCATCCTGATCTTCGGCAACTTCGCGCTCTTCCTGCCGCGGCTCGGGATCGGGCTCCCGTTCACCGATCTCAGCCTCTGGTCCGTCTCGACGAACTCGGTGCTCGTGCCGATGGTCGCCGGCGGCGTCGCGCTCTCGCTCGAACAGGGCGCGTACCTGGCCGAGATCGTGCGGGCCGGCACCCAGTCGGTGTCCGAGTCGCAGCGCGAAGCGGCCGCGGCGATGGGGCTGAGCACGTGGCAGATCGAACGCAAAGTCGTGCTGCCGCAGGCGATCCCGGTGATGATCCCGCCCGCCGGGAGCACGTTCGTGATGCTGCTGAAGTCGACGTCGCTGGTCTACGCCATCGCCGGCACGGAGGTGCTGGGCGTCGCCGAGCAGATCGCGTCGCAGAATCTCGCCACGATGGAAATGCTGTTCGTCGCCTCGATCTGGTACCTCGTGCTGACGAGCCTCGCCAGTGTCGGCCAGCGCTACCTCGAACGCCGCGCCAGCGCCTACCGGCGCCGCGTCCGCACGCCCGAGGCGGTCATCGCCACGGAAGGAGACGCCGGTGCTCGCAGCGCATGAGAACACGACAGGCGAGGTGCCCGTGAAGCAGACCCGCGCGGACCTGCTGGAGATCGTCGGCGTCGGCAAGAGCTACGGCGAAGCGAAGATCCTCGACGGCGTCGACGTGACGCTCGGCGAGGGCCAGGTCGCCTGCCTGATCGGCCCGTCCGGCTCCGGCAAGAGCACGCTCCTGCGGTGCATCAACGGGTTGCTCACCCCTGACGAAGGCCACGTGCTGCTCGACGGCGAGATCATCGGGCGCGTGGTGCGCGGCGGCAAGCTGCACGACATGCCGCGCAAGAAGCTGCTCGAACAGCGGCGCCGCTTCGGCGTGGTGTTCCAGCACTTCGAGCTGTTCCCGCACCTCACCGCGCTCGGCAACCTCACGCTCGCGCCGCTGCTGCACGGCGAGCTCGAACGCGAGGAGGCCGAGGAACGCGGGCTGGCGATCCTCGAGCGCGTCGGCCTCAAGCACCGCGCCCACGCCCACCCGGTGCAGCTGTCCGGTGGGCAGCAGCAGCGCGTGGCGATCGCGCGGGCGCTCATGCAGCGGCCCGACGTGATGCTGTTCGACGAGCCGACCTCGGCGCTCGACCCCGAGCTCGTCGGCGAGGTGCTGCGCGTGATGCGCGAGCTCGCCGCCGACGGCATGACGATGGTCGTGGTCACGCACGAAATGCGCTTCGCCCGTGAAGTGGGCGATCAGGTGGTGTTCCTGGCCGACGGCAAGGTCGTCGAGGCCGGGCCGCCCGCCGAGTTCTTCGACAACCCGCGCACGGACCGAGCCCGTGCGTTCCTGCGTCAGCTGTAACCCTGCTTTCCCTGCGACCAGAGGAGATCCGCGCCGATGCCCGGCACCTACGACCCGTCGACCATGCCGAACGACCTGGAGTTCGTGAAGTACGAGAAGAAGGGCCACGTCGCGTACATCACGATCAACCGGCCCGAGGTGCGCAACGCCCTGCACACCTTCACCTACCGCGAGCTGCGTCGGGTGTGGCTCGACATGCAGCGCGACCCCGAGGTGCGGGTCGGCATCCTGACCGGTGAGGGCAAGGCGTTCTGCGCCGGGCGCGACATCAAGTTCCTCGCCGAGTACCAGGCGAAGGGCCAGCAGACGCCGCACGAGGACCCGTCGAACCCCGCGTACTACTGGGGTGGCGGCGGCATGCCGTACGACGCGAACCTCGACAAGCCGCTCATCGCCGCGATCAACGGGTTCGCCGTCGGCGTCGGCCTGACGCTCGTGATGCAGTGCCAGCTGCGCGTGATGGCCGACGACGCGTGGCTCGGCGACCAGCACACCAACGTCGGGCGCCTCGGCTCGCCGCAGGCGAAGTTCCTCGCGCTGCCCCGCGCCACGGCGGCGTTCCTGACGCTGTGCAACGGCCGGCTGACCGCGCAGGACTGCTACAGCCAGGGCATCGTCAACAAGGTCGCGCCGCAGAGCGAGATCCTGGCGAAGGCCGAGGAGCTCGCGGCGATGGTCGTCGCGGGTTCGCCCAGCGCCGTGCAGGCCGCGACGCGCGTGTACCGCATCTCGTCGCTCAACCCGGCCCTGGACGAGTACACCCGCCAGCTCGACCGCGACGTCGCCGCCACCGACGATTCGAAGGAAGGCAGCCGCGCGTTCGTCGAGCGCCGCTCACCCGTGTGGCAGGGCAAGTGACGCCACTGCAACGCATCCTGGCGCCGCGTTCGGTCGCGGTGATCGGGGCCAGTGACCGGCAGGGCAACCGCGGCGGCACGGCGGCGGCCCTCATGCGGAAGTTCGGCTTCGCCGGCGACGTGTACCCGGTGCACCCCACCGCGGAGACCGTCGCCGGCTACCCGGCCGTCCGCTCCATCGCCGAACTGCCGTCCGACGTCGACGTGGCGATCATCGGCCTCGGCGCGGCCAACGTGTCCGGCGTCGCGCGCGAGCTGCACGAGGCCGGCATCCCCGGCGCGATCGCGTGGGCCGGCGGGTTCAGCGAGAACGGCCCCGAGGGCGAGCGGCTGCAGGCCGAGCTGGCCGAGGTCGTGCGCTCGACGGGCGTGCGGCTGATCGGGCCCAACTGCCTCGGCGTGGTGAACACGGCGATCGGGTTCACGGGCACGTTCGCGACCTGGCTGCGCGGCACCGACGAGCTGCTGACCAGCGGCATCGCCATGGTCAGCCAGAGCGGCGGGCTCGCGGCCAACGCGCATGCGTGGTCGCAGGAGTCCGGCATCGGCTTCCGGTACATGATCAGCACGGGCAACGAGGTCGACCTCGGCGTCGTCGACCTGCTCGAGACCGTGGTCGAGGACCCGGGCACCGAGATCGTGCTGGCGTACCTGGAAGGCGTGCGCGACGGCGCCCGGTTCGCGAAGATGCTGCGCCGGGCACGCGAGCTCGGCAAGCCGGTGCTGGTGCTGAAGGTCGGTCACTCGGCCGCGAGCGCGGCGGCCATCGCCGCGCACACCGGCGCGTTGGCCGGCGAGACGCGGGTGTGGGACGCGTTGCTGGAAGCGGAAGGTGCCGTGCAGGTGCATTCCGTGGAGCAGCTGCTCGAAACCGCCGGGTACCTCCACGGCCGAGCCGGGCTGCCGCCGCTGCGGGGCCGCCGGGTCGTGATCATGGGCCACGGCGGGGGTGCCGGGGTGCTGGCGTCCGACCAGTGCGCGCTGGCCGGGCTGGAAGTGCCTGCGCTGTCGCCGGAAACGCGCGCGGCGCTGGCCCCGACGATGCCGGAGATCGCGTCGACGAAGAACCCGGTCGACCTCACCCCCGAGGCCTACGTGCAGGAGAAGTGGCGCTCGCAGCTGTCGTCCACTTTGGACGCGGTGGCGAAGTCGGGTGAAGCCGATGTGCTGCTGACGCAGTTCAGCGTGGGCGAGATCGTGTACCCCGAGGACATCGCCGGGCCGGTCATCGACCTGCACCGCAAGGGTGAGCTGGCGGTCGCCGTCTACTCGCGCGGGGCGACGGCCGAGGCCGTGAAGCTGTACACGGACGCGGGTCTGCACGTGTTCGACGATCAGCGCGTGGCGGTCGAGACGCTGGGCTTGCTCACGGGTCCGATCAGGACGGACGACGAGGTTTCGCGCGCGATCCTGGCGGCGGCGCCGGAGTTGGTGACCCCGGTCGTCGAGGCCACGCTGCCCGCCGTGTCCAGTGGTGACGTGGTGGCGGAGCACGAGGTGCACCGGCTGCTGGCGGAGGCGGGCTTCGACGTGCTGCGCGGCGAAACCGCCCACTCGGCCGAGGAAGCCGGTGCGCTGGCGGAGAAACTCGGCTTCCCGGTGGTGCTGAAAGCGCTCTCGCCACAGATCACGCACCGCGCGGCGGTCGGGCTGGTGCGCCTGAGCGTCGGCGACCGGGCCACCGCGGAACAGACGTACCGCGAACTCGCGGCGCGCACCGAAGCACTGGGCGCGGATCTGCTGGGTGTGCTCGTGCAGCAGTCCGCCGTCGGCGGCACGGAGCTGCTCGTGTCGGGATTCCGCGATCCGGTGTTCGGTCCGGTCGTGTCGTGCGGCGCCGGGGGAGTGGCGACGGAGCTGATCGACGACGTCAGCTTCGCGCTGGCGCCGTTGGACGAAGCCGCGGCTCTGGCATTGCTGCGGCGGCTGCGGACCACGGGGAAGTCGAAGGGACTTGCCCTGGAGCAGGCCGGCGCGCAGGCGGTGGCGTTCCTCGTGCGGTTTTCCCGGTTCGTCGAAAGCCTGCCGTGGCCGGGCTTCGTGCTGGAGCTGAACCCGGTCTCGGTGACCGCCGGCCGCGCGGTGGCGCTCGACGGGCTGCTGGTCGTGAGTGAGGCGGGACAGTGACGGATCTGCTGCTGGTCGGTGGTGAGGTCGTCGACGCCGGTGCCGGGCTTTCCGGGCGGCTCGACGTGGCCGTCACCGGTTCGGTCATCACGGCGATCGGGCCCGACCTCGATCGTGCCGGTGCCGCGCGCGTGGTTGACGTGACCGGAAGCCTTGTCACGGCGGGGCTCGTGGACCTGCACACGCATGTGTTCGCGCCCGGCTCCGCGCTCAGCCTGGACGCGGACGTCGCCGGCGTGCTCTCGGGCGTCACGACGGTGGTCGACGCGGGCAGCTCCGGCGCGGAGAACTTCGTGGAGTTCAAGGCGCTGCTGCCGTCGTGCCGCACGCAGGTCGTGCCGTTCGTCCACATCGGACGGCGCGGGCTCGCGGTGAAACCCGACGTGACCACCGCCGACGACCTCGACCCCGACGGCGTGCGCCGCGTGCTGGCCGAGAACCCCGGCCTGGTGCGGGGGATCAAGGTGCGCATGGTGTCGCCCGCGTTGCAGGGCCCGGGTCTGGAGATGCTCCGGACCGCTCGCGCGGTGGCGCGGGAGGCGGGGGTGCCGCTGATGGTGCACGTCGGCGACATCGGCGGCCTGGCCGGCCCGCGCGTCGGCCCGGAGACGCTCGACCTGCTCGACGCCGGCGACATCGTCACGCACGTCTACACCGCCAACCCCGGTGGCGTGCTGGACGCCGACGGCGTGGTGCTGCCCGAAGCACTGGCCGCGGCCGAACGGGGCGTGCTGTTCGACTCGGCGCACGGCTGCAAGAACCTGTCGTTCGACGTCGCCCGCCGGGTGCTGGACCAGGGGATTCCGCTGCACGCGGTGAGCACGGACATGACGCTCACCGGCCACGGCGAGATCGTCTTCAGCCTCACCGAGGTGCTCAGCCGCTACCTCGCGCTGGGCTTCAGCGTGCCCGAGGTGCTCACCATGGCCACCGCGGGCCCGGCCGCGGCCGCCGGCATCGCCGACCGCGCGGGCCGGCTGGAGGTCGGGCGCCCGGCCGACCTGTCGGTGCTCGACGTCGTCTCCGGCGACTGGTCGGTGTCCGACGCGGTGGGCGCATCGCTGCGCCTGGACCGCGCGTTCGTGCCGGTGCTCACCGTGCGCGCCGGCACGATCGTGGAGCCGGGCGAGGCGCCGCACAGCTGGGGCTGGGCCCCGACGCCGGCGGAGCCCGCGAAGGTGCGCTGACTTCGTTCAGCCCGCGTCGAGGCGAGCTTCGGCGCGGGTGGGCTGGAACAGCTCGACCGGGTTGGCGGACGGATCTTCGATCAGCACCTGCCGTCCGCCGACCCCGTCGACGACCGGGCCGCGGAACGCCACCCCGGCCGCGCGCAGCCGACCGACCTCGGCGTCGAGGTCCTCGACCTCCAGCGCGAATCGGTTCCAGCCGCCCGGCTCGGGCACCCGGCCGTCCGGCAGGGCCTGTCCACCACCGGGCCCGCCGCCCGGCGCGCTGAGCAGCAGCCGCAGGTCACCGCGGGCGAGCATCGCGAAGGCCGGGGCGGGGTGCATCACCTCGCTGAATCCGAGGTGGTCGCGGTAGAACCCGATCGCGGCGTCGACGTCGTCCACGAGGTAGCGCACGCTGACTGTGGCCATGGCAGCCTCCCGAGGAACTCACGATACCTACGCCCGGTTGAAGCGCGCTGCCCATTCGTGCACGCGGTCCAGCAACTCCGGCGGTGTCACCACGCGGAACTCAGCGCCGACGACGCCGAGCGCGAGGGTGGGCCAGTCCAGCGCGTCGGCGGTCATCAGTACCCGGCAGCGGCCGGCATCGAGCTCCTCGACCGTGGTCCACTGGCCGATGCGCTCGCGTACGGTGGCGGCCGGCGCCTCGACGACGACCTCCACCCGGTAGGGCCGCGCGACGTTGTCGAGCCCGGCGCGGACGAACTCGGCGGCGTCGGTCGCGGGCAGCTCGCGCGGGCGGAACGGGGCGCCGGTGCCGTGCGGGTCGCTGAGGCGGTCGACGCGGAAGCTGCGCCAGTCGTGCCGGGCGAGGTCGTACGCGACGAGGTACCAGCGGCGGCCCACCGGTACGAGGCGAAGCGGCTCGACGTGCCGCTCGGTCTGCAGGCCGCCGGCGGCGGTGTAGGAGAACCGCAGCCGTTCGCTGTCGCGGCAGGCGAGCGCGATGGCCGTGAGCACGCCGGGGTCGACGCTGGGGCCGGGCGCGCCGTTCCAGCCGAGCGGCACGGTCATCGCGCGCAACGCGTCGACGCGCCGCCGCAGCCGGGCCGGCATCACCTGCACCACCTTCGCCAGTACGCGCAGCGACGACTCCGCGATGCCCTCGACCGAACCCTGCGCGGCGGCCTGCAGGCCCACCGCCAGCGCCACGGCCTCCTCGTCGTCGACCACCAGCGGCGGCAGCGTCGCGCCCGGCGCGAGCTGGTAACCGCCGTCGACGCCGCGCTGCGCCTCGACGGGATACCCCAGCTCACGCAGCCGGTCGACGTCGCGGCGCAGCGTCCGGATCGACACCTCCAGGCGCCCCGCCAGCTCCTGGCCGGGCCAGTACCGGTGCGTCTGCAGCAGCGACAGCAACCGCAGGGTTCGCGAGCTCGTGTTGGCCATGAATCCAGATTCTCGTCTATTGAGGTCACAAAGTGGCCGGAATGGGTTTTACCTTAGGTTTGTACGCAGACACCGACGAGAGGACGAAGCCGTGAACGAGACCCTGACGACCGACGTGACGACGGGCGAGCGCGCCGACCTGCTGGCGATGCTGGGAAAGCACCGCCACTTCCTGCGGTTCACGACGCGCGACCTCACCGATGACCAGGCCCGTCTGCGGACCACGGCCAGCGAGCTGTGCCTTGGCGGCCTCATCAAGCACGTGACGTCGGTGGAACGCGGCTGGGCGGAGTTCATCGTGCAGGGCCCGGCGGCCATGCCGGACTTCGCGGAGATGACCGAAGCCGACTTCGCCGAGCGCGCCAACGACTTCGCCCTGCTGCCCGGCGAGACGCTGGAAGGCGTGCTGGCCGTCTACGCCGACGTGGCCGCCAAGACCGACGAGCTCGTCGCCACGCTGCCCGACCTGGGCGCGACCCAGCCGTTGCCGAAGGCGCCGTGGTTCGAGGAGAACGCGAGCTGGTCGGCGCGGCGCGTGTTCGTGCACATCATCGCCGAGACCGCGCAGCACTCCGGCCACGCCGACATCATCCGCGAGTCGCTCGACGGCGCGAAGAGCATGGGCTGACCGCGCGCCGGCGGGCGCCACGTCCTCGGGCGCCCGCCGGCCGCGCTACTTCTCTTCAGCGAGCCACGGGTAGCGATCCGTGTCCTGCCCGGCGTAATCCGGATCGAGGTAGATGAAGCAGCGGTGGATGTTCCAGTCCCGGATCTCGAACACGTCGCACCATCGGCCGGCCGCCCAGTCGGGCAAGCCGGCGCGCCACGGGCCGTCGCGGTGCTCGCCGTGGCTGGTGCCTTCGACGACGACGAGGTCGCTGCCGGAGAAGATCCAGGTCAGCTCGGAGTAGTGGTGCTTGATGGCCTTCAGGGTGCCGCCGACGTCGGAGAACATCCGGCCGATCTCGTCGCGGCCGTCCGCGATGCCCCACTTCGGGAAGTAGACCTGCGCGTCGACGGCGAACAGGTCGAGAATGCCGCCACCGCTCGACGTGACGCCGCCGCGGTCGAAGGCTTTGAGGTATTCCATCGCCACGGACTTGCGCTGCTCGTCGGTCATGATCTGCGTGCTCAAGGCCATTTCGGCTCCTGCCCTCAGGCGGGCCGCCAGGCGCGGTCCACGGCGCCTGAGGCCCGGTACGCGAACGCGATGATCGGGCCGAGCGTAGCGCCACCCGCCCAGTAAGCGCGGCCCGAAGCCGAGGCCACGCAGTTGCCGACCCCGAAGAGTCCCGGGATGGGGGCACCGAGGTCGTCCAGCACCCGTCCGTCCGGGTCGGTCCGCGGGCCGCCCTTGGTGTCGAGGACGCCGCCGGTGACGAGCGCGGCGTAGTACGGACCGGTGTCGCTGATCGGCCACATCGTCGGGTTCTCGCGGCCGGGCTCCTCCTTGACCGGACCGTTGAACACCAGCTGGATCGCGGTCTCGCCGCGGGCGAAGTCCTCGTCCTTGCCGTTCGCGGCGAAGCGGTTGAACCGGTCGATCGTCCGGGGCAGGTTCTCGGCGAAGTCGTCGGCGAGGGTGAAACCACCGGTCTCGGCGGCGTGGGCCGCGAGGCGCTCGCGGATCTTCACCGTGAGCTCGTCGAGCGTCCGCGCCTTGACCACGTGGGAGTCGTCGCTGCCCGGCGGGACGATCAGGCGGCCGTATTCGTCGCCGGCGGAATGGTCCTGGCTGCGCTGGTCCCACACCTGGACGAGCACCAGGTTCGGGTACTCGCCCGCGGCCGGGTCCCATCGGAAGAACGTCCGTGCGGCCTCGTTGTAGGGCAGCTTCTCGTTGGCCACGCGCTCGCCCCGCCGGTTCACGAGGATCATCGAGTCGCCGGCCACCGAGAACATGCCGACCAGGTCGGGCCGCCCGGTCTTCTCCAGCGGCACCGGGCACATCCAGGCGTGGTTCATGGTGGCGAACTGCGTGCCCATCGCGGAGGAGATGCGGACGAAGTCGCCCTCGTTGGTCACCGCCGCGCAGCCCGGGTAGGCGGGGACGCCGAGGTAGTCGCGGCGCAGCTCGTCGTCGTGGGAGAAGCCGCCGGTGGCGAACACGACGCCCTTGCGCGCCAGCACCCGCACCGTTTGCCCGGCGGCGGTCGTGGCCTCGACACCGGCAACGCGGACACCGTCCACGACGAGCCGTTGGACCCGGTGCCCCGTGCGCAAGTCCACACCGTCGCGCTCGGCGGCCGCGGACATCTGCCGGACTGCCACTTCGCCGCCGTCGGACATCGATTCCCGGGCGCCTTCCGGCACCAGCACGCGTCCCTTCGGAGCCTTGTCCTCCGGCAGTTCCGACCAGTAGTCCGGCACGTCCGGGCAATGCCGGTAGGTGAGCGCGCCGTGCTCGGCCAGCAGCTCGGCGGCGGGGCCGGCGCTGTCGTAGAACGCGCGGGCCATCGAGGCTTCCCAGTCGGTGAGGCCGGCCGTCGGGCTCGCCGGGTCGAACCGGGTCGGCTGGGACAGGCGCGCGACGTAGCGGAGGAAGTCCTCGAATCGGTCCTCGATGCCGAGCGCGCGCATGGGCTTGTTGTTCGGCACCCAGTACCAGAACGCGGCCTTCTTGACCGTGCCGCCGAGTTCCGGTGCCTTCTCCAGCAGGACCACCTCGTTGCCCAGCCACCGGCTGAACAGCGCGGTGGGCAGGCCGGCGCCTCCGCCACCGACCACGACCACGTCGGCTTCGACGTCCGCGGACGTGAGTGTCGCGGGCCGGGCGCTCTCTCGCGGGGCGACTGAATCCTTCGTCATGCACACACCTTGCGGTTTCCCCGCGTGGCGCGGTTGTCTCACAATGAGACAGCCGCGGCGCCCGGTCGATGGCCCATGATGGGTGCGCCGGAGGTTCGGTCCGTGAACACAATGGAGTGACAACGGATGGGCTACGAGATCGACACGCGCGACGGGCTGGCCCGCCTGCGCCACGCCAGGGAAGTCTTCCTGACCGAGCGGTTGCTGCCGGAGGACCTGCCGGCCTGGTTGTCCGCCGCCTGGCGCCGCTCGAGTTTCGCCGAGCTCGACGTCACGCGTGACCACGTGCCGCAGGTGCCGGTGCCGCTGGAGACCCCGTTGGTCCGCGCCGCGACCCCGGTCCTGTCCAAATTGGCCGGTGACCTCGTCGGGCTCGGCGCCGCGGTGGTGCTCAGCGACGGCCACGCGCGGGTCGTCGGCTGCTGGGCCGACGAGGAGGCGGTGGGCGCCCACCTCGCCCGGATCGACACCCGGCTGGGTGCGGACCTGTCGGAGCGCTCCACGGGGACCAACGGGATCAGCCACGTCCTGGACACGGGCGGGCCGGTCGTGGTCGGGGGACCGGAGCACATTTTCGAGCTGTACCAGAGCACGGTGTGCGTCGGCGCCCCGGTGACCGACCCGGTCACGCGGAAGGTCAGCGGCGCGGTCGCGGTGGTGTGCGAGCTCGACGTGCCGTTGCGGGTGCTGCACGCGCTCGCGACCACGGCGACCGGCGCGATCGAGCGGGAGCTGCTGCACGCCGCCTCGGCGCACGAACACCGTCTGCTCGAGGCCTACCTGCGGGCCGGCCCCGGCCGGTACCCGATCGCTGTGCTGGACGGCCGCACCAGGCTCGTCAGCGACGCCGCCGCCGGGCTGCTGCGAGCCCGCGACATCGAAACGCTGGAGTCCTGTGCGATCGAGGCGGCGCGCGAGGGCGGGCTGACCACGACCGAACTGATCCTCGACGACGGCGTGAAGGTCCGGCTCCGGCCCGCATTGCCGGGCGACAGCCGGGGCTTGCTCGTGCTCGTCGAGCCACCGCGGCCGCGTCCGGGACGCCGGCGCGCCCGGCTTTCCCTCTTCGCCGACGCCGGGCTGGCGGGTACCTCGCCGGCCTGGCGTTCGCTCGAGCGGTCGGTGGCGCGGGCGGGCAGCCGGCCGGTGCTGCTGCTGGGCGAGCCGGGTGTGGGCAAGACCGGCGTCGCCAGGGCGGCGCTCGGTGATCCCGTCGTCCTCGAGGCCGCCGACGACGAGGGCTGGCTGGCGGAAGTCGCGGAGGCGCTGGCGGCGCCGGCAGTGCTGCTGCGCCACGTCGAGCGCCTCCCGGGGAGCCGGGCCGCGCGGCTCGCCGCCCTCCTGACCGCCGGGCATCCCGCCCGGGTGATCGCGACGCTCACGACCGGCACCGGGCCGGAGTGCGCGGACGTGCTGCGCACCGAATGGTCGCCGGTCGAGATCCTGGTGCCCAGCCTGCGCGAGCGAACGGCAGACATCCCGGAGCTCGCGCAGCGGTTCGGCCGCGGCACGCACTTCACCCAGGACGCGCGGTCGACGCTGCAGCGGCACGACTGGCCCGGCAACCTCGTCGAGCTGAAGGCCGTGGTCGTGGCGGCGGAAGCGGAGGCCGCCGGGCCGACCGTCAGCGCACGCCATCTGCCGGGACGCCTGCGCTCCTCACCGGCGCACCCGCGCCTGACGGAGCTGGAGAAGGCCGAACGCCTGGCCATCTCCGACGCGTTGCGCACCGCGAACGGCAATCGCGTGCGGGCGGCCGCCCTGCTCGGGATCGGCCGCGCGACGCTGTACCGCAAACTGCGGCGCTACGGCCTGGAGTGAGCGGGCCTGGAGTGAGCGGGCCGGGGCTCAGTTGATCCGCGTGTAGTGCATTTCGAAGTCGTGCTTCCAGTCCTTGCCCGGCATCGCCATCTCCCACGCGCCGTCGATGCGGTTGCCGTCCGCGCTGAAGGTGCCGGTGAAGCGCTGGCGGAAGTTCAGGGGCGAGAAGTCGGCGGCTTCGCGCAGCAGCGTCCACACGCCGTCGCGGAAGGTCATCGCGTAGAGGCGGCTGACGCCGCGGGCGTCGTAGTAGTGCTGGGTGAACGTGCCGTCCTCGTGGGCGGCGACGACGGAGTAGCTGTCCGGGGCCTCGGGCACGGGGACTTCGGTGCGCTGCGTGAGGTAGCGGCCGTCGAGGATCCGCTCGAAGACCGACCGGGCGACGGGCGGCGGCTGGTCGGCGGGCGCGTGGGGGAACCGGATGCTGACCGTCCACTCGCCGAGGAACGGGTCCAGGTCGTCGGTGCTCACGCGGTGCCTCCAGAGTCAGCCGGTGCGGTCGCCGAAGGATTCCAGGAGCACGCGCAGGGCGTCGGCGAGGGCGGCCTGCGCGGGCGGGTCGAGGGCGTCGAGCACCCGGTGCTCCGTGTCGAGGTGGTCGGGCAGGGCGCAGTCGATCAGCGCCTGCCCTTCGACGGTGAGGGCGACGACGATGCCGCGGCCGTCGGTTTCGCTGCGGCTGCGGGCGATCAGGCCGCGGTCTTCGAGCCGGTCGAGCCGTTGCGTCACGGCGCCGGAGGTGACCATGGCCGTGCGCATGAGCTCGGTCGGTGTCAGGCGGTGGGGCGGGTCGCTGCGGCGCAGCGTGGCGAGCACGTCGAACGACGCCGCGTCGAGGCCGTGCTTGGCGAACGTGCGGGCCAGCTCGGTGTCGATCAGGCGTGACACCCGTTTCAGCCGGCCGATCACGGCCATTGGGGACACGTCGAGGTCCGGGCGCTGCGCAGCCCACTGCGCGAGCACGGAGTCCACGTGGTCGGCCATGACGTCAGCCTAATGGGTGGCTTAGCCGTGAGGGACGTCAGCGATCTGTCGAAGTTGCTTAGTGGTGAGCTACTTTGGCCGGGTGGCCGACGTCGGGACCAGCGCCGACACGTTTCGCGGCTCCGGCGAGGGGATCCCGGACCGTGAAAAAATCTTGGTGCCCGGTATCGTCCGCGCGGTGGCGGAGGCAGTGGTGCGGCGGCGTGGGTTCGCGGTGGTGCTCCTCGTGCTCGCGGTGGCCGCGTCGGCGTGCGCGGCTTCGGACGCGGCGATCGGGCGGCTGGGCGAGGTCGTGCGCACGGCGTCGGGCCCGGTCCGCGGCACGGTGACCCCGGATCACCGCGTGTTCCAAGGGATTCCGTACGCGGCGCCGCCGGTCGGCGTGCGCCGCTGGCAGCCCCCGGCCCCGCCCGCGTCCTGGACCGCCGAGCGCGACGCCACGGCCCCCGGCCCGCGCTGCCCGCAGGGCACCGCGACCGGCACGAGCGAGGACTGCCTGTACCTCAACGTCTGGACGCCACCCGTTTCCACGGCGAAACGCCCCGTGCTCGTGTGGATCCACGGTGGCGCCTTCCTCGACGGCGGCGGTGACGGCTACGACGCCACCCGGCTGGTCGTGCGCGGCGGCGCGGTCGTCGTCACGATCAACTACCGCTTGGGAGCGCTGGGTTTCCTCGCCGACCCGGCCCTGGGCGCGCAGCCCGGAAACTACGGTTTCCTCGACCAGCAACAGGCCCTGCGCTGGGTCCACGACAACATCGCGGCCTTCGGCGGTGACCCCGACGCCGTGACCATCGCCGGCGAGTCCGCGGGCGGCATGTCGGTGTGCGACCACCTCGTCGCCCCCGGATCCCGCGGTCTCTTCCGCGCGGCGATCGTCCAAAGCGCCCCGTGCCAGGCGCAGGCCACCCTCGCGGCGGCCGGAAAGTCCAGTGTGGACTATTCGGCGGTCCACGGCTGCCCGGACCGCGCGACGGCCGCTGCCTGCCTGCGCGCGCTGCCGGTGGCGAAGCTGGCCACCGCCCCCGTCTACTACTCGCTGGCCGGCATCGAGATCCCCGGCCCGGTCACCGGTGGCACGGTCCTCCCGGCCGACCCGGTCACGGCCGTCCGGCACGGCTCCGCCGCCCCCGTGCCGGTGCTCATGGGCACGACCCACGACGAGTTCACCTACTTCCTCGCCCAGCAGCTCGCGGCCGGCGCCCCGCCCATCACCCCGGCCGGCTACCCCGCCGCCCTCGCGCGCTACTTCCCCGACGCGACGGCCGTCGCGGCCGAATACCCACCGTCCTCCTTCGGCGGCAACGCTTCCCGCGCCTACGCGGCGGCCGTCACGGACTCGTCCTTCTCCTGCGTGGCCGACCAGCTGTCGCGCTCCCTGCCGTCGGTCTGGCGCTACGACTTCACCGACGCCACCTCCCCGGCCGCCACCGGCGTCCCGGCCCCCTTCCCGCTCGGCGCGGCGCACACGTCCGAACTCCCGTACTTGTTCGACCTCGACGGCCACCCGGCCGCCCTCGCCCTCACCCCCGCGCAGAAGTCCCTGTCCGACCAGATGGTCGACGCCTGGGCGGCCTTCGTCCACGGCAGCCCGCTGTCGTCCTGGCCGGCCGGCTCGGTCGTCTCCCTCGCGGCCGACGGCCTTCACCCGGACCCCGGCTTCGCCGCCGACCACCACTGCACGTTCTGGCACCGGAACACCCCGTGACTCACTGACGATCTGCTCTGCGACGCGCGGGTGTTTTCCGGTGTCGTTGCACGTTCGGCCCCTTGTCGCGCTCCTACTGTCGAACGGCTTGCGCCAGGGGAGGGAGAGCGATGCCGGGTGAGCGATCGTGCCGATTTCGACGACTTCTTCCGCGCTGACTTCCCGCTCCTCGTCGGCTTCCTGCGCAAGCAGGGCCACGACCGCACCACCGCCGAGGACGCCGCCCAGGAGGCGATGACGAAGGCGTTGTCTTCGTGGGACGGCATCACGCACCCGAAAGCCTGGGTGCGTACGACAGCCGTCCGGGCCGCGAACAACAACCACCGGCAGCGGAAAGGCCACGAGGACTTCGAACCGGAGAAACACCCGGCGGTCTCCGACCCCGGCCTGGTCGAGTACGAAGAACGAACCTTGATCGTGCAGGTGCTGGAGCAGTTGCCGCCGCGGCAGCGCGAGGTCATGGCCTGGTACATCGACGGCTACTCGGTCGAGGAGATCGCAGCGGCGCTGACGATGCGGCCGAGCACCGTGCGATCCAACCTGCGCCACGCGCGCCGGCAGCTCGAACGTCTTTACGTGGGGAGGAGGGAAGCGCGATGACCGACCGGAAGTACGTGCCCGACTGGCTGGCCGCCGCGGACAGCGCCTTCACCGGCGCTCTGCGGGAGGAGTTGGAGCTCGACAAGATGCTGGCGCAGGTCAAGAGCCGGGTGATGAGCCAGGAGCTGGGCGCCGACTCGACCTCGGCGCGCATCCTGCGCGACGGCTTCGATGAGATCGTCGCCCAAGCCGCGCAGGGCGATCGCGAAGCGATGATCCAGATTCTCGTAGCGGTGCGGCCTCTTGTCGTGCGGTATTGCCGGGCGCGGACCGGGCGGCAGAAAGGCGGGTTCGCGAGCGCGGACGACATCGCACAAGAGGTTTGCCTCGCGGTGCTCAGGCAACTGCCCGACTACGACCGCGGCCATTCGTCGTTTCTCCCGCTCGTGTACGGCATCGCACAGCACAAGGTGACCGACGCGCGCAGGGCGGCCGGCGCGGTCGTCAGTCGGCAGGCGCTGGACGAGCGCATGACCAACCTCATGCGGATCCTGCCCGACCGGCAGCGTGAGATCCTCGTCCTGCGCGTGATCATCGGCCTGACCGCCGAGGAGACCGCCGAGGCGCTGGGCCTCAGCGCGGGCGCTGTCCGCGTGCAGCAGCACCGGGCGCTCACCCGGTTGCGCAAGGAGCTCGACCCCGGCTGAGGCACCATGACCCCATGACCGTCACCGCCGCGGCTCTCGAACGCGCGCTCACCTGCGTCGACACCACGCTCCGGCCCACCCTCGCCCAAGACTGGACCCGCAAAGCCGGCGAGCTCGAGTGGGACTGCCGCCAGACCGCGGAGCACGTCGGGGACGTCCTGATGTCCTACGCCGCCCAGGTGGTCAGCCGGCCGCAGGACCACTACGTGCGCTTCCTCGCCAAGGCCGACGAAGGCGCCACACCAGACGAACTCCTGGAGCTCGCCCTCACCGGCGCCCGACTTCTTCAAGCGGCCGTCAGCACGAGCGCGGAAGACACCCGGGCCTACCACCCCACCGGCCGCGCCGATCTGGCCGGCTTCGCAGCCATGGGCTGCGCCGAACTCCTGCTGCACGGCGAAGACCTGGCCACCGGACTCGGCACCGAGCTCGACCCGCCCCGCGAGGTCTGCGCGAACGTCGTCGCGCGGCTGTTCCCCGGCGAGGCCCCGGCGTCCGATCCGTGGGACGGCCTCCGCTGGTGCGCGGGCCGGATCGCGTTGCCGGGCAGGTCACGGCGGACGGAGTGGAAGTGGCGGGGTGCGCCGCTCGGTGACTGACCGTCCCGGAGTGTGAACAGTGGCTGCCTGTAACAGGGGGATCCGGTAGTCTCGACTACCAAGGTCGAGAGGCGCTGCAACGGACCACGTGAGTCCGCCACGCTCGGCCGGCTCCACTGTGAACCGAAGGGCGCCTCCGTGACTACGACGGAGGTGGCATGACCCAGCAGCGCAGGATTCAGCAGTGCAGGACCAAAAACGTGCGGGACCTGCTCGACCAGCGCATCGCCGTGCTCGACGGCGCGTGGGGCACGATGCTGCAGGGCGCCGGTCTGACCCCCGAGGACTACCGCGACGAGTGGCTCGAGGGACACCCCAAGGACGTCACCGGCGACCCGGACCTGCTGAACCTCACCCGGCCCGACGTGATCCTCGACGTCCACCGCCAGTACCTGGCCGCGGGCGCGGACATCACGACCACCAACACCTTCACCGCCACCAGCATCGGCCAGGCCGACTACGGCCTGCAGGACCACGTGCGCGAGATGAACCTGCGCGGGGCCGCGCTGGCGCGCCAGGCGGCCGACGAGTTCGGCGGCCGCTTCGTGGCCGGCTCCATCGGCCCGCTCAACGTCACGCTCTCCCTCTCGCCGCGCGTCGAGGACCCGGCGTTCCGTGCGGTGACCTTCGACGAGGTCAAGGCGTCCTACGCCGAGCAGATCCAGGCGCTCGCCGACGGCGGTGTCGACCTGCTGCTCATCGAGACGATCTTCGACACCCTCAACGCCAAGGCCGCCATCACGGCCGCGCGCGAGGTCGCACCGCACCTGCCGCTGTGGATCTCCGTGACGATCGTGGACCTGTCGGGCCGCACGCTGTCCGGGCAGACGGTGGAGGCGTTCTGGAGCTCCGTCGCCCACGCGGAACCGCTGGTCGTCGGCGTGAACTGCTCGCTGGGTGCCGCGGAGATGCGCCCGCACGTGGAGGAGCTGGCGAAGATCGCGGGCACCTACACCGCGTGCCACCCCAACGCCGGCCTGCCCAACGCGTTCGGCGGCTACGACCAGACGCCCGCCGAGACCGGCGGCATGCTCGGCGAGTTCGCGGGCGAGGGCATGGTCAACATCGTCGGCGGCTGCTGCGGCACCACGCCCGCGCACATCGCGAAGATCGCCGAAGCCGTGCAGGGCGTGGCACCGCGCGAGGTGCCCGACCCGGCGCACCGCTCGCGCTTCAGCGGGCTGGAGCCGTTCACGATCGGCGAGGACACCGGGTTCGTGATGATCGGTGAGCGCACCAACGTCACGGGGTCCGCGAAGTTCCGCCGCCTCATCGAGGGCGACAACCACCAGGCGGCCGTGGACGTCGCGCTGGAGCAGGTGCGCGGCGGTGCCAACCTGCTCGACGTGAACATGGACGCGGACCTGCTCGACTCCGTGCAGGCGATGACCACGTTCCTCAACCTGATCGCCACCGAGCCCGAGGTCGCGCGCATCCCGGTGATGATCGACAGCTCGCGCTGGAGCGTGCTCGAAGCCGGCCTGCGGTGCGTGCAGGGCAAGGGCGTGGTCAACTCCATCAGCCTCAAGGAGGGTGAGGGCCCGTTCCTGGAGCAGGCCCGCCGCATCCGCGACTACGGCGCCGGTGTCGTCGTGATGGCCTTCGACGAGAAGGGCCAGGCCGACACCGCGCAGCGCAAGGTGGACATCTGCGCCCGCGCCTACGATCTGCTCACGCAGCAGGCCGGCTTCGCGGGCGAGGACATCATCTTCGACCCGAACGTGCTGGCCGTCGCCACCGGCATCAGCGAGCACAACGGCTACGCCAAGGCCTTCATCGAGGCCCTGCCTCGGATCAAGGAGCGCTGCCCCGGCGCGCACACGTCCGGCGGCATCTCGAACCTGTCGTTCTCCTTCCGCGGCAACGACGTCGTGCGCGAGGCGATGCACTCGGCGTTCCTGTTCCACGCCGTGCGCGCGGGGCTCGATATGGGCATCGTCAACGCGGGCCAGCTCGCCGTCTACGAGGACATCCCGAAGGACCTGCTGGAGCTCGTCGAGGACGTGCTCTTCGACCGCCGTGAGGACGCGACCGACCGGCTCGTCGAGTTCGCCGAGACGGTGAAGGGCAGCGGTACCAAGCGAACTGTCGACCTGTCTTGGCGTGAGGGCCCGGTCGGCGCACGGCTGTCGCACGCGCTGGTGCACGGCATCGTCGACTTCATCGAGGCCGACACCGAAGAGGCGCGTCAGCAGTTCGACCGGCCGCTCGAGGTGATCGAGGGCCCGCTGATGGACGGCATGAAGATCGTCGGCGACCTGTTCGGCTCCGGCAAGATGTTCCTGCCGCAGGTCGTGAAGAGCGCCCGCGTGATGAAGCGGTCGGTGGCCTACCTGGAGCCGTACATGGAGGCGGAGAAGGAGAAGATGCGCCTCGAAGGCCGCATCGAGACCTCCCGCGGCCAGGGGAAGGTCGTGCTCGCCACGGTGAAGGGCGACGTGCACGACATCGGCAAGAACATCGTCGGCGTGGTGCTGGGCTGCAACAACTACGAGGTGATCGACCTCGGCGTGATGGTCCCCGCCGCGCGGATCCTCGACACGGCGGTGGCCGAGAGCGCCGACGTGATCGGGCTGTCCGGGCTGATCACGCCGTCGCTCGACGAGATGGTCAGCGTGGCCACGGAAATGCAGCGGCGCGGGCTGAAGCTGCCGCTGCTCATCGGCGGCGCCACCACGTCGAAGCAGCACACGGCCGTGAAGATCGCGCCGGTCTACGACCACTCCACCCTGCACGTGCTCGACGCGTCGCGCGTGGTCGGCGTGGTGTCCGACCTGCTCGACACGGAGCGTTCCGACGTGCTCGACGTCGCCAACCGCGCGGAGCAGCAGCGGCTGCGCGAGCAGCACGAGAACCGCCACGCGACGCCGTTGCTCACCGTCGAGCGGGCCCGCGCCAACCGCGAGCAGGTGTCGTTCGACGACGTGCCCGTGCCGGAGTTCACGGGCGTGCGCGTGGTCGAGCCGACGATCGCCGAGCTGCGCGAGATGGTCGACTGGCAGTTCCTGTTCCTGGCCTGGGAGCTCAAGGGCAAATACCCGGCGATCCTGGAGCAGCCCGTCGCGCGCGAGCTCTTCGACGACGCCAACACGCTGCTCGACGAGATCATCGCCAACGGCTCGTTCACCGCCCGCGGCTCGTACGGCTACTGGCCGGCGCACTCCGAGGGCGACGACATCCTGCTCGACGGCGAGTACGCCGGCCGCGGTTTCCCCATGCTGCGCCAGCAGACGAAGAAGCCCGAAGGCCGCGCCAACCGCTGCCTGTCCGACTACATCGCGCCGTCCGGCGACCACCTCGGCGGCTTCGCCGTGGCCATCCACGGCGCCGAGGATCTGGCGCACCACTACGAAGCCGAGCACGACGACTACCGCGCCATCATGGTCAAGGCCCTGGCCGACCGCCTGGCCGAGGCCTTCGCCGAGTTCATCCACCTGGAGGCGCGCCGCCGCTGGTTCGAGCCCGACGCGCAGCCCAAGCTGGAGGACCTGCACGCCGAACGCTTCCGCGGTATCCGCCCGGCGCTGGGTTACCCCGCGAGCCCTGACCACAGCGAGAAGAAGGAGCTCTTCGACCTGCTCGGCGCCCGCGAGCTCGGTATCGACCTCACCGAGTCGTACGCGATGACCCCGGCCGCCGCCGTCAGCGGCCTGATCTTCGCGCACCCCGAGTCCCGTTACTTCACCGTCGGGCGCCTCGGCCGCGACCAGGTCGAGGACTACGCCCGCCGGCGTGGCCTGGACCTGGACGAGGTGGAACGCTGGCTGCGGCCGAACCTGGCCTACTGACCCGGAAGCACGGCCGGCGTGGGTCACACCACGTCGGCTGTGTCCGGTTCCGGTAGTCGATCGGGCACGAACGGGACGAAACGATCTGGCCCGGCGGCTCGAAAGGCCGCCCGGACCTGCGCAAAGGCGGTGCTGCGGCTACGTTCTCCCCGTGCGTGGATTGAGTGCGGTGAGGTTCGGCGCGGTGGCGCTGCTCGTGGTGGTCGCGGCGGGTGCGGTGGTGCTGGCGGCCGGCAACGCGTGGTGGTGGTTCCTCGCCGGGCCGCTGCTGGTGCCGGCGCTGGTCGGCGTGTACGACCTGCTGCAGACGAAGCATTCCGTGCTGCGCAACTACCCCGTGCTCGGCCACGCGCGGTTCCTGCTGGAGGCCATCCGCCCGGAGTTGCAGCAGTACTTCATCGAGCGCAACTTCGACGGGCGCCCGTACGACCGCAACGTGCGCAGCATCGTCTACCAGCGCGCGAAGGGCACCGACGCGGAGGAGCCGTTCGGCACCGAGCGCGACGTGTACGCCGACGGCTACGAGTTCCTCGTGCCCTCCATGGCGCCGGTCAAGCAGGCGGAGACGCCGCCGCGCGTGCGGATCGGCGGGCCGGACTGCACGAAGCCCTACGACATGGCGTTGCTGAACGTCTCCGCGATGAGCTTCGGCAGCCTGTCGGCCAACGCGATCCTCGCGCTCAACAAGGGCGCCGCGCTCGGCGGGTTCGCGCACGACACGGGCGAGGGCGGGCTGTCCGAGTACCACCTGCGCGGCGGGGGAGACCTGATCTGGGAGGTCGGCACCGGCTACTTCGGCTGCCGCACCTCCGACGGCGACTTCGACCCCGCCGAGTTCTCCGACAAGGCGCAGCACGACGCGGTGAAGTGCGTGTCGCTCAAGCTTTCCCAGGGTGCGAAGCCCGGGATCGGCGGGGTGCTGCCGGGGTCGAAGGTCAATGCCGAGATCGCCCGGGTGCGCGACGTCCCGATCGGGCAGACCGTGATTTCCCCGCCGTACCACCGCGTTTTCTCCACCCCGCGCGAGCTGGTGCACTTCGTCGCGCGCATGCGCGAGCTCGCGGACGGCAAGCCCACCGGCTTCAAGCTGTGCGTCGGCTCGCGGCGGCAGATGCTGGCGCTGTGCAAGGCGATGGCGGACGAAGAGGTCACGCCCGACTTCATCGTCGTCGACGGTTCCGAGGGTGGCACCGGCGCCGCGCCGCTGGAGTTCGCCGACCACCTCGGCACGCCGCTCACCGAAGGGCTCATCACCGTCCACAACGCACTCGTCGGCACCGGCCTGCGCGACCGCATCCGCTTGGGCGCCAGCGGAAAGGTCGCCACGGGCGCCGATCTGGTGAAGCGCCTGGTCCAAGGCGCCGACTACACCAACGCCGCGCGGGCGATGATGTTCGCCGTCGGGTGCATCCAGTCGCAGCGCTGCCACACCAACAAGTGCCCGGTCGGCGTCGCCACACAGGACCCGCGGCGCGGGCGCGCGCTCGACGTCGGGGACAAGTCGCAGCGGGTTCAGCGCTACCAGCACTCGACCGTCGCCGGTGCCCTGCAGATCATGGCCGCGATGGGCGTGTCCGAACCGGCCGACCTCGCGCCGCACCAGCTGCGCCGCCGCCTCGACCCGCACGTGGTGCGCTCCTACGCCGAGCTGTACGACTGGCTGGAGCCGGGGCAACTGCTCGCCGAGCCGCCCGAGGAGTGGGCCGTCGACTGGAAGGCCGCGGACCCCGACCGGTTCACCGTGTAGCGGGACGCTCCGGTATGTCCGGCATAGGCCGCACGCTGCGGCCGGGCTAGGGTGAGCGGAGGTTGAAAAGGCAGCCTTCGAGCCCCGGTGTGGATTCGTCCGCGCCAGGGCTCTCCTTCGTGTCGCCTCGAATCGCGCGCGGGTGGTATCGGGACGGCACGGTTCTCGAAAGGCTGGTCGCTCTGTCGAACAGGGAATCGCCGGACACCATGGAGCGGGACACCTCACCGGTGCTCCCGCCGGCCGTTCCGGCCACGCCGGGTTCGCGGTTGCGCGTCCTCCTGATCGAGGACGACGACGGCGACGCCCTGATCGTGGAAGAGCTGCTCGCCGACGCCGCGGTGCCGGCCACCCTCGCCCGCGCGCGGACGCTGGCCGAAGCCCTCGCCGGCCCGGTCGTCGCCGACTGCATCCTGCTCGACCTCCAGCTCCCCGACGCCATGGGGCTCACCGGGCTCACGCGGGTGCGCCAGCACGCGCCCGGTACCGCAGTGGTGGTTCTGACCGGGCAGAACGACGAGACCACCGGGGTCGCCGCCGTCGCCGCGGGCGCCCAGGACTACCTCGGCAAGAACCAGGTCGACGGCCCGCTGCTGGGTAAGGCGCTGCGCTACGCGTGGGAACGCAAGCGCACCGAGCAGGTGGAGCAGCAGCTGCTGCAGCAACAGCTGCTGGCCAGCGAGAACTCGCGTCTGGAACGCGGTCTGCTGCCCACCCCGCTGCTCGCCGACCCGCGCCTGGAGCTGGCGTCGAAGTACCGCCCGGGCCGCAACGGCTCACTGCTGGGCGGCGACTTCTACGACGCCGTGGAGCTCACCGACGGCACCGTGCACCTGGTGATCGGCGACGTCTGCGGCCACGGCCCGGACGAAGCCGCCCTCGGCGTCGCGCTGCGCATCGCGTGGCGCGCGCTGGTGCTGGCCGGCATGCCGATGGCCGACGTGCTCGCGACGGTCGAGCGCGTCCTCGTGCACGAGCGGATCCGCCCGCTGTTCGCGACGCTGTGCACGGTCGTCGTCGCTCCCGACCGCCGATCGGCGCGGATGAGCCTCGCCGGCCACCCGCCCCCGCTGCTGATCAGCCGCGACGGCACCGGCCGCCTGCTGTCCGGCGAAAGGCTGGGCGTGCCGCTCGGCGTCGTCCCGGACGCGCGCTGGGACCCGCTGGACGTCGACCTGGAACCCGGCTGGTCGCTCGTGCTCTACACCGACGGCATCTTCGAGGGCCGCGTCGGCGGCGGAGCGGAGCGCCTCGGCCACGAAGAGATGGCGCGGCTGCTCGTCGAGCTCCTCGGCGAGGCCGGCCCGGACACCGGCCACGGCGTGGTGCTCGACCGGCTCATCACCTGTGTCGAGGAGCTCAACGCCGGCCCGCTCGACGACGACGTCGCCCTCACCATGCTCACGCACCTCGAAGATCGTGCGGAGGCCGCGGAGTGAGCCGGTACGTCCGCGCGCAGCCGCACTGGCCGATCCGCCGCTGGGTTTCGGTGGTCGGCCTCGTCGAGGCGGTGCTCCTGCTGGCGGCGGTCGCCGGCGGGGTCCTCGCGGTGGGCAACCTCAACGACGCCCGCAGCCGTCTGCTTGACCAGAGCGGCCCGCAGCTGTTGCAGGCCAACGCGCTTTCGCAGGCGCTGCTGAACCAGGAGACCGGCATCCGCGGGTTCCTGCTCACCGGCCGGCGCGAGTTCCTCGACCCCTACCTGGCGGGCCGCACGCAGCAGGACGACGCCGCGGCCGAGCTGCGTCGCCTCGGTGCGCTGCCCGGCACCCAGGTCGGCGACGACCTCGAGTCCGTGCTGCGCGCCGCCGGCGCGTGGCAGGACGCGGTCACGAAGCCGACGTCACCCGGAGCCCCGCCGCCCGGAATCGGCGCGGCCGATGCCGGCAAGACACTGTTCGACCGGGTCCGGGTCACCCTTGGCACGCTCTCGGCGCACGTGTCCGCCGCGCGTGACGTCGGCCGGGCCGACCTCAACGGCGCCGCCAGCCAGCTCACCGTGCTGCTGCTCGTGATCGCCGGGCTCGTGGTGATCCTGTTGGTCCTGCTGTGGGTCTGGCTGCGCCGCGTGATCACGGTGCCGATCATGCGGCTGGCCGCCGAGGTCCGCGCGGTGTCCGCCACCGACGACATCCACCGGCCCGTGCGCGGCACCGGCCCGCGCGAGCTCGTGGAGCTGGGCTCCGACGTCGACGCGATGCGCCTGCGGATCGTGAGCGAGGTCAGCGAGCTGGAGCAGGCGCACGAGCTGCTCGACACCCGCACGCAGGAGCTCGAACGGTCCAATTCGGACCTCGAGCAGTTCGCCTACGTGGCCTCGCACGACCTGCAGGAGCCGCTGCGCAAGGTGGCGAGCTTCTGCCAGCTGCTCGAACGCCGCTACAAGGGCCAGCTCGACGAACGCGGCGAGCAGTACATCGCCTTCGCCGTCGACGGCGCGAAGCGCATGCAGAACCTCATCAACGACCTGCTTTCCTTCTCCCGTGTGGGCCGCCGCGCCGGCGAGATGACCATGGTGGACACCGGGAAGCTGCTCGACGACGCGCTCGGCAACCTCGAGCCCGTGATCGAGGAGACCGGCGCGCGGATCGAGCGCGATGAGCTGCCCCGGGTCCGGGGCGAAGGGCCGCTGCTCACTGCCGTGCTGCAGAACCTGGTCAACAACGCGCTGAAGTTCCACGGCGAAGTCCCGCCCGTCGTCCGCGTGAGCGCCGAGCGCCAGGGCGACGAGTGGCTGTTCTCCGTGTCCGACAACGGGATCGGCATCGAGGCGCAGTACGCCGAGCGGATCTTCGTGATCTTCCAGCGGCTGCACCGCAAGTCGGCCTACAGCGGGACCGGGATCGGGCTCGCGATGTGCCGCAAGATCGTGGAGTTCCACGGCGGCCGCATCTGGCTCGACACCGAGGTGACCGAAGGCAGCCGCTTCCGCTTCACCTTGCCCGCGCCCGATCCGTCGCCCGAGCCGGAACCAGCGCGGACCGCGCACACCGAGCCCCTGATCGAGACCCGAACCGGGAACGAGGACGCATGACCGAAACCATGGCCCCCATCGACATCCTGCTCGTCGAGGACGACCCGGGCGACGTGTTGATGACGCAGGAGGCGTTCGAGCACCACAAGATCCGCAACGCGCTCTACGTGGTGGCCGACGGGGTGGAGGCCCTGCAGTTCCTGCGCCGCGAGGACCGGTACGCCGACGCGCCGCGCCCGGGCCTGATCCTGCTGGACCTCAACCTGCCCCGCAAGGACGGGCGCGAGGTGCTCGCCGAGGTCAAGGCGACGCCGGAGCTGCGCAGCATCCCGGTCGTCGTGCTGACGACGTCGGAGGCGGAGGAGGACATCCTGCGCAGCTACGACCTGCACGCCAACGCGTACGTGACCAAGCCCGTGGACTTCGACCGGTTCGTGGAGGTCGTGCGCCAGATCGACGACTTCTTCGTCACCGTCGTGAAGCTGCCGCGCTGAGCGCCGGCAGTGGCGCGCGCGGCGGCGATCCTGCACGATGGGATCTTGTGACGTCTTCTCACCGGGATGTGCCCGAGACCGGCGACCTGCTGGTCACGGTGCGGCGTCACGAGCGGGCCGCCGTGGTGACCGTCGCGGGCGAGATCGACCTCGTCACCGCGCCCGAGCTCGACGAGATCGTGACCGGCGTGGTCGACGAGAGTCCCGAGGTACTCGTGGTCGACCTGCGCAAGGTCACCTTCCTCAGCTCGGCCGGGCTCCAGGTGCTGGCCGCGGCGCACCAGCGGCTGGGGGAGCGAAGGCTGCGCGTGGTCTCGACGTCGCACGTCACGACGCGGCCGCTCACCAGCACCGGGCTCGACACGTGGATCGGCCTGTTCACCACCGTCGACGAGGCGCTCGCTTCGGGAACGGAGGCGTGATCGTGGCCCTGCCCGAAGACAAGCTCCCCCAGGACATCCAGCCGGGCGGGACCCCGCTGAGCTGCCGCGACGTCGTGGCCGAGCCAGGTGCCCTGCGCGCGCTGCGCCACCGGCTCACGGCGTGGGTGCGCGCGGCGGGCGTGCCCGAGGACCGGGCGCAGGACATCGTGCTCGCCAGTTACGAAGCGCTGGCCAACGTCGCAGACCACGCGTACGGCGGCGACGGGCGGGGTCTGCTCGACCTCGAAGCCGTGGTGCGGCGGGACCGCGTCGAGATCGTGATCACCGATCACGGGCATTGGCGCGCGCCGGTCGACGACCCGAACCCCGTGTCGCTGCGTGGCCGGGGGCTTCTGCTGCTGCGGGCGAGCGCCGACCACGCCGACATCGTGCCCGGCGTGGACGGCACCGTGGTCACCCTCGGCTGGAACCTGATCCCCGCCCGGTCGCACTGACGGGCTCGGCCACGCTCAGGGGTTGACGGGCTGCGGTTCCGCGGACTGCCCGGCCGCCCGGCGGCGCAGGAGGAACCGTTGCAGCTTGCCGCTGGGGTTGCGGGGCAGCTCGGTCACGAACTCGACCCGCCGCGGGTATTTGTACGGCGCCGCAACGGATTTCGCGAAGTCCTGCAGTTGTTTGACCATCGCGGCGTCGCTGTCCGCGCCTTCGCGCAGCACCACGTAGGCCGCGACGATCGACCCGCGCGCCTCGTCCGGCGCCGCGACCACCGCGCACTCCAGCACGTCGGGGTGCGCCATGAGGACTTCCTCGACCTCGGGGCCGGCGATGTTGTAGCCGGAGGACACGATCATGTCGTCGCTGCGGGCGCGGTAGTGGAAGTAGCCGTCGGCGTCGCGCACATACGTGTCGCCGGTGAGGTTCCAGCCGTCCTCCACGAACACGGTCTGGCGGTCGTCGGCGAGGTAGCGGCAGCCCGTGGGGCCCTGCACGGCGAGCCGGCCGGGCGTGCCGTCGGGCACCGGGTGGCCCTCGTCGTCGACGATCCGCGCGCGGAACCCCGGCACTGCGCGCCCGGTGGAGCCCGGGCGGGTTTCCTCGTCGGCGGCGGAGATGAACACGTGCAGCATCTCCGTGCTGCCGATGCCGTCGATGAGCCAGCGGCCTGTGGCCTCGTGGAAGTCGACGGCCACGCTCTCCGGCAGCGCCTCGCCCGCCGAGACCGCGCGGCGCAGCGCCGACAGCGAGGCTCTTCGGTCGGAGGCGAGGATCGCGCGGTAGGCCGTGGGGGCGGTGAACAGCACCGTGACGCCGTGGGCCGCCGCGAGGTCGGCCAGCTCCGGCGGCGTCGCGCGCTCGACCAGCAGCGTGGCCGCGCCCGCGTGCAGCGGGAACACGAGCAGCCCGCCGAGGCCGAACGTGAACGCGAGCGGCGGCGTGCCCGTGAACAGGTCGGTGGGCTCGGGCTTCACGACGTGGCGCGAGAACGTGTCCGCGATGGCGATGAGGTCGCGGTGGAAGTGCATGGTGGCCTTGGGCCGCCCGGTGGTGCCCGACGTGAAGGCCAGGATCGCCACGTCGTCGGCGGCCGTCACGACGTCGGCGAACGTCTCGGGCTGCGTCGCGCACCGGGCCGCGAGGTCGTCGGGGGAGTCGCCGCCGAAAGCGAGCAGCGGCAGGGCGAACGGCAGCAGGTCCTCGGTGTAGCGGTGGTCGGCGAGCGCGAGCGTGGGGGAGGACGCGTCGACGATCTTCGTCAGCTCGTGTGTGCGCAGCATCGGCATGGTGGTCACGGCGACCGCGCCGGCCTTGAGCACGCCGAGCCAGCACGCGGCGAGCCATGGCGTGTTCGGGCCGCGCAGCAGCACGCGGTTGCCCGGCACCACACCGAGGCTCACCAGCGTGCCCGCGATCTGGTTGGCGCGGGCGAGCAGTTCGCCGTAGGTCCAGGTGCTCGTCGGCGAGAGCACCGCGGGCCGGTCGGGGCCCCAGTGCGCGACGGCTCCGTCGAGCAGGCGGGTTGCGGCGTTGAGCCGATCGGGGTAGTGCAGTTCGGGAAGCTCGAAGAGCAGGTGCGGCCACTGGTCGAACGGAGGCAAGTTGTCCCGGCAGAACGTATCCGAGTGGGCACTGGGCGTGAGCTGCACGGCTGACCTCATTTCCCGTGGCGGCCGTCAAGAGAACGCCACTGTAATACAATTTACGATCGTCAGGAAGACGCTAGAGCGGCCGAAGGGGGCCGAGCCATGGCTGCGGTCGTGAAACCCGAGGTCGACACGCGCGATCCGGACGAGGCGCGGTCGCGGCTCAGCGACGTCTACTGCCCGCACCGGCTCGACCTCGTCGGCGGCGCGCGCGGGTTCGTCTGCCGGCAGAGCTCGCGCGGGTTCGCCAAGGTGCGGCTGTTCGACCTCGTGTACGGCGGGCCCGAGGTGCGCGTGGACCCGGTGCCGTTCGACGACTTCGTGCTCGTCACGCGTCCGCTCAAGGGCCGCTTCGCTGTTCGCTCGACTGCCGACGGTCTCGTCGGCGCCGGGTCGGGCGCGCTCGTGATGGACGCGTACGGCTCGTACCAGCTGCGGTGGTACGACAGCGCCGAGGTGCTCAACACCGTGCTGGACCGCGGCGGGCTCGAACGGATCGCCGCCGAGCTGCGCGGGTGGGACGAACCGCGGCCGGTGCGCTTCGCGCTCGGCGGGCCTGCGTCGGCCGCTGCCGCCCGCCGGTGGGACACCGCGACCCGGCTGCTGCTGGAGGAAACGCGGTCGGCCGACGGGATGGCGGGCAGCCCGCTGCTCGCCGCCCAGCTCTTCCGGCTCGCGGCGACCGCGTTGCTGGAGGCGTACCCGAGCACATTCGGCGAAGCGGAGGCCGAGCCGACCGGCCAGGTGTCGCCGACGGCCGTGCGCCGCGCCGAGGCGTTCATCGAGCTGAACGCCGCGGAGGACATCGGGCTGCTCGAGATCGCGGCGGCCGCGCGGCTGAGCGTGCGCGGGCTGCAGGCCGCGTTCAGCCGGGCGGGGCGGCCTTCGCCGGTGGCGTACTTGCGGGAGACGCGGCTGCGCCGGGCGCACGCGGAGCTGCGTGAGCGGTCACCGGAGGAGACGACGGTGGCGTCCGTCGCGGCGCGGTGGGGTTTCGGCAACGCCGGGCGGTTCAGCGCCGAGCACCGGCGTCTTTACGGCTGCGGCCCGTCGGACACCTTGCGCGGCAACGGATAGCCGCGTCCCGCGTCGTGGAAAGCCGGTTCGCGCACGGTGGGGGCCGGGGAACGCACGCCGCGTTGACTCTCCGTTCCGGTGCCGAATACTCCGCAGGAGATGTAAGCCACGTCACTGTTGGAGGAGGACACCTGTGACCGTCGAACAGCTCGAACCGGCGCTCGCTTCCCACTACGAACCACTGATCAACGGTGAGTTCCGCTCGCTCTCCACCGAGACCTTCCCCGCGGTGGACGCCGCGACCGGCGCGCAGCTCGCGACGATCACCCGCGGCGGCGCGGCCGACGTCGACGCCGCCGTGGCCGCCGCCCGCGCGGCGTTCCCGAAGTGGGCCGCCACACGTCCCGAGGAGCGGTCGCTGCTGCTGCACCGCCTCGCCGACTGGATCGAGGCCAACGCCGAGCGCCTGGCCGCCATCGACACGATGGACATCGGCCGCACGATCTTCGAAACGCCGCTGGACCACCGGATCGCGGTGGGGCAGTACCGGTTCTTCGCCTCGGCCGCCGTCACGCACGACGGCTGGAACCATCCCGTCGCCGGCGGCTGGGCCATCGCCAAGCGCGAGCCGATCGGCGTCGTCGGACAGATCATCCCGTGGAACGTGCCCGCGATCATGACCGCGTTCAAGCTTGCCCCGGCGCTCGCGGCCGGGAACACGGTGGTGCTCAAGCCGGACGAGAACGCGTCGCTGTCCACATTGGAACTGTGCACGAAGCTCGCCGAACTTTTCCCACCCGGCGTGGTGAACGTCGTGCCGGGCTACGGTGACGAGGCCGGCGCCGCGCTCACCGCGCACCCGGACGTGGACAAGCTCGCCTTCACCGGCTCCGCGGAGGTCGGCCGGCTCGTCGCGCACGCCGGCGCCGAGCGGCTCGTGCCGGTGTCGCTGGAGTTGGGCGGCAAGAGCCCGAACATCGTGTTCCCCGACATCGAGGACCTCGACCGGGTCATCGACAACGCGACGTTCGCCGCCACCTACTGCAACGGCCAGTCGTGCCTGGCCGGCACCCGCCTGTTCGTGCACGACGACCTGTACGACGACTTCCTGGGCAAGCTTTCCGCGAGCTTCCAGGGGGTGCGCGTCGGCTCCCCGCTCGACCCCGCCACGCGCCTCGGTTGTCTCGTGTCGGAGAAGCAGGGGCAGCGCGTGCTGGACTACATCGACTCCGGCCGCTCCGACTCGTCACTGGTCACCGGCGGCGGCCGCACGACGGTGGCAGGCAGCGAACACGGCTGGTTCATCGAGCCGACCGTGTTCGAGACCGAGAACTCCAGCCGCATCGCGCAGGAGGAGATCTTCGGCCCGGTGCTGTCGGTCATCCGCTGGAAGGACTACGACGCGCTGATCGACCAGGCGAACGACGTCGAGTACGGCCTCGCCGCCGGCGTCTACACCACCAACCTGAAGAACGCGATGCGCACGGCCGACCGCCTCCACGCCGGCTCCGTGTGGGTCAACCAGTACTTCAACCTCGTTGACGGCTCGCCCTTCGGCGGCTACAAGGGCAGCGGTCTCGGCCGGGAGTACTGCAAGGAAACGCTGGACATGTACACGCAGCTGAAGTCGATCGTGCTGGCGGAGGAACTGCCGCCGCCGCTGTTCGGCTGAGCCGCTTTTCGAACGAGCGCTCAGCCGCGGACGACGGGCTTCCACACGTCGTCGTCCGCGGTTTCGGCCGGTGCGGTTTCGGGCTCACCGTGCAGGCCGAGCCGGCTGCACGAATACGTCCGGGAGCCGGCACTGCACACCGAACATCGACAACGCCGGTGGACCTGGCACGCGAAGGTCGTGGTCACCGCCGCGGCGCACCGGGAGTCGATCACGCCGATCCTCCGCGTGATCCGGTCCGCCGATGAGGCACGAGTGCGGCGAGGTTGCGTTCACTGCAGCGCCGGCGCGCCACCCGCCGACGTGGGTCGCTGGGGGCACGAAGGACGGGCTGCCGACTCGGTCATTTCGCCCTCGCGCCAAGTCGGCCGGGACGCTGCGGGGCCGCGCGGGCCACCTCTGTGATTGTGAAGGGCTCCTTGCGGGAATCGAAGTCCCTCAAGGAGCCCTTCAGCCGGACCCACAGCGGTTCAGTTCCGCGCGTCGAGGTACTGCGGGTCCGGCGGCGGGATCGGGGTGTCGGGGACACCCGCCAGCAGCGTGCTCATGGCGTGGAAGTACGGCGGGGCCGCGACCGTGCCACCGAACGCGCCGTGGCCGCATTGGCCGAGGTGTACGGGCGTCCCGGGGCAGATCTCCTCCGGGTGCGGGCCGTCGGCGAACACCATGGACGACACGGCGTAGTTGTCCACACCACCGACGAACGCGACGGACTCCGACAGCTGCGTGGTTCCCGTCTTGCCGATGTCCGGGCGTGTCCAGCCGGCCGAGTGCGCGGCGGCGGCCGACGTGCCGACGGTGGTGTCCTGCGAGAGCCCGGCCTCCAGCGTGTTGGCGACGCCCGTCGGGATCACCTGCTCGCACCCCTGCTGCTTTACGGGCACAGCTTGGCCGTCGCGGTCGGTCACCGACAGGATCGGGTCGGGCGGGCACCATATGCCGCCGCTCATCAGTGTCGCCGAGACGTTCGCCATCTCCAGTGGGCTCACCGGGCTGTTGCCGAGGGTGAACGAGAGCAGGTTCTGGAAGTACTGCGACTGCGGCTCGTCGTACTGGGGGTTCTTCGACCGCGCGTCCGACGGATCGGTGATCGGCGGGTTGCCCGCGTCGTTGGTCGCGAGCGTGGTGCGCAGGCCCAGCTTGCGCGCCATGTCCAGCACGGCGGGCATGCCGACCTGCGACTCGAGCCCCACGAACGCGACGTTCGGCGACGTCGCCAGGCCGCTGGCGAGCGAGATGGGGTCGGGGTAGCTGGTGCCGTCGTTGCTCACCGAGTAGCACGGCGTGTACTTGTTCGCGTTCGGCGGCGTGAAGCAGTTGCTGAGCGGGTTGGGCAGCGGCGTGTTCAGCCCGGCCTTGCCCGCCACCATCGCGGCGGCCGAGGTGAAGATCTTGAACGACGAACCGGCGCCGAACTTGTTGCTCGCGTCGGCCACGATGTTCGTGGACGTCTCGCCCTGGGCCGGATCGGTCCCGTAGTTGCGGTTGGCGACCATCGCGAGCACCTGGTGCCCGCTCGCGCCCGGCTGCACCACGGCGAACGTGTTGGCCACGCCGTCCTGTGTCGTCGGCACGTTGGCGTCCACCGCGTCCTTCACGACCTGGCTCACGTGCGGGTCGAGTGTGGTCTTCACGACGTAGCCGGCGGTGTCGAGCTGGTCGATCGTGAACCCGGCCTGCTTGAGGTAGTTCACCGCGTACGCGCAGAAGAACCCGGCGTCGGGCGCCGCGCCCATGCACGTGCTCGACGGCGCGGCCGGGCGCGTGCCGACGACGCCGAGCGGTGTCGCTTTCGCGGTGGCGGCGAAGGAAGCGGGGATGGACTTCGCCGTGACCATGGAGTCGATGACGGTGTTGCGCCGCTTGAGCGCGTTGTCCGGATGCGTGTACGGGTTGTAGACGCTGGGGTTGTTCACCATGCCTGCCAGCAGCGCGGCCTGTGGCACGGTCAGTTTGTCCGCTGTGGTCCCGAAATACGCTTCCGCGGCCGCGCCGATGCCGTAGACGGTGCCGGTGTACTCCACCACGTTCAGGTAGTCGGCGAGCACGTCGTTCTTGGACACGGTCTGGCTGATCTGCACGGCCATCTTGGCCTCGCGCAGCTTGCGGGCCAACGAGTCCTCGCGGTCCTTGTCCTGCGCCGTCTTGTCGTTGCGGTCGACGACGTTGATGAGGTAGTTCTTCACGTACTGCTGCGTGATCGTCGACGCGCCCTGGAGGTCTCCGCCCGAGCTGTCGTTCACCGCCGCGCGCAGCATGCCCTGCGGGTCCACACCGCCTTCGGTGTAGAAGCGGCGGTCCTCGATGTCGACGATCGCGGCCTTCATCGCGGGCGAGATCTGCGCCGCGGTGACCGGAATGCGGTACTGCGCGTACAAAGTCGCGATCGTGCCGCCGTTCCGGTCTGTCACCGTTGTCACGAGTGGCGGGTCCGCGTGCTCCAGATCCGCGGAGATCGCGTCGACGGAGTCACTGACCTGATTGGACAAAACACCCGCGCCGATGGCGACCGGTGCCATCGTGCCCGCGACGAGAACGCCTGCCAGCACGCACAATCCGAGGAACGGGGCTACCCCCTTGCCTTTTCCCACGGTCCCCAACCTACGACCGGGCTCGTGTGAATACGGTGGGTAAAGCAGAGTTTGTCATCGAGCCAACCTTCCGAGCAGAGCCGATGCGACGCCGATCGCCAAGGCGGTCGCACCCACTAGGACGCCGAAGTCCAGCCCGAGGTTGGCCGGAGTGCCGATGAGAAGTCCGCGAAGGGCGTCGACTTGGTAGCTCAACGGGTTGATGTGGCTGAGCACCTTCAGCCAGCCGGGCATCAGGTCCACCGGGTAGAGGGCGTTGGACCCGAAGAACAACGGCATGGTGATGGCCTGCCCGATCCCCATCAGCCGCTCGCGGGAGAGCACGATGCCGGCGATCACGATGGAGAAGCAGCAGAAGAACGCCGAACCGAGGATCACGATCACGACCATGCCCAGCAGCCGCAGCGGGTTCGCGGTGAGGCCCACGCCGAGGATGGCCGAGAGAACGAGCACCATCAGCGCCTGCACGAGCGCGCGCAGCCCGGCCGCGAACGCCTTGCCCGCCACGAGCGCGGCCCGCGGTGTCGGCGTGACGAGCAGCTTCGAGAGCACGCCCGCGTCGCGTTCCCAGATGATCTGGATGCCGTAGAAGATGGAGATGAACAACGCCGACTGCGCGAGGATGCCGGGTGCGAGGTAGTCGAGGTAGGGGATCGAGCCGGTCGGGATCGCGTGGATCCGCGTGAACGTCTCGCCGAAGATCAGCAGCCACAGCGCGGGCTGGATCGCGCGGGTGATCAGCTCGGACTGGTCGCGGCGCAGCTTCTGTAGCTCCACCAGGCACATCGCGCCGATGCGGGAGAGCAGGATGCGCAGTTGTTCCAGTGGTCCCGGGTCAGCCGAGACGGCGGGCGGTGCGGCGAGTGGCACGGACATTGCGCATCCCTCCTGTTTCGCTCTGCAGCGCGTCGCCGGTCATCGACCGGAACACGTCGTCCAAAGTGGAGTCCGGGCCGAGCTCCGCCTCGAGCTCGGCGGGGGTGCCGAGCGCGCGGACGCGGCCGGCGTGCATCAGGGCGACGCGGTCGCAGTACTGCTCGGCCTCGTCCATGTAGTGGGTCGTGACGAGCACGGTCATGCCGGTGCGCGTGCGGATCTCGGTGATGCGGTCCCACACCGCCGAGCGCGCCACCGGGTCGAGGCCCACGGTCGGCTCGTCGAGCACGAGCAGCCGGGGTGAGCTCACCAGTGCCTGCGCGAGCTCGAGCCGGCGGATCATGCCGCCGGAGTAGCCGCCCGCGGGCCGGTCGGCTTCATTCAGCAGGCCCACCAGGTCGAGCGCGCGGTGGACCTCGTCGGCGCGGCGGGAGCGGGGGACGTCGAACAGCCGCGCGAACAGCGACACGTTCTCGCGTCCGGTGAGCGCGCCGTCGGCCGAGAGCTGCTGGGGCACGTACCCGATCAGACGGCGCACGGCCATGCGGCGGCGCGTGACGTCGACGCCGAACACGGTGATGGCCCCCGCGTCGAGCGGCAGCAGGGTGGTGATCATGCGGATGGTGGTGGTCTTGCCGGCGCCGTTCGGGCCGAGCAGGCCGAAGATCTCGCCCGGCACGATCTCCAGGTCGACGCCGTCGACGGCCTTCGTGGTGCCGAACGAGTGGTGCAGGCCGGCGCACCTGACGGCGGGCTCGGGCCCGGCTTCGCGGTCGGTTTCCAGGGCGCTCATGCCTCCTCCTTCAGGGCGTCCATCAGCTTCTCCAGCGCGGGCAGAGCCGCGGTGATCGACACGGTGTCCTCTTCGGACAGCCGCGTGAGCGCGGCCGAGACCAGCCCGGTCCGCGCCTTTCGCCAGGTCGCCATGCGCTCGCGCGCGGCCTCGGTCACCTGCAGCTGCGCGGCGCGCCGGTCGGCCGGGTCCACCTCGCGGCGCAGCAACCCGGCTTCGACGAGGAGGTTCACGAGCGTGCTCACGGAGTTCCCGGCGAGGCTCAGCTCGCGCGCCGCCGCGGCGACGCCGACGCCGGGCAGCCGGTCGACGACCCGCAGCAGCTCGACCTGCGCGCCGGGCAGGGGAGGGCCGGGCACTTCCGCGCGCACCCGCCGCCGCACGACGCGGCGGATGCCCTGCACGGCGGACATCAGCCGCTCGGCGAGGTCGGGAGGTGGGGTCATGCCTTCGACATTAGCTCTGAGTCAGAGTTATTATCAACGCCAAATGTCTCTTAGGTCTTATTGTTCACGATTTGCGCTCGTTGGCCTTCTTGGCGATTTCAGGCGAGCCGGCTGAGCACCATCGAGACGCCGAGCGCGGTCATCGTCACGGCGATCAGCCCGTCGAGGATCCGCCAGGCGGCCGGCCGCGCGAACACCCCCGCGAGCCGGCGCGCGCCCAGGCCCAGCGCGCTGAACCAGACGGCGCTCGCCAGCGCCGCGCCGACGCCGAAGACCCAGCGACCACCGCCCTGGCCGGCCGCCACGGAGCCGAGCAGGAGCACGGTGTCGAGGTAGACGTGGGGGTTGAGCCAGGTCAGCGCGAGGCCGGTGAGCACCGTGCGCCGCGGGGACACGGGCTCGAGCGCGCTTGTCGTCAGCGCGCCGGGCTTCATGCAGCGCCTCGCGGCGAGGAACCCGTACGTCACCAGGAACGCCCCACCGACGACCCCGATCGCCGTGATCGCCGCCGGCCAACGCTGCAACACCGCGCCGATCCCGCTCACCCCCACGGCGATCAGCACGACGTCCGACAGCGCGCACACCACGATCAGCCGTTTGACGGCCCCGCCGCGCAACCCTTGCTGCAGCACGAACGTGTTCTGCGCCCCGATGGCGACAATGAGCGAAAGGCCGGTACCGAAGCCGGCGGCGAGTGCGGGAACCACGCCTTCGACCGTAAGGCGGGGCCTTCGGGTTAGGCCAGCTAAAGATTCTTACGTAACATTAGCTGCCGTGATGTCAGATCTCCCTCTCGACCAGGTCCGGACACTGCTCGCCGTGGTCGACGAGCAGTCCTTCGACCGCGCGGCCGCCGTGCTGCACGTGACGCCGTCGGCCGTCAGCCAGCGCGTGAAGGCGCTCGAACAACGCCTGGGCCGCGTGCTCATCCTGCGGACGAAACCCGTGCGGCTCACCGACTCGGGCCAGGTCGTCGTGCGGTTCGCGCGCCAGCTCACGCGTCTGGAGGAGGACACCCGCGCGGAACTCGGCCTGGTGGGCGTCGTGGGCCCGCTGACCCTCCCCATCGCCGTCAACGCCGACTCCCTGGCCACCTGGTTCCTCCCCGCGCTGGCCGCCGTGCCCGGCGTGTCCTTCGACCTCCGCAGCGACGACCAGGACCACACCGCCACCCTCCTGCGCGAGGGCCTCGTGATGGCCGCCGTCACGTCCGCGCCCCACCCCGTGCAGGGCTGCACTTCAACGCGCCTGGGCCTCATGCGCTACCGCGCCATGGCTTCCCCGGCGTTCGTCGCGCGCTGGCTCGCGGACCGCCCCCTGGCTTCCGCGCTGGCCGAGGCGCCTGCAGTGCTCTTCGACCGCAAGGACGACCTCCAGGACCGCTTCCTGCGCACCCTCACCCGCCGCTCGCTACCGCTCGGCGCCCGCCACTACGTGCCGTCGTCGCAGTCCTTCGCGGATGCCGTCACCGCCGGCCTGGGCTGGGGGATGGTGCCGGAACTCCAGACGCGGGAGTCCTCTTTGGTGGATCTGGCGCCGGACCGGCCGGCGGATGTGCCGCTGTACTGGCAACAGTGGAAGCTGGACTCACCCGCGCTGGCTGCTTTGGCGGAGGCGGTCGCGGCTGCGGCGGCTACCGCTTTGCGGAAGTGACTGTCCTGAGTAGACACCCGGCCCCAGCTTCACGCACACACCGTGAGGTGGTTGGATCACAGCGTGGAGAGCAATGTGGAGCGGACGAAATCACCCGAGCGGCTCGTGTTCTTCAGCGACGCCGTGGTGGCCATCGCGTTGACGTTGCTCGTGCTGCCGCTCACCGATCTGGTGCCCGAGCTGGCGGCGGAGCACAAGGAAGCCGTCGATGTCGTTCTGGAGCACTGGAACCAGCTCTTCAGCTTCGTGCTGAGCTTCGTGGTGATCGCGCGGATGTGGTGGGGCCACCATCGCATCTTCGAAGAGGTCCGCGCCTACAGCGGGCCGCTGGTGTACGCGAACTTCGTGTGGCTCTTCACCATCGCCGTGCTGCCGTTCCCGACGGAGATCACCGGTTCGTTCGGGACCAACCGCTTCGCCGCCATGTTCTACACGGGCACGATCTTCGCGAGCAGCTTTGCCCAGTCCGCGCTGGTGCTGATCATCCGCCGGGACCGGAACGTGGCCCGCAGCCCCGATTCCGTGACCGACCTGTGGCTCGGTAACAACTTGTTGTCCACGGCCGCGCTGCTGATCGCCTTTGTCGCGGCCGCCGTCGAACCCGTGCTCGGCTACTACGCCCTCTTGCTGCTCATCCCCGCGCCCTGGGTCGCCCGGTGGATCGTCAGCCGCAAGGCCGACCGCTGACGCTCACGCCTGCGGCAACGGCCACAGGTCGTCGTTGAGCATCCGCTTGAGGATCTTGCCCGTGGCGTTGCGCGGGAGCTCCGGCACGAAGTACACATCGCGCGGCACGGCGAAGCGGGCCAGCTTCTGGTGGATGTAGTGCCGCACGTCCTCGGCGTGCATGCGCGCGCCGCGGCGGAGCACGACGTACGCGGCGAGGCGCTGGCCGAACTCCTCGTCCGGCACGCCCACCACGGCCGCTTCGTAGACGCCGGGCAACGCGACCAGCGCCTCTTCCACCGGGCGCGGGAACACGTTCTCGCCGCCGGACACGATCATCTCGTCGGCGCGGCCGGTGACGAACAGCCGGCCGGCCGCGTCCTGGTAGCCGACGTCGCCGGTGGCCATCAGGTCCTTCGAGCGCGGCACGCTGGAGCCGTTGGTGTAGCCGTCGAAGAGCATGTCGTTGCCGACGAAGATCTGGCCCTCGTCGCCGGGCGGCACGGGGCGGCGCTCGTCGTCGAGGATGGCGATGCGGGTGCCCGGCGGGCAGCGGCCGGCGGTGGTCGGCGCGGCGCGCAGGTCGACCGGATCGGCGATGCTGGCCCAGGAAACCTCGGTGGAGCCGTAGAAGTTGTAGAGGATGTCGCCGTAGGTGTCCATGAACGAACTGACGAACGAGCCCGACATCGCGGAACCGCTGCTGGCCACGATCCGCAGCGACGACAGGTCGTAGCGGCTGCGCACGCGCTCGGGCAGCTCGTGGATGCGCTGCAACATGATCGGCACGGCGAACAGCGCGTCGCAGCGGTGCTCGGCGATCATCCGCAGCGTCTGCTCCGCGTCGAACCGGCGGATCAGCGACAGCTCCGCCCGCACGGACATCCCGACCTGCAACGCGGCCAGGCCCCAGCTGTGGAACAGCGGTGCCGCGACGGCGATCTTGTCCCGTGCCCGCAAGGGAATCCGCGCGAGGATGCTCGCCGCGGTACTCAGGCCTTTCGGCGTCGGACGGCGCGCGCCCTTCGGGGTGCCGGTGGTGCCGGAGGTGAGCACCACGATCTGGCCCGGCCGCTTGGCCGGCTTCGGTCGCGCCTTGGACGCCTCGTGGATGAGCTCGTCGACGGTCCGGTAACCCTGCTCGGCGTCGTCCCACGTGCTCACGCGGGGGAAGTCGCCCTGCACTCCCGCGATGGTCTGCGCGAACTCGTCGTCGGCCAGCACGGCGGCGGGTTGGTGCTCGGTGAGCACGTCTTCCACCGCGGAGGGCGACAAGCCGGTGTTGAGCAGCACCACGTCCACGCCGAGCTTGCTGCACCCGACGAACGCCTCGACCATCGCCGCGTGGTTGCGGCACATCAGCGCCACGCGCTGGCCCGGCCGCACGTCCAGCTTCGCCAGGGAGTTGGCCAGCTGGTTGCTGCGCTCGTCGATGTCGCGGAACGAGCGGCTGTTGCGTTCGTCGTGCACGGCGATGTCGTCGGCGCCGCGCGCGGTCGCCGCGAGGTAGCCGCCCGCGATCGTGGCGCCCCACTGCGAAAGCGAGTTGAGCTGCTTCGCGACCTTGTCCGGCCGGCCCGCGACGAGCACGCCCGCGCGTACCAACGTGTTGGCCGTGCGCAGCGTCGTCGCGCGGTCGTACTCCGGCGGCTCGGCGGCTTCGCCGGACAGCTGCAGCTCGATCCGCCGCGTCAGTTCTTTCAGCATGCCCTTGACCGCTGAGCGGGAAAGCAGGTCGTGGTGCTCGGGCGGCAGCGACGGGAGCATCAGGCGCAGCACGATCTCAGTCGCCCCGCCCGCGAGCGCGCGCAGCTCGAACGAGATCCAGTTGCGCTCGTCGGGCAGCCCGCACCACACCACGTGTTCGCCGGGCCGGTACACCACCGCGTGGATGGTGCCTTCCACCAACGTTTCCCGGTCGGGAGCCAGCCTGATCAGGCAGCGCGGGCCACGGCCACGCAGCGGGGCCTCGGTCACCTCGCACCAGCTGATCGCCGGCAGGAATCTCGGATAGAGCTCGGGGGAGCCGACGATCTGCCACACCGCGTCGGGCGGGTGCCCGACGGTCGAGCTTGCCTCGACCACATCGTCTCGCATTGCGATCCGCCTCACCGCCGCGCGCGTTGCGCTCCCCGGTGGGTACCGGACGCGCGTTCAGGTGCGGGCACGCTACCAGCAATCGGCTCAGCTCCGGTACTCCGAATGACCAGGAATCCGGCGGGACGGGAATTTTCAGACGAGCGCGGCGGGCGTGGCAGGAACCGACGAGAGTGCCGAGCCGAGCTCGTGCCCGACGGCGAGCCGGACCTCGTCACGCAGGCTGGCCAGCTTTGCGACGTCGAGGCCGGTGGCGATGCCTTCGCGGTGAAGCAGGTGGACCAGGTCGTCGGTGGCGATGTTGCCCGAGGCCCCGGGTGCGAAGGGGCAGCCGCCGATCCCGCCGAGTGACGAGTCGAAGCGGCGGATGCCGAGCCGCAGGCCCTCCCACGCGTTGGCGGCGGCGAAGCCGTAGGTGTCGTGCAGGTGCAGGCCGAGCGGCAGGTCGGGCACCGCGTCGCGCACGGCTTCGATCCCGCGGCGCAGCAGGCTCGGGTTGGCCGCGCCGATGGTGTCGGCGAGGTGCAGCACGCCGGCGCCGAGCTTGGCCAGGCGTTCCGCGGTGGCGGCGGTGCGCGCGGGGTCGGTGTCGCCGTCGAACGGGCAGACGAAGGCCGTCGCGATGGTCGCCTCGATGGCGACGTCCGCGGCGGTGAGGATCTCGGCGCAGCTCTCAAGCCGGGCGAGCGCGCCTTCGGTCGGCACGCCGGCGTTGGCCGTGCTGTGGCCGTCGCTCGCGGAGACCACGAGCCGCACGGAGCGGGCGCCGGCTTCCACGGCCTGCTGGGCGCCGCGCTCGGTGAAGACCAGCGTGTGCAGGGTGACAGGGCTGTTCGCGGGGTCGAGCGTGCGCAGGAGTTCGTCGGTGTCGGCCATCTGCGGCACGCGGCGCTTCGAGACGAAGGAGCCGACCTCGAGCGCACGGAACCCGGCGTCGATGAGGCCGCGGGCGAGGCGGAGCTTGTCGGGGGTGGGCACGGTGCGGGCTTCGTCCTGCAGGCCGTCGCGCAGCACGACCTCGGTGATGAGGACCTCGTCCATGGTGGGTCTCCTTTGTTCTCGGTCTGTGCGGAAGGGTCAGATCACGCCGCCGGCGCGCAGGCGCGCGCGGGCCTCGTCGTCGAAGCCGAGCTCGGCCAGCACGTCTTCGGTGTGCTCGCCGAGCTCCGGCCCGAGCGTCCGTACGCTGCCCGGGTGCTCGCCGAGCGCGGGGACGACGCCGGGGAAGGTGACCTCGACGTCGTTGTCGTCGATGCGCACGGTTCGGCGCTGGTGCATGCCGCGGGCCTCGAAGTGCGGGTCCTTGCTGATGTCCTCGGCGGTGAGGATGGGGCCGCAGGGCACGTCGGCGGCACGCAGCGTCGTCTCGGCGGCTTCCTGCGAACGGCCCTGCGCCCAGTCGCCGATGACCTGGTCGAGGCGGGCGGAGTTGGCGACGCGGCCGGCGTTGTCGGCCAGCGCCGGGTCGTCGGCGAGATCGGGGCGGCCGATGGCGTGGGCGAGGCGGCGGAAGATGGCGTCGCCGTTGCCGCTCACGACGATGTACTTGCCGTCGCCGCAGCGGTAGGTGTTCGACGGCGCGATGCCGGGCAGCGCGGAGCCGGCGGGCTCGCGGACCACGCCGAACGCGTCGAAGTCCGGGACCAGCGATTCCATCAGCGAGTAGACGGCCTCGTACAGCGCGACGTCGACAGTCTCGCCCCCGCCGCCCTCGCGTTCGCGGCGCAGCAGGCCCATCAGCGCGCCGATCACGGCATACAGACCGGCGACGGAGTCGGCGAGGCTCACGCCGACGCGCGTCGGCGGGCGGTCGGGGTACCCGGTGAGCGCGCGCAGGCCGCCGACGGCCTCGGCGACGCCGCCGAAGCCCGGCCGGTCGCGGTACGGGCCGGTCTGGCCGTAGCCGGACACGCGCACGAGGACGAGGCCGGGGTTGAGCTGCTTGAGCTCGTCCGGGCCCAGGCCCCAGCGTTCGAGCGTGCCGGGGCGGAAGTTCTCGAGGACGACGTCGGCCTTCGCGATGAGCTTGCGCGCGACGTCCTGGCCCTCGGGGGAGCGCAGGTCGAGCGTGACGGAGCGCTTGTTCCGGCCCAGTGTGCGGAAGAGCAGGGAGGTGTCACCCGCGTGCAGGCGCCAGCGGCGCAGCTCGTCGCCGCTGCCCGGGCGCTCGACCTTCACGACGTCGGCGCCGAAGTCGGCCAGCAGTCTGCCGGCGGTGGGCGCGGCGACGAAGTTGCCCAGTTCGACCACCCGCACTCCGGTGAGAGGGCCTCGATTGCTCATGATCACGCTCCAACCACATAGTGAGTTGCAAACCCAGAATACGGGTGTGCGTGTCGCCGTCAAGACGATCGAGGCTGACTACACTCGGCGAAACAGTCGGGTGGGTCACAGAAGCGGGGCGGCGATGGCGGAAGAGCGGGGCGGCACCGCGCCGGTGCTGGTGCTGCGCAAGTTCAAGCAGATCCTCGAGTCGTTCACGATCGAGGAGCCCGAGCTGACCCTGCAGCAGATCACCCGCGCCACCGGCCTGCCGGCCAGCACCTGCCAGCGGCTGGTGCACAACCTCGTGCGCGAAGGCTTCCTCGACCGGTACGACGACACCTACCGCGTTGGGCTCGGCCTTGTGCGCTGGGCCGCGCCGGGCACCTTCGGCCTCGACCTCGTGCGGCTCGTGCGTCCCGTGCTGCACAAACTGCGCGACGACTCGGGCGAGACGGCCTGCCTGTACGTGCGCGACGGCGCCTTTCGCACGGTGGTGTCGCTGGCCGAGTCGCGCCACCCCGTGATCCGGCTGTTCGTGGTCGGCATGGTGATGCCGCTGCACGCCGGCTCGGCCGGGAAGGTCTTCCTGGCGTGGGACCGGCTGGCGCTGCGTGACGCCGTCGGGCACGGCCTGGCGCGCTTCACCGAGCACACGATCGTCGACATCGACCTGCTCAACCAGCAGCTCGCCCAGGTCCGCGCCGACGGCTACGCCAGCAGCTTCGAGGAACGCGACCTCGGCGCGGCCTCGCTGAGCGCCCCGGTGTTCGGGCTGACGGGCGAGCTGAGCGCCGTGATCGGCATCGGCGCGCCGACGCAGCGCATGACGTCGGCCGACGTGCCGCGCCTGGCGCCGCTGGTGCTCGACGCGGCGGCCGCGGCGTCGGAACGCCTGGGATACCGCGCGGGAATGGCCCGCGACGTCATCGGCTGACTTCGGCGCCGCTGCGCGGTGTCGTGAGTGGTCGGTTGGTGGAGCGCGGGCCACCGAAGACAACCGCTAGCGCTGCAGCGTGGGTACGTGCCCTTCACGGACCGCGCTACCCCGGGGCGAGTTCGCGCTGGTCGGTGCGCGGGGGAGTGGTCTCACTGTCCGTTGTGGCTGATTCGCCGGTTTCGTCGCGGAGTGAAGATTTCTTGTCGTGCGATGCGACCGCGCGGATTGCCACCCTTCGTGCTGGTGAGGGGCCTGCCGGGGGTGGATCCGTCCCGATCGGTGGACCCCTCAGGCTGATCCACAACGCTCCGCGACCCTTGACGTCCGCGCGCCTACCGCCACATCATGGGGGCACGAATCACATAGTGGATCCTGCCTTACGCTGGATCCGCGCGGCCATGAACTGTCAAAGGAGACGACGGATGGCGAACCCCCTCGACACGGCGGAGCCGGGGACGGCCGCGGTCGCGGCGCGGCTCGACCGGCTGCCGGTCACCCGCACCCATCGGCGCGCGACCGTCGCCGTCGGGCTCGGTCTGTTCTTCGAGTTCTACGAGGTGTTCCTGACCGGGACGATCAGCGCGGTGCTGGTCAGCGAGTTCAAGCTCAGCAAGGCGGCGCTCCCGCCGCTGCTGGCCTCGACCTTCCTCGGCATGTTCTTCGGCGCGCTGCTGCTCGGCCGCCTGGCCGACCGCTTCGGCCGGCGCGGGGCGTTCCTGCTCAACCTGGCGCTGTACTCGTTCTTCTCGCTACTCGGCGCGTTCAGCGGCAACGCGATCATGCTGCTGATCACCCGGTTCTTCGCCGGTGTGGGCCTCGGCGCCGAACCGCCGCTGGCCGACACCTACCTCACCGACCTGCTGCCCGCCCGCAAGCGCGGCAAGCTGATCGCGTGGGCGTACACGCTCGCGTTCTGCGGTGTGCCGGTCGTCGGCTTCCTCGCGAAGGGGCTCACGGAGGGGTCGTTCCTGGGCATCGCCGGCTGGCGCTGGCTGTTCGTGATCGGCGCGCTCGGCGCCGGCGTGGTGTTCCTGCTGCGCCGCGGCCTGCCGGAGTCGCCGCGCTGGCTGCACTCGGTGGGGCGCACGCAGGAGGCGGAGACCGTGATCCGGGGTCTCGAGGCCGAGGCGGGCCAGGCCCCGGCCGAGGAGCCCGCACCCGCGCCGGTCGAGAAGCCGGTGCGCAAGGCCGCGCCGATCCGTGACCTGTTCGGGTCGACGTACCGCCGTCGCACGATCATGATGACGGTCTTCCACGTGTTGCAGACCATCGGCTACTACGGCTTCGGCACGATGGTCCCGCTCGTGCTCGCCGCGAAGGGCTACCCGGTCTCGCAGTCGCTGCTGTTCACCGCGCTGACGTTCCTGGGCTACCCGGTGGGCTCGGCGTTGTCGCTGCCGCTCGTGGAACGCTTGGAGCGCAAGCACTTGGTCATCGGTTCGGTGCTCGCGATGGCGGTCTTCGGCCTCGCGTTCGGGCTCGCGAACTCCATTGCTCTCGCCATCGTGTTCGGCTTCATCTACACGGCGATCAGCAACGTGTTCTCGAACTCCTACCACATCTACCAGGCCGAGATCTTCCCGACGGCGCTGCGCTCCACGGCGTCGAGCGGCACGTACTCGATCTCGCGGCTGGCGAGTGGCCTGATGCCGTTCGTGCTGGTCCCGCTGCTCGATAGCTCGGGCGCGACCACGCTGTTCGTGGTGATCGGCGCGGCGCTCGTGCTGGTGGCGCTGGACATTGCGATCCTCGGCCCGCGCACCACAGGCCGCTCGGTGGAGAACGTGGCCGGGGAAGGCTGACCGCTGCGGACATAATGGGCCTCGTGGAAGATCTGGTCGAGGAGTACGGCCCGCGGTGGGAATCCGGGCCGTACGAACGGGGAACCGACGGACCGCGCGTGATCCTGGTCGGCACGGACACATCGCCGACGGGGTTGCGCGCGGCTTCGTATGCGGCGGGTCTGGCTCGGCGCCAGCGGGCGCGGCTGGTGGTCGTGTACGTCGCGGCGCCGTCGATGTGGGCCGGGCTGGCCGCGGCCGCCGTGGTCGACGTCGAGCAGCAGACGTTCACCGAGGAGATCGCGCAGCTGCGGTCCGAGCTGCACGGCCGCGCGGACGAACTCGGGGTGCCGGTGACGTTCGTCGTGCGCCGCGGCGAGGCCTATCCGGAGCTGAAGGAAGCCGCACTCGAGGCGAGTGCCGACATGGTCGTGGTCGGAGCGTCGGAGCAGGGCGGGCACCGGCTCGTCGGCTCGGTGGGCAACCGGCTGGTGCGCGCGGGGATCTGGCCCGTGGTCGTGGTGCCGTGACCAGCGGACGTTGACAGGCGCGCGCGATTCGGTAAAAATTCTGAACCGGTAAGTTTCCTGAACCGGTCGGAGGACGACAGTGGGCACTCGCGACGACCTGCTCGACAAGGCACAACCCGTGGCCGCGGCGGCCGCCGAGCACGCCGGCGAAACCGAACGGCGTCGCGCGCTGGCGCCCGAGGTCGTGTCGGCGGCTCGGGCTTCGGGCCTGTTCCGCGCGGGGCTGCCGGCTTCTTTGGGCGGCTCGGAACCTTCCGCGGCGGCGATCTTGCGGGCCGCCGAGCGCGTGGCCGAGGCCGACGCGTCGGCGGGCTGGTGCGTGTCGATCGCGGCCACGAGCAGCCTGCTGGGCGCGTACCTGCCGGAGAAGGGCGGCCAGGAGGTCTTCGGTGACCCCGATGCCGTCGCCGCCGGCGTGTGGGCGCCGCGCGGCAAGGCCGTGGCCGTGGACGGCGGGGTCACGGTGTCGGGGCGCTGGTCGTTCTGCAGCGGCGTGACGCACGCGGACTGGATCTTCCTGGGCGTCGTGCTCGACGGGAAGCTCGTGGTCGCCGCGATTCCCACGGCTGAGTTGGAAATCCACGACACGTGGCACACGTCGGGCCTGCGCGGCACCGGCAGCCACGACACGAGCGCCGACACGGTGTTCGTGCCCGACCACCGGCTTCTGTCCGTTGTGGACGGTCCGCCCGCCGGCGCCGGGCAGCTGCACCGGTTCCCGCTGTTCGGGTTCTTCGCCGCGTCCATCTCCGCCGCCGCACTGGGCAACGCGCGCGGTGCCATCACGGAGTTCGTGGAGCTCGCCGCGGCCAAGCACCCCAGCGGCTCGCGCCGCTCGCTCGCCGAACGCACCGCCACACAAAGCGCCGTCGCCGAGGCCGAGGCTTCACTGCGCGCCGCCCGCGAGTTCTACTACTGCGCGATCGACGACGCCTGGCAGGCGGCTTTGTCCGATTCAGTTGTGCCGGACGACCTTCGCCTCGCCTTGCGCCTTGCGTGCACCCACGCGGTCCGCACCTCGGCCGACGTCACGCGCTCCCTCTACGACCTCGGCGGCGGCTCGGCGATCTACGAAACGTCCCCTCTGCAACGCCGCTTCCGCGACGCCCACACCGCCACGGCACACTTCCAGGTGAATCCCGCGACGTTCGAGCTGACCGGTCGCCTGCTGCTGGGCCTGCCCACCGAAACGGCTCAGCTGTGACCACGGTGGGTGTGGTCACGCCGGTGGCCACCGACATCAAGGTGGTTCGCCGGGTGATCGGGCCGGCGTTGCTCGGCTTGGCGAGTGGAATGGTGCAGCGGTGACCGCGATCGGGGTTGTCACGCCGTTCTGGCTGGATCGGCCGGCGGCCGAGGCCGTGGACATCGCCGTGGAGGCGGACCGCAATGGGTTCGGGGAGTTGTGGGTCGGGGAGATGGCGACGTTCGACGCGTTCGCGCTCGCGACGGCCGTCGGCCTGCGGACGGAGCGGATCGGGGTGAAGGTCGGGCCGTTGCCGCTCGGGGTGCGGACGCCGGTGGCGCTGGGGCTTGGCGTGGCGTCGGTCGCGGCGCTGGCGCGCAGGCCCGTGGGGCTGGCGCTGGGTGGGTCGAGCCCGGCGATCGTCAACGGCTGGCACGACCGGCCGTGGGACCACGCGGCCCTGCGGATGCGGGAGACCGTGGCCGCGGTCCGGACCGTCCTCGAGGGACAGCGACTCTCGGTTCACGGGAAACACGTGCGCAGCAACGGGTTCCGCCTGCGAGAGCCGGCGCCGGTGCCGATCACGGTGGCCGCGTTCGGGCCGGCGATGACGCGGGTGGCCGCGGAGATCGCGGACGAGGTCGTGCTGAACCTCGTGCCGCCTTCGCACGTTTCGCGCGTGCGCAAGGAGATCGACGGTCAGGCGCACGCCGCGGGCCGCACGCCGCCGCGGCTGGCCGTGTGGGTGCCCGTCGCGTTGAACCCGGGGGAGGCGACGCTGCGGCAGCTCGCGGCGCAGGCCAGCGTGTACCTGAGCCCGCCCGGCTATGGCGAGATGTTCGCCGAGCTGGGGTACGGCGAGCTCGTCGCCGCCGCGCGTTCCGGCGCCAAGCGCGCGTCGCTGGTGGTGCCGCCTTCACTGGTCGCCGACGTCGGGGCGATTGGTTCCGCAGCCCAGGTGCGCGACCGCATCGCGGCCTACCACGCGGCGGGCGCCGACCACGTCGGCCTCGTCCCGGCCACGGCGGAAGACCCGGCCGGCCGCACGCTGCTGCGCGAGCTGGCCCCGTGACGGCCGGGTCGCACCGCTTCACGGCCGAGTCCGTCGGCCGGGCCCTCGACGTCCTCGGCGAGCGCTGGACGCTGCTGATCCTGCGCGAGGCGTTCTTCGGCGTCCGGCGCTACGCCCAGTTCGCCCGCAACCTCGGCATCCCCCGCCCGACGCTGTCGGCGCGGCTCAAACAGCTCGTGGAACAGGGCGTGCTCGACCGCGTGGTCTACGCCACCGACCCGGACCGCCACGAATACCGCCTCACCACGACCGGCAAGGAGATCTTCCCGGCGCTGGTGATCCTCATGCGCTGGGGCGACGACCACCTGCCGACCCCCGACGGCCCCCCACTCGTGCTGCGCCACTCCTGCGGCGAACCCGTCGCGCCGCGCCTGTCCTGCACCCACTGCGGCGACGAGATCACCACGGCGAACGTGACGCCCGAACCGGGCCCGGGCTACCGCGAGAGGTAGCCCGGGCCGAGGTTCAGCCTCGGGTGTAGACCTGGGCCCACTCGGAGCCACACTGTTGGCATGTTCCGGCCTGGACCTGGAAGCTGCCCTCTCTGGCCGGAACCCAGCCGTCGGCGACCTTCAGGTCGTACCGCCCGGCGGGCACGGACCCGAACGAGACGTGCCCGTCGGCGTCGGTGGTTCCGCTCGCGATCGTTTCGCCCGAAAGGATGTCGACCAGGCTCGCGGAGGTGTCCGCAATGGCCTCACCGGGGTCCAGGATGAAGTTCTTGTTGTCATCGTGGTAGATCGAGCCGCTGGTGACTCCCGGCGCTCCAGGCACCCGGGCCCACAAGCCGACTTCCGGGTTGCCTGCGGGATCACCGGTTTCGGGACCGAAGTCGCAATCGACGGCGAAGCCTCCGTACTGGTCCGCGAGCGGCGGCACTGTGCCGGTCTCGGTGAACGTCCGGGTCTCACCCGGCGCGAAGGTCAGCGATGCCGGGTAGATCAGGTCGTTCCACGACTGCCAGCCCCGAAGCTGGTATTCGCTGCCACCGATGCGATCGCACGCCCCGCTGATCCCCGACAACGGCTGGGATCCGGTATTGGTCAGCGTGAAGGTCACCTGCGCCTGGTCGCCAGGTGCATAGGCGTCGCGATCCACCGACGCTCTCGCCGTGAGCTGGTCCGACAGCGGCCGTACCGCGCGCAGCTCGACGTTCTGGTCGCCGCCGGTGACGTCGATGCCGCCGTTGGGGTCGGCGAGCAGCCAGCCGTCGGGCAGTGTCGTCGAGAACAGTTGGTAGTAGCGCGCGGGCAGGTCGGCGAAGGTGAAGCTGCCATCATCGCCCGTCACGGTGTCGAGCGTGGTGTCGCCGTAAATCCTCACCGGTGCTGCGGCGAGCCCCTCACCCGGGTCGAACGTGCCGTTGCCGTTGCCGTCGCCGTAAACGACACCGTGTACGGAGCCCGTGGTGGTAGTCGGGTCGACGAACGGCACGCTCAGGTGCGCGGACTGCACATCCCACGAAGCGATGCTGCTGCTGGTGATGTCGAACTCCGGCGAAGCGCCGCCCCAGCTGTAGACGGTCGCGGTGACCGCGAGGGTTCGGGTCTCGCCCGGGGCGAGTGTCGTGCCGGGGTAGCCGAAGTCGCCCCAGCTGTTCACTGACGCGTAGGAGCCCACCATCTGGTCGGTGTAGAGGGTGATTGCTGTCAGCGGGTCGGCCGAGCCGTTGTGCACGGTCACCGTGATCGGGAACGGCTTTCCGACCAGGTGCACGCCCTCGTCGACGGAAGCCGTGATCACCAGCTTCGCCGGGTCGGCCGAGGCCGTGGGCGTCACGAGGGCACCGAGGGTCAGCGCGGCGGTCAGTCCGGCGAGCAGCCGGAAGACCCCGCGCGGGGATCTGAGGATCAAGAAGGTTTCCCCCTGGAAACAAGGCCGTCCGTGGGCGTCCCCCGACGCACGCTTGCCGGGCCGGCGTGGTTGCGCAGTTGCGACTGCGATCAAGGGAGAAAGTAGCGCCGCCGGGGAGGGTCGGGCCAGGGGATTTGCCCGGACGGAGCAGCGTCACCCAACGCGAGATATTCTACAGAAGCTTGACGAATATAGTGAGTTATGTAGAAACTATCCCCACTGACCCCGAGTGAGGAGGCGTTCGCCATGACGGTTGTCGCGCAGGGTGGCGAGGTGGAGGTCCCCGTCGCGCAAGAAGGCGTGAGTTTCGACCGGCGGCCGGAGGGGTATCGGCATTGGCGGCTGCGCGTCGACGGGGCCGTGGCGTGGCTGGAGCTCGACGTGGCCGAGGACGGGGGGCTGGTGCCCGGCTACGAGCTCAAGCTGAACTCCTACGACCTCGGTGTGGACATCGAGCTTTACGACGCCACGCAACGACTTCGCTTCGAGCACCCGCGGGTCCGGACGGTCGTGGTGACGAGCGGCAAGGACGGTGTGTTCTGCGCCGGCGCGAACATCCGGATGCTGGCGGCGTCGGAGCACGCGTGGAAGGTGAACTTCTGCAAGTTCACCAACGAGACGCGCAACGGCATGGAGGACGCGACCGAGAACTCCGGCCAGACGTACCTCGCGGCCGTGAACGGGGCGTGCGCGGGCGGCGGGTACGAGCTGGCTCTCGCGTGTGACAAAATCATCCTCATCGACGACAATTCGTCGACTGTCGCGTTGCCCGAGGTGCCGCTGCTGGGCGTGCTGCCCGGCACGGGCGGGCTTACGCGAGTGGTCGACAAGCGCGGCGTGCGCAAGGACCGCGCCGACGTGTTCGCCACGCGAAGTGACGGTGTGAAAGGGAAGACGGCCGTCGACTGGAAGCTCGTCGACGAGCTGGCTCCGCGCCGCGAATTCCTCCGGACAGTCGAGAAGCGGGCGCTGGAGCTGGCGGAGAACAGCACACGGCCCGCCGACGCCCACGGCATCGAACTGACGCCGCTCGACCGCAGCGCGACGGAGTCGGGCCTGACCTACCCGCACGTCACCGCCGTGTTCGACCGCCCGGCCGGCACCGTCGAGATCACCGTGCACGGACCGGAAGCAGCAGCGCCCGAGACCACCCGGGAGATCCACGAGCAGGGCGCCGAAAACTGGCTGCTGGCCGTCACCCGCGAGCTCGACGACCTCATCCTCCGCCTGCGCACCAACGAATCGAGCCTCGGCACCTGGCTTCTGCGCACGAGCGGCGACGCCGAAAAGGTCTTGGCCCACGAGCGCGCCGTCCTCGGCCGATCCGGCGAAGACTGGCTGTGCAACGAAATCCGCCACTACACCAAGCGCGTCCTCAAGCGGCTCGACGTCACCAGCCGCAGTCTCATCGCGCTCATCGAGCCGGGCAGCTGCTTCGCCGGCGTGCTGCTGGAGCTCGCGCTGGCTGCCGACCGCCAGTACATTCTGGACGGTCCGCCCCTCGACAATGAGCACAGCCTCCAACGCGCCGCGATCACCTTGTCGGAAGCCAACTTCGGCACCTTCCCCATGGGCAACGGCCTCTCCCGCCTGGAATCCCGCTTCTACGGCGAACAAGACCACCTCGACTGGCTCCGCAAGGAGCTGGGCAGCGCGCTGACGCCCCAGGAGACCGTCGAGCTCGGCCTCGTCACCGACGCCCCCGACGACATCGACTGGGAAGACGAGATCCGCATCGTCGTGGAGGGTCGCGCGGCGCTGAGCCCCGACTCCCTCACGGGCATGGAAGCGAACCACCGGTTCGTCGGCCCCGAAACTCTGGAGACGAAGATCTTCGGCCGCCTCACCGCGTGGCAGAACTGGATCTTCACCCGCCCGAACGCCTCGGGCCCCGAAGGCGCGTTGCGCCGCTACGGCACGGGCCAGAAGGCGACCTTCGACCGGAAGCGAGTCTGACCGTGCCCGAGAAGATCGACTACTCCAGCAAGATCCCCAACAACGTCGGCCTCGCCGACGACCGTCGGCTGCAGCGCGCGCTGGAGGGCTGGCAGCCTAAGTTCCTCAACTGGTGGGGCGAGATGGGCCCGACCCTGGAGACGCAGGGCGTGTACCTGCGCACCGCCGTGAGCGTGGGCCGCGAGGGCTGGGCCCACTTCGGGCACGTCAACGTCCCGGACTACCGCTGGGGCATCTTCCTCGCCGAGCGCGACCCCGACCGGCGCATCGCGTTCGGCGAGCACGCGGGAAACGAGGTGTGGCAGCAGGTTCCGGGGGAGTATCGCGCGGATCTGCAACGCCTGATCGTGATCCAGGGTGACACGGAACCGGCGTCGGTCGAGCAGCAGCGGCTGCTGGGCCTCACCGCGCCCAGCCTGTACGACCTGCGGAACCTGTTCCAGGTCAACGTCGAAGAAGGCCGCCACCTCTGGGCCATGGTCTACCTGCTGCACGCCTACTTCGGCCGCGAAGGCCGGGAGGAAGCCGAGGGCCTGCTGTTCCGCAACTCCGGCAGCCCCGACACGCCGCGCATCCTCGGCGCGTTCAACGAGGAAACTGCCGACTGGCTCGCGTTCTACATGTTCACCTACTTCACCGACCGCGACGGCAAATACCAGCTCGGCACGCTCAAGGAATCTTCCTTCGACCCGCTCTCGCGCACCTGCGAGTTCATGCTGAAGGAGGAAGCGCACCACATGTTCGTCGGCACCACCGGCATCGACCGTGTGGTGACCCGCAGCGCCGAGCTGATCCGCGAGCACGACACGCTCGACATTGCGCCGGCCGGCGGCATCCCGCTCGACATCATCCAGCGCTACCTCAACTTCCACTACACCGTCTCGCTCGACCTGTTCGGCAGTGAAACCTCGACCAACGCGGCGAACTACTACACCGCCGGCCTCAAGGGCCGCTGGCACGAGACGCGCCGCAAGGACGACCACCAGCTCACCGGTGACAGCACGTTCCTCGACCGCCCGCGCGCCGACGGCACGTGGGACACCGAAGAAGTGCAGACGCTGCTTGCGCTCAACCTCGACCTGCGCGGCGAGTACATCGCCGACTGCCGAAACGGCCTCAACCGCTGGAACAAGATCGTCGCCGACGCGGGCATCGACTTCCGCTTCGCCTTGCCGCACCCGGGGTTCAACCGCCAGGTCGGCCTCAACGCCGGGCACCACATCACGCCCGACGGCACCATCGTCGACGAGGCCACGTGGGAAGCCAACCGCCGCAACTGGCTGCCGACGGCCGAGGACCTCGCGTTCGTCCGCTCGCTCATGCACCCCGTGTACGAGCGCGGGAAGATCGCGAGCTGGGTCGCGCCGCCGGGCAACGGGATCAACGGTCAGCCGTTCGAGTACGAGTACGTCCACCTTCCCTGAGGCACCCACCGAGGAGCGCAGAATGTCCACTCCGGACACTCCGCCAGTCGTCAGCGCCGACGTGCTCGTGGTCGGGGCCGGACCCACCGGCCTCTACGCCGCCTACTACGCCGGCTTCCGCGGCCTGTCGGTCGCCGTCGTCGACTCGCTGCCCGAGCCGGGCGGGCAGATCATCGCGATGTACCCGGAGAAGCAGATCTTCGACGTCGCCGGGTTCCCGTCCGTCCGCGGGCGCGACCTGGTCGAGCGCCTGCTGGAGCAGGCCGCGCCGTTCGGGCCGCGGTACCTGCTCGGCCACCGCGCCGACGTGCTGGAGCGCGGCCCGGGCACGTTCGCCGTGACCACGCACCTCGGCACGCGGATCGAGGCGCGCGCGGTGATCGTGACCGGCGGCATCGGCACCTTCACCCCGCGCCCGCTCGTCCCGGCGGCCGCGTTCGAGGGCAACGGCCTGGCCTACTTCGTGCGCCACCTCGACGACTACGCGGGCACCGACGTGGTGATCGTCGGCGGCGGTGACTCGGCGTTCGACTGGGCCCTCGCGCTCCACCCGGTCGCGAAGTCGGTGAAGCTCGTGCACCGGCGCGAAACCTTTCGCGCACATCCGGCGACCGTCGCGGCGGTGCGGGAGCTCGGCGTGGAGTTGGTCGTCAACGCGGAAGTCTCGCGGGTGCTCGGCGGGCCGGAAGTCGCCGGCGTCGAGCTCAAGAGCGGTGAAGGCGCGCGGACGCTGCGGTGCGGGCGGATCGTCGCCGCACTGGGGTTCACCGCCAACCTCGGGCCGCTGCTGCGGTGGGGCATCGACGTCGAGAACCGGCGCCACATCCCGGTCGACGCGGCCATGACCACCTCCGTCCCCGGCATCTTCGCCGCGGGCGACATCAACGACTACCCCGGCAAAGTGCGGCTCATCGCCGTCGGCTTCGGCGAAGCCGCGACGGCCGTGAACAACGCCGCGCACCACCTCGACCCCGCCGCGCCGGTGTTCCCCGGCCACTCCACCGACGAGCGCGTCCCCGATCGCGTCTGAAAACCGTTGGGAGAGAAGAACATGCCGTACGTCATCGCCGAACCGTGCATCGACATCACCGACCGCTCCTGCATGGAGGAGTGCCCCGTCGACTGCATCTACGAAGGCGAGCGCAAGCTCTACATCAACCCGTACGAGTGCATCGACTGCGGCAACTGCGAACCCGCCTGCCCGGTCGAGGCGATCTCGCAGGACCGGCACGTACCCGACGAGTACGCCGCCTTTGCCGAGGACAACCGCCGCTTCTTCACCGAAGCGTTGCCCGGCCGCGACGCGCCCATCGGCCAGCCCGGCGGCGCGATGTCGTTCGGCCCGGCCGGCGCGGACACGGCGCTGGTCGCGGAGTACGACCCGCGCGCCTGAGCTAGCCGCCGTTCTCGACGAAAGAGTCCCAGTGCTGCTGTGCCTCGTCGCGCCATTCGGCGTGGCGGGTGTGGAACAGCTCGGCCGCCTGCGTGCCGCTCCAGCGGTCGGGCAGGAGGTTTCGCGGCAGGTCGGGGTCGAGGAACGGGAAGCGGCGCCACTCGTGCACCAGGCGGGTCTGCGCGAGGAGCACCGCCTCGCCCGAGCGTGGCGCGAGGCCGGTGAACTCGTCGATGAAGCGCTCGTAGTGGTGTTCGAGCTCCCGCAGGTCCCAGGCACGGGCGACCATCTGCTGCTCGTCGCCGATCTCGGCGTAGCTCGCGACGAACGACATGGCCTGTCCGCCGTCGGTGAGCTCCGCGACGAGCCGGGCGGCCTCGGGTTCCGCGCCGACGTTCGGGCTGATCCACACGCCCGGCGCCGGCGAGCCGAAGCCCGCCCAGCTCAGCCGGGTGCGCATGCGGTGGCGCAGGTCGCGCTGGGATTCGGGCACCGACACGAGCAGCACCAGCCACCTGCGGTCCCACTCGCCGGTCTGCCGGCCGAAGCCGTAGATCCGCTCGGCGCCTTCGCTCAGCAGGCGGCGTCCCGGCGGGGTCAGCAGCCAGCGCACGCGTCGGCCCGCTCGCTCGGACTTCAGCCAGCCCTCGCCGGAAGCGCGGGCGAGCGCCTGGCGGGCGGACTTCTCCTCGACCTTGAACAACGCGAGGGCATCGACCAGCGACGACGTCCAGACCGGCTCCTGGCGAGGCAGCACGTACTCGCCGAGCACTGTCATGAGCAGCGACCGCGCACTGGTGTGCGCCAGTTCGCGCCGCCGTGTGACGGTGGGCCGGGTGGCCGCCACCTGCGGATCACCGCCTTCCGGGAGAAAAACTGGTACAAGCGTCTGGTCAGATTACCCGGTTGACGGTGCCCGAGTACGTGACCCGGGGGAGAACGGTTGCTCTCCTCGCAAGGCCTCCTGCCTGAACTTCCCCGGACGTTTTCGCATCGATCGCCGCGCGATTCAGAGCATTGAGATTTCCAGTTCCGCCAGCCGCTCCGGCTCGGTGACGATGTCGACCTCGGTGATCACGCCGCCCGCGATCGTGAACGCCATCGCCACCCGCAGCCGGCCCAGCGGCGCCGCGATGATGCCCGGCCGGCCGCCGACAAGCGCGGGCCGCGAGACGGCAGCGCGGTCGGCGAACCGGCCGGCGCCCGCGGCGATGTTCTCGGCCCCGCGCACGAGCTTGGCGACGTCGCCGTCGGCGCGCAGCACGGCGTCCGGATCGAGCAGGGCCACGAGCGCGGCGAAGTCGCCGCCGCGCGAAGCCGCGAGGAACGCGCAGACGACCTCGCGCTTGCGGGCCAGGTCCGCTTCGGCCCCGGCCGGAGTGCCGCGGACGCGGCGGGGGGGCCCGGGGCCGGCCGGGGGGGCGCGCGGGGGGGGGGGGGGGGCGCGCCGCGGGGCCGCGAAGTAGTGCCAACGCCCGGAATAGTGGGT
>NZ_JBFAHL010000026.1:124541-151926 GCF_040654155.1 Amycolatopsis sp. NPDC050768
CGACCTCGCGTTTGCGGGCAATGTCGGCTTGGGCCCCGGCCGGAGGGCCGCGGAGGCGGCGGCGCGCCCGGCTCGCGAGCTGGCGCGCGGCGGCCGGGGCGCGGTCGACGATCGGGGCGACCTCGTCGAACGACAGGCCGAAGATGTCGTGCAGCACGAACGCCAGGCGCTCGGCGGGTGAGAGCGTGTCGAGGACGACGAGCAGCGCCAGGCCGACCGAGTCGGCCATCACGGCCTCGGTTTCGGGGTCGGTGGTGTCGGCGCCGTCCGGGAGCTGCTCGCCGACGGGCTCCTCGCGGCGGGACTGCCGGGAGCGCAGCACGTCGAGGCAGACCCGGCTGACGACCGTGGTGAGCCAGCCGCCGAGATTGGTCACGGCGGCGGAGTCGGCACGGCTGAGCCGCAACCAGGCCTCTTGGACGGCGTCGTCGGCTTCGGCCAGGGAGCCGAGCATGCGGTAGGCGACCGCCCTGAGGTGGGTGCGATGGGTTTCGAACTGCTCGGCCAGCTCGTTCACGGTCGACATCCTCCTCCGGCTGTGGTGCGTCGTCAGGTTGACGTCCGGGGGAGGACAGATGTGACCGGGGCGGTCGGTGGCGCGGGGACGGCACGCCGAACGGACGAGGGTCACTAGTGTGGAGGTTTCGGATCGGGGTGGGGAGCGGCCCGGTCGGGTTCTTCGTGCGGTGGAAAGGCTTTTGATTGTCTGTGGCCGGGGATGTCGAGTCGGTGGTCGCGCGGTTGAGGGCGGCGGGTTGTGTGTTCGCCGAGGAGGAGGCGCGCGTGCTCGGCGAGGCGGCGGGGGACGCCGCGGCGCTGGAGACGTTGGTGCGGCGGCGCGTCGAGGGGGAGCCGCTGGAGTACGTGGTCGGCTGGGCGGAGTTCGCCGGGCGGCGGTTCGCGGTGGCCGAGGGCGTGTTCGTGCCGCGGCACCGCACGGAGCTGCTCGTGCGGCTGGCGGCGGGGTTCGCGCGGCCGGGCGGGGTGGTGCTCGATCTGTGCTGCGGGTCCGGCGCGCTCGGGGCGACGGTGGCGGCCGAGGTACCCGGTGTCGAACTCCACGCAGCGGATGTCGATCCGGTCGCGGTGCGGTGTGCGCGTTCGAACATCGACGGTGAGGTTTACGAAGGTGACCTGTTCGAACCCGTACCCGAGCGGTTGCGGGGCCGCGTCGAGGTGCTGATTTCGAACGTGCCGTACGTGCCCAGTGGCGAGGTCGAGCTGCTGCCGCCGGAGGCGCGGGAGCACGAGCCGCTCGTGGCGCTGGACGGGGGAGCCGACGGGCTAGACGTGCTGCGGCGCGTGGTCGCGGAGGCACCGCAGTGGCTGGCGCCCGGTGGCCGCGTGCTGTTCGAGACGAGCGAGCGGCAGGCGGAGTCGGCCGTCGCGGCGTTGGGGCAGGTGGGGCTGCGCGCGTGGGTCGAGGAGTCGGAAGACCTCGGGGCGACGGTGGTCGTCGGCGAGCGGAAGCCGTTGCTGCACAAGGAGTAATCGTGGTTCGCCGAGCGGCGGCCCGGGTAGTTGGCCGGGACCGCGAGAGTGAGGGGCCCCGATGAAGGTCTACGCCGACCGCCCGGTCCGCCGCACCGCGCAGGTGCTCAGCGACGTGTTCGCGGTCGGGCTGCTCGCGTTCGCGGTGTGGCTGGCCGTGCGCGTGTACGACGAGGTCATGCGCCTGCGCGCGCCGGGCGACGGGCTCGTCGACGCGGGTTCGGGGCTGCGCGCCTCGTTCGACGCGGCCGCAGACAAGGCCGGCCAGGTGCCGTTGATCGGCCACCCGCTCGCCGACGCGCTGCACTCCGGCTCGGCCGCGGGCACCGAACTCGCCGACGCGGGCCGTTGGCAGATCACGGCCGTCGAGGACCTCGCGTGGTGGCTCGCGGTGCTGGTCGTCTCCGTGCCGCTGGTGTTCCTGCTGGTCTCGTGGCTGCCGCTGCGGTGGCGCTTCACGCGCGGCGCGACGGCCGCGGCCCGGCTGCGCCGCCAGGGCGCCGAAGGACTCGACCTGCTCGCCCTGCGCGCGCTCGTCACGCGGCCCCTGCCGCGCAAGGTCCGGGCCGGTGACCTCACCACGGGCTGGCGCGAACACGATCCCGACGTCGTCGCCGAACTCGCCGCCCGCGAACTGGCCCACCACGGGCTGCGGTTGCCCGCTGTCGAACGCGTCGGCCCGGTCACCGGGACGAGAACTCGATGAGTCGATCACGACACGGATTGGTCGCTTCCCCGTACTGCACTTCCCGGCCCGTGCCGTTTAGGGTCGGGGCATGAAGGTCGGCCTGCTCACCCGGGAGTACCCGCCGGACGTCTATGGCGGAGCGGGGGTGCACGTCGAGTTCCTCGCCCGCGAACTGCGGTCGCTGGTCGACCTGGACGTGCACTGCTGGGGACCGGACCGAGACGACGGAGCCCACGGCCACCGCGACCTCCACGGTTACTCCCAGACCGCGTTCGCGACCATGGACATCGCCGTGTCGATGGCCGACGCGCTGGTCGGGCACGACCTCGCCCACAGCCACACCTGGTACGCGAACCTCGGTGGCCACCTCGCGAAGCTCGCCCACGGCATGCCGCACGTGATCACCGCGCACTCGCTCGAACCGCTGCGCCCGTGGAAGGCCGAGCAGCTCGGCGGCGGCTACCGCGTGTCCTCGTGGATCGAGAAGGACGCGTACGAGGCGGCCGACGCGATCATCGCCGTGAGCGCGGGCATGCGCGAAGACGTGCTCACCGCGTACCCGGCGGTCGACCCCGCGCGGGTGCACGTGGTGCACAACGGCATCGACACCACGCTCTACCGGCCCGACCCGGGCCGTGATGTGCTGGCCAAGCACGGCATCGACCCGGACCGGCCGTACGCGCTGTTCGTCGGGCGCATCACGCGGCAGAAGGGCGTGCCGCACCTCGTGCGCGCCGGCTCCGAGCTCGCCGAGGACGTGCAGCTGGTGCTCTGCGCCGGCGGCGCCGACACCCCGGAGCTCGACGCCGAGTTCCGGGGTCTCGTCGCCGAGCTGCAGGAGAAGCGCACCGGCGTGCACTGGATCCCCGAGATGCTGCCGCGTCCCGAGGTCGTGCAGCTGCTGACGCACGCGACGGTGTTCGTCTGCCCGTCGGTGTACGAGCCGCTGGGCATCGTGAACCTCGAGGCGATGGCGTGCGGCACGGCGGTGGTGGCCAGTGACGTCGGCGGGATCCCCGAGGTCGTCGACGACGGCGCGACGGGACTGCTCGTGCACTACGACGAGAACGACACCGCGGCGTTCGAAGCGGGGCTGGCGCGGCGGATCAACGAGCTGGTCGCGGATCCCGCCCGGGCCGCCGCGCTGGGTCTGGCCGGGCGCGACCGCGCCGTGGGAGAGTTCGGCTGGGCGGCGATCGCCGCGAGGACGGTCGCGATCTACGAGGCGTGCGGGAGGGTTTCGTGATCGACGGATCGGATGTCCTGGGGATCGTGCTGGCCGGTGGCGAAGGCAAGCGGCTCATGCCGCTCACGGCCGACCGGGCCAAACCCGCGGTGCCCTTCGGCGGGGTGCACCGCCTGATCGACTTCGTGCTCTCGAACCTCGTCCACGGCGGAATCCGGCGGATCTGCGTGCTCACGCAGTACAAGTCGCACTCGCTCGACCGCCACATCTCCACCACGTGGCGGCTCTCGTCGCTGACCGGCGAGTACGTGACGCCGGTGCCCGCGCAGCAGCGGCTGGGCCCGCGGTGGTTCCAGGGCAGCGCCGACGCGATCCACCAGAGCCTCAACCTGGTCTACGACGAGTCGCCCGCCTACATCGCCGTGTTCGGCGCCGACAACATCTACCGCATGGACCCGCGCCAGATGATCGACGAGCACATCGCGTCGGGCGCCGGCGTGACCGTGGCGGGGATCCGCGTGCCGCGCGCGGAGGCGAGCGCGTTCGGCGTGATCCAGACCGGCGACGGCACGAAGATCGACGCGTTCCTCGAGAAGCCCGCGGACCCGCCCGGTCTCCCGGACTCGCCCGACGAGGCGTACGTGTCGATGGGCAACTACGTGTTCACCACGCAGGTGATGCTCGACGCGCTGCACGCGGACTCGAGGAACGTCGGGTCCAAACACGACATGGGCCGCGACATCATCCCCGCGCTCGTGGACAAGGGTCAGGCGGCCGTCTACGACTTCAGCGGCAACGTCGTCCCCGGCGAGAGCGAGCGCGACCACGGGTACTGGCGCGACGTCGGGACCATCGACAGCTACTACGACGCCCACACCGACCTGATCTCGACGTACCCGATCTTCAACCTCTACAACCGCAAGTGGCCGATCCTCTCCTACCCGGGCCAGCGCGCCGCGGCGAAGTTCGTGGAGGGCGGCAGCGCCGGGCAGTCGATCATCAGCAACGGCTGCATCATCTCCGGCGCGCAGGTCGTGGATTCCGTGCTCTCGCCGGACGTCGTCGTCGAAAACGGCGCGGTCGTCCAGGGCTCGGTGATCCTGGACGGCGCCCGCGTGGGCCGCGGCGCCGTGGTGCGCCGGGCCATCCTCGACAAGAACGTGGTCGTCCCGCCGGGCGCCCACATCGGCGTCGACCTGGCCCGCGACCGCGAGCACTACCACGTGAGCTCGGGCGGGATCGTGGTGCTGGGCAAGGGAGAATCGGCGATCTAGCTCCGGCGCGCCGCGGCCACCAGGGACTGGTGCGTCGGGGCGTCCGGGACGTTCGCCGGGCGGTTCTTGGCGAACTCCGCACGCAGCACAGGGACCACTTGCTCGCCGAGGATGTCGATCTGCTCCAGCACTGCCTTGTGCGGCAGGCCCATGCCGTCGACGGCGAAGAGCTGGCGCTGGTAGTCGCCGGCGTAGTCGCGGAACGCGAGGGTGCGCTCGATGACCTGCTGCGGGCTGCCGACCGACAGCGGGGTCTGGTCCATCGTGTCCTCGAGCGACGGGCCGCCGCCGTAGATGGGCGAGTGGTCGAAGTACGGGCGGAACTCGCGGATCGCGTCCTGGGAGTTCGGGCGCATGAAGGTCTGCCCGCCGAGGCCGACGATGGCGTCGGCGGCCGTGCCGTGGCCGTAGTGCTCGAAGCGGGTGCGGTAGAGCTCGATCATCCGCCGCGTGTGGTCGGCGGGCCAAAAGATGTTGTTGTGGAAGAAACCGTCGCCGTAGTAGGCGGCCTGTTCGGCGATCTGCGGGCTGCGGATGGAGCCGTGCCAGACGAACGGCGGCACGCCGTCGAGCGGGCGCGGGGTGGAGGTGAAGCCTTGCAGCGGGGTGCGGAACTTGCCTTCCCAGTCCACCGGCTCCTCGCGCCAGAGCCGGCGCAGCAGGGCGTAGTTCTCCACCGCGAGCGCGATCCCGTCGCGGATGTCCTTGCCGAACCACGGGTACACGGGCCCGGTGTTGCCGCGGCCCATCATGAGGTCGACACGGCCGTCGGCGAGGTGCTGGAGCATCGCGTAGTCCTCGGCGAGCTTCACCGGGTCGTTGGTGGTGATGAGCGTCGTGGAGGTCGAAAGCAGGATGCGGCTGGTCTGCGCGGCGATGAACCCGAGCACGGTCGTGGGCGACGAGGGCACGAACGGCGGGTTGTGGTGCTCACCCATCGCGAACACGTCGAGCCCGGCCTGTTCCGCGCGCACGGCGGTCTCGACCATTCGCTTGAGCCGCTCGTGCTCGCTGGGAGTCCGCCCCGACACCGGGTCGCGCGCCACGTCGCCCACCGTGAAGATCCCGAACTGCATGACGCCTCCCGCTCCCGAAGTTGATGCATCAACTGAACCGGGAGCGGGAGGCGGGTATTCCGTCCGTCAGTGCTTGCGCTTCTCGGCGTCGTCCTGCAGGTCGAACTGCTCCTTGCGGACGTCACCCTTCACGGTTTCCTCGCCGCGGGTGCCCGAGCCGGCGTCGGCCACCGAGCGCCCTTCACGAGCCATCGCCGCGTCCTGCGTGCTGCGGCCGGCCGCAGTGTCCATTTTGTCCCGACCAGCGTTCACATCCGGTGCGGTGCGCGGCATCGGCAGGCCGTAGTGGCGGTACAGGTCGGCGCTCTCCGTGGACGACAGGTGCCCGTCGGCGTCGATCCGCGGCGCCTCCGAGACCTGGTCCTTCGCGACGTTCACGTGGATCCCGTCGTTGTCGACGTTCGCGCCCGAGAGCGGCACAAAGCTCTCTTTACTGCCGAACAACCCGGTTTTCACGGTGATCCACTCGGGTTCCCGGGTGGCGTCGGACGTGTCGTCGATCACGGCAACTCTCCGTTGTGCCGGTGGGTTACCCCGGAAAGAAAACGTTTAGTGCACTTCGTTGGGGTAACGCGCGGGCACAGTGGCTGCCCGAACGATCGCGGACCGCAGCCGAACCTCACCTGATCAGGTAACAACTGTCCGGTGTGGAGCGATTGAGGCGCAGACGCTCCCGTTCCCCTGAAAGGTCCCCTCGAAGATGCGCAAAGCCACCTTCGCCAGACTCGGCGCAGTGCTGACCCTGATCGGCCTCGGTATCGGCATGTCCACGGTGGTCACCTCCGCCGACGCCGCCCAGGAAAGCACCTGGTGCACCCGCAAGGACAACGTCGCCATCGTCGGCACCTCGGCCGACACGGGTTACGGCACCACCGGCTACCAGTCCACCACGGACACCTGGTTCCCCACCACCTACGGCTGGACGACCAAGTTCGCCAACGACGTCCACTCCGAGTGGCAGACGAACGTGCAGAACTACTCGCACAACGGTGCCCTCGCCGCCGACTACCTGACCGGCGGCCGCTGGGCGGGCACCACCGGCGCGATCGCCGACATGGCCGCCAAGCAGCCCGACCTGGTCCTCGTCGACCTCGGCGGCAACGACCTGTGGGCGCAGAACGACCCGGCCAAGTTCCAGGCCGACCTGAACAACGTCATCGACGGCATCCGCGCCGCGCGGCCGGGCGTCGACATCCTCATGTCGATCTACGCCCAGCTCAAGTGGACGCCGAACCCGTACGGCGGCAACACCCAGAAGTACACCTGGGACCAGTACGCGTCGGTGATCTACCAGACGGCGGTCGCGAAGGGCACGGCGCTCGTGGACCTGCGCCAGTACATCCCGCCGGCCGGCTCGGCGAACCTGCCCAACCCCAGCCCGTGGACGTCGGACAACATCCACCTCAACGACGCGGGCAACCTCGCCGAGTACGGCATGTGGTGGGGCTGGACCGCGAGCCTGGGCAGCATCTGCGGCTGAGGTTCCGCTAAACGGTCGCGTGGGCCAGCACGAACAGCTCCGCGGGACGCAGGGCGTCGGGGCGCGGCCACACGTCGTGGTCGCGCTGGTGGACGTGCCGGACGGTGCCGAAGCCGTTGTCCCGCAGCAGGTCAGTGAGCTCGCCGGGGGAGAAGTGGCTGCGCCAGGGTTCGCCGGCTCGCTCGGCGACCTGGGAGACGGCGTCGGCGTAGTGCGCGCCGGCGTCGTCCCGCAGCTGCGCGGGGAGCACGTAGTCGGCGACGAGCTGCGTGCCCGGGGCGAGGCCGGCGACGGCGCGCAGCGTGCGGGTGATGGCGGCTTCGGTGAGGTACATCGTGACGCCGAGCCAGCTGACGAGCGTCGGGCGGGCGAGGTCGAAGCCGTGCTTGACGAGGGCTTCGACGAGGTCGCCGGTCGCGAGGTCCAGCGGGACGAAGGTGCGGTTCGCGGGTTCGGGGAGGTCCGCGTTCGTCAGCTGCGCGAGTTTCCACTCCTGCGTCCGCGGGAGGTCCACTTCGAACACGTGGGTGTGCGGCGCGCGGTAGGCGGAGGTGTCGAGGCCGGCGCCGAGGACCACGCTCTGAGTCGCTCGCTGTGCTTCGGCGTAGCGGCTGCGGCAGAGCACCTGGGTGCGGCCGCCGGCGAGGATCGGGTCTTCGCGGTTGTCGCGGTGGTAGGCGAGGAGCTGGTCGCCGTAGCCGCCGAGCAGGGGCGCGGCGAGCTCGTCGGTGAAGATCCTGGGCTCGGCGTCGACGATCAGGTGCGCGGCGCGAGCGGCGGCCGCGGTGAGGGCCGTGAAGCTGGGTTCGGTCACAGGGACGACCCTAGCCCGCAATTGTGCAAGGATAGCACAGATAGATCTTTTTCGCAAGTGCCACTGGGTTGCGATCCGGCGGCGGTGGCGGAACCCGGCGATCTGGGACCTTTGCCGCTGGTCACCGGGTTTACACAGGTCAGGGTGGGTGGCGTAACCCTGGCGTAATGCGGATCCGGGTACGGTCGCGCAGGTGGAAACTTCGTCGCCCCGGCCCCGCGCCGAGCGGGCCCGGCAGGTCGCCGACGTCCTGCGCCAGCGCATCACCGCGGGCGCCTTCGACGACGGCCCGCTGCCCGACGAGCACGCTCTCGGCACCCAGTTCGGCGCAACGCGCAACGCCGTGCGCGAGGCCCTCGGCCTGCTTCGCGCCGAAGGCCTCGTGGAGCGGCGCCAGGGCGTCGGAACGCTTGTGGTGCACCCGAAGTACGGCCACGGCCTCGACCGGCTCGCCGGCCTCGCCGAGGCCCTCGACGGCTACGGCGACGTCGTGAACGAGGTCCGTTCCGTCGGCATCGTCACGCCCCCGCCGGCGATCGCCGAACGGCTCGGGCTGGTTCCCGGCGCGCCCGCCGTCCACCTGGAACGCCTGCGCCGCCTCGGCGGAGCGCCGCTCTCGCTGGACACCACCTACCTGACCGCCGACATCGGCGTCCCGCTGCTCGACCACGACCTCGCGGGCCGCGACCTGTTCGCCCTCATCGAGGAAACCAGCGGCCGCCGCCTGGGCCGGGCCGACGTCGTGGTCCACGCCGTCACCGCCGGCCCGGACACCGCCGCGTTGCTCGGCATCGCGCCCGGCACGGCCGTCTTCGCCCTCGACCGCCTGACACACCTCGACGACGGCCGCCCCGTGGACGCCGAAACCCTCCACATCCGCGCGGACCGGCTCACTTTGCGCGCGACGCTGCACCGAGGCCCGGCATGACGAGCGCGACCACCGATGTTCTGCTCGCACTTTTCGGCCTGGTGGGCGGGATCGGCATCACGGCGATCGGGCCCGGGGGTGTGCTGCCGACGATCGCGTTGTTCCTGTTGACGCCGCTCGCGCCGGCGCAGGTGGCGGGGACGGCGATCGTCACGCATGTGGCGACGGGGGTGGCCGGGAGTGCGGCGTATGTGCGGTCCGGGCAGTTGCGGGAGCGGCACACGAGGAGGGTCGCGGGGCTGCTGGCGGGGGTCGCGGTGGTGGGGACGCCGGTCGGCGTTTTGCTGAACTCGCTGGTGTCCGCGCGGTGGTTCGGGGTGGTGCTCGGGGTGTTCGCCGTCGTGGTGGCGGCGTTGGTGGTGTTGCGGCGGCCGGTGGCGGGGCGGGAGCCGGCGACGGGCTCGATCCTCGCGATCGGGGCCGGGGTGGCGGTCGCGGCGGGGCTGGTAGGGGTGGGTGGGCCCATGCTGACCGTGCCGGTGCTCGTGGTGGTGGGGTTGCCGATGCTGGAGGCGCTCGCGGCGGCACAGGTGCAGTCGGTGGTGATCGCGACGGCCGGGGCGGTCGGGTATCTCCTGCCTGGCTCCATCGACTGGCGGCTGGCGGCCGTCGTCGGGGTGCCGGAACTGGCGGGGGTGGTCATCGGCTGGAAGATCGCGCACGCGTTGCCGACGAAACGGCTGCGGATCGCGCTCGTGGTCGCGTTGGTGGCCGTGGCGCCCTACCTGGTGCTGCACGGCTGAAGGGCACCTTGAGAGAAGTCCCTCAAGGTGCCCTTCAACCAAGAAAACAAACTCAGCGCACCCGGTCGAACGGCAGCTGCACCACCGGACCCGGCCATACCGGCCGGCCGGCCGCGACAGCGTCCACTTCGGACTCCGGCAGTGCCCGGCGGTAGAGCCGCGCGTCGTCGAGGGAGCCGGCGAAGTGCATGGCGCCGTCGAGGCGTTCGCCCAGCTGGAGCTGGAACGAGACGGTCTCGCTGACCGAACCGGGCGAGTCCGGGCCGGACGCGGCGAGCACGCCGTCGACCCAGATCTCGAGCTGGCCGCCGGTGCGTTCGAGGGCGAGGTGGTGCCACTGCTGGTCGTCGTAGGCCTGCGTGGTGGTCACCGACTTGCTGCCCGCCGCGGTCGTCATCATGGCGATGAGCCGGTGCGACGCGGGTTCACCGCGCAGCCACAGCTGCGGTGCCGTGGTGCCCATGCCGCCGAGCCACAGCAACGCCTGCGGGTCCTTGGAAGCGCCGTAGTTGAACGACGTCGTGAAGGTGAAGTCACCCGACCCGGGCAGCTGGGTGGGCGAGAAAGGCACCCGCACGAAGTCGTCGACGCCGTCGAGCTGCAGCGCGCCGTGGGACGCCGAAGCGCCGCCGAGCACGTACGCGACGGCGCCCGGCCGGGAGACGTCCGGGGTCGTCGGGCCGGCGGAACGCAGCCACCCCAGGTAGTTCTCGTCGAAGCGCGCGAAGCGGATCTCGTCGCGGGCGTCGACCGCGCCGCCCTCGTACATCAGGCCGATCTTCGCGTCGCGCTCAGCCGGGCCGCTCAGCTGAACGAGGTCGGAGTAGCCGGACCAGTCGCCAGTCACCCGGGTGCCCTGCTCGGCGTCCTCCCAGGTGCGGCCGTTGTCGTAGGACGAGCGGATCATCATCCAGCGCCGCCGGTCGGTGTCCGACGGCGAGGCGAACAGGATCCGCTCTCCGCCCGGACGCTGCAGGCGCAGCAGGGAACCCTGCACCATCGGCGTCACCAGGTCGGGGATGGTGGTGAAGCGCCTGCTGAACGTCTGGCCACCGTCGCGGCTCAGGGCGTAGTCGCGGTTGCCGACGTCGGTACCGCCCTGTTCGCGGCCGCCGGCGTAGATCGTGCCGTCCGGCAGTTCGACGACGCTGACCTCGGAAGGCTTCTGCGCATACGTGCCGCCCACCGGGTGCGGGTAGCTGTCGACGGCGCCGACGTGCCAGCTGCGCCCGGAGTCGTCGCTGTAGATCAGGGCGGCGTAGTTCTCGATGGAATTGGTGCCGTCACTGCGTTCCGCGTTCACGCCGAACACCAGCCGGCCCGCGTGGCGGCCCTTCGTGAGCTGGATGCCGTGCACCGGACCCGAGGCGTACCACGAGTCCCACGCCGGCAGCTTCGCTTGCGCGCTGATGTCCACCGGCGCCGACCACGTCAGGCCGTCGTCGTCGCTGTACTGCGAGTGCGGCGTCCGCGGACACGGCACATCGCAGGCCTTGTCGTCGTCGCGGCCCTTGTTGTACGTGGTGATCAACACGATCCGGCCCGTTCGACTGTCCACAATGGGCACCGGGTTGCCGTGCGTGTCACCACCGCCGGGGTTGACGACCTGCAGCGGCGACCACGTCTGCCCGCCGTCGGTGGAGCGCTTGAGCACGAGGTCGATGTCGCCGGTGTCGCCGCAGTTGTCGCGCCGGCCCTCGGCGAAGGCGAGCAGGGTGCGGTGCGTGCTGCGGACGATGGCGGGAATGCGGAAACAGGCATAGCCGGTCTCCTGGTGCGGGTTGAAGAGCACCTGCTGGTCGAACTGCGGAACCGCGAGCTGCGATTGGACGGGCGCCGCCTGTGCGGCTGCCGGTACGAACACGCCGGACACCAGCACCGCGAACGCGAGTGCCCAGCGGATGATCGGTCTCATGTCCCGTTCTTCCCTTCGGCTAAGTGAAACTCCCCAGTAGAACGGCCACCCCACGCGGGGCCAGGAGCGCCGCTTCCGTCGGACGGCCGGGATCGGTGAGCAGATCGGGCGCGGGCGAGGGCAGCGTGACCGTGACCGCCTCGGCGCCGTGGTTGAGCAGGAACAGGTACTGGCTGTCTTCACCGCGCCGCACCACGGCCTGGACGCCCTCGGGCAGGCCGGGCAGCACGGGCGAAACCCCGGCCTCGGCGGTGATCCGGTCGAACAACGCGCGCATCGCGGCGGCGTCGGGCCGGGTGGCGAGGTACCAGGCGACGCCGGCGCCGAAGGCGTTCCGCGTCACGGCCGGGCGGCCCGCGAGCTCCCCTGGGCCGAAGGTCGCCACCACGGCCGCGCCCTCGGTCTCCACCCACTCCGACCAGACGGTGGCGGAAGCCTTCTTGGGGGAAGCGCTGTCGAGCGACAGCCCGATCGAGCCGCCCTCGGGCAGCGGCCAGAACTCGTCGACCCTCAGGCCCAGCACGTCACGCAACGGTGCCGGGTACCCGCCCAGGTACGCGCGGTCGTTCTCGTCGACGATGCCGGAGAAGAACGACACCACCAGGTGCCCGCCACCGGCCACATAGGACCGAAGGTTCTCCGCGACGCCGGCGTCCATCAGATACAGGTTCGGCACCACCACGAGCTTGTACCCGGACAGTTCCCGGGTCGGGCGCACGACGTCACACGTCACGTTGGCATCGAAGAGCGGCGCGTAGTGGGCCAGGTGCGCGTCGAGCTGCCGCAGGTCGTCCGACGGGTGCGAGTCGAGCTCGAGGGCCCACCAGCTGTTCCAGTCGTGCAGGATCGCGACGTCGGCTTTCACCCGGCTGCCCGCGAGCTGCGGCACCGACGCCAGTTCACGGCCGAGGTCGGCCACTTCGCGGTAAGTGCGCGTGTCCCGCCCGCCGTGCGGCACCATCGCGGAGTGGAACTTCTCGGCGCCGCCGGCCGTCTGGCGCCACTGGAAGAACAGCACGGCGTCGGCCCCGCGTGCCACGGCCTGCCAGCTGCCCAGCCGCATCGAGCCCGGCGGTTTGGGGCCGTTGCGCGTGCGCCAGTTCACCGCGCTCGGCGCCTGCTCCAGCAGCAGCCACGGCTGTCCGTCCTTGGTGGACCGAACGAGGTCGTACGCGAACGCTGCTTCGACGTGCCCGCGCGGATCGTAGGGATCGGGATAGGAGTCGAGGCTCACCACGTCTTCGTGCGGCGTCCAGGAATGCCAGTCGAGCGCTTTCTGCACCAGGCCCACGAAGTTGGTCGTCACCGGCACGTCCGGCGTCACCCGCGAGAGCACCTCGCGCTCGGTGAGGTAGCAGCCGAGCGACGCGTCGGAGGAGAAGCGGTGGTAGTCCAGCTGCTGCGCGGGGTTCGGGAACGTCGGTGCCACGCGCGGCGGCTCGATCTCGGCCCAGTCGTCGTAACGCTGCGACCAGAACGTGGTGCTCCAGGCCGCGTTGAGCGCCTCGACGCTCTGGTATCGCTCGCGCAGCCAGTCGCGGAACGCGGCGGCCGAGACCTCGCAGTAGCACGCGCGGATGTGGCAGCCGAACTCGTTGCCGATGTGCCACATCTTCAGCGCCGGGTGCCCGGCGTAGCGCGTGGCCACCTGCTCGACCAGCCGCGCCGCGTGCTCGCGGTACACCGGGCTCGACGGGCAGAACTGCTGTCGTGCCCCCGCCGAAAGCCGGGTCCCGTCCACGCGCACCGGCAGGATCTCGGGATACCGGTGGGAAAGCCACGGCGGCGGTGACGCCGTCATGGTGGCCAGGCACGCGCCGACGCCACCGGCCGCGAGCTTGTCCATCACCGCGTCGAACCAGCCGAAGTCGTACTCGCCCGGCCGCGGCTCCACCTGGGCCCACGAGAAGATCCCGACCGTCACCATCGAGACGGACGCCTCGGCCATGAGCTTGAGGTCCTCGTCCCACACCTCGGGGGACCAGTGCTCCGGGTTGTAGTCGCCGCCGTAGTAGACGCGGTCCATCTAGAGCAGCCCCGCTTCCGCCAGCTTCTCCTTGATGCGCAGCAGCTCGTCGCCGTTGAGCGGCAGCTGCGGCGGCGCCATCACGGCGTTGTCGATGAACCCGCGCATCTTCATCGACGCCTTGAACGCACCCAGCGCCGCCGAGCCGCGCCCCATCCGGCTCGGCGGCGCGACGTCGGTTATGGTGAACAGCGAGAGCAAGCGGTCCTGCTCGCGCCGGGCCGCGTGGGGGTTGCCGGAGCGGACGTGGTCGTAGATCAGCACGTAGCCGACCGGGTCGACGTTACCGAGCCCGGGCACCGCGCCGTCCGCGCCCAGTGCGAGCGCGGAGTCCACGAGCAGCTCCGAGCCGGTGAACACGGCGAAGGTGTCGAGGCCGCGTTCGCGCCGCTCCTTGAGCATGAAACGGAAGCCGGCCTCGTCGCCGCTGGAGTCTTTCAGACCGGCGATCACGCCGTCGGCCGCGAGGCTCAGCACGAGCTCGCGGTCGAGCTTCGTGTGCACGGCCACCGGGATGTCGTAGGCGAAGATCGGCAGCGCCGTCTTCTCGTGCAGCAGCCGGAAGTGGCGGTCGATCTCGGCCACGTGCGTGCGGGTGTAGTACGGCGCGGTGACCACGATGGCGTCGGCGCCCGCCTCCTCGGCGGTCTTGACGTGTTCGGCCACGCGCAAGGTCGTCATGTCGATACAGCCGGCCAGCACCGGCACGCGGCCGGCGACCTGATCCACGGCCGTCTCGATCGTCACGCGGCGCTGCGCGTCGGGCAGGAAGGCGACCTCGCTGGACGAGCCGAGCACGAAGATGCCGTGGACGCCGGCGTCGAGCTGGAACTCGACGTGGCGCCGCAGCGACTCGGTGTCCACGGTGAAGTCGTCGTTGAACGGCGTGCACAGCGGGGGGATGATGCCGGCGAACTTCGTCGCGGTCATGAGGCGTTCACTCCGGTGGTGATCTCTGGGTGGATGCAGCGGTAGCTGTGCCCGGCGGCCTCGGTGAGCGGCGGCAGGGCGAGAGCGCACTCGTCGGTGGCCTTCGGGCAGCGGGTGTGGAACGCGCAGCCGCTCGGCGGCGCGGTCGCCGAGGGCACGGGTCCACTGAGGACGATCGGTTCGATCGGGTGCAGCAGGCTCGGCGTGGCCGAGAACAGCGCCCGTGTGTACGGGTGCCGCGCTTCGCCGGGCAGGTCCTCGGCGGCGGCCTCTTCGACGATCCGGCCGAGGTACATCGTCACGATCCGGTCGCTCATGCGCCGCACGGTCTGGATGTCGTGTGAAACGAAGACCATCGCGAGGCCGAGCCGCTCTCGCAGGTTGATGAGCAGGTTGAGGATCTGGGCGCGCACCGACACGTCGAGTGCCGACGTCGGTTCGTCGGCCACGAGCAGCGCCGGCCGCAGCGCCAGCGCCCGCGCGATGGCCACGCGTTGACGTTGCCCGCCCGAAAGCTGCGCCGGCAACGCGTCGGCGACGCTGCTCGGCAGGCCGACCAGGCCCATCAGCTCCCGCACGCGCTCGGCGCGTTCGGCGGGCGTGTCCACGTGGTGCACGTCGAGCGGGTCGCGCAGGATCTTCGCGACGGGTAGGCGCCGGTTGAGCGCCGTGGCCGGGTCCTGGAAGACCAAACCGACCTGCCGGCCGAGCTCGGCCGGGCGCATCCCCGACAGCGGTTTGCCGCCGTAGCGGACGGTGCCGTGTGTCGGTGTCTGCAGCCCGACGAGCACCTTGGCGAGCGTGGACTTGCCGCAGCCGGACTCGCCGACCACGCCCACCGTCTCGCCCGCGGCGATCTCCAGGTTCGCGTCGGTGAGCGCGTAGACGTTGTCGCGCCCGAACAGGCTCGCCGCGCGGACGCGGTGCACCACGTGCACGCCGTCGACTTCGACGAGGGTCATACCTGCGCTCCTTCCACGACGGCCGGGGTCGTGCGTTCGGCGGGGTAGTGGCAGGCGACGAGGTGCCCGTTGCCCTCGCGCTCGGGGGCCACCTCGAAGCAGTGGCCGCGCGCGGCCGGGCAGCGGTCGGCGAACCGGCACCCGGGCGGGAAGTCCGCCGGGGCGGGCACGACGCCCTTGATCTGGGTCAGCGTGGCCTCGTTCTCCTCCAGCGACAGCACGGCCGACAGTAGCCCGCGCGTGTAGTGGTGCCGCGGCGAGCCCACGACCTCGGCCGTGGCGCCCGTCTCGGCCACCTGCCCGCCGTACATCACCACCACGCGGTCGGCGACGTCGGAGACCAGTGCCAGGTCGTGCGACACCAGGATGAGCGCGAAGCCGAGCTCTTCCTGCAGGCGCAGCAACAGTTTGATGATCTGCGCCTGCACGGTCACGTCGAGCGCCGTGGTCGGCTCGTCGGCCACGATCAGCTGGGGGCTGCGCGACAGGGCCATGGCGATCAGCACGCGCTGGCGTTGCCCGCCGGACAGCTCGTGCGGGTAGGACCGCAGCGTGCGGCCGGGATCCAGGTTCACCAGCTCCAGCAGCTCCTGCGGCGTGCGAGTGCTGCCACGGCGGGTGAACTGCTTGAGCTGCGCGCGGATCGTCATTGCCGGGTTCAGGGAGCTCAGCGCGTCCTGGTAGATCATCGAGATGTCGTGGCCGAGGTGGCGCCGGCGCGGGCCCGCCTTCATGGTGAGCAGGTCCTCGCCCTCGAACAGAACCTCGCCTGAGAGCCGCGCGGCCGCCGGCTGCAGGCCCATGATCGACAGCGCGGTGAGCGACTTGCCGCAGCCCGACTCGCCGATCAGCCCCAGCACCTCGCCCGACCGCACGGTGAAGGACACGCCGTCGACCACGTTCACGCCGTTGTGGCGGTCGGGGAAGCTGATTGCGAGGTCCTTCACCTCCAGCACGGCCCTGCGCCCGGTGAGATCACGTGCCTTCGCCGCCAGCCGTTCCCCGGCTTCGAGCAGGCCCGCGAGCGGCAGCACCGGCGCGGTGTTCTCGGCCGCCTTCTCCGCCTCGATCTTCTTGGCGACCTCGCCGGCTTTCGCGTTGCGGGCAGAAGGCGCGGCCCACGCGTCGGAGATGCCTTCGGACAGGATGTTGAGCGCCAGCACCGTGATCAGGATCAGCAGGCCGGGGAACAGCGTGGCCCACCAGCCGCCGGTCAGCACGAGGTCCTTGCCGTCCGAGAGCACGGAACCCCACGACGGGTTCGGCGGCTGGATGCCCGCGCCGATGAACGACAGCGACGCCTCGAACACGATCGCGTCGGCCACCGTCACCGTGCAGTACACGAGGATCGGCGCAGCGCAGTTGACCGCGACGTGCCGGGCGAGGATGAACAGCCGTTTGGCGCCGATCACGCGCTCGGCGTCCACATAGTCCTCGCCGTACTGCGCGAGCACGTTGGCCCGCACCACCCGCGCGACCGGGGCCATGTTGAGGAATCCGATCGCGAGGATCAGCACGAGGATGCCGCGGCCGAACACGGCCACCAGCACCGCGGCGAGCGCGATGCCGGGGAACGCCATGATCACGTCCATCACGCGCATCACCACGGCGTCGGTCCTGCGCCCGGACGTCGCGGCGAACGAGCCGATCACCACGCCCGCGATGAGCGCGAGCACCGTGGCGCCGAGGCCGATCGCGAGCGACCAGCGCGTGCCCGCCACCAGGCGCGAGAAGATGTCGCGGCCCGACTGGTCGGTGCCGAACCAGTGCTCGGCGCTCGGGCCGCCGGTGTCGGTGCTCAGGGCGTCGGGGTTGTGCGTGGCCAGCAGCGTGCCGAAGATCGCGACCAGCGCGAGCACCACGAGCAGGCTCAGCGCGAGCCAGGACGTGGGCGGGAGTTTCCGGAACCGCACGCCGGGCCGCGAGAGCCGGTCGGTGAGGTTCGCGTGCAGGACGGGGCGCATCAGGAGTGGCTCCGCAGTCTCGGGTTGGCGATGAGGTAGAGCACGTCGACGATGAGGTTCACGAGCACGAAGCCCACGGCGATGGTGATCACGAAGCCCTGGACCTTCGCCGTGTCGCCGTCCTGCACGGCCTGGATCATGTTCTGGCCCATGCCGGGTAGCGCGAACATCGTCTCGATCACCACCGCGCCGCCGAGCAGGTAGCCGACGCGCAGGCCGAGCACGGTGAGCGGGTTGACCAGCGCGTTGCGCAGCACGTTGCGGCCCACCACGACCACGGGCGGCAGGCCGCCGCCGCGGGCCGTGCGCACGTAGTCCTTGTCCAGCTCCTCGACCATCGACGTGCGGATCACGCGCGTGAGCTGCGCGGCGACCGGCAGTGACAGCGAGATCGCCGGCAGCGTGAGCGAGTTGAGCCAGCCCGAGACCGAGTCGGCCGGGCTCACGTAACCGCTGGTGGGGAACAGGCCCTTGCCCACGGCGAGCCACTGCACCAGCAGCAGCGCGATCCAGAACGCCGGCGCCGCGACGCCCGCCAGCGTGACCACCCGGATCAGGTGGTCGGGCCAGCGGCCGCGGAACAGCGCCGACGTCACGCCGAGCACGACCGACAGCACGAGCGCGATGACCAGGCCGAACAGCGTGAGCTGCACGGTGAGCGGGAGCGCCGTCGCGATGGTCTGGCCCACCGGCTCCTTGGTGATCACACTGGTGCCGAAGTCGCCTTGCAGCAGGTGCCACACGAAGTGCACGTACTGCAGGGGCAGGGAATCGAGCAGCCCGTTGGCCTGGCGGAACTGGTCGAGCTGCGCCTCGGTCGCGTTCGCCCCGTTGAACGCGGCGAGCGCCGGGTCCACGGGGGAGAACTGCATCACGATGAACACGAACAGGATCACGCCGAGCAGCAGCGGGATCAGGGCGAGGATGCGAGAGGCCAGCATCCGCACGACGACGATCACGGTGGGTGGTCCTCCCGCGTCAGACCGGCTTGGCCTGGTTGAGGTAGATGCCGGGGTAGCCCTGCGCGTGCACGCCGGTGATCGCCTTCGGGTCCCATGCCGTGCCGAGCTGGGTGAACACGATCGGGTAGATCACGGCCTGCTCGGAGATCAGGTCCAGCAGCTGCTTGTACAGCCCGTTGCGCTTGGTCTCGTCCGGCTCCGCGGCCGCCTGGTCCTGCAGCCCGAGCAGGGCCTGGGTGTCGGCGTTGTTCCAGCGCGCGTACTTCGTCATCATCAGCGACTGCGCGTCGTAGTAGTAGCGGATGAGCAGGTCGGGGTCGTTGCCGAACTGCATCGGGTTGTTCGTGGTGGACACCACCTGGAAGTCGTTGCCGTTGTCCAGCTTGGAGAACAGCGCCTTGGTGTCCTGGGAGTCCAAAGTGGTCTCGACGCCGATCGCGTCCCAGCCCTCCTTGATCACCTTCACGCAGTCGAGCACCAGCGAGGTGTTGGTGGTGGACAAGGAGATCTTCAGGTTGCTGACGCCGGCCTCGGCCAGCAGCTGCTTCGCCTTCGCCGGGTCGTAGGCGAAGCTCTGCGACGCCGGCTGCGACTGCGGCAGCTTCGGATTGATGAACGACGTGCCCGCGGTGCCGGTGCCGCGCAGGCCGATGTCGATCATCTTCTTCTTGTCGATGGCGTAGTGCAGCGCCTGGCGCACGCGCTTGTCGCCGAAGGGTGCGTGGGCGGTGTTGAACATCAGGTACAGGTTGTTGCCGCCGTCGGCGAACTCGACGGTGCGCCCGGCCTTGCGCAGCTGGTCGGCGTTGGCGGCGGGAATGTTCTCCACGATCTGTGCATCGGGCTTCGCGCCGGAGATCGCGGCCACGCGCGGGGCGGAGTCCACAATGGACTTCCATAGCATCTTCTGGTACGCGGCGGGGCGGGGACCGTTGTAGTCGGCGAACTTCTCGAACGAGGTGTGCGACAGCGGCGCCTGCTCGGTGACCTTGTACGGGCCGGAACCCACGACCTTGCCGCCGACGGCGAGCGGCCAGTTGTTCTCGTACACGTGCTTCGGGAGGATCTTGCAGATCTGGATCCGCTGCAGCGCGTACGGGAAGGGGAACTTCAGCACGAACTCGACGGTGTGGTCGTCGACCTTCCTGACTTCTTTCAGCCACTGGGCGAAGAAGCTGTGGATCAGCACGTTCTCCTTCGCGTCCAGGGCGCGGGCGTAGGTGAACACCACGTCGTCGGCGGTCACGGGCTGGCCGTCGTGCCACTTGGCGCCGTCGCGCAGCTCGAACTTGATGCTGGTGCCGCTCACGTCGGCCGGCAGTGCCTTCGCGAGGCCGGGGAACGGGGCGCGCGTGACGGGGTCGCCTTCGACGAGCGATTCGTAGCTGTGCAGGATGGCGGCCATGGAGAACGCCGAGGCGGTCTGTAACGGGTCCCAGGACTGGTTGTTGCCGTAGCCGATCACTGCGGTGAGGGAATCGGTGGAGCTGCCCGTCTTGTTCGTCGACGCGGGGCCGCCGCATGCGGCCAGCGTCGAGGAGAAGGCGGCGGTGGCGCCCACGAGGCCCGCGTAGCGCAGCAGCGTGCGCCGGTCGAACGCGGGGCCGGTCCCCATGGCGGTTCGGGACATCGATGTCTCCTGACTGTGTGTTTCGCCCACCAGAAGTCATGAGAAGTAGGACGTGGGACGTCCTATGACTTCGCCGAACCCTAGAACTCAGCCGGGTACCGGTCAAGGGGACGGCGCGTTTTCGCCACCGGGCCGGGATCTACCGGGGATTCGATGAGGTATGACGTAGGATGTCCTCCGATGGCGACGTGCCAGCGAACGAAAGAAACATCCGGGGAGACTGTTTTGGCGCGCCCGCAACGCAGTGAAGAGATCACCAAGCGGATCATCGACCTGATCATCGACCGCGACCTCCCACCGGGCGCGCCGATGCCCACCGAACTCAGCCTGATGGAAGACATCGGCGTGAGCCGCAACTCGATCCGGGAGGCGATCAAGGCGCTGCAGGCGCTCGGCATCGTCGAGATCCGCCACGGCTACGGCACCTTCGTCGGCTCGGCCGGCTCCGAGGCCCTGCAGACGTGGCTGCTGTTCCGCACGCGCACCCGCGGCGCCAGCGACGCCGGGCGCCTGCGCGACCTGCTCGAGGTCCGCGAGATGATCGAGACGGAGCTGACCCGGCGGGTCGCGTCGGAGCACCGCCCCGAGCTGATCGCCGAGCTGGAGGCCTGCGTCGCGCGGATGCGCCGCAAGGGGCCGGATGCCGCGGTCGCAGACCGGGAGTTCCACGACCTCATCTGCGCGGAAGCAGGCTTCGACCTGGCGCGAGAACTCACAGGGCTGTTCTGGGACGTCTACCGCGCGGCCGAGGGCGAGCTCGGCGGACCGGTGTCCTCGGCGGCGAGCACGGCGAAGCGGCACCAGGTGATCGTCGACGCCCTGGTCTCGCGCGACGGCGACGCCGCGGCGGAGGCCGTGCACCGGCACTTCGACGAGGTGCGCAAGCGCGCGAAGGCCGGCCGTTACGGCGGGTTCGGCGAGGCGCGGCCGGCCGAGGCGGATTCCGCGGCGGCGACTTCGTAGCGCGGTTCGCGGCGGTGCCATGGCGTCCGCTGGGTGCTCACGCACCTCGTCGAGAGTCCGGCCGGCACGCCGACATCCTTCCGGAACTGATCGACGGCGCGACCGGGCGTTGATCGGTTCGTAGACTGGGCGGCCGATGAGGAGGTGCGCCCTGGACGCAGTCGAGGTCGAGATGCTGCCGCAGTCCGCCGCGGCCGACGAGGTGCCGGCAGCCGAGGTCGCCGCACTGGTGAACGCCGTCTACTCGACCGCCGAGGCCGGCCTGTGGGCGGGCGACGCGGACCGGACGAGCGCGGCCGAGGTGGCCGGGCTCGTCGCGGCCGGCGAGATCGCCGTGGCGCGCCAGGCGGGCCACGTGGTCGGTTGCGTGCGCGTGCGGACGGTCGCCGACGGCGTGGGCGAGTTCGGCCTGCTGGCCGCCGCGCCGCAGCAGCAGGGCGCGGGCATCGGGCGTGAGCTGGTGCGGTTCGCCGAAGACCGCTGCCGTGCGCTGGGCCGGCGGCGGATGCAGCTCGAGCTGCTGGTGCCGCGGTCGTTCACGCACCCGTCGAAGGAGTTCCTCGCCGCCTGGTACACGCGGCTGGGCTACCGCATCGAGGAGAAGTCGACGATCGAGGAGGCCCACCCGCACCTCGCGCCGCTGCTGGCGACGCAGTGCGACTTCCTCGTGTACCGCAAGGACCTCTGAACGCTTCGTCGTGACACGTTGTGTGGCCTTCGGACACTTCGTGGGGACGCTGCCGCAGTTCGCGGACGCGGGAGAGGCGTTTCGGTGGCAGCGCGGCGAGCTCGCGGGGCAGTTGCGCCGGATCAGTGGCGGTGAGACGGGCAAGCGCTTGCAGTGGTTCGTGCCCGTGGTCAAGGAGCTCAAGAGCTCCGGCGCGGTGCGGGTGGTCAAGGACGGTGACTGGACCGGCTACGACGACACCGACCGCCTCGTGGCCCGGCGGCTGGAGCCCGGGCAGATTCCGTTGCACATCGCGGACGACGCGCTGGCGGAGTTCGAGCTGCTGCGTGCTTCCGGCACTCCCGCGACGGCGGAGGAGCCGTTGCAGGTGGGCGTGCCGGGGTACCTCGACATGGCGTTGTTCATCTTCGGTCCGCTCGGGGTGTTCAAGCACGCGCGCGCGTTCCTGCGGGCCGCGGACGCGCAGATCTCGCGGGTGCGGGCCGCGGAGGGCGACCGGGTGGTGTTCCAGCTGGAGCTGCCGCTCGCGTTGATCGCCGTGACCGCCGCGCCGCCGCCGCTGCGCCGGCTGGTCGCCGAGCTGATGGCGTTCCTGGTGACCCGCCCGGCGGCCCGGGCGCCGGAGGGCACGCGGTTCGGCGTGCACCTGTGCTTCGGCGACCTCGGCCACCGCGCTCTGCGGCAGCCTCGCTCGGCCGCGCCGATGGTGGCTCTCGCCAACGCGGTGGTGCGGCGCCGGCCCGCCGGCCGTCCGCTGGACTTCGTGCACCTGCCGATGTCCGGCGGTGACGAGCCGCCGCCGACCTCCGCCGCGTTCTACGCGCCGCTGCGCCGCCTGCGTGCGGGATCGGCCGTCGTGGTCGCGGGATCGCGCACGAGCGGCAGGACGAGCAGGCCCAGCTGACGGTGCGCGACCACGTCGAGACGGCGCTGGGCCGGCTGGTGGACCTCGCCACGTCGTGCGGCCTGGGACGGCGCTCGCCCGCGGAGGCGGAGGGAGCCGTGGCCCGGATGCGGTCGTTGCTGTGAGGGTGTGACCACGCGTCCGTCCGGGGTATTGAGGACCTGTGACGACACGACTGGACTGGGTCGGCCTGCTGCGCCACGGGCAGAGCACCGGCAACGTCGCGCGCGAGGCCGCCGAGGCCGCGGGCCGCGAGGTCATCGACATCGCCGAGCGCGACGCCGACGTGCCGCTGAGCGAGCTGGGCCTGCGCCAAGCGCGGGCGGCGGGGGAGTGGCTCGCGGGTGAGCCGCCGCAGCTCGTGGTGGCCTCGCCTTACCGGCGCGCCCTGGACACGGCCCGCGTCGCCCTCGACGTGGCCGCCGCCGGGGGCGTGGAGGTCCCCGGCGGCCTGCGCGCCGACGAGCGCCTGCGCGACCGCGAACTCGGCGTCCTCGACCTGCTCACCAGCCGCGGCGTCGCCGAACGTTGGCCCGACGAACTACGCCGCAAGCAGCGCCTCGGCAAGTTCTACTACCGTCCACCCGGCGGCGAGTCCTGGGCCGACGTCGTCCTGCGCGTTCGCTCGCTGCTCGCCGACCTGAGCGCCGAGACACCGGGCCTGCGCGTGCTGTTCGTGGCGCACGAGGTGACGGTGTTCGCACTGCGCTACGTGCTGGAAGGCGTGCCCGAGCCGGACCTCCTGGCCGCGGCCGCCCGCACCGACATCCCCAACGCGTCGGTCAGCACCTGGGAACGCGGCCACGACGGCGGCTTCCGGATGACGGTTGCGCAGGACGTCGGGCACCTCGTCGACGTGCCGCTGGTGTGAGTGACACCCAGCGAGCGCGTGCCCGGCGCGGGATGATGGCACACCAAGATCATCGGCAACCGGAAGGGAAATCATGAAGCTCGACCTCGACGGCAGGACGGCGCTCGTCACAGGGTCCACGCAGGGGATCGGCGCGGCGATCGCCGCGGGGCTCGCGAAGGCGGGTGCGCGCGTGGTGGTGAACGGGCGCGGCGACGCGGGCGTCGCGCAGGCGATCGGGGAGCTCGAGAACCAGGTGCCGGGGGGCGAGTTCGTGGCCGGGGCCGGCGACGTGACCACCGACGAAGGCGCGCGCCAAGTCCTCGACCGTGCGGGGCGCGTCGACGTCCTCGTGAACAACCTCGGCATCTTCGGCGCGCAGGAGCCGCTGGAGATCACCGACGACGAGTGGCGGCGCTACTTCGAGGTCAACGTGCTCGCGGCCGTGCGGCTGCCGCGCCTGACGCTGCCCGCGATGACCGAGCAGGGCTGGGGCCGCGTGCTCAACATCGCGAGCGACTCGGCCGTCGTGATCCCCGCCGAGATGATCCACTACGGCATGTCGAAGACGGCGCTGCTGGGCGTGTCGCGCGGCTTCGCCAAAGCGGCGGCGGGGACGGGCGTCACGGTCAACTCCGTGATCGCCGGTCCCACGCACACCGGAGGCGTCGAGGACTTCGTTTACCAGCTCGTGGACAAGAACCTGCCGTGGGAGCAGGCGCAACGGGAGTTCATGAAGACCCACCGCCCCCAGTCGTTGCTGCAGCGGCTGATCGAGCCGGAGGAGATCGCGAACCTCGTGGTGTACCTGAGCTCACCGCTCGCCTCCGCCACCACCGGCGGCGCCCTCCGCGTCGACGGCGGGTACGTCGACTCGATCCTTCCGTAAGGCCCCGTCAGCGCCCTCGGGGCTCACCGAGCCGGTCGCGCACCTGGCGCTCGACGAGCACGGGCAGGAAGCTGCGCACGCCGGCGTCGTCGAAGTGCTGCCGCTGTGCGGTGATAGTGCGGTTGATCTCGGGTTCGCGCGAGCTGCCGTACTCGTCGACGAGCCGTGACTTCAGCGCGGAGAAGCTCTCCTCTTCGCCCTTCACCATCAAGTCGTCCATGCCTTGGTGGGTCATCGCGTCCCTTTCCGTGGTTTCGGCCCTTCATGACTGCTGCCCGCCACGGGCCCTCCTCAAACGGCGGGCGAACGTGTGGACCTGTCGCAAACGCCTGGTGTCAATTTCGACCACCTGGTAGAAATTCAGGCGACGCGGCGCCCCTGGCGCCGAACCGCGAAGCCAAGGAGCTGGAATGGGCAAGCCTTCCGTGCAGCTGTACTCGGTCCGCGACGCGTTCGCGGCCGACCCGGCGGACACCCTGCGGCGCCTCGCCGCGATCGGGTTCACCCAGGTCGAGCCGTACGGCGTCGTCGAGAACGTGGCCGCGCTCGGCGCCGGTCTGCCGGCCAACGGGCTGACCGCCCCGACGGCCCACGCGAAGCTCATCGGCGAGGACCAGCACGCCGTGTTCGCCGCGGCGAAGCAGCTCGGCATCGCCGTGGTCATCGACCCGCTCGTGAAGCCCGAGCAGTGGCAGAACGCCGCGGACATCACGGCCACCGCGGAAGCGCTCAACGCCGCCGCGAAGGTCGCCGAGGAGCACGGCGTGCAGGTCGGCTACCACAACCACTGGTGGGAGCTGGAGTCGCGGATCGACGGCCGCCACGCGTTCGAGGTGTTCGCCGACCAGCTCGACCCGGCCGTCGCGCTGGAGGTCGACGCCTACTGGGCCACGGCGGGCGGGGCGAACGCGCCCGAGCTGCTCGCCCGGCTCGGCTCCCGGGTGCACGCCATCCACGTGAAGGACGGCGCGCTCGCCACCGACGCGTCCGGTCAGGTCCCGGCGGGCCAGGGCAGCGTCCCGCTCCCCGAGGTTCTCGCCGCGGCGCCCGACGCGTTGCGCGTGGTGGAGTTCGACCGTTACGACGGCGACATCTTCGAAGGCATCGCCGCCAGCTTCGCTTACCTCACCGAGGGCGCGAAGTGACCAGCGGCCCCGTCGGCGTCGGCCTGATCGGCGCGGGGGTCATCAGCGACACCTACCTCGAGAACCTCACGGGCTTCCCCGACGTGCGGGTGCTCTCCGTCGCCGACCTGGATGTGGCCCGCGCGCAGGCGCAGGCGGCGAAACACGGCGTGCCGCACGGGGAAACCGTCGCGGAGCTGCTGGCGAACCCCGAGATCGAGCTGGTCGTGAACCTCACGATCCCGGCCGCGCACGTCGAGGTCGGCCTCGCGGCGCTGGAGGCGGGCAAGAGCGTGTGGGCGGAGAAACCGCTCGCGCTCGACCGCCAGACGGGCCGCAAACTGCTCGATCGCGCGCGGGAGAAGGGTTTGCGCGTGGCGAGCGCGCCGGACACCGTGCTCGGCGCCGGCCTGCAGACGGCACGGCGCGCGATCGAGGCCGGCCGCATCGGCGAACCGCGCACGGCGCTGGCGCTGTTCCAGACGCCGGGACCGGAGAGCTGGCACCCGGCGCCGGAGTTCCTGTTCCAGCACGGCGGCGGCCCGCTGCTGGACATGGGGCCGTACTACCTCACGCAGCTCGTGCAGCTGTTCGGCCCGATCTTCAAGGTGACCGGCGCCGGCGGCCGCGCGCGGGACACGCGCGTGATCGGCTCGGGTCCGCGCGCCGGCACGGAGTTCGCGGTGACCGTGCCGACCACGGTGACCGCGCTCGTCGAGTTCACCCGCGGCGGCAGCGCGCAGATCGTGCTGAGCTTCGATTCCGCCTTGGCGCGCACGGGTTTCGTCGAGGTGTCGGGCGCGCTCGGCACCGCGGTACTGCCGGACCCGAACCGCTTCGACGGCCCGACGAAGCTGCACCTGCTGGGTGCCGCCGAGCCGGAAGAGCTTGCGCCGCAAGGACACGCCGCCTCGCGCGGCACGGGCGCGCTGGAGCTCGCCCGCGCGATCCGGGCCGGGGTGCCGGAACGCGCGTCGGGGGAGCTGGCCTACCACGTGCTCGACGCGATGCTCGCCATCGACGAGTCGATCACGCGCGGCCAGTCCGTGGAGGTGGCCAGCACCGTCGAGGTCCCGCCCGCCCTGCCGGACGGCTGGGACCCCTACGCCCGCACGCTCTAGCGGGCCGGCGGTCCGTGAAGGGCACTTCGGGGGAGGTGCCCTTCACGGACCATGGTCAGTCTTCGAGGGGGACGGTGAGCAAGGTGCGCAGGTAGAACCGCAAGGAGCCGACGAGGTCGACGTCGCCGGGGGTGGTGAGCCATTGGACCTGCAGCCCGTCCATGAGCGCGATGAACGTGAGCGCCGCGAAGTCCGGGTCCACGCCCTCGCGAAGCTCGCCCGTCGTGGCCAGCAGCCGGAACGAGCCGATCACGCTTTCGCGCGCCTGCCGGTAGTGCTCCACGAAGTACTCGTGCGCCGGGTGGTCGGGCGCCACGGCCTCGGCCGCCAGCCGCGAGTACAGGTCGACGATGCCCGGGTGGCGCACGTTGTGCTCGGCCAGCGCGACGAAGTGCCGCAGCACCTCCAGCCCGGGCGGCACAGTCAGCTGCTCGCGCTCGGAGTCCTCGGCGTCACGGCGTTCGAGCACGGCGGCGAGCAGCGCTTCCTTGGTGGGGAAGTAGTACAACAGCCCGGCGTGGCTGATGCCGACACGCTTCGCGATCTCCCGCAGCGACGAACCGTGGTAGCCGGCCTCGCCGTACACCACGGCGGCCGCGGAAATGATGTCCTCGCGGCGGATCCGGCCCTTCAGGTAACCCCCGGTCACGGGAGCGTGCTCGGTTCGGCGGGTCGCATGCTGCAATTCTGCCCCGGCTCCGCCGGGGCGGCGAGATCGCCTCTGAGCCGGCTTCCGGATGGGGCGGTCGGATCGGCCGGGGGCCGATCGCACCGCCC
>NZ_JBFAHL010000027.1:0-95900 GCF_040654155.1 Amycolatopsis sp. NPDC050768
GAGCCGTTGTCAAGGCGGGAAAGCGTGCCTTGACAACGGCTCGCCGGCCGCAAGAAGGCTTCGGATCGGGGTGCCGGGGCGGGTCTGGGTGCAGGGTTCCGCTGCGTGGGGGGGCGGCGGTCATGAGGGTGAACGCGGCCTGGGTGGGGGGCCGATTTGGGCAGGCGGGCGGCGGTGAGTGGGGCGTCAAAGCACTTCAATTGTGGCGTTCGGTGCGTTGGGCGCAACGAACGCCGCATTGGGTGCGGTGAGCGCAACGAACGCCGCGTTGGGGTGCGTTCAGAGGGGCGTCAGGTGAGGCGGCGGGCGTAGCGGTCGAGGGTCGCGGCGTCGAAGGGGAGTTCGGCCGCTTCCAGGGCGCCGCAGTGGAGGCCGCCGAGGAGGTAGTGGGCGAGGGCGGCGGCGGTGGCGGGTTCGTCGAGGACGCCGGACGACGTTTGGGAGGCGTAGTCGCTGAGGCGTTTTGCCGCGGTGGGGAAGCCTTCGCGGTAGAAGGCGTAGGTGGCGGCGAAGCGCGTCGGCAGCTGGTTCGGGTGCAGGTCCCAGCCCTGGTAGAAGCCGTTTTCCAGGGAGCGGCGGACCAGGCGCAGGTGTTCGGCCCAGGCGCCGGGCAGGTCGTCGCCGATCGGCAGGCGGTTGGTGGAGCCGTCGGAGAGGCGTACGCCGGTGCCGGCCGCCGCGACCTGCATGAGGTGCTTCGCGAAGTCGGCGGCCGGGTGGGCCATGCTCTGGTAGGCGGCGCCGATGCCGAGGCCCGCGCTGTAGTCGTAGGTGCCGTAGTGCAGGCCCGAGCAACGGCCGGCGGCGGCCTGGATGATGCGGGCCACTGCGACCGTGCCGTCGTGGGCGAGGATCGATTGCGCGGTCTCGATCTGTACCTCGAAGCGCAGCGCGCCTTCCGCCAGGCCGTAGGCGACCTCGAGCTGTCCGAGTACGTCGGCCGCCACCGAGACCTGCTCGACGGCAGTGACCTTCGGCAGCGTGACCACGAAGCCGTCGGGGAGGTCGCCGTTGCTGAGCAAACCGGTCAGAAACAGGTCCAGTGTGCGGATGCCGCGCCGGCGCGTGGCGGCTTCGAAGCTCTTGAAGCGGATGCCGACGAACGGCGTGCCGCCTGTGGTCGCCAGGGTCTGCCCGGCGGCCAGGGCGGCGGCGTCCTCGGCTTCGTCGCCCGGGTTGCCGTAGCCGTCCTCGAAGTCGATCCGCAGGTCCTCGATCGGCTCGGTCAGGAGCTTCGTCCGCACGCGCTCGGCGACGTCCGCGTCGAGGCCGAGCACGTCACCGCGCTCGACGAACACCCGCATGGCCTGCTTGCCCCAGTCGGCGACCAGGCGCGTGCGGTACTCCGACGCCGGCACGTACACGGTGTGCACGGGGCGGCGGCCCGGCGGCTCACCGGGGTACAGCGCCGCGACGCGCGCGTCGGCCTCGGCCAGGCGCGCGTCGGCGGCGGTGTAGACGTCCTCGGTGAGCCTGCCGTCCCGCATTACTTGATGTGCTCGTAGGCCGGCAGCGTGAGGAAGTCCGGGAACTCGTCGGCGAGCGCGACCTGCTCGAACAGCTCGACGGCCGGGGTGAGCACGTCTTCCTTGACCTCGGCCGAGAGCTCGCCGCGGACCTCGGCCAGCACGCCACGCACCAACTCCGCCGTAACGGTGTCGCCGGTGTCGAGTTGCGTGCCGTTCTTGACCCACTGCCAGATCTGCGACCGCGAGATCTCGGCGGTGGCCGCGTCCTCCATGAGGTTGTGGATGGCCGCCGCGCCGTTGCCGCTCAGCCAGGAGGCGATGTAGCGGATGCCGACCTCGACGGCGGCGCGCAGGCCGGCCGCGGTGGCGCTGCCCGGCGTCGAGGCGACGTCGAGGAGCTGGTCGGCGGTGACGCTGACCTCGTCACGGGTGCGCTCGAGCTGGTTCGGCCGGTCGCCGAGAACCTTGTCGAACTCCTCCTTGCAGAGGGCGACCATGCCGGGGTGCGCGACCCAGGAACCGTCGAAGCCGTCGGCCGCCTCGCGCGCCTTGTCGGCGTGGACCTTCTCGAACGCGCCCTCGTTGACCTTCGGGTCCTTGCTCGGGATGAACGCCGCCATGCCGCCGATCGCGAACGCGCCGCGCTGGTGGCAGGTGGCCACGAGCAGCTCGGTGTAGGCGCGCATGAACGGCGCGGTCATGGTCACCGAGTTGCGGTCCGGCAGCACGAACTTCTCACCGGCGTCGCGGAAGTACTTGATCACGCTGAACAGGTAGTCCCAGCGGCCCGCGTTGAGGCCCGAGGCGTGCTCACGCAGCTCGTAGAGGATCTCCTCCATCTCGAACGCGGCCGGGATCGTCTCGATCAGCACGGTGGCGCGGACGGTGCCGTGCTCGATGCCGAGGGTCTTCTCGGCGTGGGTGAACACGTCGTTCCACAGCCGCGCCTCGAGGTGGCTTTCCATCTTCGGCAGGTAGAAGTACGGGCCCTTGCCGCGCTTGAGCAGCTCGGCGGCGTTGTGGAAGAAGTACAGGCCGAAGTCGACCAGCGCGCCGACGCCCTGGCGGCCGCCGAAGGTGAGGTTGCGCTCGTCGAGGTGCCAGCCGCGCGGGCGGACCACGATGGTGGCGTGCTCGACGTCGTCCTTGAGCGCGTAGCTCTTGCCGCCGCTCTCCAGCGTGATGGTCTCGCGGATGGCGTCGGACAGGTTGACCTGGCCGGACACGACGTTGGCCCAGTGCGGCGTGTTGGCGTCCTCGAAGTCGGCGAGCCACACCTTGGCGCCGGAGTTGAGGGCGTTGATGGTCATCTTGCGGTCGGTGGGACCGGTGATCTCCACGCGGCGGTCGCGCAGCGCCGGCGGCGCCTCGGCGACCTTCCAGTCGCCCTCGCGGATTTCCTTCGTCTCCGGCAGGAAGTCGAGCCGGCCGGTCGTGCGGGCCTCTTCGCGGCGCTTGCCGCGGGCCGCGAGCAGCTCGTCCCGGCGCGCCGCGAAGGCGTCGTGGAGCCCCGCCAGGAAGGCGAGGGCTTCCGGCGTCAGGATCTCGTCGCCGCGCTCCACCGAGCCGCCGAGGACCTGGACTTCAGACATGCGAAACACCCCGAGTCGTACTTTGGATAACGTCCCTACGGTTTTTACCTGACGGACTATAGTTTCTGCATAGCGGAAGCTCAAACGCTCGGAAGAAGAGGACCTGTGAGGAGGACCACCGGTGGCAGCTGAGAAAGGCGGACGGGACGGCGGCGTCCAGTCCCTGCAGCGCGCGTTCGAGCTGCTGGAGCACCTCGCGGACACGGGTGGGGAGGCCAGCCTGTCGGAGCTCGCGACCCTGTCGGGGCTGCCGATGCCGACCATTCACCGGCTGATCCGCACCCTCGTGGACCTCGGGTACGTCCGGCAGAACACCAACCGCCGCTACGCCCTCGGCGCGCGGCTCATCCGCCTCGGCGAGAACGCGAGCATGCAGTTCGGCTCGTGGGCGCGGCCGTTGCTGGTCGAACTCGTGGAGGAGGTCGGCGAGACGGCCAACCTCGCCGTGCTGGAGCGCGACGAGGTCGTGTACGTGGCCCAGGTGCCCTCCAAGCACTCCATGCGCATGTTCACCGAAGTCGGCCGGCGCCTGCTGCCCCACGGCACCGGGGTCGGCAAGGCGATGCTCGCGCAGCTGCCCGCCGACGACGTCGCGGCGCTTCTGGCGCGCACGGGCATGCCCGCGTACACCGAACACACCTTCACCGACCCTTCTTCGCTCGCCGACGAGCTCACGCGCATCGCGTCGCAGGGTTACGCGCTGGACGAGGCCGAGCAGGAGCTCGGGGTCCGGTGCATCGCCGTCGCGGTGCCCGGCATGCCGGTACCCGCGGCGGTGTCCGTGTCCGGTCCGTCCGGCCGGCTGACCGCGGACGCGGTGGCGAGCATCGCGCCGGTGGTGCAGAAGATCGCCGACCGGCTTTCGCAGCAGCTGCCGGTCACCTGAGCTCGCCCGCCAGCAGGTCCATCAGCAGGCCGTCGTGGAAGGTGCCGTCGGGGCCGCGTTCGTACTGGCGCAGCAGGCCGACGGGCCGGAAGCCGAGCTTTGTGTAGACGTGCACGGCCTTCTCGTTCGCGGCGGCCGGGTCGATCGTGAGCCGGTGGTGGCCCTGGGCGAACAGGTGCTGCGCGAGCACGCGGATCGCCTCGGGGCCGTTGCCGTGGCCATGGTGGGCCGGGTCGACGGCGATGTCGATGCCGGCGTGGCGGTACTGCGGGTCGAGTTCTTCGGAGCTCTGGATGAGCCCGATGACGTCCCCGTCGAGTTCGATGGCGTAGCTGGAGTAGCCGGCTTCCTCCTCGAGGAGGGTTTCGACCTCGGGCTCGGCTTCGCCCCACCATCGGGCGACTTCGGGCGTGGACAGGATTTCCTGGGCGCGCTGCCGATCGTCACGCGTGAGCGGACGCAGGCGGACGCGCGGGCCTTCGATGATCATGACCGGGTTTCCTCTCGTCGGGGGTGTTCGGGTGACGAGGGGAAACGGGCGGTCCACGCGGGCGTCAATACACACCGCGAGTGTGCGCCGGTGGGGACCGGTGTGTCACCTCAATTGCTGATGACGTGGTCGTCCACCTTCACCGAGTAGCGGACGTCGCTGCCGTTGACGGTGTTGATGGTCGCTGTGAGGCCCGCCCTGGTCGTGCCGGCGCTCAGCTCGCAGCGCATCTGCTGCCCGACTTTCGCGTCGATCGGCCCTGGGCACGTCACCGTGTCCGGCCGCTGCCCGATCGAGCTCTGCAGCGCGTCGGCGATCCCCTTCTCCAGATCGGCCTTCGCCACCCGCCGCGTCACCTCTACGTGCGCGGAACACCCGGCCACCAACGCGATGCCACACACCGCGACCAACAAACGACGCACCACAGCCAGCCTCCTCTAGGCCCAGACGGAACGCGGAACCAAATCCAGCAGGTCGCACCGCAAGTCCAATGCGGCGACGAGTTTTTCGGGATCACGGTGATCGACGAGGCGGTCGAGGACCACGAAGTTCGCGCCGAACAAGGTGAACCCGCGGAATTCGCGAGGGTCGGTCTTCAAGAACTGGGTGACCTGCGGTACGAGCACCGCACGGGCGAAGCGATCGTCGCCGGTGAGCACCTCGTAGCGCTCGTCGAACTCGGGGTCGCCCACTCGAAGGTCGCCGCGTCCGATCGAGTCGTTCACGCGGCTCTCGAGCGCCACCGCCGGGCCCACCTGCAGGGCAGGGCCGAGTTTCGGAGTACGCACCCACACGGCCCGCGTGTAGTGGATGGCCACGCCGCGTTGGCGCACCTTGAACCTGGCGCCGAGGAAGGGGCGTCCCCGGTGCGTCCCGCTCACGATCTCGTGCGCCTCGAACGCCTCGGGCAGCCGCGCGAACGGATCGCTCGGTGAGAACAGCTCGTCCGCGAAGGAACGCTGCAGATAGTGGTCGCCTTCGTTGTAGAAGGCGCAGTAGGAGTCGTTGCGCTCCTCGTACCGCCAGCCCCGCCGCGGCGCTTCCTGGCTCAACCGCTGCAACACTCCGGCTTCGGCGCGCTGCATACCGCGGTTGTTCCACACCACGAACCACGTCACCGCGACCGCGATCAGGAGCGTGCCGCCGATGACGATCACGAGGATGAGCGCTGTGCTCACCGGGTCGGCTCTTGGTCGTAGACGCTGAAGTCGTCGAACTCGTCGTCCGCGGGCGCTGCTCGAGTCGGCTTCGGCGGGGCCGGCGCTGCCGGGCGAGGAGCGCCGAAGAGCTGCTCGTCGGAGTCGAGCACGCGGTCGAGGAACTCGGTACTGCCGAGTCCGCGGCGCACCACGTCGGCCTGCATCCGCGCCGCCGCAGCCTGCGCTTCGCCGATCGCGCGCATGACGTCCGACGACAGCACAGCGGGATCCGTTTCCCGGGCCCGTTCGCTGAAGGTGACCGACGCGATCGCACCGCCGGGACCGGCGACCACGGTGACCACACCGTCCGGCGAGGTGGCGCTGCCCATCGCGTCTTTCAGTTCGTCGGCCACGCGCTTGTATGCCTCGGCCCGCAAGCGGTTGTCCGCCGCGGCCGTGTCGATCGCCTCGATGCGGGCCAGCAGCTGCCGTGCGGTGTCGTTCATGCCGCCTGCTCCGGTTTGACGGTGGTGAGGAACTTCTGGAAGTCGTCGATGACGTGCTCGAACTGGTTTTCCAGCAGCGCGGACAGCACGATGTGCAAGACCGCGCGCCGCTCCGGGTTTTGCTGGTCTCGCATGACCATGAACACCTGGAACTGCACGAGGTCAACCTGCTTGCCCTTGAGGCCGACGGTCAGCTTCACCGCCTGCGTGAGACCCGGGTTCTCCGCCGAGCCGACCTCGTTGCGCCGCCCGAGCTGCACGCCCTGTGCGTCCGCGCTCCGCAACCGCTCGACGGCCTCGTCACCGATGGCCGTGAGCGGCGCGTCGTCCTCGCGGAGCTCGCCGGTGATCGTGATGTTCGCCGTGAAGCCCTCGCGCGAACTGCCGGTGTTGAGCGCGACGAACGCGGCGTCCGGCGTGCCGACTTCGTCGGGCGGAACGGATCGCCATCCGTCCGGCAGCTCGAAGACGATCGGGACGGGGAGAGTGCCTGCCACTGTGTCTGCTCCGAATCTCTGGTGGTCAGAAGCCGAGGAAGTCGCCCACCGCGCCCGCGGCGTTCGCGATGCCGTGCCCGACGTCGGATGCCACGTCGGCGACGTCACCGGCCACGTCCTGCACGGTGTCGACGACCTCACCCGGATCGATGCTGAGGTCGAACCCGACCTTGCCACCGATACCCAGGGCCACGCCGAGCGAAGCGCCGACGTGGAACTTCCCGTCGTCGCCCATGCCGAACTGGGCGCTCGCCTCGGCCCCGACGCCGGCCCACGCCTCGCCGTGCGCACCGGCGGTGACACCGGCGACCTCGGCGCTCGCGTTGGCCTCGATGCGGCCGCCCGCGAATCCTTCGACGCTGCCCTGCATCCCGGACCAGCCGAGCGATCCCTGGGCGGACGCCTTGGCTCCGACCTCGGCCGAGGCATCGCCCTTGACCGAGACGTGGTCGCCGTAGTGGACCTCACCCTGGGCACTGCCCTTAGCCAGGTACGCCTCGGCCGACGCGCCCGCCGTGAGACCCAGCGGGCCCGCACCGGCGTGCGCCTCGGCGCCGGCACCGAGGGCCGCGCCCTCGATTTTGCCGCTGCCGCCGAAGGTTCCGTCGCCGAACTTCCCCTCCAGCGAGCCGTCGACGAGGTCGACACTCGCCGACGCCGACACCGTGCTTTCGGAGGTGTCGATGCCGAACTTTTCGAGGAGGCCGCCGAGTTTGTCGGTGAGCATGCCGTCGGACTGCGAACCGAATTCGCGGGAATAGTTCTTGCCGCCCTTGTGGTCCTGCCAGCCGCCGGGGTCCTCGTCGACCTTGACCCACTTCTTCTTGTCGGGGTCCCACTCCGTCTTCGTCTCTTTGTCGCGGTGCGCAGCGCCGAACTCGTGGGAATCCCCGAGATCCTTTTTGTACGTACCGTCGGCCTTCTTCTCGAAGCCCAGCTTTTCCGCCGTGGAACCGCCGGCCTCTTCCAGAGCGGCGCGGGCGGCCCTCAGGATCCGCTCGGCCTCCTGCGTCGCGCCCTGACCGGGGTCGGCGAAGGCCGGGACCGAGTACCCGCCGGTGAGGGCCTTGTAGGCGTCCACAATCCACTGCGCGGACGCGGCCCGCGTGGCGGCCTGGCCCTGCGTGTACAGCTCGATCGCCCGCTGGGCTTCGGACTGGCTGCGCGTCAGGGCGTCGCCGTAATCGGCGAGGGCGTTGGCGCCGGTGCCCAGGACGCCGATGGTGTCGAACCACTTCTTCGGCTCCCGGCCGAAGGTCTCGCGGAACCGGTCGCTCGCTTCGCCGGACCACTGCTTCGCGTCGACGCCCGAGAGGCCGTCGGAGATCGCGGCCATCTTCTGGATGTTGCGGACGAGATCCTTCAGGTCGCCCGAGATGAAGCGCGGCTCGCCGGGGACGAGCTCCTTCGGGTCGGTCGTCTCCCCCAGCTCGGCGGCCATCAGAACACCGGTCCTTCGCGGTCCGCCTCGGTTACGGGGTCAGGGCCCTCCACCTCGGACTTCGGACCGGGGAACAGCTCCCGGGAGCGCTCGGGACTCATCACGTCCGGCGGGAGTTCGTCGATCGACCCGCTGATGCGGCCGGTCGCGCCGCCGGTCCACGCGGGACCGAGCTTCTCGCCGTCGCCCGGCTTCGGGTCAACGGAGGTGTGCAGGATCTCGCCGAGTGGGCCGAAGATGCCGCCGCCGGAAGAGCCGCCGAACGCCTTCGCCGCGGTCTTCACGATCGAGTCGCTCGCGGTGTCGTCGGCGCCCGCGTAGCGGACCGCCGCCGTGCGCAGGTCCTCGCCGTGGCCGTGGGCCTTACCGGTGAGTCCTTCGACGACGGACTCGATGTCCGCGATGAAGCTGCCCCAGCCCGCCTGCACGCCGGGGTGCCCGTAGTCGCCGCTCGGGCCCTGCCACAGCAGGCCCGCGGCGCCCCCGACGACGTCGCCGATGGTGTCGGCGGCGCGTTCGAGCTCCTCCGTTACGGCGTCGAACCCGCCCGTCATCCCCCGTGAACCCCTCGTCCGGCCTGCAGCGACGAGTCCACCGTGGCAGAAACCCACGAGGGTTCCGCCCGCTTCGCCGGTTGATCACCTCAACGGGCGAATCCTGTCTCAGCCGAGCAGGGCGTCCACGAACGCGCCGGGCTCGAACGGTGCCAGGTCGTCCGGGCCCTCACCGAGGCCGACCAGCTTCACCGGCACTCCGAGCTCCTTCTGGACCTGGAAGACGATGCCGCCCTTGGCCGTGCCGTCGAGCTTGGTCAGCACGATGCCCGTGACGTCGATGACCTCGGAGAACACGCGGGCCTGGGCGAGGCCGTTCTGGCCCGTAGTGGCGTCGAGCACCAGCAGGACCTCGTCGACCTTCGCCTGCTTCTCGACCACGCGCTTGACCTTGCCGAGCTCGTCCATGAGGCCGGTCTTGGTGTGCAGGCGGCCTGCGGTGTCGACGAGGACCGCGTCGGCGCCTTCGTCGATGCCGCGCTTCACCGCGTCGAACGCGACGGCCGCGGGGTCGGCGCCTTCCTTGCCGCGCACGACCGACGCGCCGACCCGGTCGCCCCAGGTCTGGAGCTGGTCGGCGGCCGCGGCGCGGAAGGTGTCGGCCGCGCCGAGCACCACGGTGGATCCCTGCGAGACGAGCACGCGCGCGAGTTTGCCGGTAGTGGTGGTCTTGCCGGTGCCGTTCACGCCGGCGACGAGCACGACGGCGGGCTGCTTCTGGCCGTCGACCTCGTGCGGCAGCGCGCGCACGGCGCGGATGCCGTCCGTGGACAGCGAAGCGGTCAGGACCTCGCGCAGCACTTCGCGCGCTTCGGCGGGCGTGCGCACCGCGCGGCGCGACAGCTCGTCACGCAGGCGTTCGACGATCTGGGTCGTGGTGGCCGCGCCGAGGTCGGCGATGAGCAGCGAGTCCTCGACGTCCTGCCAGGAGTCCTCGTCGAGGTCGCCGGCGCCGAGCAGGCCCAGCAGGCTCTGGCCGAACATCGAGCGCGACTTCGACAGCCGGCCGCGCAGGCGATCCAGGCGGCCTGCCGCAGGGTCGATCTCCTCGATCGGGAGGACCGGCTCGATCGGTTCGACGGTGCCGGCGACCGGCGCAGCCGCGGGGCCTTCCGACTCCGGCTCGGGCAGCTTGACGTCGCGCATCGTGCGCTGGTCGGAGTCGCGCGGCACCGCGGCGTCGTCGCCCACGGCGGGCTGGCCGTCGACCTCCGGGCGGTCCTCGACGGGGTGCTCGGCCGGCACCGGTTCCGCCTGAGGGGCAGCCTCGGCCTCACCTCCGGGCGCGAAGGTGATGCCGCCGGACGCGGTGTACCCGCCACCCTTCGGCTTCTCCTCGACCTTGCGCGTCTGTTCGAGGCTGATCCGCCGCCGACGTGCGATGAGCAGCCCGGACACCAGCACGGCGACCAAGACGACGACGGCGACGATGACGATCCAGAACCAGGTACTCGACACGCACCCATCCTGTCATCTGCTCCGAGGCTCCCCCGGACACCCCACCGCGCTGCACCCTTCAGGCCAACGGATCACACGCAGAGTTCCGATTCGGCCAAGACTTCACGACGTGGGTTGCGTCACCGCTTCACCCCGGCTAAACCACTCCGGATGAAAACCCACGGCTTCCGCGTCCTCGGCCTCCTTTCGGGGACTTCGGTCGACGGCATCGACGTCGCCGTCGCCGAACTGCACGCCGAAGACGGCACCGTGGTCCTCACCCCGCTCGGCGAGCTCGACGTGCCCTTCACGGCGGAAACCCGCGAAGCCGTGCTGGCCGCACTGCCGCCCAACCCGAGCAGCGCCGAAGCGCTCACCGTGCTCGACACTCGCGTCGGCCAGGCCTTCGCCGAAGCCGCCGCACAGGGCATCGCCGAGCACGGGCCCGTGGACGTGATCGCCTCGCTCGGCCAGACCGTCTACCACTGGGTGGAGAACGGCGTGGCGCTCGGCACGGTCCAGCTGGGCCAGCCCGCGTGGATCGCCGAACGCACCGGCACCCCCGTCGTCGCCGACCTGCGCATCCGCGACATCACCGCGGGCGGCCAGGGCGCACCGCTCGCCAGCACGCTCGACGCATTGTGGCTGCGTGGCCTCGCCGAGGAGACGGGCAAACCCGTGGCCGCGCTGAATCTCGGCGGCATCGCCAACATCACCGTCGTCAGCAGCAGCGACACCGTGCTCGCCTACGACACCGGCCCCGCCAACGCGTTGCTCGACCTCGCCGCCGCCCGCGTGACCGGCGGCGAGCAGCACGCCGACGTCGACGGGAAGCTCGCGCTCGCCGGGACCGTCCGCCGCGATCTGCTCGACCGGCTGCTCGCCGACCCGTACTTCGCCGCCGCACCACCGAAGTCCACTGGCAAGGAGCAATTCCACGGTGACTACCTCGACGCCGCCCTCGCCGGCGTGGCGCCGCTCACGCCCGAAGACCTCCTGGCGACGCTCACCGAGCTCACCGCCGCGACCGTCGCCGCCGAATGCCGGCGCCACCTCGCGGCGACGCTCGTCGTGTCCGGCGGCGGCATGCGCAACCCCGCCGTGATGGCGGCGCTGGCGGGTAACCTCCCGGGCGTCACCCTGCGCACCAGCGACGACCTCGGCCTGCCCGGCGCGGGCAAAGAGGCGTACCTGACCGCGTTGCTCGGCTGGCTGAGCTGGTGCGGCGTGCCGGCCACGCTGCCGTCCGCGACGGGCGCGCGCGGGCCCCGGCTGCTCGGCGCGCTCACCCCGGGCGCACACCCCCTGAACCTTCCGGCCCCACTGGGGGGCACCGTGAACCGCTTGCGGGTCACGGAAGTTGGCGCACGACGGTAGGAGAAACCCCATGAACCCAGTCGATCTGGTGATCGTCATCGTGTACCTGGCGGCGATGCCGATCATCGGTGTGCTGGTCGGCCGCAGACAGAAGTCCGCGAACGACTACTTCGTCGGCGAACGCAGCATGCCCTGGTGGGCCGTCACGCTCTCGGTCGTGGCCACCGAGACCTCCACACTCACCGTGATCTCGACGCCGGGCCTGGTCTTCGGCAGCGAGTTCCTCTTCCTCGAGGTGGCGTTCGGCTACATCCTCGGCCGCATCGTCGCCGCGTTCGTGCTGCTGCCCCGCTACTTCCGCGGCAACTACGTGAGCGCGTACGAGTTCCTCGGGCGCCGCTTCGGGCGCGGGCTGCAGGGCACGGCGTCGGTCACGTTCGTCGTCACGCGCCTGCTCGCCGAAGGCCTGCGGCTGTTCGCCGGCGCCATCCCGATCAAGGCGATCCTCGACCACTACGGCATCCACACCTCGTACTGGCACATCGTGGTGCTGCTGACCGCGCTCACGCTCATCTACGCGTTCGTCGGTGGCATCAAGTCGGTGATCTGGGTCGACGTGATCCAGTGGTCGCTCTACGTCCTCGGCGCGATCGGCGCGGTCGTGTTCCTCTCGACCAAGCTGCCGGACGGCTGGACGTCGATCGCCGCGAGCCAGGGCCGCTTCCAGCTCACCGACTTCACGTCCAACATCATCACCAGCCCGTACGCGTTCATCGGCGCCGTGGTCGGTGGCGCCTTCCTGTCGATGGCCTCGCACGGCGCGGACCAGTTGATCGTCGGGCGGCTGCTGTCGACCAAGAGCCTGCGCGACGGCCAGCGCGCGCTGATCGGCTCGTCGTTCGTGGTGTTCGTGCAGTTCGGGCTGTTCCTGGTGGTCGGCGCGATGCTGTGGGTCTACACCGGCGGCAAGACGGGCGCGACGGCCACCGCGGTCGCGGCCGGGAAGATGTCCGGCGACGACGTGTTCTCCAACTTCATCGTCAACGACCTGCCCGTGGGCCTGGCGGGCCTGCTCATCGCCGGCATCCTCGCGTCCACGATGGGCGCGCTGGCCTCGGCGCTCAACGCACTGTCCACTTCGACCATCGCCGACCTCTACCAGCGCTTCACGAACCGGTCGGTCGAGGACTCGAAGCTGCTGCGCCACGGTCGCATGTGGACGCTGATCTGGGCAGTCGTGTTCGCGATCTTCGCGTCGCTGTTCACCAACTCGAAGGACCCGGTGATCCAGCAGGGCCTCGGCATCGTCGGCTACACCTACGGCGCGCTGCTGGGCTCGTTCTTCCTCGGCCTGATCGTGAAGAAGGCGCGCCAGCCCGACGCGATCGTCGCGTTCGCCTGCTCGGTGGTGGGCATGGCGTTCCTGATCCTGTTCGTCAAGTTCGACAAGGCGACCACGGCCGTGCACATCCAGTTCGGCGCGGCCACCAAGACGCTGGTGCCGTTGGCCACGTACTGGTACACGTTCGTCGGCGTGGTGATCACGATGGTCGTCGGCGGGCTGCTCGCGCTGCGCCACCGCGACGTCGACCCGAACGCCACAGAAGTCGACCTCCCGAAGGAGGAAGTCACCGTCTGATCACCGCTGCGAGATTTTCCCCGATCGGGTGAACCGTCCCGGGGTGGGCGCTCGTGCACCTGACGAGCGCCCGCCACCGGATGGCGGGCCCGGATCAGGCGGGGACGATGAAGCGGATTTCTCTGGCACTGGCGGCGGGTTCGATGATCCTCCTGGGCGGTGCGACGGCGTGTTCGTCGGCCTCCGGGGCCGCGGCGGCCGACCCGGGCGCGGCGAAGGCGGCGGCCGGGGCCCAGGCCGGAGCGCCGGCGCAGTCGCAGGCCGGGACCCAGGACGGCACCCCCGAGGTGATCGCGGCCCCCGCGCAGGTGCAGGTGCCGCCGGGCAACAAGCGCGTGGCCACCTTCCACGGCGAGGGTGTGCAGATCTACGGCTGCACCGACGGCGCGTGGACCCTGATCCAGCCCGCGGCCATCATGTCCGACAACGGCAAGGCCGTGGCCCTGCACAGCAAGGGACCGGTGTGGACGTCCACTGTGGACGGCAGCACGGTCGCCGCCACCGCCGTGCCCGGCAAGGCCGTGCAGCACACCGACGCGATCCCCGAGATCCTGCTCAAGTCCGACCAGGACACCGGCAAGGGCGTGTTCGGCACCGTCACCTACGTGCAGCGGCTGGCCACCAAGGGCGGCCTCGCCCCGAAGGGCGCGTGCACCACGGGCCAGCAGACCTCCACGCCGTACTCGGCCGAGTATGCGTTCTGGGCCGCGAACTAAAAGCAACAACGGAAAAGGGGCTTCCCGGGCACCCCGGGAAGCCCCTTTTCGCACGTCCGCACTCAGCCCGCGGGCACCGGCTCCTCGTCTTCGGCGCGCAGGCGCTGCGAGATCACCTTCGTGATGCCGTCGCCCTGCATGCTCACGCCGTAGAGCGCGTCGGCGATCTCCATGGTCGGCTTCTGGTGGGTGATGATGATCAGCTGCGACGAGTCGCGCAGCTGCTCCAGCAGCCCGATCAGCCGGCGCATGTTGGTGTCGTCGAGCGCCGCCTCGACCTCGTCCATCACGTAGAAGGGTGAAGGGCGGGCGCGGAAGATGGCCACCAGCATGCCCACGGCCACCAGCGACTTCTCGCCACCCGACAGGAGCGACAGCCGCTTCACCTTCTTGCCCGGCGGACGCGCCTCGACATCGACGCCGGTGGCGAGCAGGTCGTTGGGCTGGGTGAGGACCATGCGGCCCTCGCCGCCAGGGAACAGCACGCTGAACACGGTTTCGAACTCGCGCGCGACGTCGGCGTAGGCCGAGGCGAAGACCTCCAGGATCTTCTCGTCGACCTGCCGGATCACGGCTTCGAGGTCCTTGCGCGTGTCCTTGAGGTCCTCGAGCTGGGTCGAAAGGAACTTGTAGCGCTCCTCCAGCGCCGCGAACTCCTCCAGCGCCAGCGGGTTGACCTTGCCCAGCAGCGTCAGGTCCTTCTCCGCGCGCTTGGCGCGGCGGGCCTGCGTGTCGCGGTCGTACGGCATGGGCGGCGGCACGGTCACGTCCTCGCCGCGCTCCTTGGCCGCCTCGTACTCGGCCATCTCGCCCGCGCTCGGCGGCACCGGCACGTCGGGGCCGTACTCCTGGACCAGGTCCGCGAGGCCGATGCCGAAGTCCTCGGCGATCTTGGCCTCGAGCGTCTCCAGTCGCAGCCGCTGCTCGGCACGGAGCACCTCGTCGCGGTGCACGGCGTCGGTGAGCTTCTCGAGCTCGCCGGACAGCTCGCGGACCTTGGCACGCACCGCGGTGAGCGCGGTCTCGCGGGTCTGGCGCTGTGCCTGGGCTTCATCGCGCTCGGCGGCCGCGCGCTGCACGGAGTGCTCGATGCGTTCCAGCGCGAGTTCACCGGCGTTGACCACGGCGTTGGCGATCGCGGCGCCGCGCTCCCGCGCCTCGCGGGCCTTGGCGGCGCGTTCCCGGGCCTGCTGCTCGGCGAGCGCCGCGCGGCGCAGCGACTCGGCCCGCCCGGCGATGCTGCGCGCCCGCTCCTCGGAGGTGCGCTGCGCGAGCCGCGCCTCCATCTCCTCCTGGCGGACCACGGTCAGCTGGGCCACGGCCTCGTCGCGCTCGGCCGTGTCGGGATCGTCCTCCACCGGCTGCTCGGCGACTGCGGCGAGCCGCTCCTCGAACTCGGCCAGCTGCTCCAGCGCCTGCTCGCGGCTCTGCTCCACCTTCGCGCGCTGCCCGGCGAGGCGCTCGACCTCGGCCTGCGCCGAACGCGCGGCCTGCTGCATCCGGTTCAGCCGCTCCGACGACCGCGCCTTGCGGACCTTCGCGTCACCGAGGGCATCCTTGGCCTGGCCGACCTCTTCGCGCCGGGCCTGCTGCTCGGCGCGGGCGCCTTCCAGCTCGGCGGTGTGGCGCTCCAGCGCGCGCTCGGCCGTGCGCAGCCGCTCGCCCGCCTCGTCGACGGCGGCCTGGACCTCGATCACGCTCTCGCGCGCGGCCGAGCCGCCGGCGACCCAGCGGGCGCCGAACACGTCACCTTCGCCGGTGACCGCGCGGACGTCCGGGTGGCTCGCGACGAGCTGCCGCGCCACTTCCAAGTCGTTGACCAGCGCCAGCTTGTCCAGCGCCTGCTCGACGGCCGGGCGCAGCTGCTCGGGCGCGGTCACGACCTCACGGGCCCAGCGAGCGCCGTAGGGAAGCATCGGCCACGACGAGGTGTCCACGCTTTGAATATCCACAGTGGATCCGTAGCTGCCCAGCACGATGCCGGCACGGCCGGAATCGGTGTCCTTCAAGTACTTCAGCGCGGTCAGCGCCTGCTCGCCGCCGGCCACGGCCACGGCGTCTGCGACCGGCCCGAGCGCGGCGGCCAGCGCCACCTCGTGGCCCGGCTCCACCGTGAGCAGCGCGGCGACCGACCCCAGCAGGCCCGGCAGCTCGTGCGACGCGCCCAGCAGCGCGCCGGCGCCGTCCTTGCGCTTGAGACCCATCGACAGCGCCTCGACACGTGCCCGCTCCGACGCGATCTCGCGTTCGGCGGAGCGCTCGGCCTTCACCAGCTCTTCGACGCGGGCCTTGGCGGCGTTGTTGGCCTCGACCGCGCGGTCGTGGCGCTGCATGAGGTCGGCGTCGTCGGACTCCTCGACGCCGCCCTCGGCCTTGGCCTCTTCGAGCTCCTCCAGCGCGATCTCCGCGCGCTCGGCGGATTCCTGCAGCGACACCGACAGGCGGTCGATCTCGTCGGCGGTGGCGCCGTTCTTGCTGCGCAGCGCCTCGACCTGGCCGGTCAGCTTCGCCATGCCCTCGCGGCGGTCGGCGATGGCGCGCACCGCGGCCCAGTGGGCGCGTTCGGCGGCCTGCACGCGCTGTTCGAGGTCCTCGCGCCGCAGCACGGTCTCGGCCAGCAGCTCCCGGGCCTCCATCACGGCCTCGTTGAGCTCCTGCTCGCGCTCGGCGACCTGCTCGGCCTCGGCCAGCAGCTCCTCGGGGTCGCGCCCGCCCGTTGGGGCCGAGACGTCGGAGGACAGGTGGCGCTGGCGCTCCACGGCGAGCCGGACAGTGCCGCGCAGGCGCTCGGCCAGCGCGGAGAGCTTGTACCAGGTCTCCTGCGCGGTCTGCAGCTTCGGCGCGTCCTCGGCGAGCGAGGCCTCCAGCTCCGTCTCCTCGGCGGCCACGACCTCCAGGGCCTGTTCCACCTCGGTGCGGCGCTGACGCGCGGTGCGCTCGTCGGCCTCTTCGCGGGCGATGGCGCCTCGCTGGGTCACCAGGTCGTCGGCCAGCAGGCGCAGACGGGAGTCGCGCAGCTCGGACTGCACCGACTGGGCCTTGCGCGCGATCTCGGCCTGCTTGCCCAGCGGCTTGAGCTGGCGGCGCAGCTCGGTGGTGAGGTCGCCGAGGCGGTCGAGGTTGCCCTGCATGTTCGCGAGCTTGCGCAAGGTCTGTTCCTTGCGCTTGCGGTGCTTGAGGACGCCCGCGGCCTCTTCGATGAAGGCGCGGCGCTCTTCGGGCTTCGACTCGAGGATCGCCGCCAGCTGGCCCTGCCCGACGATGACGTGCATCTCGCGGCCGATACCGGAGTCCGACAGCAGTTCCTGCACATCCATCAGACGACAGCGGTCGCCGTTGATCTCGTACTCGCTCGCGCCGTCGCGGAACATGCGGCGCGTGATGGAGACCTCGGTGTACTCGATGGGCAGCGCGCCGTCGGCATTGTCGATGGTGAGCGTGACCTCGGCGCGGCCGAGGGGGGCGCGGCCCGCGGTGCCGGCGAAGATGACGTCTTCCATCTTGCCGCCGCGCAGGTCTTTCGCGCCCTGAGTACCCATGACCCAGCGCAGCGCGTCGAGGACGTTGGACTTGCCCGAACCATTGGGCCCGACCACGCACGTGATCCCTGGTTCGAACCGCAGCGTGGTGGCCGAGGCGAAGGACTTGAAACCCTTCAGCGTCAAGCTTTTCAGGTGCACGTGGTGCTGACCCTTCCGGCCGCGGGTACTGGCTCTACAGTCGGCCAAGGCTACCTGGGCACCCGCCGTGATCGCGGGAGGCCGCCTTCTCCCGGCGCGCCTAGCACAGAACGCAGCGCACCGGCAACCCCTTGTGTCCCACCCGTCACAGCGGTCACCCGGGCGGCGCAGTGCCCCCGGCGCTGCCGCTCAGCGCTCGGCGAAGCCCGTCAGACCACCCTTCGCCGGGCTCCAGCGCTCGACGACGTGATCCACACTTCCGGGTGATTCTCCCGACCTCAGGGTGGCCAACAACCGCTCACAGTGGTCGCGACCACCCTCCGCTACCACCTCGACACGGCCGTCGGGCAGGTTGCGGGCGAAGCCGACCAGGCCGAGCTCCAGCGCGCGGCTCCGGGTCCACCAGCGGAAACCGACCCCCTGGACTCGCCCGTGGACCCACGCCGCCAGCCGGATGTGTGTTTCTTCCTCACTCACGCGTCCATCCTGCCCCACGCCACTCGCTGCGGACAGTGACGGGACAGGCCCCGTACCTGCGCGAATGGGTCACAGGCGGTGATAACCTCCCGGCCGGGGTCCGCGTCCGGCGCCCCGATCCCCCGAACCACTCCGGGGAGCCGGACCGAACCGCGCCACGACTTCCGGCGTCGACCCGGGTGCCGACTCGTCCGTCAAAAGACTGCCGCACCCGACGACGCCGAAAACCGGCGACGACCCGACTGCCTCGACCCGTACAGCGTTGAACCGCATGTATGTAAGGAGCCTGCATGTCCCGTCCCGACGGGCCGGATCCGAGCTCACGCATCTCCGTCGCGCCACCGAAGGCCGCGAGCGGCCTCATGAACCGGGCCGGCTACGCCATCCTCGGTGTGAGCGGCCTCGTGGTCGCCACCGCCTTCGCCGCGGTCGCCGAACTGGCGGGCCCTGGCACCACCACCGCCACGTCCACCACCATCCCCGGCGGCGGCCAGGGCACCCTGCCGGGCAGCTCGCAGGTCGTTCCGGGCAACGCCGTGCCGGGCGCCCCGATGACCGTGACCGGCGAGCCGACCCCGGGCGACCCGACGTCGGTCCCCTCGAGCCCCACGACCGTGGTCTCCACGGGCGCCAACGGCGTGCCGACCACCACCGTGGTCATCCCGCCGCCGAATAACCCACCCGGCCAGCCGGGCAACCCGGGCCAGCACCCCACGGGTGGCAACCCGCCCGGTAGCAGCAACACCGTGAAGCCGCCGCCGCCGTCGTCGAGCGACACCCCGCCGACGTCGACTGGCAGCCCCTCGTCATCGTCGTCTGGCAACCCGCCGACCTCGTCTCGATCGGACCCGCCGCCGAGCAGCAGCGGTGGCGGAGGTTCGAGCAGCAGTGGGGAGCCGCCGAGTTCTCCGCCGGTGTCGTCCTCCACGGACGTTCGCACGACCGACCCCACCGGCCCCACCAGCTGAAAACACAAGCCGCACAACACGATGGCCGCCCCGCGGGGCGGCCATCGTCGTGTTCAGACATCGTCGTGTTCAGACCTCGAAGCGGTACCCCATCCCGGGTTCCGTGAGCAGGTGCCGCGGACGTGAGGGCTCCGGCTCCAGCTTCCGCCGCAGCTGCGCCAGGTACACGCGCAGGTAGTGCGACTCCGTCTCGTACGACGGCCCCCACACCTCGTGCAGCAGCTGCTTCTGGGCCACCAACCGGCCGCGGTTGCGCACCAGCAGCTCCAGCACGCCCCACTCGGTCTTGGTCAGGTGCACCTCTTTGCCGTCGCGACGGACCTTCTTCGCCGCCAGGTCGATCGTGAAGGAACCCGTGTCCACCACGGCTTCCGCACCGTCGGAGCCGGCCACGGTCGAGCGCCGCACGGCGGCCCGCAGCCGGGCGAGCAGCTCGTCCATGCCGAACGGTTTCGTCACGTAGTCGTCGGCGCCCGCGTCGAGCGCCTGGACCTTGTCGGCCGAGTCGCCGCGCGCCGAGAGCACGATGATCGGCACCGTGGTCCAGCCGCGCAGGCCGGCGATCACCTCGGTGCCGTCGAGGTCGGGCAGCCCGAGGTCGAGCACCACCACGTCGGGTTTGGTCTCGGCCACGGCCTTGAGCGCCGCGGTGCCGTCGTGCGCCGTGATCACCTTGTACCCGCGGGCGTTGAGGTTGATCCGCAGCGCGCGCACGATCTGCGGTTCGTCGTCGACCACCAGCACGGTGGCCGCCTTGTCGGGACTCACGAGCCCACTCCCTCCACAGCCTCGTCAGCGACTGAGCCGGCGGCCTCGTCGATCTTGAGGAGGTCCTTGTCCGGATTCTGCCCGGTGTAGGCGGGCAGCGAGATCACCACGGTGAGACCGCCGCCCGGCGTGTCCTCGGCCCGGATGCTGCCGCCCATCGCCTCGATGAAGCCCTTCGCGACCGACAGCCCGAGCCCCACGCCGGGGGTCGAGTCGCGGTCGCCGCCCAGCCGCTGGAACGGCGCGAACGCCGAATCCGCCGTGCCCTTCTTCAGGCCGCGGCCGTGGTCCACGATCCGCAGCTCCACGTACTCGGAGTGCGCGCTCGCCCGCGCCGACACCACGCCACCGCCGTGGCGCAAGGCGTTGTCCAGGACGTTGGCGATCACCCGTTCGAGCAAGCCGGGGTCAGCCAGCACCGAAGGCAGGCTCACGTCCACGCCCACCTTCACGTCCTGCGAATTGTCCACGTTGGACAGTGCGTGGGCCACCACCTCGTCGTAGCCCACCGGCCGCAGGTGCGGCGTGACCGCGCCGGTGGCCAGGCGGGAGGAGTCGAGCAGGTTGTCGATGAGCCCGGCGAGCCGGTCGGCCGAGAGCTCGATGGTCTCCTGCAGCTCCGCGGTGTCCTCCTCGGACAGTGACAGGTCCGGCGCGCGCAGGCTGCCGATCGCCGCCTTGATGGACGTCAACGGCGTGCGCAGGTCGTGGCCGACGGCCGAGAGCAGCGTGGTACGCAGCTCCGTCGCCTCGGCCTTGCGCTCGGCCGCCGCCGCGGCCGCGGCCATCCGCTGCTGGCGCAGCGCGAGCAGCGCCTGCCCGGCCACGGCGTCCAGCACTCGCCGGTCGGCCGCGGGCAGTGCCCGGCCGCGCAGGGTCAGGTGGACGTCGGCCGTCACCGCGATGTCCACGTCGGCCTCGTCCGGGTCGGCGCACGGGAACTGCCCTGCGATCGCGACCTTCTGCCACGCGCCGTTCTTCTTCTCCAGCAACGTGACCGATGTCAGGCCGAAGTTTTCCTTCACCTTCTCCAGCAGCCGCTCGATCGGGTTCGGGTTCGTCAAAACCGTGCGCGCGTACGACGCCAGCAGCGCCGCTTCCGTGCGCGCCCGCGCGGCCTGGCTGCCGCGCCGGGCCGCCGAGGCGACGACGAGGGCCACCAGCACGGCGACCACGATCATCGCCACGAGCGTGACCACGTTCTGCGGGCTGTGCACGTTGAGCGTGTACAGCGGTGGCGTGAAGAAGAAGTTGAGCAGACCCGCGCCGAACACGGCCGCGATCACCGCCGGGCCGAGCCCGCCGACGAGCGCGACGATCACCGTCGCGAGCACGTAGAGGATCACGTCGGTGGAGAACTCGACGGTGTCGCGCAGCAGCACGCCCAAGCCGGTCGCGAGGATCGGCAGCGCCAGGCTCAGCACCCAGCCCACCACGAGCCTCGACGGCGCCAGCGGGCTCGCGCCGAGGCGCGCCCGCAGCCGGCCGCCGGCGTAGGAGTGCGTGACCATGTGCACGTCGATCGAGCCGGACTGCTGCACCACGGCCGCGCCGATGCCCTCGTCGAACAGCCGCGCCACCCGCGACCGGCGCGAGGTGCCGATCACGAGCTGCGTGGCGTTGACCCCGCGTGCGAAGTCCAGCAACGCCGTGGGCACGTCGTCGCCGACGACGGCGTGGAACGTGGCCCCGACTTCCTCGGCCAGCGTGCGGCTGCGCGCCATGGCCGTGGGCCCGAGCCCGGACAGCCCGTCGCCGCGCAGGATGTGCACCACCTGCAGCTCCGCACCCGCGCGCGTGGCGATGCGGCTCGCGCGCCGGATGAGCGTCTCGCTCTCGGGGCCGCCGGTGATGGACACGACAACGCGTTCACGCGCCTCCCACGTGTCGGTGATCTTCTGCTCGGCGCGGTAGCGCTGCAGGGCGACGTCGACCTGGTCGGCGACCCACAGCAGCGCCAGCTCGCGCAGCGCGGTGAGGTTGCCGGGACGGAAGTAGTTGCCCAGCGCGGCGTCGATGCGCTCGGCCGGGTAGACGTTGCCGTGCGCGAGCCGGCGCCGCAGCGCCTCCGGCGTGATGTCCACGAGCTCCAGCTGCTCGGCCTTGCGCACGACCTCGTCGGGCACGGTCTCCTGCTGCGTGACGCCGGTGATGCGCTCGACGACGTCGTTGAGGCTCTGCAGGTGCTGCACGTTGACCGTGGACAGCACGTCGATCCCGGACTCGAGCAGCTCCTCGACGTCCTGCCAGCGCTTGTCGTGGCGCGCGCCGGGCACGTTGGTGTGCGCGAGCTCGTCGATGATGACGACCTCGGGAGCGCGCTTCAGGATCGCTTCGAGGTCCATCTCCGCGAACTCGTGCCCGCGGTGGCTGACCGTGCGCCGTGGCACGATCTCGAGGCCGTCGAGCAGGTCTGCGGTCTTCTGACGGCCGTGGGTCTCCACGAGGCCCACCACGACGTCGGTCCCGCGCTCCAGCCGGCGGCGGGCCTCGCCCAGCATCGCGAAAGTCTTGCCCACGCCCGGAGCCGCGCCGAGGTAGATCCGCAGTTCTCCTCGGCGCGGCTTCGGGGTCGTACTCGGTGTGCTCACGCTGTCAGTGTGCTCCTGGCGCAGCGGAATGCACGGCCAAGTTGAGCAGCAGCACGTTCACGCCCGGCACGCCGATCCCGGCGCCCGTGGTGTTCGCCTCGACCAGCTCGCGCACCTTGTCCTCGCTCAGCCCCGTGTTCTTCGCGACACGCGGGATCTGGAGGTCGGCGTACGCGACGCTGATCGACGGGTCGAGGCCGGAACCGGAAGCGGTCACGGCGTCCGCCGGCACCTGGGCCGGGGCGACGTTCTCCCGCTTCGCGATGGCGTCCTTGCGCTCGGTGATGGTCTTCACGAGGTCCTCGTTGAACGGGCCCTTGTTCGACGCGCCCGAGGTGGACGGGTCACCGGGGCCGAGCGCGTCCTTCGACAACGCCGAGGGCCGGTTGTGGAACCAGGGGTCGTGCGCCGGGTCGGCCGCGACCGGGTCGATCCCGATCAGCGACGACCCCACGGCCTGCCCGTTCTGCGTGACGACCGAGCCTTCCGCGTTCGACTCCAGGCCCGGGATCCGCCCGATCGCCCACACGGCGAACGGGTAGATCAGCCCGAGCAGCACCGTCATCGCGATGATGACGCGCAGGCCCGCCCAGGTCTGCTTGACCAATGAGTTCATCAGATTCACCCGATTCCAGGGATGTGGCGCACGATCAAGTCGATCACCCAGATACCGAGGAACGGGCTCACGATGCCGCCGAGGCCGTAGATCAGCAGGTTCCGGCGCAGCAGCGCGGAAGCCGACGACGGCCGGTACCGCACGCCCCGCAGGGCCAGCGGGATCAGGGCGACGATGATCAGTGCGTTGAAGATGACGGCCGAGAGGATGGCCGACTGGGGTGTCGCCAGGTGCATGATGTTCAGCGCGCCCAGCTGGGCGAAGATGGACGTGAACATCGCGGGCAGGATGGCGAAGTACTTCGCGAGGTCGTTGGCGACACTGAAGGTCGTGAGCGCGCCGCGCGTGATGAGCAGCTGCTTGCCGATCTCCACGATCTCGATGAGCTTGGTCGGGTTCGAGTCGAGGTCGACCATGTTGCCGGCCTCCTTCGCGGCCGACGTGCCCGTGTTCATCGCGACGCCGACGTCGGACTGCGCCAGCGCGGGCGCGTCGTTCGTGCCGTCACCCGTCATCGCGACGAGCCGCCCGCCCTCCTGCTCCTTCTTGATGAGCGCCATCTTGTCCTCGGGCTTGGCCTCGGCGAGGTAGTCGTCGACGCCCGCGTCCTCGGCGATGGCCTTGGCGGTGAGCGGGTTGTCACCCGTGATCATCACCGTCTTGATGCCCATCGAACGCAGTTCCTGGAACCGTTCCTTCATGCCCGGCTTGACCACGTCGGACAGGCGGATCACGCCGCGCACGAACGCGCGTCCGCCGGCCGACTCCGCCACCACCAGCGGCGTGCCGCCCTGCTGGCTGATCTCGTCGACGACGCGCTCGGTCTCGTCCGGCATCGCGCCGCCGCGCTCGCGCACCCACTGGCGCACGGCCGAGGTGGCGCCCTTGCGGACCTCACGGTCGCCGAGGTCGACACCGCTCATCCGCGTCTGCGCCGTGAAGGGCACGAACTCGGCGAGCTTCTCGCTGTCGCCGGCCTTGTCGGGCAGGCCGTGGTTCGCCGTGATCAGCTCGATGATGCTGCGACCCTCGGGCGTGCCGTCGGCGAGGCTGGACAGCCGGGCCGCGCGGGCCAGATCGTCCATTGTGGACCCGACGACGGGGATCAGCTCGGTGGCCTTGCGGTTGCCGAAGGTGATCGTGCCCGTCTTGTCGAGCAGCAGCGTCGAGACGTCGCCCGCGGCTTCCACCGCGCGCCCGGAGGTGGCCAGCACGTTGCGCTGCACCAGCCGGTCCATGCCCGCGATGCCGATGGCGCTCAGCAGCGCGCCGATCGTGGTCGGGATCAGGCAGACGAGCAGTGCCGTCAGCACGATCACCGACTGTTCCTTGCCCGAATACCCGGCCATCGGCTGCAGCGCCACCACGGCGAGCAGGAAGATGATGGTCAGGGTCGAGAGCAGGATCGTCAGCGCGATCTCGTTGGGCGTCTTCTGCCGGGAAGCGCCTTCCACCAACGCGATCATGCGGTCCACGAAGGACTCACCGGGCTTGGTGGTGATCTTCACGACGATCCGGTCGGACAGCACCGTGGTGCCACCCGTCACGGCCGAGCGGTCGCCGCCCGACTCGCGGATGACCGGCGCCGACTCGCCCGTGATGGCCGACTCGTCGACGGTCGCGATGCCCTCGACGACGTCACCGTCGCCAGGGATGATCTGACCGGCCTCGACGACCACCAGGTCGCCGACGCGCAGGTCGACCCCGGGCACACTCTCCTCGGAGCCGTCCTCGGTCAGCCGCCGCGCGACCGTCTCCTTCTTGGACCTGCGCAGCGACTCGGCTTGCGCCTTGCCGCGCCCTTCGGCGACGGCCTCGGCGAGGTTCGCGAACAGCACGGTCAGCCACAGCCAGATCGCGACGAGGATCGCGAACACGCTCGGCTCCACGATCGCGAACACCGTGGTGAGCGCCGAACCGGCCCACACCACGAACATCACGGGGTTCTTCAGCTGGTGCTTGGGGTTGAGCTTGCGCAGTGCGTCGGGCAGCGAGATCCAGAGCTGGCGCGCGTTGAACGCGCCCGCCCCGACGCGGCCCGCGTTCTCCGCGTGGTGCTGCTGGTCTTCCAGGGGACTTCGAGGGGTTTCGGTGACTGTCATGCCATCGCCTCCGCAATGGGCCCGAGCGCGAGCGCCGGGACGAAAGTGAGGGCCGCGACGAGGACGATGGTTCCGGTGAGCATCGTGGCGAACAGCGGCCCGGTGGTGGGCAGGGTGCCGGCGGTCTCGGGAACCTTCTTCTGCTTGGCCAGCGAACCGGCGAGGCAGAGGACCGCGATGATCGGGATGAACCGGCCGAGCAGCATGGCGACGCCGAACGAGGACTGGAACCAGTTGCTCGTGGCGGTCAGGCCGCCGAAGGCGCTGCCGTTGTTGTTGGCGGTCGAGGCGTAGCCGTAGAGGATCTCCGACAGGCCGTGGGCGCCCGGGTTGCCCAGCGCGCTCTGCGTGTCGGGCATCGCCAGGGCGATCCCGGCGCCGACGAGCACGAGCGTCGGCATCGCGAGCATCGAGATCGCCGCGGCGGTGACTTCCCGCTTGCCGAGCTTCTTTCCCAGGTACTCCGGCGTGCGCCCGACCATGAGGCCCGCGAGGAACATCGCGATCACGGCCATCACGAGGATGCCGTAGAGACCGGTGCCGACGCCGCCCGGCGAGATCTCGCCGAAGAGCATGTTCAGCAACGGCCCGCCGCCGCCCAGACCCGAAAGGCTGTCGTGCGCGCCGTTGACCGCGCCCGTGGACGTACCCGTTGTCGTATCGGCGAAGATCGACGTGAGGCTCAGCCCGAAGCGTTGTTCCTTGCCCTCCATGTTGGCCCCGGCGGCCAGCGCGGCCGGGCTGTTGGTGAAGGACTCCGCGGTCCAGATCAGGACCAGCATGGCGCCCCAGAGCGCGCCCATCACCGACAGCAGGACGTAGCCCTGCTTCTTGTTCCCGACCAGCTGCCCGAAGGTGCGGGTGAGGCTCACAGGGATCACGAGGATCAGGAACAGCTCGATCAGGTTGGTCCACGCGTTCGGGTTCTCGAACGGGTGCGAGGAGTTCGCGTTCAGGATGCCGCCACCGTTGGTGCCGAGCTCCTTGATCGTCTCCTGGCTCGCCGCCGGCGCCAGCGCGATGGTGCTCTGGCTGCCGTCGGGGTTCGTCACCGCGACGCCGGAGTGCAGGCTCTGCACCACGCCCAGCCCGATGAGCACGATGGCGAAGACGAACGCCATCGGCAGCAGCACGCGGATCGTGCCGCGCGTGAGGTCCACCCAGAAGTTGCCAAGGCGGTCGGTTTTCGAGCGGATGAACCCGCGCGTCACCGCGATCGCGACGGCCAGGCCCACACCCGCCGACACGAAGTTCTGCACGGTGAGGCCCGTCATCTGCACGAAGTGGCCCATCGTCGTCTCGGGGACGTAGGACTGCCAGTTCGTGTTCGCCACGAAGCTCGCCGCCGTGTTGAACGCGACCGAGGGCGACACCGCGCCGCGGCCGAGGCTCAACGGCAGCACCGACTGCAGGCGCTGCAGCAGGTACAGCAGGATGATCGACGCGAAGGAGAACCCGAGCACCCCGGACGCGTAGGTCTTCCAGTGCTGCTCGGAGTCGGGGTTGACGCGGACGATCTTGTAGAAGACCTTCTCGACCCGCCAGTGCTTCTCGTTCGAGAAGACCCGGGCCATGTAGTCGCCGAGCGGTTTGTAGACCACCGCCAGGGCGACGAGCAGTAGACCGACCTGGAGGAGGCCGGCGCCGACATCACTCATCAGAACTTCTCCGGCCTCACCAGTGCGATGAACAGGTAGACGATCAGGCCCAGCGCCAGCAGTCCGCCGACGATGTTGGCCACGGTGCCGGCGCCGCTCACAGCTTCTCCATCCCGCGCAGCGTCAGGGCTAGGACCACAAACACGCCGATCGTCAGCAAGACGTACAACAAGTCGGCCACAAGGCACCTCTCAAGACAGGTCACCCAGGGCGGGTGACCGTTGGACGTCGCAACTGTGCGGTTGTAGCGCTGCGTGATGGAGACGGTCTGACGCCTCCTTGACGCGGTCTCCTTGGCCATTTACGCGTTCTTGACGCCGGGTGACCCCCGCCACCGCCGTTCGCCTGGTACTCGAGGACGTTCGGTTGATCTTGGGTGGTAACTCGACGTAGTTGGTTAGTGACTGGCATCACAAAACGTAGTGGATCTACGACGGAGCGTGCAATTCGGGCAGACATGGCCCGCCGGTCTGTGTTACACCAGTGTTTCGAATAGTTGTATTACCTAAGCAAAAATCACGGAGGCACGCGGATGTGCGGAATCGCCGGCTGGGTTTCCTACGACTCTGACCTGTCACAACGGCAGGAGATCGTCGACGCGATGACGGAGACGATGGCGTGCCGCGGCCCGGACGACCGTGGCACGTGGGTGCGCCGCAACGTCGCGCTCGGGCACCGCAGGCTCGCGATCATCGACCTGCCGGGCGGCCGCCAGCCCATGAGTGTGCGCACGCCCAACGGCGAGATTTCCATGGTCTACAGCGGCGAGGCCTACAACTTCACCGAACTTCGTGAAGAACTCACGAAGCTCGGGCACACGTGGGAGACCGACAGCGACACCGAGGTCGTGCTCCACGGGTACCTGCAGTGGGGCGACGCGGTCGTCGACCACCTGAACGGCATGTACGCGTTCGCGATCTGGGACGAGCGCGACCAGAAGCTCGTGATGATCCGCGACCGCATGGGGATCAAGCCGTTCTACTACTACCCGACGCGCGACGGCGTGCTGTTCGGCTCGGAACCCAAGGCGATCCTGGCCAACCCGCTGGCGAAGCGCGTCGTGGACAGCGACGGCCTGCGCGAGCTGTTGGCGTTCACCAAGCGCCCCGGCTGGTCGCTGTGGAAGGGCATGGCCGAGGTCGAGCCGGGCACCGTCGTCACGGTGTCGAAGGAAGGCATCCGCTCCCGCACGTACTGGAAGCTCGACGCGAAGCAGCACACGGACGACCAGGAGACCACCGTCGCGCGCGTGCGCGAGCTGATGACCGACATCGTCAACCGCCAGCTCGTGGCCGACGTGCCGCGTTGCGTGCTGCTCTCGGGCGGGCTCGACTCCAGCGCCGTCACGGGTCTCGCGGCCGTGCGGCTGGCCGAGCAGGGTGAGCAGCTGCGCACGTTCTCGGTCGACTTCACAGGCCAGGAGGAGAACTTCCAGCCGGACGAGATGCGCGACACCCCGGACTCGCCGTTCATCCGCGACGTCGCGAAGCTCGTCGGCTCGGCGCACCAGGACGTGGTGCTCAACCCGGGCGAGCTGTCCGACCCGGAGGTGCGCCGCACCGTGCTGCGGGCGCGCGACATCCCCGCCGGCCTCGGTGACATGGACACGTCGCTGTACCTGCTGTTCAAGGCGATCCGCGGCGAGTCCACAGTGGCCCTGTCGGGTGAGTCGGCCGACGAGGTGTTCGGCGGGTACCGCTGGTTCCACGACGAGTCGGTGCACGCCGACACGTTCCCGTGGCTGGCCTTCCGCTCGGGCCTGATGACGGAGCGGGAAGCGTTGCTGCGCCCCGAAGTCGCCACGCACCTGAGCCTCGGCGACTACGTGGCCGACCAGTACCGCACCGCCGTGGACAAGGTCGAGCACCTCGACGGCGAGTCGGAGCAGGACGCGCGCATGCGCACCATCTGCAACCTCCACCTGAGCCGGTTCGTGCGGATGCTGCTCGACCGCAAGGACCGCGCGTCGATGGCCGTGGGCCTGGAGGTGCGCGTGCCGTTCTGCGACCACCGGCTCGTGGAGTACGTGTACAACACGCCGTGGTCGCTCAAGACCTTCGACGGCCGCGAGAAGAGCCTCCTGCGGCACGCGACCAAGCACGTGCTGCCGGACTCGGTGCGCGACCGCGTGAAGAGCCCGTACCCGTCCACTCAGGACCCCGGGTACCCGGCCGCGTTGCAGCAGCAGGTGAAGGAAGTGCTGGCGGAGCGCGACAACCCGGTGTTCCAGCTCGTGAGCCGCGAGTGGCTCACGAAGGTGTCCGAAGTGGACCCGGTGACGATCGAGCCGACGCAGCGGGTGGGGATGGACCGCGCGCTGGACCTCTACCACTGGTTCGACATGTACTCGCCCGAGCTGCAGCTGGACTGAGTTCCCTTGCTTGACGCCGTGGCCCGCCTCCCCCGCGTCCGGGAGGCGGGCCACGGCTCTTCTTCTCGGGTCGGCGGGTCAGAGTTCGAGGCTGGCGTCCACGTCGGCGCCGTGCACGTCGAGGTCCGCGCCGGTGCCGGTGAGCAGGCGGCGGGCGGCGGCGTTGTCCACGGTGGTCGAGGCGATGAACCTCGCCGCGCCACCGTCGCGCGCGGCTTCGAGCAGCACTTCCGTCACGCGCTTGCCGATGCCGCGCCCGCGCACCGAGCGGCCCAGCCACACACCGGCCTCCACCGCGACGGCCGAGGGCCCGTGCACCGGTTGCAGCCGCGCAGCCCCGGCCGCCCGGCCGCCGACCTCCACGAGCCACGTGGTTTCGATCGCGGTGTCCGGGTCGAGGCAGCGCCGCCGGTGGAACGTGAGAAACGCCTGGCGCCGCTCGGGCGTCCAGCCCGGCGGGCCCTCCACCGGAGGCATCACCTCGAGGGGGTCGGCGTCGGCGACCGCGGCCTCGAGCAGCCGGTGCAGGGCCGGCTCGTCGAGGGGGGTCAGCACGATCTCGGAATCGAAGGCTCCGGTCACGCACGGAGCTTGGCACGAGGATCTTGGTCGCGCGACCTGGTAATACGGCTTACCAACGTCTTCCCGGCCTCGCGGAGCAACCGGACGTACGGCGACCACCGCGCCGGGGCCACGACACCGCCGGTCAGCACCCGTTCCGCCTGGTCGAGGCAGTCCTCGATCAGCGCGTCGTGCAGCGGCCGCCAGAACAGCGGCCAGGTGATCCGCGCGGCACCGTGCAGGTGCGCCGCGAGCACGTGCCGCAGCTCACAACCGTCCGAAGTGTCCTGCACGAGGAACTCGTGGAAACCGTCGATCCCTTGCGGCGCCGTGAATCTGCAACGGAATGACCGTCCTTCATGGAAGCTTTCCACGACGTAGTGCACGGGCCCGTGGCCACCCGGGACACCGGGCGCGACCGGGCCGGCGAACCGCATCGGCGGCCACAGCTCGACCGGCCACAGCCGATCGCCGGGCGCGCCGAGCGTGTCGAGCAGGGCACCCGCCTCGGCGGCGGACACGGGGAACTCGCGAGCGTGAACGTTGAGCACAGCCATGGGACCGCTCCGTTCTAGAGACTTTACTCCATAACGTATTAGAGCATAGTCTCCACAACATGGGCAGGCCTCCGGCTTACACGACCGCACAGTTCCTCGACGCGGCCACCGCACTGTTCGCCGGGGGCGGCGCGCGCGCCGTGACGATGGCCGCCACGGCGAAAGCCGCGGGCGCCCCGAACGGCTCGATCTATCACCGCTTCGCCGACCGCCCGGAACTCCTGGCCGCCCTGTGGATCACGACACTGCGCGACTTCCAGGACGACTTCATTGCCCTGCTGGGTCCGGCCCCCTCAGTGGACGACGCCATCGCCGCCGCCGCCAGCGTCGTCCACTGGTGCCGCCGCCGCCCGGCCGGCGCGCACGTGCTGGACGCGGGGAAGCAGGCGTTCTCCCCGGCCGACTGGTCCCCTTCCGCGACCGCCGACCTCGCGCGCGCCGAGAACGAACTGAAAGCCGCGATCAAACACGCCACGGCGACGCTGCCGTCCTCCGTCGGCTGCACCGCGGAAGACGTGGTGCTGGCGCTCGTCGAGGTGCCGCGCGCCGTGGTCCACCGCTACCTCTCCGGCGGCCGGACGCCACCGCCGAAGGCCGCCGACCTGGTGGCCCGCTCGGCCCGCAAGCTGCTCCGTCCTTGACCGCGCTCGCTCGCAGGTGCCCAACGCACCGAACCTCAGCCGCGTCCGGTTTAGGAAGATTTATCCCCTATTTGAGCCGTAACGACGTTTTGCCCTCATCGTCTTGACCCACATTGTGAACGTGTGCCCATAATTCGGGCCAACTTACCCGGGGAGCCGGGCGGACAGTGTGCAACGTCGCACGAGCGGACGGACAAAACTCTTATGTCGGACACGGCAATCTTGATCAACACGGCGGTCGCGATCATCGCGATCGCCGTGCTGATCGTCAGGTTCAAGCTGAACCCGCTGATCGCGCTGGTGATCGGCTGCTGCTATCTGGGGCTCGCCACCGGGCTGGGCGTCGGGAAGACCGTCGACGCCATCAGCTCGGGCTTCGGCGACATCATGGCCGAGATCGGCCTGCTCATCGCCTTCGGCGTGCTCATGGGCGCGATCCTGCGCGATCTCAGAGCGATCGAGCGGCTGGTGGACCGCCTGATGCACGCGGTCGGGCCGAAACGGATCCCGTACGCGCTGGCGCTGACGATCTCCACTTTCCTGCAGTCGATCTACCTGGACGTGCTGCTGGTGATCGCTGCGCCGCTCGCCAAGGGCATCGCGCCCCGGCTGGGCAAGTTCGGCACCGCGCGGATGGCCACCGCACTGGCGATCGGGCTGGAGTGCGGCATCATCTTCACCGTTCCGGGCGTCGGCGCGCTCGCACTCGCCGGGCTGCTGCACGTGCCCCTGGGCACCTACTTGCTGTACGGCCTGATCGTGGTCATCCCGACGGTCGTCATCGCGATCTTCGTGTCCACTTTCCTGCTCACGCGCGGCTGGTGGAAGCCGGCCATGGACGAGCAGGACGTCGCCGTCTCGGAAACCCCGAAGACCGAACCCGCCGATGACGATGACGATGACCGGGCTCCGACGGCCGCCGAGCCCGTCGCGGGTGGCGGCGCCACAGCCACCCTCGTCGAGACGCGGCAGCGGGCCGAGCCCCGGCTGTTCGTGCTCCTGGCCCCGCTCGTCGTCGCGTTGCTGCTGGTCGCCACCGGAGCCATCGCCGAGATGGCGCACTGGTCGAACCCGGTCGTCGCGCTGCTGTCCACGCCGATGGTGGCCCTGCTGATCGGGCTCGTCGGGACGTGCCTCGTCGGCCGCTGGTACGCCGGCCAGCCCCGGGTGGAGAAGGCGCTCGCGGCCGGACTGCGCCAGAGCGGGCAGATCCTGCTGCTGAGCGGTGTCGGTGGCTCGCTCGCGGCCGTCATCAAGGCCGTCGGCCTCGGTGACATCCTCGGCAAGTACCTCTCGGCCGGCGCGTGGGCGCCGCTGCTCGTGGTCTGGGCGATCGCCGCGGTGCTGCACATCGCGGTCGGCTCTGTGACGATCTCCGCGATCACCGCCGCGGGCCTGCTCGCCCCGGTGGCACCGGCGCTCGGGATCAACCCGGTACTCATCGCCCTCGCCGCGGGCGCCGGCTCGCTCTTCCTCGTGCACCTGACCAGCAACACGTTCTGGCTGCTGCAAGCACTGATGGGCCAGACGACGCGGGGCACGCTGAAGACCTGCTCGGTGGGCGTCTCGATCGCGTCGGTCACCGCGTTGGGCCCGATCCTCGCCCTGAGCCTGGTGCTGTGACCGAAACGAAAGAGGACCCGATGACCCAGCTGCCGCTTACGGGCGTGCGAGTGCTCGAACTCGGCAACTACATCGCCGGGCCGACCGCCGGACGGCTGCTCGCGGACTTCGGCGCCGAGGTGATCAAGGTCGAGCGGCCCGGCCGCGGCGACGAGCTGCGGAACTGGCGGCTGCACGCGGGCGACACCTCGATGCTGTTCCGCACGATCAACCGCAACAAGAAGTCCGTGGTACTCGACCTGAAGACCCCGGACGGTCGCGCCGCCGTGCTCGACCTCGTCGGGCACTGCGACGTGGTGATCGAGAACTTCCGGCCGGGCACGCTCGAAGCGTGGGGCCTCGGCCCCGACCGGCTCGAGGAGGCGAACCCCGACGTCGTGCTCGCGCGCATCTCCGCGTTCGGGCAGACCGGACCGCTCGCGCAGCGGCCGGGATTCGCCGCGGTGGCCGAGGCCTTCGGCGGGTTGCGGGAGCTCGTCGGAGAGGCAGACCGGCCGCCGTCGCGGGTCGGGGTGTCGATCGGCGACTCGATCGCCGGGCTGTACGCGGCGTTCGGTGTGCTGGTCGCATTGCGCGAGATCTCGGTGCGGGGCAAGGGGAAGCGCGGCCCGCTACGGGACCGGGTGGTCGATGTCGCCCTCCACGAAGCCGTGTTCTCCATGATGGAGTCGCTCGTGCCCGACCACCTCGCCCACGGCGTGGAGCGGCAGCGGGTCGGTGGCCGGATGGAGGGCATCGCGCCCAGCAACGCCTACCGGTGCGCCGACGGCACGAGCGTGGTGATCGCCGGCAACGGCGACTCGATCTTCGGTCGCTACATGCGGGCCATCGACCGGCCCGACCTCGCCGACGACCCGGGGCTCGCGACCAACGCCGGCCGGTGGGCGCGGCGAGACGAACTGGACCGCGCCATCTCGGAGTGGACCGCCGCACGCACCCGCGAGGAGGTGCTCACGGCGCTCGACGAGGCCGCGGTCCCGGCGGGTCCCATCTACACCGCCGCCGACATCTGCTCCGACGAGCAGTACCGCGCCCGCGCCATGATCCAGACGTTGCCGGTCGACGTCGGCGGCGACGAACCGGTCGACGTCGGGTTCCCCGGGATCGTGCCGGTGCTGGGCGCACGGTCGCTGCCGGTGCGCTCGGTGGGCCCGGATCTCGGCGCGCACACCCGTGAGGTGCTGCGCGACGTGCTCGGCCGGGGCGACGACGAGATCGAAGCCATCGCGGGAGGACGGGCATGACGCTCCGGGACGTGACACTGCGGGACGGGTTGCAGCTGACGGGCAAGCCGCTCCCGACCGACCACAAGATCGCCCTCGTGCGCGAACTGCTCGCGCTGGGTGTACCCGCCGTCGAGGTGGGCTCGATGGCCCGCCCCGACCTCGTGCCGTCGCTGGCCGACACCCCCGAGGTGCTGGCCGCGCTGACTCCGGCGGAGCTCGCGCGCTGCTGGGTGTGGGTCGCCACGCCGCGGCACGTCGAGAAGGCAGCGGCCGCCGGCGCGGTCAACTTCCAGTACTGCCTTTCCGCTTCGGACGCGCACAACCGGGCCAACCTCGGCCGGTCCACCGAGGACAGCCTGGCGGCCATGCCGGCGGCGGTGGCGAACGCGGGCGGCGGACGGGTGCAGCTGTGTATCGCCACGTCGTTCACGTGCCCGTTCCGCGGCGAGGTGCACCCGGAGCGGGTGCTCGCGATCGCCGACGATCCGCGGACAGCCGGCGCTGTGGACGTCGTCGTGTGCGACACGCTGGGGCAAGCCGTGCCCGCGCAGGTCACGAGCCTGGTCGGCGAAGTCGCGCGGCGGGGCCGACGCGTCGTGTACCACGGCCACGACACCTGGGGGCTCGGCGTCGCGAACTCGCTCGCGGCGCTGGCCGCCGGCGCCGACGAGGTCGACGGCGCGCTCGGCGGCCTCGGCGGCTGCCCGTTCGCGCCGGGGGCCAGTGGCAACGCCGCGACCGAGGACCTGTTGTTCGCGCTGCGTCCCGAGTGGCTCACGCCGTGCGTGTTCGCTCGCCTCGTGCGCCTCGCCGGTGACCTGCTCGACGAGCTGGGCGAACCGAACCGGTCGCGCGCCGGCCAGGGCGCGCGCACCAGTGCCATGGCCTTCCCGTGGGCGCTCTGACCGGCGTCAGTCCGGCATCCGGCCGCCGAGCGCACGGGTGATGCGCTCGGCGTGCTCGACGACGAGGTCGACCCACTCGACGCACTTCTCGTACGGCATCCGTAGCGTCGGGCCCTGCACGACGACCGCGCCGACCAGGTCGGCGGCAGAGTCGAACACGGGCGCCGCGACACCCGACGCGCTGTCGACCCGCTCCCCCACTGTGATCGCGTACCGGTCGGCAGCGGTCTGCTTGATGAGCTTGCGCAGCTCGTCGCGGTCGGTGACCGTGCCGGCGGTCAGCTGAGGCAGCTCGTGGCCCAGCACCTGCTCGGTCAGGTCCGGGTTCCACGCCAGCAGGACGCGCCCCGACGCACCGACCGAGACGGGCGCGATCCGGCCGACCGACATCTCCCGGCGCAACCCGTGGCGGGTCTCGGCGACGGCGATGCACACCCGGTGCTCACCCTCCACCCGGAAGAAACACGCGGTCTCGCCGGTGACGTCACGCAGGTCCTTCAGCACCGGGTTGACCACCGCGAGCACGTCGACCTCCCGCGCGGCGGCGGCCGCCCAGTACGCCATCTTCACGCCGATCCGGAACCGGTCGTCGACCCGGTCGAGGAACCCGTGGGCGACGAGGTTCGTCACCAGCCGCTGGACCGTCGAGGACGGGATCCCGGTGGCCTGCTGGATGTCCCGCAACGTCAGCGACGGCTCCCGCAGGGTGAATGCGTTGAGGATCTCGGTGATCTTCCCGAGCACGAGCAGCGGTGTATGGCCGCCCGCACCACCGGCGAGGCCGGCCTCGTTCTCGTCACGACCAGGCATGGTTCGAACATACGACACGGCAGGTGTGCCGTCCCACCGCGCCGGTTTCAGGGGGCCGTTTGAGGGGATGAGGTCAGAAGCCCGCGGGCAGGTGCGGCGCGTAGTTCTCCTCGAGCCGCTCCAGGTCCTTGTCACTCAACTCGAGGTCCACGGCGGCGACCGCGTCCGCGACGTGGCCCGGCTTGGTGGCGCCGAAGATCGGGGCCGTCACGGCGGGCTTGTGCAGCATCCACGCCAGCGCGACCTGCGCCCGCGACACCCCGCGCTCCGCGGCGATCTCCGCCACCGCCCCCGACACCAGGCGGTCGGCTTCCTCGGCCTGCGAGTAGAGCTTCTGGGCGAATCGGTCGCTTTCGCTGCGCTTCGTCGACTCGTCCCAGTCGCGCGTGAGCTTGCCGCGCGCGAGCGGGCTCCACGGCAGCACGCCGACGCCCTGGTCGAGGCAGAACGGGTGCATCTCCCGCTCCTCCTCGCGCTGGATGAGGTTGTACTGGTCCTGCATGGACACAAACCGCGTCCAGCCCCCGAGGTCGGCGACGTACTGCGCCTGCGCGAACTGCCACGCCCACATCGACGACGCGCCGAGGTACCGCACCTTGCCGGCGCGCACGAGGTCGTGCAGCGCCTCCATCGTCTCCTCGATCGGGGTGTTCACGTCGTAGCGGTGGATCTGGTACAGGTCCACGTAATCCGTGCCGAGACGACGCAGGCTGGCGTCGATCTGCGTCATGATGGCGCCGCGCGACAGGCCGGCGCCGTTGGGACCCGGGCCCATCCGGTTGTAGACCTTGGTGGCGATCACGACCTCTTCGCGCCGGGCGAGCTCCCCGAGCAGCTTGCCGGTGATCTCCTCGCTCGAGCCGTCGGAGTAGGTGTTGGCGGTGTCGAACGTGGTGATCCCGGCCTCCACCGCCTCCCGGAAGAACGGCCGCGACTCGTCGAGCCCCAGCGACCACTCGTGGCCTCCCCGGCTCGGGTCGCCGTAACTCATGCACCCGAGGATCACCCGCGAGACCTGCAGGCCACTCGATCCCAACCGGACGTACTCCATCGAAGGCCGCTCCTGTCGTGTCGCCGAAAACCCTCGCCGTCGCAGCCTAGCGACGGACGTCGGCCACGGACACCGGTCGGCGCTCGTGGCGGGAAAGCTCACACGCCTCGGCGATGTAGAACGCCTCCAACGCATCCGCCGCCGTCGCCGGGCTGGGGAGGTGGCGGGCGGCGACGGAGAGGAACGTCTTCAGCTCGGCCGCGTACGCGGGGCGGAACCGTTCCATGAAGCCCGGGTACGCGGGGCCGGGCAGCGGGGCGAAGCCGGGCTCGGCGGAGTGCAGCGGGGCGCGGTCGTCGAGGCCCACGATGGCGTTGCCGAGGGAGCCGAGGGCCTCGAAGCGGACGTCGTAACCCGCGCCGTTGTAGCGGGTGAGCGAAACCGTGGCGAGGGTGCCGTCGTCCAGCGTCAAGGTGGCGGCCGCGGTGTCGACGTCGCCCGCGGCGGCGAAGAACTGGTCGCCGCGGTTGGCGCCCAGGGCGTAGACCTCGGTGACCTCGCGGCCGGTGACCCAGCGGACGACGTCGAAGTCGTGCACGCCGCAGTCGCGGAAGAGGCCGCCGGAGTGGGGGACGTACTCCGCGGGCGGGGGTTCCGGGTCGAGGGTGGTGGCACGGATCGTGTGCAGCCAGCCGAGCTCGCCGCTCGCGACGGCGGCGCGCGCGGCCCGGTAACCGGCGTCGAATCGGCGCTGGAAGCCGATCTGCACCGGCACGTCGGAGCCGACGATGCGGTCGATCACCGCGAGCGTGCCCGCGATGTCCGCGGCCACCGGCTTCTCGCAGAACACCGGCAGGCCGGCGTCGACGGCCTTGACGATGAGTTCCGGGTGCGCGTCCGTCGCCGCGGTGACGACGAGGGCGTCGAGACCGGCCGCGAACAACGCGTCGATCCCGTCGGCGACCTCGACGCCCAACTTCGCGGCCGCCGAGCGCGCACGGACCGGGTCGACGTCGGCGACGACCACCGAGGAGACCTCGGCGAAGCTCTTCAGAGTTTCGGCGTGGGCGGTGCCGATCCGGCCGGTGCCCGCAAGTCCCAACCTCATCGTGGCGGTCCTCCTCGTTGTCGTACGGGAAACGTCGTGCGGCGAAACGCTCAACGGCGCCCGGTGGTCGAGCGGACCACCAGGGAGGGGTGCAACAGGTGCCGGACCGGCGTCGTGCGCTCGCCGCGCACGCGCTCCAGCAGGGTTTCGAAGGCCAGCCGGCCCATCTCGGTGCGCGGCTGGTCCACAGTGGTCAGTGAGACGTGCCGCAGCGAAGCCAGCGACGTGTTGTCGTAGCCGACCACGGACACGTCACCAGGCACGCGCAACCCGTTGTCCTCCAACGCGGAGATCGCGCCCACGGCGTTGAAGTCGTTGCCCGCCACCAACCCGGTGGGCAGGTCGGCCCCGTCGTACGTGCTCAGCAGTTCCAGCACGGCCTTCTCCCCCGCCGTGTCGGTGTGCTCGCTGCGCACCACGATCGGTTCGAGCCCGTGCCCCGTCATCGCCCGCCGGAACCCCCGCCGACGCGCGGCGGCACCGGCCGCTCCCCCACCGTCGAGGTGCGCGATCCGGCGGTGCCCCAGGCCCACGAGGTGCTCGACGGCCAGCGCCGACCCCGCCTCACCGTCGTCGTTCACCGTGTCCACCCCGGCCGCGCGCGAAGTCCGCGACACGAGCACCACCGGACATTGGCGGGCCGCGGCCTCGATCGCCGACGCGGGCACCACCGGCGACAGCAGGATCAACCCCGCCGGCCGAAAGGACAACAGGCTGCGCAACGCGGCGCTCTCCCGCGAAGGCACGCGCCCACCGGTGTTGAGGATGAGGTCGAACCCGGCCGCCTGCGCCGCCGCGTCGAGACCCTCGACCACGTCGGCGAAAAACGCGTTGCGCAGATCGTTCACCATCACGCCGAGCACGGTCGACGTGCGGCTGGCGAGCGAGCGCGCCATCACGTGCGGCGAGTAGCCCAGCTCGTCGGCCGCCTTCAGCACAGCTTCGCGCCGCAGCGCCGAAACATTGGGCGCACCCCGCATCACGAGGGACACGAGCGCGCGCGAAACCCCCGCCCGCGCGGCGACGTCCTCCATGGTGGGCTTCACGATTCACTTGCCTCTCCGCCGGAACCGGCCGGAAACCGGCCCTTGACTCGGGTGTGGCCGACGCTACAAGCTTGGAGCGCTCTAATCAATAGAGCGCTCCAACGCGCACTGAACGGGCCAACGCCAGTCACCGCACGGAAGTGGGCAGCCATGACCGCGAACATCCGCATCGCCGCCGCACCGATCTCCTGGGGGGTGTGCGAAGTGCCGGGCTGGGGCCGCGTCCTCGACGCGCCGACCGTGCTCGGGGAGATGGCGGAGCTCGGCATCACCGCCACCGAGCTCGGACCGCCCGGGTACCTGCCGCGCGACCCGGCCGAGCTGAAAAAGCTCCTCGGCGGCCACGGCCTCAACCTCATCGGCGGTTTCCTCGCCGTGGTGCTGCACGAAAACCCCGAAGCCGCGCTGGCCGAAGCCGAGGACTCCGCCGCGCTCTTCGCCGCGTGCGGGGCCGAGGTGCTCGTGCTCGCCGCCGCGACCGGGCTCGACGGCTACGACGAACGGCCCGCCCTCACCGACGCCGAATGGACCACCCTGATCACCACCGCCGGCCGGATCCGCGACGTCGCGGCCGGCCATGGCCTCAAGACCGTGCTGCACCCCCACGTCGGCACCCACGCCGAGACGCGAGCCGAGGTCGAACGGTTCCTCGCCGACTCCGACGTGGCGCTGTGCCTCGACACCGGTCACCTGCTGATCGGCGGCACCGATCCCGTCGAGCTGGCGCGGCGGTACCCGGACCGGATCGGGCACCTGCACCTCAAGGATGTGCGCGGTGAGCTGGCCGAAGCCGTCCGCAAGGGCACCGTCGGGTACACCGAGGCCGTGGGCAATGGTCTGTACGTCCCGCTCGGTGAGGGTGACGTGGACATCGAAGCCATGGTTCGCTTCGTGCACGAAGCGGGCTACGACGGCTGGTACGTGCTGGAGCAGGACACGGCGCTCGACGAGCGCAGCCCCGTGGACCTGCCGAAGCGGGACGTGGCGACGAGTCTGGCCTGCCTCGGGGCGATCGTCGGCCGCCTGGCCGGCTGAGAAGACAACGAGGAAAACGCAGCGAGGAGAGACGACGATGTCCCATCGCTTGAGGCGCGGGGTGCCGAAACCGCGCTCGAGGGCCGCCCGGGTCGTGGCGGGGCTGCTGGCCACCGGCCTGCTGCTGTCGGCGTGCACCGGGCCCGCGGCCGAGCCGAAGGCCACGGCCCCCGCCGCGGCACCGGTCGAGTCCGGGCCGCTCAAGGTCGCCGTGATCACCCACGGCACCGCGGGCGACGCGTTCTGGAACGTGGTCAAGAACGGCGCCGAGCAGGCGGGCAAGGATCTGGGTGTGCAGGTCGAGTACGCCTCCGACGGTGACCCGGGAGCGCAGGCCAAGCTGATCGACAACGCCGTCGCCCAGCAGATCGGAGGCCTGGTCGTCTCGATGGCCAACCCCGAAGCCCTGCAACCCTCGATCGAGGCGGCGGTGCGGGCCGGCATCCCGGTCATCACCATCAACTCCGGTGAGGACAAGAGCGCGGCTTACGGCGCGCTCACCCACGTGGGCCAGAACGAGTCCATCGCGGGCCAGGAAGCCGGCAAGAAGTTCAAGGACCTCGGCAAGAAGAAGCTGCTCTGCGTGATCCACGAAGCCGGCAACATCGGCCAGGCGCAACGGTGTGACGGCGCGAAGACCGGCTTCGGCGGCGACGTGCAGACGCTGCAGGTGGACATCTCCAACCCTACCGACGCCGAGTCGCGCATCCGCGGTGCCGTGCAGACCGACCCGTCGATCGACGCCGTGCTGACCCTGAACTCGCAAGTCGCCGCGCGGGCCGTGAGCGCGATCAAGTCGGTGGGATCGAAGGCGCAGGTCGGCACGTTCGACCTCAACTCCGACGTGGTGGCCGCCATCAAGTCGGGCGACGTGCTCTTCGCCGTCGACCAGCAGCAGTACGAGCAGGGCTACCTGCCGGTCATGTTCCTCAAGCTCTACCGCGACAACGCGAACATCGTCGGCGGCGGCAAGCCGGTGCTCACCGGCCCCGACCTGGTCGACAAATCCACTGTGGACAAGGTCGGCCAGTACGTGCAAAGGGGCACCCGATGACGACCCTCGACGAACGGCTCGTGAAACCGACGCTCATGGACCGGCTGGTGGTCCGGCCGGAGATCGGCGCGCTGCTCGGCGCAGCAGTCGTCTTTCTGTTCTTCAGCCTCGTCACCGAGAAGTTCTTCAGCGCCAGCGGCGCCGCCACCTGGCTCGACGACGCGGCGACGCTCGGCATCATGGCCGTGGCCGTCTCCCTGCTGATGATCGGCGGTGAGTTCGACCTGTCGGCGGGCGTGATGACGGCGTCGACCTCGCTGGTCACCGCGATCCTCGCGACCGAGGCGGGCTGGAACGTGTGGCTCGCGCTGCTGGCCTCGCTGGTGTTCGCGCTGGTCGTCGGTGCGTTCAACGGCTGGCTCGTGATGAAAACGGGCCTGCCGAGCTTCATCGTCACCCTCGGCACGTTCCTGGCGCTGCAGGGCCTCAACCTCGGCGTGACGCGGCTGGTCACCGGCACTGTGCAGGTCTCGGGCATGCGCTCGACCGACGGCTACGCCTCGGCCGGGTTCGTGTTCGCCTCCACGGTGGACATCGGGGGCACGCCGTTCCAGATCTCCATCGTGTGGTGGATCGGGGTGACGGCGGTGGCCGCGTGGCTGCTTTCGCGCACGCGGTTCGGCAACTGGATCTTCGCCGTCGGCGGCTCGGCGGCCAGCTCGCGCGCGGTCGGCGTACCGGTGGTGCGCACGAAGATCCTGCTGTTCATGGGTACGGCGCTCGCGGCGTGGCTCGTCGGCTCGATCAACATCCTGCGGTTCGCCAGCGTGCAGGCCAACCAGGGCATCGGGCTGGAGTTCCAGTACATCATCGCCGCGGTGATCGGCGGTTGCCTGCTCACCGGCGGGTACGGCTCGGCCGTGGGCGCGGCGATCGGCGCCCTGATCTTCGGCATGGCGCGCCAGGGCATCGTGTTCGCCGGGTGGGACAGCGACTGGTTCATGCTGTTCCTCGGGATCATGCTGCTGGCCGCGGTCCTGGTCAACAACGCCTTCCGGCGACGCGCGGAAAGGGTCCGGCGATGAACGCTCCCCTGATCGAAGTCAAGGACGTCGGCAAGATGTACGGCAGCGTCGTGGCGCTGCGCGATGTGTCCACAGTGGTCAACGCGGGCGAGGTCACCTGCGTGCTCGGCGACAACGGCGCCGGCAAGTCCACGCTCATCAAGATCCTCGCCGGCGTGCACCAGCACGACCGCGGCGAGTTCCTGGTCGAGGGCGATCCCGTGCGGTTCACCTCGCCGCGCGAGGCGCTGGACCTCGGCATCGCCACGGTGTACCAGGACCTCGCCGTGGTACCGCTGATGAGCGTCTGGCGCAACTTCTTCCTCGGCTCCGAGCCGACGACCGGGTTCGGGCCGTTCCGGATGCTCGACCGGAAGAAGGGCCGCGAGACCACCAAACAGGCGCTGGCCGACATGGGCATCGACCTGCGTGACGTCGAGCAACCCGTGGGCACACTGTCGGGCGGTGAACGCCAGTGCGTCGCCATCGCGCGGGCCGTGCACTTCGGCGCGAAGGTGCTGATCCTCGACGAGCCCACCGCGGCCCTGGGCGTGAAGCAGGCCGGCGTGGTGCTCAAGTACGTGGCGCAGGCGCGCGACCGCGGCCTCGGCGTCGTGCTGATCACGCACAACCCGCACCACGCCTACCCGGTGGCCGACCGGTTCCTGCTGCTCAAGCGGGGTGCCGCGCTCGGCTCGTACGAGAAGCCCGAGATCGGCATCGCGGAGCTCACGCGGCAGATGGCGGGCGGTGCCGAGCTGGAGGCCCTGGAACACGAGCTGCGCGCGGTGGAGACGTGAGTCTCGAGGCGCTGACCGTCGGCCGGGTCGGGGTGGACCTCTACCCCGAGCAGAGCGGCGTGCCGCTGGCCGAGGTCGCCACGTTCGCCAAGTCGCTCGGCGGCACCGCGACCAACGTCGCGGTCGCCGCCGCGCGGCTCGGCCGGCGCACCGCCGTGCTCACGAAGGTGGGGCCCGACGGGTTCGGCGACTACGTGCGCCAGGCGCTCACGCGCTTCGGCGTCTCACCGGACCATGTCGGCACCTCGCCGGATCTGCAGACGCCGGTGGTGTTCTGCGAGCTGAACCCGCCGGCCGACCCACCGCTGCTGTTCTACCGCTCCCCCATCGCGCCCGATCTCACGCTGACCGACGCCGACGTGCCGTGGGACGTCGTCCGCGAGGTCCCGCTGCTGTGGGTCACGGGCACGGGCGTCTCCACGGACCCGGCGCGCAAGACGCAGCGCAAGATCCTCGAGGCGCGCGGCCGGCGGCAGCACACCGTGGTCGACCTCGACTACCGGCCGATGTTCTGGCCGGACGTCGAGACCGCGCGCGAGGAGATCGGCTGGATGCTCGACCACGTGACGGTGGCCGTCGGCAACCGCGCGGAAGTCGAGGTGGCCGTGGGCACGGCGGACCCGGAGGAGGCCGCGGACCGGATGCTCACCCGTGGCGTGCGGCTCGCGGTGATCAAGAAGGGCGCGGAAGGCGTGCTCGTCGCGACCCCCGAAGGCCGGGCGACGGTGAAACCGCAGCGTGTCGAGGTGGTGTGCGGCCTCGGCGCGGGCGACGGCTTCGGCGGTGCCCTCGTGCACGGGCTGCTGTCGGGCTGGGAGCCGGTGCGCCTCGCGGAGTACGCCAACGCGGCCGGCGCGCTGGTCGCGGCGCGGCTCGCGTGCGCCGACGCGATGCCGACCGCCGCGGAGATCGAGGAGCTGCTGTGACGCCGTTGCTGACCGACGAACGCTGGAGCGAGCTGCTGCGCGTGCGGGCCACCGACCCGGGCGCGGTGCGGCGGGCGTACGCGGCCCGGCGGCGGCGCGAGAACCTGTTGTCGGACAAGGGAACCCTGTTCCTCGTCGCCGCCGACCACCCGGCCCGCGGCGCACTCGGCGTGGGCAGCGACCCGCTCGCCATGGCCGACCGCCGGTCGCTGCTCGAACGGCTGCTGGTGGCGCTGGCCAACCCGGCCGTCGACGGGCTGCTCGCCACCCCCGACGTCGTCGAGGAGCTGCTGCTGCTCGACGCGCTGCACGACAAGGTCGTGATCGGCTCGATGAACCGCGGTGGCCTGGCCGGCGCCGACTGGGAGATCGACGACCGCTTCACCGGCTACCACGCCGCGTCGCTCGTCGACTCCCGGCTCGACGGCGGCAAGATGCTGCTGCGGCTCGTCGACGACGACCCCGGCACGGTCCCGACCCTGCAAGCCTGCGCCGACGCCGTCACAGAGCTCGCTTCCTACGGCCTCGTCGCCATGGTCGAGCCCCTGCCCTACGCCCGTGCCGAAGGCCGGCTGGTGCTGCAGAAGGACGCCGCGGCGCTGGCCCGGGCCGTCACGGTGGCCTCGGGCATCGGCGTGACGTCGGCGCACACCTGGCTCAAGCTGCCGTCGACCGACGACACCGCCGTGCTCGGCGCCACGACGCTGCCGGTGGTGATCCTGGGCGGGGTGCCCTCCGGTGACCCCGCCGCCGACCTCGCGTCGTGGGGCCGCACGCTGCGGCACGACGTGGTGCGCGGCCTCGTCGTGGGCCGTACCCTGCTCTACCCGCCCGACGGCGACGTCGGGTCCGCCGTGGCAGCTGCCGCGAAGATCCTGGAGGCCGCGAAGTGAGCGCACTGCACCGTCCACACGGGACACTGACCGACGACTCCGACCCGATTCTGCTGACGCCCGAAGGAGCCGGCTGGTCGCACACCGGCCTGCGGGTCCTCAAGGTCGGCCGCCGGCTGCCCCGGATGATCGAGACCGGCGAGTTCGAGGCGTTCGTGCTGCCGCTGTCCGGCTCGCTCACCGTGCGCGTCGACGACGAAGAGTTCGAGCTCGAAGGCCGCGATTCGGTGTTCTCGCGTGTCACTGACTTCGTCTACGTGCCGCGCGACGCCGAGGTCGAGCTGACCTCGCCCACCGGCGCCGAGGTCGCGCTGCCGATGGCCCGCTGCGAGCGCCGGCTGGACCCGAGGTACGGCGCGGCCGAGGACGTGCCCGTGGAGGTCCGCGGCTCGGGCCAGGCGACGCGGCAGGTCACCAACTTCGGTGTGCCCGGCGTGTGGGACCACGCGGACAAGCTCAACGCGTGCGAACTCATCACGCCCGACGGCAACTGGTCCTCCTACCCGCCGCACAAGCACGACGAGGCGAGCGAGTGCGAGGTCGTGAACGAGGAGATCTACTACTTCCGCATCGCCGGGCGCGATGGGATCACGCCTTCCCGTGAGGGCTTCGGCCTGCACCGCACCTACACGGCCGACGGTTCGCTCGACGAAGACGTGGCGGTGCGCGACGGCGACGTTTTCGTGATCCCGCGTGGCTACCACGGCCCGTGCGTCGCGGCGCCGGGTTACCCGATGTACTACTTGAACGTGCTGGCCGGGCCCGCCGAAGAGCGTTCGATGGCGTTCTGCGACGACCCCGCGCACGGCTGGGTCCGCGACACCTGGGCCACGCAGCAGCAGGACCCTCGGTGTCCCGTCACCGATTACGAAGGACGGGTTCGATGAGGCTGACGACGGCGCAGGCGTTGGTGCGCTGGCTGCTCGCGCAGCGGTCCGAGACGCTCGACGGCCGCGAGGTGCCGCTGTTCCCCGGTGTCTTCGCGATCTTCGGCCACGGCAACGTCCTCGGCTTCGGCACCGCCCTCGAAGAGCACCGCGACGAGATCCCCGTCTGGCGCGGGCACACCGAGCAGGGCATGGCGCTCGCGGCCGTCGGCTACGCGAAGGCGACGCAACGGCGCCAGGTCGGCGTGGTCACCTCGTCGATCGGTCCTGGCGCGCTCAACATGGTGACGGCCGCGGGGGTCGCGCACGCCAACCGGCTGCCGGTGCTGCTGCTGCCGGGCGACACGTTCGTCAGCCGCGCGCCCGACCCGGTGCTGCAGCAGATCGAGCCGTTCCACGACGGGACGGCGACGGTGAACGACGCCTTCCGCGCCGTGAGCCGCTACTTCGACCGGATCACGCGCCCGGAGCAGCTGCTCGCGACGCTGCCGCAGGTCGCGCGCGTGCTCACCGACCCGGCCGACTGCGGGCCGGTGACGCTGGCGCTGCCGCAGGACGTGCAGGCCGAGACGTTCGACTTCCCGCCAACGCTCTTCGAGCCCGTGACGCACCGGCTGCCGCGCCCGCGCCCGGACCGGCGTGCGGTGACCGAGGCGGCCGGGGTGCTGCGCGCGGCCCGGCGCCCGCTGCTGGTGCTGGGTGGCGGCGTGCGCTACTCGGGTGCGGGTAAGCGCGCGCTGGAGTTCGCCGAGCGGCACGGGATTCCGGTCACGGAGACCACGGCGGGGCGGACGCTGGTGCCGCACACGCATCCGCTGCACGCGGGGCCGCTGGGTGTCACCGGGTCGTCTTCGGCGAACGCCGTGGCCGCGACCGCCGACGTGGTGTTCGCCGTCGGCACCCGGCTGCAGGACTTCACCACCGCGTCGTGGACCGTGTTCTCGCCGGACATGCGGCTGGTCACGCTCAACGCGGCCGCGTTCGACGCGGTGAAGCACGGCGCGCTGGCCGTCGTGGGCGACGCCTACGCCGGGCTCGACGATCTGGCCGCACAGCTGGAAAGCTGGCGCGTCGATCCACAGTGGACTTCCCAGGCCGCCGAGGAGCGCGTCAAGTGGGACGCGCACATCGGCTCCCTGCGTTCTGCTGCCTCGGAGATCCCCAGCTACGCGCAGGTCGTCGGTGTGGTCAACGACCTGTCCGAGCCGCGCGACTACGTGATGACCGCCTCAGGCGGGCTGCCGGGTGAGCTGATCGGCGGATGGCGCGGGTCCGGCGAGGTGAGCATGGACGTGGAGTACGGCTTCTCGTGCATGGGGTACGAGCTATCCGGCGCGTGGGGCGCCGCGATGGCCCACGACAGCGGCCTCGTGACGACCCTGCTGGGCGACGGCTCGTACCTGATGCTCAACTCCGACCTGTTCTCCGCCGCCTTCGCGGGCCACCCGCTCGTCGCGGTGGTCTGCGACAACGGCGGGTACGCCGTGATCGCGCGCCTGCAACAGGGCCAGGGTGGCAAGCCGTTCAACAACTTCTACGCCGACTGCCGCACCTCCCACGCCGAGCCGCCCCGCGTGGATTTCGCGCGCCACGCGGAATCCCTGGGCTGCGTGGTGTTCTCGGCTTCGTCGGTCGACGACCTCCGGGACGCGTACGCCAAGGCGCGCACGGCCGCCGTCGCCGAGAGCCGGCCCGCGGTGGTCGTGGTGCGCACGCTGCCCGCAGCGTGGACGGAAGCCGGCGCGTGGTGGGAGGTCGGCGTGCCCGAGCACCTCGCGGGCCGCCCGGACTTCGACGCCGCGAAGCCCGGGCAGGTCCGCTACCTGAGCCGCTAGGCCCAGAGCTTCGCCAGCGCGTCGACGTCGAGCACGGTGGCGAACTTCGGGAAGATCGTGCCGGTGAGGAACTCGTGGGTGCCGGGCTCCGGGTCGGCGCTGGCGTCGTCGAGCACGAGGATCCGGTAGTCGCGGTCCATCGCCTCGCGCACGGTGCTGAGCACCACGCCGCTGGTGCTGATGCCGGCCAGCACGAGGGTGTCGACGTCGCGCTCGCGCAGCTGGGTGTCGAGGTCGGTGGTGGTGAACGCGCCGACGCGGATCTTGCGCACCGAGACGTCCTGCGGCTGCGGGCTGAGCCGCTCGTCGATCTGGGTGGCCGCGGCGTCGGCGTGCATCACCGCGCGGCTTTCGGGCGCCACCATGCGGGCGAACACGCTGGTGGACGGGATGGCGTCGAACTCGGCGTCGTCGAAGCCGACGCGGACCCAGCCGACGTGCCCGCCGTGGGCGCGGACGTCGGAGATCGCGGTGCCGACGCGATCGAGGAGCGCCTGGTCGTCGGCGACGCGGCTCACGATGCCGGCCTGGTAGTCCATGACGAGCAGGGCAGTGCGGGCCGGGTCGAGCTGTTCGGTCATTTCCGGGTGCCTTTCGGAGGGGGTGGATCGCGCCAGCGTCCGGTCGAGGACGTTGACGAGCAGGAAGACGACGCTCGCGATCACGAGGAACCACGCCAGGTGATGGAGGCCGCCGGTGTCGGCTCGTTGGCCGTAGAAGCCGCCTTGGGCGGCGGAGGAGACGATGGCGCCGAGGTAGCCGAAGGTGCGCAGCAGACCCGCGGACGCGCCCACGTCGTCGGGGTTCGCCTGCCCGTACACCGCGTTCTGGAGCGCGAGGCTGTTGAGCCCTTGCGGGATGCCGAAGATCAGCACGATCCCGACAATCGTCCACAACGGACTGGACGGCACCATGGTCAGCAGCAGCGCACATGCGACGAGCTGCGCGACCGCGGCGACGAACAGCTTGCCGCGCAAGCCTTGCCGGCGTCCGGTGATCGCCGAGACGACGATGCCGGCGGCGAACATCGGCAGTGTGACCAGTCCCGTGGTGCTCGCCGACAGGCCACGGCCGTCCTCGAGCCACTGGGTGAAGCCGTAGAGGAAGCTGTAGGACACGATGTACGCGAGCAGGGCGCGGCCGTACGTGAGCAACAGCGGGACGTTTCCGCCGAGCACTCGCAGGTCGATGAAGGGGCGGGGGTGGCGCAACTCGTGCACCGTGAAGGCCGCCGCGGCGAGCACGGTGATCACGAGCAGGTACCACGAGCCGACGTGCGGGTTCATGAGGAACAGCAGCAGTGCGACCAGCGTCGTCGCGAACAAGGCCATGCCGGGGAAGTCGAGGTTCAGCTTGCCCGGGGCGCGTTCGTCGCGCGGGAAGCGCAGCCACCCGAGCACGAACGCCACGACCGCGATGGGGATGTTGACCGCCAGCGTGGTGCGCCAGCCGCCGAGGCCGATCAGCAGCCCGCCCAGGGGTGGGCCGATCACAGCGATGGTCTGCGTGGCGATCGCCAGGATGGTGAGCACGCCGGCGGGGCTGTCCTCGCCCGTGCGGCGGCCCTCGTCGCGGATCAGCCGCATCGCCGCTGGGTAACCGGCGCAGGTGCCGAAGCCGAGGATCACGCGGGCGACGATCAGCACCGCCAGGTTCGGCGCCAGCGCGCCGATCACGCCCGCGACCCCGACCAGCGCCGCCGCGGGGAGGAACAGCCGGCGCGGACCGTAGATGTCGATCAGGCGCCCGACCACGGGCTGGCCGACCGCCGTCGCGAGGTACAGCGCGGAGATCAGCCACGCCGTCTGCGAGGGCGGCGCGCCGAACGCGGCGCCGATCGGCACCAGCGCGACCGAGACGATCGTGGAGTTGATCGGGTTCAGGATCGCGCCGGAGACGAGTGGTGCGATGAGCTTGCGGTTGAACCCGTCGCCCGCGCCGAACCGCTCGCGTGGCTTCACGGGCGCGCTCATTCTTCGACCACGCGCTCCAGCAAGGTCAGTGCCTGGTCCAGGACCTGGCGCTCGGCCTCGGTGAAGCGCTGCTCGAACGCGTTGGCCAGCCACTCTTCCCGGCTGGCGCGGGCCCCCTGGGCGACGGCGCGCCCCTCGTCGGTCAGGAAGAGCAGCTGGCGTCGCGCGTCTTCGGAATCGGCCTCGCGCCGGATCAGGCCCTGCTCGTGCAGCGCCGCGACCGTCTTGGCCATCGACTGCGGCCGGACCCGCTCCGCACCCGCCAGCTGACTGGCCGACGACGGTTCGGAAATCGCCAGCCGCGCCAACGCCGACGCCTGCGGCGCACTCAGTCCACGCACGGACGACGCGTCCTGCATCCGCCGCCGCAACCGGCCGACGAGGATCCGCAGCCGCTGGGCCACAACGTCGGGAGAGCTCTGTTCGTTCACGATAGACAGCCTATACTGATCAGCCTTGGCTGTCTATTTTCTTGATCTACGCCACGTGCTCGTCAAGCCAGGGACGCAGGATCGGGAGCACAACCTTGGCCTGCATGGCGCTCATGTGGTCGAGACCCTCGAGGAGCTCGACCGTCCAGCCGTCCTCTTCGAGGGCCGCGCGGTTCGCGACGAGAGGACCCGCGATGTCGACCGTGACGCCACCCCAGCGTTCGCCGTATTCGATGCGGTCTTCGGTGCCCGCGAAGCACAGGCGGGGACACGTCAGGTGGACGGCGTGGTCGTCGAAGCCTTGCAGGGCCTCGTAAAGCGTGACGAACTGGCCGGTCTGCGCCGTGGACATCGTGAAGTCGACGGAGTCCCAATCGCCCGGTGTCGCGTCGCCGCCTTCCGTGCGGGGCATCGCGTGCGTCGCCCGGGTGACGGCGAGCATCGCGTCGCACGGGCCGCCGAGGGGCGGGTAGCCGCCCATCACCAGGGCCGTGAGACGGTCGGTACGCAGGGCGAGCTGGAGACCGGCGAGAGCCAGCCAGGAGTAGCCGTAGTAGGCGAAGCTTTCGGCGTTCACGGCTGACGCGATCGCCAGCAGGTCGGCCGAGATTTCGTCCGGCGTAAGGGTTTCCGGGCGGGGATGGGTGAGGGTGTGGCCCTCGTAGTCGAAGGCGATCACGCGGAAGCCCGCGAGACCGTCGATGAGCGAGCGGCCCAGCGCGGGGTCGCCGCCCCACTGGCGCACGGACTCGGCCTGCTCGCCTTCCATCGGGCGCGGGTTCACAGGCAGCAGCAACGCGGGTCCGTCGCCGTGCACCTCGACGTCGATCGTCGTTCCGCCGGGCAGCGTGACCATGCCGGCCCCCATCTCTTTACGTTGTAAGCGATTGGAGCCGACGATACTTTACGTCGTATGGAGTTGTCGAGTTCAGAGGCCGAGGTACCGGCGGATCTCCTGCACGGCGGCGCGCCCGGCGCGGTTGGCGCCGACGGTGCTGGCCGAGGGCCCGTAGCCCACGAGGTGCAGGCGCGGTTCGGCGACCACGCGCGTGCCGTCCATGCGGATGCCGCCGCCGGGAGCGCGCAGGTGCAGGGGCGCGAGGTGGTCGATCGAGGCGCGGAAGCCGGTGGCCCAGAGGATCAGGTCCGCGGGTTCGAAGGTGCCGTCGGCCCAGACGACGCCTTCGGGCACGAGGTGGTCGAACATCGGCTTGCGGTCGAGGTACCCGGCGGCCTCCGCGGCCCGCACCTCGGGCGTCACGGCGAGGTCGGTGACGCTCACGACGCTTTGCGGTGGCAGCCCTTCCGCCACCCGCCGCTCCACCTTCGCGACGGCTTGGCGACCCCAGTCCTCGTTGAAGTCCTGGTCGTGCCAAATCGGCGGCCGGCGGGTGACCCAGGTGGTCGACCTCGCGACGGGCCCGATCTCCATCAGCAGCTGCACGGCCGAAGTACCGCCGCCGACCACGACCACGCGGCGGCCGCGGAACTCCTCGGCGCCGGCGTAGTCGGCGGTGTGCAGCTGGCGGCCGGCGAACGTCTCCTGCCCCGGGTAGTGCGGCCAGAACGGGCGGTCCCACGTGCCCGTCGCACTCACCACGGCGCGCGCGGCCCACGTCTCGGCGGGGGTCTCGACCAGCAGGCGGTCGCCGGTTTTGCGCACGGCCGTGACGTCGACCGGGCGGTGCACGGGGAGGTCAAAGGTCTTCTCGAAGCGGCCGAAGTACTCGGACACGACCTCGCTGGCGGGCTTGGTCGTGTCGGGCGTGCCGAAGGCCATGCCGGGCAGGTCGTGGATGCCGTGGACCTTGCCGACGACCAGTGAAGGCCAGCGGTACTGCCACGCGCCGCCGGGCCGTTTGCCGTGGTCGAGGACCACGAAGCCGCTCTCGTTGGCGAGTCCCGCGCGGCGCAGGTGGTACGCCGCCGACAGCCCCGCCTGCCCCGCCCCGATCACCACGACGTCGGTCTCGTGATCCGCACTCATACAACGTTCAACAACTTGGCAAAGCGCGTATTTCGAGCGGTGACTCACACGGCGACGCGGTTGCGCCCCGCGTCCTTGGCTCGGTAGAGGGCGGCGTCGGCCGAGCGCAGCACCTGGTCGAGCGTGTCGCCCGCGTCGGGGTACCCGGCGACGCCGACGGACACCGACAAGCCGCTGACCTGCGCCGTCCCGCCGACCACCACACCCAGCTCCCCCACCGCGACGCGCACGCGCTCGGCGATGGCGAGCACGGGCGTGCCGCCGGTGGCCGGCAGCAGCACCACGAACTCCTCGCCCCCGAACCGCCCGACCGTGTCGCTCTGGCGCACGGCGTCCTCGATCGCCACAGCGACGGCGGCGAGGACCTCGTCGCCGGTGAGGTGGCCGTAGGTGTCGTTGATGCGCTTGAAATGGTCGAGGTCGATCATCAGGACGGCGAACTCACTGCCCGGCCCTCGCCTTCGGGCCCGGGTGAACTCGCGCGTGGCGAGGTCGTGCCACCCGGCAGTGTTGAGCAGGCCGGTCTTCTCGTCCGTGACGGCGGCGACCTGCAGTTGCTGTTTCAGAAGCAGGTAGCGGTGCAGCAGAAGCAGCGGCGCCACCACGAAGACGACGAGCACCGGTTGCGCCACGAGGGCAAGCGAGGCGAGGCCGCCGAGGCATAGCGTGGCGATCTCGAACGCGTTGTCCTCCCACGTGCCGAGGAGGTCCGCGGCCTGGCGGCTGCCCGTGTAGAGGTAGATCCCGGCGGCGACCAGCGCCATGTTGACCACCTCGAACACGGCCGCCGCCGCGACGAGGGCGAGCATGCCGTGCCACGTGTTGAGGGTCGCGTCGTTGAGGTGGTCGATGGTGAGCACGGAGGACGCCGCGAAGCAGCTGAGCATCGCCCACGCCGTGCTGGCGAGGAACCGGTGCGCGGGCCGCGTACGCACGCTGCGCCAGACCCTCAGCCACAGGTGCAGGTAGAGGACGAGCGCCAGCAACGCCACCCACGCGGGCGGCAACAGGAAGGCGCCCGCGAGGTACCAGACGGAGGTGACGTTGATGTGCGTCTGGCCGCTCATCCACCGCCGCAACCGCTCGATCCTGCGCGACATCTCGGCCTGCGCGATACCCAGCACGACGAGCGTCGCGAACCACCCGACCTGGACTGTGCCCCCGAAGTCGGTCGCGAACCCGACCACCACGGCCGTCACGGCGGCGAGCTCACAAACCACGGCGTACGCGATCCACCTCCGCCGCGCCACCACCCACATCCCCCACCGCGACGGCAGGCCGTCCCACTCCCGCCACGCCGCCAGCGCACCCCGCACGCCCCGGGGACCCGCTCCCAGCATCGTGACGCCCCTTCGGCCGACGAGGTGGCCCAGGGTAGCCGGTCAACCCTCCGCCGTCGCCGGACCGGGGGAATTCCCGGAGGTCCTCTGCCCTGCGGACATGGTGAGAGTAGAGCGGGTGGGCAATTCCGGGGTCGGGTCAGGCCGTGGCCGGCTGAGCTCGGCTCGGCTCGGCTCGGCTCGCGAGTGCTTATGCCTGGCTACACCTTCCTGCTTCTCGCTACTCGGCCGTGCCGAGTCCAGTTGAGCAGCCGAGCTAGGCCTGGCGGTCAGCGGCGGCGCAGCGCCCGGATGATCATGAAGACCACGAACAGCACCGCGGCGCCCGCGGCGACCGGGATGAGGCGTTTGGCCACGGACTGGCCCGCGTAGTCCAGGAGGTCGATGGGTTCGGTTTCGCCGGTCGAGCCGCCGGACGAGACGCTGCGGAGCTGGGGCTTCGAGGCCGGTGAGCCGGCTTCGGCGGTGTCGGCGGCGGATTGTTCGGCGAGGTCGCCCTTCGCGGCCGCTTCGGCGGCCGGGGCAGCCGCGGCCGCCTGCTCGGTCGAAACCGAGCCCGAGCCGGCCGACACCGCGGCTGAACCAGGAGCACCAGCACTCGCTCCGGAGTCCGTTCGCAGTGAGTCGGCCAGGTTGCCGGCGAAGGTGTCCAGCAGTTTGCCGCCCACCTCCGAGATCAGGCCGCGCCCGAACTGTGCCGGGCGGCCCGTGATCGCGATGTCGCTGGCCACCGCGCCGTGGGTGCCGCCGTCGACGGAGCTCAGGGTCACCGTCACGGTGGCCGCCGCGGTGCCGCCGCCGCGGGAGTCCTTGCCGGAGGCCTTGATGACGACCTTCCTGGCCGCTTCGTCCTTTTCGAGGAACTCGCCGGAGCCCTTGTACAGCAACGAGATCGGGCCCAGCTTGACCTTCACCGTGCCTGTGAAGGAGTCGCCTTCCACCTTCGTGAGCGCTGCCCCCGGCATGCACGGGGCGACGCGCTCGGGGTCGATGACGGCCTGCCAGACCTCCTCGAGGGGTGCTGGGACGGTGAATTCGTGGTCGAGCCGCACGGGCCGACCTCCTCTCCTTCATCAAAGCCGGTCTCGGCCGAAGCCGATGAGGCCCACCTTACGACCGTCGGCGGTCGAAAGGTGGGCCTCATGGACATCAGGCTCCGACAGCAGCCGTCAGGGCACGGCCCGTGAGCACCCGCGCGAGGTGCTGCCGGTACTCGACGTCGGAGTTGCCGTCCGCTGCCGGGTTCGTGCCGTCGGCGGCGTGCGCGGCGGCCGCGCGGATCACGTCGGCGTTCGCCGAAGCGCCCACCAACGCTTGCTCCACGGCGACGGCCCGCACAGGCGTCGAGCCCATGTTCGTGAGCGCCACGCGGGCCTCCTCGATCACACCGCCCTCGGTGCGGACGGTGGCCGCGACGGCGACCATCGACCACGCCTGCGCCACCCGGTTGAACTTCTCGTAGTGCGCGCGCCAACCCGTGTGCTTGGGCAGCCGCACCTCGACGAGCAGCTCGTCGGGCGCCAGCGCGGTGGTGAAGAAGTCCTGGAAGAACTCCGCCGCGCCGAGCGTGCGCCGCCCGTTGGGCCCGGCGATCACCAGCGAGGCGTCGAGCGCGAGCACCGGAGCCAGCAGGTCGCCCGCCGGGTCGGCGTGCGCGATGGAGCCGCCGAACGTGCCCCGGTGGCGCACCTGCGGGTCGGCCACGGTGTCGGTCGCCGCCTTGATCAGGGCAGCGTGCTCGGCGACCAAAGCGTCGCGCTGCACGTCGTAGTGCGTGGTCATCGCGCCGATCACGAGGGCTTCGCCGTCCTCGCGCACACCGCGCAGCTCGGCGATCTTGCCGAGGTCCACGATCGTGCTCGGCGCGGCGAGGCGCATCCGCAGCACCGGCAGCAGGCTCTGCCCGCCCGCCAGCACCTTGGCGTCCTCGCCCGCCGCCGCGAGCGCCTGCACGGCTTCGTCGACACTGGACGGAGCCACGTACTCGAACGGGGCCGGGATCACTGGGCACCTCCGGAGGTGTCGATCGAACCGAGGCCGCCACCGGCCTCCGAGCCGGCTCCCCCGGCGTCCGTGGTTCCGTGCTGGACGGCGTGCCACACGCGCATCGGCGTCAGCGGCATCTCGATGTCGTTCACGCCGAAGTGGCGCACGGCGTCGATCACCGCGTTGACCACCGCCGGCGTCGAGGCGATCGTGCCCGCCTCGCCGACGCCCTTGGCGCCCAACGGGTTCGTGGTCGACGGCGTTTCGGTCCGCGCCGTCGTGAACGAGGGCAGGTCGGCCGCCGACGGCAGCAGGTAGTCGGCGAACGTGCCTGTGGTGAGCGTGCCGCTCTCGTCGTGCACGGCCTCCTCGAACAGCGCCTGCGCAATGCCCTGCGCGAGCCCGCCGTGCACCTGGCCTTCGACGATCAGCGGGTTCACCGCCACACCGACGTCGTCCACGCACACGTACGAGCGCAGCTTGATGCTGCCCGTCTCCGTGTCCACTTCGGCCGCGCACAGGTGCGTGCCGTGCGGGAACGAGAAGTTCTCCGGGTCGAACGTGGCGTCGGAGTCGAGTGACGGCTCGATCCCATCCGGCAGGTCGTGCGCGGCGAACACAGCGAGCGCGACGTCCTGCAGCGTCGTCGACGAGTCCGTGCCCTTCACGGTGAACTTGCCACCCGCGAACTCGAGGTCGTCCTCGGCGCACTCGAGCATGTGCGCGGCGATCGGCTTGGCCTTCGCGATCACCTTCTCGGCGGCCTTGATGACGGCGACGCCGCCGACCACCAGCGAACGCGAGCCGTAGGTGTCCATGCCCTTGTGCGAGGACTGCGTGTCGCCGTGCAGGATCTCGACATCCTCGAACGGGACGCCCAGCTGGTCGGCCACGATCTGGCTCCAGGCCGTCTCGTGCCCCTGGCCGTGCGCGGAGGCGCCGCTGGTGACCTCGACCTTGCCGGTCGGCAGCATGCGCATCGACGCGTACTCCCAGCCACCGGCCCCGTAGTCCAGCGAGCCGAGCACCCGCGAAGGCGCGAGGCCGCACATCTCCGTGAACGTGGAGATGCCGATGCCGAGCTGCACCGGGTCGTTCGATTCACGTCGCTGCGCCTGCTCGCGCCGCAGGCCGTCGTAGTCGAAGAGCTCCTTGGCCTTCGCGGTGGCCGCCTCGTAGTTGCCCGAGTCGTAGGTCAGCCCGGCCACCGTGGTGAACGGGAACTCCTCGTGCTTGATCCAGTTCTTCTCGCGCAGCTCCATCGGGTCCATGCCGAGCTCGTCGGCGAGCTCGTCCATGATCCGCTCGACCCCGAACGTCGCCTCCGGCCGCCCGGCACCACGGTAGGCGTCGGTGATCGTCGTGGTGGTGAACACGTTCGTGCAGGCGAAGTGGTACGCCGGGAACTTGTAGATGGCGTTGAACATGAACGCGCCGAGGATCGGCACCCCGGGACCGACGAGTCCGTTGTAGGCGCCCATGTCGGCAAGCAGTTCGACCTTGAGCCCCGTGACAGTGCCGTCGGCGTTGGCGGAGATCGTGATGTCCTGGATCTGGTCGCGGCCGTGATGTGCGGTGACCATCGTCTCGGACCGGGACTCGTTCCACTTCACCGGCTTGCCGAGTTTCTGCGCGATCAGCACGGTCATCATCTCTTCCGGCAGCACACCGATCTTGCCGCCGAAACCGCCGCCGACGTCGGGGGCGATCACACGCAATTTGTGCTCCGGGATGCCCAGCGTCAGCGCCGTCATCACCCGCAGAATGTGCGGGATCTGCGTAGCCGACCACATCGTGAGCTGCGCGCCCGTCGGGTCGACCACACACGCGCGCGGCTCCATGAACGCCGGTACCAGCCGCTGCTGGCGGAAGCGGCGCTTGACCACGATCTCCGACGACGAGATGGCGTCCTCGACGCTGCCGCCGGTACCCGCTTCACCCGAGTCGAAGACCCAGAACGCGTTCTTGTTGGTGCCGAGGTCCTCGTGCACGAGCGGCGCGCCCTCGGCGAGCGCGGCCTCCATGTCGAGGACCACGGGCAGCTCGTCGTACTCGACGTCGATCGCTTCGAGCGCGTCGTGAGCTTCGGCCGCGGAGCGCGCGACCACCACCGCGATGCCTTCACCGGCGAAGTTGACCTGGCCGTCCGCCAGGACCGGCCGGCGCGGCGCCTTCATGTCCGGCGTGATCGGCCACGCGCACGGCATGCCGATCGAGCCGTCCGGGTCCAGGTCCTTCGCGGTGTAGACCGCGACGACACCGGGTGAGTCCTTGGCCGCCGAAACGTCCAGGGACACGATCTTCGCGTGCGCCATCGGGCTGCGCAGCACGGCGAGGTGCAGCATGCCCGGCAGCACGATGTTGTCGGTCCAGCGCGTGCGGCCGGTGATCAGCCGCTCGTCTTCCTTGCGGAGACGGGATTTTCCGACTTCCGGCTCAATGGTCGCGGTCATCACTCACCACCCACGCCGACGTGCTTGATCTGCTCGGCCTCGGGTCCGGCGCCCGGGCTCATGTGGTGCGCGGCGTCGCGCACTGCGCGCACGATGTTCTGGTACCCGGTGCAGCGGCAGAGATTTCCTTCGAGGCCTTCGCGCACGGCCTTCTCGTCGGGGTCGGGGTTGTCGGCCAGCAGGTCGATCGACGCCATGATCATGCCGGGCGTGCAGAACCCGCACTGCAGGGCGTGGTTGTCGCGGAACGCCTTCTGCACGGGGTGGAGCTGCCCGTCGCGGGCGAGCCCTTCGACGGTGGTGACCTCGCTGCCGTCGGCCTGGACGGCGAGCACGGAGCAGGACTTCACGCTATGACCGTCGAGGTGGACGGTGCACGCGCCGCAGTTGCTCGTGTCGCAGCCGACGACCGTGCCCACCTTCCCGACGCGTTCCCGCAGGTAATGGACAAGAAGTGTGCGGGGCTCCACCTCATCGGTGTACTTCGTGCCGTCGACGGTGACGGTGATGCGCATCAAAGGCCTCCAAGAGCAAATGCCCGCCTGACCCGGGTGGGGCCGGCGGGCCGGTTCGGGAACGGCCAAGGTCGATCGTGATCGGCCTCACAGGCGAGCCTGCTACTCCTCTCGCGCGCGGACAAGTCCTGATGTCGTACATCCGGGCCGTGCTCCCGCATCTGCACGCTTATGCGCAGGGCCATTCCGCAAATGCGGACCTCCGTTAGAGTGATTTTTCCACCCGGCGGCAAAACTCACCCAAGTCTCAGATGGACGGTCGCGACATGGTCGACTTCTGCCTGGGCAAGGGGATTTCCGGTCATTCGCCCACTGCGCGTCGAGTCGCTTGAGAATTGCTCGTGATTCACCGCAAATTCGGGTCCACAGTGGATTTTTTACTGCAGATGCGGATTTTACAGGCTATTGTCTCCGCAGGTGCGGGCTCATGAGAAAGTCCCGCACACCGTGGCGTGCGGGACTTTCTGAAAAACGCTCAGTTGTGGATCCGGCCGGACAGAGCGGCCAATCGTCGTCCGGTTCCGCTCCAGCGCAGCGAAATGATCTCCGCCGCGATCGACACGGCGGTCTCCTCGGGCGTGCGTGCACCCAGGTCCAGGCCGATCGGCGACGAGAGCCGCTCCAGCTCCGGCTCGGTGATGCCGGCTTCGCGCAGCCGGGAGAACCGGTCGTCGTGGGTCTTGCGCGAGCCCATGGCGCCGACGTAGCCGACGTCGAGCCGCAGCGCGATCTCCAGCAGCGGCACGTCGAACTTCGGGTCGTGCGTGAGCACGGCGATCGCGGTGCGGCTGTCGATGCGGCCTGCCTCGGCCTCGGCGGCGAGGTAGCGGTGGGGCCAGTCGACCACGACCTCGTGCGCGTCGGGGAAGCGGCTGCTGGTGGCGAACACGGGCCGCGCGTCGCACACCGTGACCTGGTAGCCGAGGTAGGCGCCCATGCGCGCCATGGCGGCGGCGAAGTCGATGGCGCCGAACACGAGCAGCCGCGGCGGCGGTTCGAACGAGTTCACGAACACCGCCATGCCCTCGCCGCGACGCTGGCCGTCCGGCCCGTAGCGCAGGGTGCCGGTGCGGCCGCTGGCCAGCAGGCCGCGCGCGTCGTCGGCCACTGCGTCGTCCATGCGCGAAGAGCCGAGCGAACCCTCGACGCGGTCCGGCCACACGATCATGCGCTCGCCGACCAGGCCGGGCGTCTCGTGCTCGACGATCGTGACAATGGCCACGGGCTCGCCGCTGCGCACCGAGGCCACGACCTGGTCCAGCTCCGGCATCGACTCGCGGTCGAGGTGCTCCACGTAGATGTCGATGATCCCGCCGCAGGTCAGGCCCACGGCGAAGGCGTCGTCGTCGGTCACGCCGTAGCGCTGCAGCACGGGCTTGCGGTCGGTGACCACGTCCTGGGCCAGCTCGTACACGGCACCCTCGACGCACCCGCCGGACACGCTGCCGGCCACGGTGCCGTCCGGCGCCACCACCATCGACGCACCCGGTGACCGCGGCGCCGACGAGAACGTGGCCACCACCGTGCCCAGGCCCACCGTCTCGCCCGCCAGCCAGCGGCGGTACACGTCGTCCAGTACGTCACGCATCGGCAATCTCCCCGAGCAATCGTTCCAACGTCGCCAGGCTGTGCCCGGCCAGCAACCGGTCGATGTGGGGCAAGGCGGCCACGATGCCCGACTGGACCGGAGCGTACCCTTCCCGCCCCGCGTGCGGATTAACCCAGAATACGGCGTGCGCGAGCCGGCGCAGCCTGCCGAGCTGCTCGGACAGCAGCATCACGTCGCCGCGTTCCCAGCCGTCGGAGAACACGGTGACCACGGAGCGGCGCGCGATGCCGCGCTGACCCCAGCGGTCGAGGAACACCCGAAGCGTCTCGCCGAGGCGCGTGCCACCGGCGAAATCGGGCACCGCGTTGCCGGCGGCGAGCATGGCCTGCTCCGGGTCGCGCTGCCGCAGCTGGCGCGACACCCGCGTCATGCGCGTGCCGAGGGTGAAGACTTCGACGCTGGCCGGCGCGGACCTGGTGAGCACGTGGGCGAAGCGCAGTAACGCGTCGGCGTAGGGGCTCATCGAACCGGAGACGTCGATGAGCAGCACCGTTTTCCGCGGGCGAGTACCGCGGCGGCTGTGGATGAGGCGGATGGGTTCGCCGCCGTCGGCGAGCATGGCGCGCAGCGTGCGGGCGGGGTCCAGCCGGCCGCGGTGGGCGGGGCGGCGGCGCGCCGCCCGACGTTGCGGCGGAACCGGTTTGAGGGTGGCCAGGAGCTCGCGCAAGTGCTCGCGCTCGGCCTTGGTGAGCTCGGCGAGGTCGCGGTGGCGCAGCACTTCGTGGTCACTGGCGGCGACTTTGAGACTGTCGGGCTCTTCGTCGCTTTCGCCGCTGCCGCCGGTGTCGGAGGTCAGCGGCGCGATGCGGGCGCGCTTCTGCGCGGGGGCGGCCTGGGTGCCGCGGCGGGTCTCGTCGCCGTCGAACCAGCGGGCGAACGCTTCTTCGTAGCGCGGCAGGTCGTCGGGATCGGAGCACAGCGTGAGCCGGCCGGCCCAGTACAGCTGCGTGGGCTCCGCGATGTCCACCTCCGCGACGGCCGCCAGGTACGCCTGCACGCGGCGCGCATCGCACGCCACGCCCGCCTCGCGCAGGGCCGCCGCGAACCCGGCAAACCCGGCCAGCGGATCGGCGACCTCGGTGTCCATGCCCCCATTGTGCAACGGTTTCGCCCGCGGCGGGATTTCGCCTGCCACGCGCGGGCGCGCACGCCGCCCCTCCCCCGGGACGACGCGCGCGCTCGGCGGCTCCGCGCAGCGACCACCCAAGGTAGCGGGAGGGCGGGCGCGCGGAGGCTTGGGGAAAGATCGAGAGCTTCGGGTGCTGGTGGTTCTGGGGCGCGGTCTTGCGCTTCGGTGCCGCGGTCGGCGCGGGGCAGGGCCGGTTCGGTGCCGGAGTTCGGTGCCGGGGTTCAGTACCGGTCGGCTGCCAGGTCAGAGCACGGGGAAGACCGCGGCTGCGCGATCGATCTCAGTCATCCGCACGGTCTTCCTCCTCTCGGCTGCTTCTGTCGCGGTGATGGGAAAAGCATGACTCGCGGGTAGTGGTCCGGTCAACGCAATTAACCTGGGGTCCACAGTGGACGGATCGGGCAAGTGCTGCACCACGTTCCCGGAACGGCGGCCACAGAAAGCCGCTGCTCGCCTCGCGCGAACACCACTGCGCGGCGCCACTCAACGTGGCAGGCGGCCTCGGCGCTGTTCGAGCGCTGCGCCAGCGCAGTCGACGTTCGGGCGGGGCAGAACAACAACGCCGCCCTCGCGGAACAGCGCTAACCGCTTCGCGCGGGCATCACCACGCAACGCCACCCAACGCGGCAGGCGGCCCCGGCACTGTTCGAGCGCTGCGCCGAGGCAGTCGGCACGGGGTGCGGCAGGAAAATCGCCGGCCTTGCGCCGTGCGGGGGTCACCGCCGCCGCGCACCGCCTGGCGGGCGGCGTGTGGAGGTGACCGTGCGCGAGCCGGCATCGCCGCCGAGCACCCTGGCGAGCGGGCAGGCGGGCGTGCGGTGTCAGGAGAAGAGCGTGTCCAGTTTGGCGCGCACGCGGTCCATGTCCTCGCTGTACTTGAGGACCGCGCCGAGGGTGCGGGCCGCGGTGGCGGCGTCGAGCTCGTCGCGGTCGAGGGCGAGGAGGGCGCGGGCCCAGTCGAGGGATTCGGCGACGCCCGGGGGTTTGAGCAGGTCCATGGCGCGGAGGCGGTGGACGGCGTCGGCGACCTGGCGGGCGAGGGTTTCGCCGATGCCGGGGATGCGGCGACGCAGGATGGTGATCTCGCGGGCGAGGTCGGGGTGCTCGAGCCAGTGGTAGAGGCAGCGGCGCTTGAGGGCGTCGTGGACCTCGCGCGTGCGGTTGGAGGTGAGCACGACGAGCGGCGGCTGCTCGGCGCGGACCTCGCCGTACTCAGGGATCGTGACGGTGTAGTCGTCGAGCAGCTGCAGCAGGAACGCTTCGAACTCGTCGTCGGCGCGGTCGATCTCGTCGACGAGCAGCACGCACGGCGCGGTGGTCAGGGCCTGCAGCAGCGGGCGCGCGAGCAGGAACCGCTCGGTGTAGAGCGAGCGCTCGGCCGTCTCGGCGTCGAGGCGGCCCCCGTCGGAGGCTTCGAGGGCGCGCAGGTGCAGGAGCTGGCGGGGGAAGTCCCATTCGTACAGGGCCTGCGCGGCGTCGATGCCCTCGTGGCACTGCAAGCGCACGAGCGGCAGGTCGAGCGCGGCGGAGAGCGCCAGCGCCAGCGACGTCTTGCCCGTCCCGGGTTCGCCTTCGCAGAACAACGGGCGGCGCAGGCGCAGGGCGAGGAACCCGGCTGTCGCCAGTCCCTCGTCGGCGAGGTACCCGGTGGCGTCGAGCGCGGCGGTGAGCTCTTCGGGCGAGGCGAGGGACTCGGTCACGCTCCCGATCGTAGGGCTCCCAGCCGCGGTTGCGCCGGTCATCCCGCCGTCTTCGGGGTCCGCCCCAGGTCAGCGGGCCGGTCGACGTCCTGGCCGCTGCCCAGATCCCCGCACTCGACGAGCACGACGTCCTCCCGGCCCCGCAGCCAGTCCCGCGCCCCGCGGTCCCCCTGCGCCGACTCGGCAACCTCGCCCCACCACCGTCGCCCGAAAAGCACGGGATGTCCGGGTACGCCGTCGTAGGCGGCCCTGGCGACCGCCGTCGGCGAAGCTTTCGCGACCACGCGCGCCAACGCCGCGGCCGGCACCCACGGCAGGTCCACCAGGTGCACGAGCACCGCCACGGGCGCACTGTCGGCACCATCCGGGAACTGCCCGGCGAGCGCCGCCAGCCCCGCCTTCAGCGACGCACCCATGCCGCCTTCCCAGCCTTCGGCGTAGACCGCCTGGCTCGGGTCGGGCAGCAGCTTCATCACGTCCTCCGCCGCCGCCCCCACCGCCACCCGCACCGGGCCGCAGCCGGCCTCAGTCAACGTCCGCAACGCCCGCCGCACCAACGGCTCCCCGTCCAGCTCGACCAGCGCCTTCGGCCCACCGAACCGCCGCCCCGCCCCGGCAGCGAGCAGCAGCCCGGCCACGCGCGGAGCCGTACTGGTTCGTCGTTCGGCCGGCGCGGCCTCCGGGTCGCCGCTCGCAGCAATCGAGGCTGCCGGGGCACTTCCCGCAGAGTCGGCCTGCTTGTGGGCAGCGGCACTCGGCCGGCCGAGAGGAGAGTCGGTCGGTGCGGCATTGGGAGCGGTGGTGAGCGGGTCAGCCACGGACGGCCTGCGCGGGGCTCGAGCCGGCGAGGTCGGCGGCGATGGCGTGGGCCGTGTCGAGCAGGGGTGGCACCAGGTCTTCGCGGACGGAGTGGGCGGGGGTGCGGCTGGCGTGCGTGGAGATGTTCACGGCGGCGACCGCGCGGCCCTGGCGGTTGCGGATCGGCGCGGCGACCGAGCGCAGGCCCTCCTCAAGCTCCTGGTCGACCATGGCCCAGCCCTGCTCGGCGACCTGCGCGAGCTCGGCCTCGAGGGCGGCGCGGTCGGTGAGGGTGTGGGACGTGAGGCGGTCGAGGTCGGTGATCACGAAGTACGCCTCGAGCTCCGCCGCCGACATGTCGGCGAGCAGCACGTGGCCCATGGACGTGGCGTAGGCGGGGAACCGCGTGCCGACGTTGATGCTCACCGTCATGATGCGTGAAACCGCCACGCGCGCGATGTAGACGATGTCCGGCGGCTCCAGCACCGACACGGAGCTGGATTCCCGCACCAGCGCGGAAAGCCGCTCCAGGTGCGGCTGCGCGACCTCCGAAAGCGACAGGCTCGACAGGTACGCGTACCCCAGATCGAGCACGCGCGCGGTCAGTGAGAAGTACTTGCCGTCGGTGCGGACGTAGCCGAGATCCACGAGCGTGAGCAGGAACCGGCGCGCGGCGGCGCGCGTGAGGCCCGTGATCCGCGCGACGTCGCTGAGCGTCGGGTGCGGTGCCTGGGCGCTGAAGGCCTTGATCACCGCCAGCCCGCGCTCCAGCGACTGCACGTGGTGCGCGCCGCGTTCGGCCGGTTCGTCGGAGTCCATGCGGCGAACCCTATCCGGCGTCGGGGACCTGCGCGGTGGGCTCGCCCAGTTCGGCCAGCGTGCGCTGGGCGATGCCCATCGCGGTGTTCGCCGCGGGCACGCCGGCATACACGCCGGTGTGCATCAGGACCTCACGGATCTCCGCGGCGGTGAGGCCGTTGCGGACGGCCGCGCGCACGTGCATGGCCAGCTCGTCGTGGCAGTGCAACGCGGTGAGCGTGGCCAGCGTGATGCAGCTGCGCGTCTTGCGGTCCAGGCCGTCGCGCGTCCAGATCGAGCCCCACGCCGCCTCGGTGATGTACTCCTGGAACGGCTTGCTGAACTCCGTGGTCCGGGCCACCGACCCGTCCACGTGCTCGTCGCCCAGCACCTCGCGGCGCACCTTCATGCCCGCGTCGTAACGCTCGCCCGGAACGTCGACCATCACGCTGCCTCCGTGATCTGCTCGAGGATCAGCCGCGTGAACTCCGCGGGCTGCTCGTAGTTGCCCAGGTGCGCGGCCGAGGCGACGACCTCGAACCGCGCGCCCGGAATGCCTTCCGCGATGAGCTTGCCGTGCGGGTCGGGCGGTGTCGCGGGATCGTCGGCGCCGGAGATCACCAGCGTCGGCGTGGTGATCTTCGGCAGGTCGGCCAGCTGGTCCATCCGCTCGATCACGCCGCAGCAGGCCGCGTACCCCTCGTCCGGGCAGTCGGTCATCATCCCGCGCAGGAACGCCATCTCGTCCGGGTGCGACTGTGCGTACGCCGGCGTGACCCAGCGCCCCACGCCGGCCTCGGCGATGGCGCCGGTGCCCTCGGCCCGCACCAGCTTCGCGCGGTCCGCCCACCCCTGCGGCGGGCCGAGCTTCGCCGACGTGCAGCACAACGTCAGGCTCCGCAGCCGCTCGGCCGCGTGCACACCCAGCCACATCCCGGTCATCCCGCCGAGCGAAAGCCCGACGAGGTGCGCCCGCTCCACGCCCAGGCCGTCCAGCAGCGCCAGCACGTCACCGCCCAGATCGGCCAGGTCGTAGGGGCCGTCCGGCACGGGCGAAGCTCCGTGGCCGCGCGTGTCGTACCGCACGACCCGATAGCCGCGCTCGACGAGCGGCGCCACCTGCGGCTCCCACATGCGGTGGTCGCTGCCGATCGAGTTGGAGAACACCACCACCGGGCCGTCGCCGCGACCCTCGACGACCCGGTTTACCGCCACGCCGCTCACGCCTGTACCTCCAAAGTGGACAGTGAACCGATCAGAGCGCGAAGAAGACCGTCTCACCCTCGCCCTGCAGCCGCACGTCGAAGCGGTAACCGTCTTCGGTCTTCTTCGCCACGAGCGTGTTCCGGCGCTCGGCCGGCACGCTCGCCAGCACCGCGTCGCCCGAGTTGTCCTGGTCTTCGAAGTAGATCCGCGTGACGACCCGGTTGAGCAGCCCGCGCGCGAACACCGACACGTCGATGTGACGAGCCTGCTCGCCCTGTTCACCGGGCAGGACACCCGGCAGCAGCGTGAGGACGCGGTACTCGCCGTTCTTGTCGGTGGGGCACCGGCCGAACGCGCGGAAGCCCGACTCGCTGCGGCCCCGCGGGTCGTCCGGGTGGTCGAACCCGCCCTTCGGGTCGGCCTGCCAGGTCTCGATCATGGCGTCGGGCACGACCTCGCCCGCGCCGTCGGTGACGGTGCCGCGGATCCAGAACGCGCCTGGGGTGCCCTCGGGCACCACGAACGGCCCGTCTTCCCACGGCAACCCGATCGACAGGTACGGGCCGACGGTCTGCGACGGCGTCGTGAGCAGCTCGCCCATCAGTCCTCGTCCTCCTCGTCCTCGAACACCGACTGCTCACTGCCGCGCACGACGATGTCGAAGTCGTACGCCAGCGCCCACTCCGGCACCGTGCGCTCCAGGTTGAAGTGCGAGACCATCCGCTGCCGCGCCTTCTCGTCGGGGATCGAGTTGAAGATCGGATCCTGCGAGAACAGCGGGTCTTCCGGGAAGTACATCTGCGTGACCAGCCGCTGCGTGAACGCCGAGCCGAACACGGAGAAGTGGATGTGCGCGGGGCGCCAGGCGTTGTCGTGGTTCTTCCACGGGTACGCACCGGGCTTGATGGTGGTGAACTCGTAGCGGCCGTCGCCGTCGGTCAGCGCCCGGCCGAGCCCGGAGAAGTTCGGGTCGATCGGCGACGGCCAGCGGTCGCCGGTGTGGCGGTAGCGCCCACCCGCGTTGGCCTGCCAGATCTCGACCAGCGAGTTGCGGATCGGGCGGCCGTCGCCGTCGAGCAGCCGGCCGGTGACGATGATGCGCTGGCCCTGAGGCTCGCCGTCGTGCTGGCGGGTGAGGTCGTTGTCGAGCTCGCCGAGGCGGCCCGGGCCGAGCAGCGGCCCGGTGACCTCGGTGAGCATCTGCGGGAGCAGCACGAGCGGCTGCGACGGGTGGCGCAGCTTCGTGGAGCCGTACCCCGCGAAGTCCAGCGGAGCGTTCGTCCCCTCCGGCTCCCGCGGGTAGCGGGGCAGGCGGAGATCGGTGGGAGCGGCCACAGTTCCTCCGTATCCGGTCGGTGGTGTCGGATCAGTTTTCAGAACAGGGGTGTCACTGGCGTTCGAGGACGACGGCGAGCCCCTGGCCCACGCCGATGCAGATCGCGGCGACGCCGTAGCGCCCGCCCGTCTGCTGCAGCCGGTAGGCGAGCGTGCCGAGGATCCGGCCGCCCGACGCGCCGAGCGGGTGCCCGATCGCGATGGCCCCGCCGTGGACGTTCATGAGCTCGGGGTCGAGCTCCTTCCACTCCTTGAGGCACGCCAGCGACTGCGCGGCGAACGCCTCGTTGAGCTCCACGGCCGCGACGTCGCCCCACCCGATGCCGGCGCGCTCCAGCGCGATCTCGGCCGCGCGGACCGGGCCGACGCCGAAGACGTTGGGCTCGACGCCCGCCGCACCCCGGCCGGCGATCCGGGCCAGCGGCGCCTTGCCGAGCCGCTTGCCGGCCGCCTCGTCGCCCAGCAGCAGCGCGGAGGCACCGTCGTTGATCGGCGACGAGTTGCCGGCCGTGACCGTGCCGCCGTCGCGCTTGAACGCCGGCTTCAGCTTCGCCAGCTTCTCCACGGTGGAGTCGGGGCGGATGCCCTCGTCGCGCGTCAGCTCGACGCCCTCGACCGGCACCACGTGGTTGTCGTAGAAGCCCTCGTCCCACGCGCGGGCCGCGTTGACGTGGCTGCGCACCGCGAACTCGTCCTGCTCCTCGCGCGTGATGCCGTAGCGCTCGGCGAGGTACTCGGTGGAGTCACCGTTGGAGATCACGTACTCCTGCGGCATGGCCGGGTTGACCATGCGCCAGCCCAGCGCCGAGTTGTACAGCGTCTGGTTGGCGGCCGGGAACGCCTTGTCCGGCTTGGCCATCACCAGCGGTGCGCGGCTCATGGACTCCACGCCACCGGCGGCGATCAGCGACGCGTCGCCCACCTGGATCGTGCGGCTGGCCTGCATCACGGCGTCGAGACCCGAGCCGCACAGCCGGTTGAGCGTGCCGCCCGGCACGGTCACCGGCCAGCCCGCGAGCAGCGTGGCCATGCGCGCCACGTTGCGGTTGTCCTCACCGGCGCCGTTGGCGTCGCCGAGCAGCACCTCGTCCACAGTGGACGGATCGAGGTCGTTGCGCTCGACGAGCGACTTCAGCACGGTGGCGGCGAGGTCGTCGGGACGCACCTTCGCCAGCGCGCCGCCGTGGCGGCCGAAGGGGGTGCGGATCGCGTCGAACAGGAATACGTCGCTCATTCGCCGGCCTTCTTCAGAGATCGGAGCAGGGTCAGTTCTTCGTCGGTGGGCGCCGGGGTGGTCTTGAGGTCCGCCGCCACCTTCAGTTTCCACCCGGTGGCCGCGATCGCCTGCTCGACCTCGATGCCGGGGTGCAGTTCGGTGAGTGTGAGCTCGGCGGTCTCCGGGTCGGGCCGCATGAGGCCGAGGTCGGTGACCACCAGCGTCGGGCCCGCGCCGGGCAGGCCGAGCTTCTCGCGGTCGCCCTTGCCCGTGCCGTGGCCGAACGAGGTGATGAAGTCGACCTTGTCCACGAACGCGCGCGGGCTCTGCCGCAGCACGATGAACACCTCCTTGCAGGAGGCGGCGATCTCGGGCGCGCCACCCGCGCCGGGGAGGCGGACCTTCGGGTCGTGGTAGTCGGACCCGATCACGGTGGTGTTGATGTTGCCGAACTTGTCGAGCTGCGCCGCGCCGAGGAAGCCGACGTCGATGCGCCCGGGCTGCAGCCAGTAGTTGAAGACCTCGGGCACGCTCACCACGGCGTCGGCCGTGTCGGCCAGCTCGCCGTCGCCGATCGACAGCGGCAGCCGGGTCGGCTTCGCGCCAAGGCAGCCGGATTCGTAGATCAGCGTGAGGTTCGGCGCGTGCGTGCGCCGCGCCAGGTTGGCGGCGGTGCTCGGCAGGCCGATGCCCACGAAGCAGGACATGCCCTCGCCGAGCGCGCGCGCCGCGGCGATGCTCATCATCTCGTCGGCGGTGTACTCGCTCATGCCTTCACCCCGGTCAGCTCGTTCAGCCACTTGGTGAACTCGTCGCGGTCGCGTCCGATCAGGTCCCACGCCTGGTAGGCGGAGTTGTCACGCTCGTAGTAGCCCGCGGCGTACGACGGCTTCGCGCCGCCCGGCACCTCGGCGACGGCGGTGACGGCCCACGTGGGCAGCACGAGCGCGCCCGGCTTCGGCTCCAGCTCGTCGACGACCTCTTCCACGGTGACCAGCGACCGCTTCGCCGCCAGCACCGCTTCCTTCTGCACGCCGGCGATGCCCCACAGCTGCACGTTGCCCGCGCGGTCGGCGCGTTGCGCGTGCACGATCGTGACGTCGGGGTTCAGCGCCGGGACCGCCGTGAGCTGCTCACCGGTGAACGGGCAGGTGATCGGCTTGATCGTGTCCGTCTGCGCCGGCAGGTCGGTGCCCGTGTAGCCGCGCAGCACCGCGAACGGCAGGCCGGACGCGCCGGCGACGTAGCGGTTGGCCATGCCCGCGTGGCTGTGCTCCTCGATCTCCAGCGGCACCGGCCAGCTGTGCTGCACGGCGTCGCGGAACCGGTGCAGGGAGCCGACGCCCGGGTTGCCGCCCCACGAGAAGATCAGCTTACTCGCGCAGCCCGCGCCGATCAGCTGGTCGTAGACGATGTCGGGGGTCATCCGGACCAGCGTGAGGTTCTTGCGCCCCTGCCGGATGATCTCGTGCCCGGCCTCGACCGGGATGAGGTGCGTGAACCCCTCGAGCGCGACGGTGTCCCCGTCGTGCACCAGCTCGGCGACTGCCTCGCCGAGCGACAGCACCCTAGCCATCGCGAGCCTTTCCGTCCTGGATCTCGACCGCGCCCGCCAACACCGTAAAGTGTTCGCTCCGATGTTCGCATCGCGCACACAAGTTCTTGATATGAACATAGCACGAACCAGCGCCCCGACGCGAGGCCCCGAAACCCGCCCGAGAACACCCGGAAACACAGAAAGGCTCCTCCCCCAACGATCTCAGGGTAGGAGCCTTCAGCAGGAAATCAGCCGACCGTGATCAACCGCGACCCGTGGGCCGGTACCGCGGTCGCCGTCCACGAACCCGAGAACGAGCCCAGATCCGCCCGCGCCACCAGGTCACGCACCGCGCGCGAACCCGACAGCCCCGGCGACGACCAGCTCACCGAGATGCTCGCCGCCGACGAACCCAGGTTGTAGACCGCCACCGCCTGCTTCCCGCCGGCCAGCTGCTTCTTCCACACCTGCAGCGTCCCGCCCGCGACCTGCGCCGGGTAGGTGCCCGACTGGTCGACGGAGATCACCTCGGGGTTCGTGAGGACGCGCACAGCCGAATCGTCCAGGAAGTACACGTCACCACCCACGTACAGCGGCGAAGACGCCATCGACCAGAACGTCATCACGCTCTGCCGCTCGGCGTCGTTCAGCCCGTCCTGGATCCCGCTCCCGGTGTTGTTCGAGATCGGCATCGAGTCCAGGTCCGGCCGGTATCCGGCATTGAACACGCCCTGCCACGCCGGCAGGTCGTCCCCGCGTTTCTTCACCGAGCTGTCCCACGAAGACACCGACTCGCAGTAGCACTCCACATCGGTGTCCACGCGCACGCTGTTCGCGTACGGCGCCAGCCCCGGTCCCGCTTCGCGCGGCACCGGCCAAGCGCTGGCCGTCAGCCACATCGCGCGCCCGGAGTGATCGATCGCCTTCGACCACGCGGCGATGTCGGGCACGTTGTCCGCCGTCGTGCCGTCGACCTTCAGGAAGTCCACGCCCCACGAAGCGAACTTCGCGACCACGGAGTCGTAGTACTTCTGCGCGCACGGGTTGCTGTAGTCGACCTTCCAGTTGCCGCCCCACATGTTCGACGGCGTGAGTGGCAGCACGACGATGTCGCGCGTGTGACACGTCGTGGCGACGATGGGCGCGTTCTTGTCGTAGACCTCCTTGTCGAGCCCGGTCGCCGCGTACAGGCCGATCTTCAGGCCCTTTCCGTGCACGTAGGACGCCAGCGGCGCCATACCGTTCGGGAATCGCCCCGGATCGGGGTCGGCGATCCCGTTGGCGTCGCCGTGGAACACCCAGTCGAAGTTCGCGTTCCAGCCCGCATCGAGGTTGATGTTCGTGTCCCCAGCGGATTTGAGCTTGGCCGACACGGCGTCGGCCGCATCGCGGATGTGGGAGTCGACCAGCCAGCTCGTGCCGTACTCAGCAGACGGCGGTTACCGTCCACAGTCGACGGAGTGTGGACTTCATCGGTCACGCTCCCGGTGGGGTGGGGGGATTACTCCTTCATCCCGCTCGCCGCGATGCCGCGGACGATGAACCGTTGCGCCACCAGGAACATCGCCACGAGCGGGGCGATGGTCACGAGCGCGCCGGCGAACAGGGCGGGCAGGTTGATCGTCTGCGCGGTGAGGAACGTCGAGAGCGCGATCTGGGCCGTCCACGACGACGGGTCCTGCCCGATGACCAGCGGCCACAGGAAGGAGTTCCAGCTCTCGATGAACATCAGCGCGCCGAGGGAGGCGATCATGCTGCCGGAGTTGGGCAGCACGAGCCTGCGGTACACGCCGAGGTACCCGAGTCCGTCGAGCCGGCCCGCCTCCTCGATCTCCGCCGGGAACCGCAGGTAGAAGTTGCGGAAGAGGATCACCGTGAACGCGCTGAACAGGTTCGGCGCGATGATGCCCCACTCGGTGTTCACCCCGCCCATGGCGCCGACGACCACGAACGTCGGCACGAACGTGACCGACTGCGGGATCATCAGCGTCACCAGCACGTAGGTGAACACCGCGCGCCGGCCCGGCACGTTGATGCGGGCCAGCGCGTAGCCCGCCATCGAGCCGAACATCGTGCCCACCGGCGCCGTGATGATGGCGATGACGAACGAGTTGAGCAGCGCATGGGCCATCGGCACCGACGCGTCGGCGAACAGGTCGCCGAAGTTGACCCACGAAAGCGGGTCCGGCAACCACGACCACTCGGGCGAGGCGACCTGCGCGCGCGTCATCAACGCGTTGCGCACCATGATGTAGAACGGCAGGAGGAAGATCAGCACGAGCACGGTGGCCAGCGCGTACTTCGGCATGCGGCTCCAGCCGGCCGGGCGGCGTTCCCGCACCTTCGCCGGTGCCTTGGCGGTCAGCACGGCCATGTCAGTCCTTCTTCCCGAAGCCCACGAACTTCCCCTGCAGCAACGTGATCGCCACGATGATCACCGTGAGCAGGAACGCGCCCGCGGAACCGACGCCGTAGTTCTGGTCGCCCAGCGCGGAGTCGTAGAGGTACACCAGCGGCGGCTTCACGGGCGCGGTCGCCGTGCCGGAAAGACCGGTGCCGAACAGGTTGTAGAACTCGTCGAACGCCTGGAACGCCGCGATGAGGATGAGCAGCAGCACCGCCACCGACGTGTTCCGCAGCTGCGGCAACGTGATGTAGCGGAAGGCCTGCCACTTCGACGTGCCGTCGAGCTCACCCGCTTCGTAGAGCGAAGGCGAGATCGCCTGCAGGCCCGCGAGGAAAAGGATCATGTACAGCCCGACCTGCAGCCACAGCCGCAGCGTGACCACCGCGACCCAGTACACCGGCGGGCTCGTCTCCGACAGCCACGCCACGGGGTCGGCGCCGAACAGGCCGCCGATCACGTTCGCGACCCCCGAGGGCAGGCCGTTGAACAGCGCCATCTTCCACACGAGCGCGGCGACCACGTAGGACACCGCGCCGGGGATGAGGAATACCGTGCGGAAGAACGCCCTGCCGCGGCGGATGCTGTTGACCAGCACGGCCAGTGCCAGCGACGCGACGAACGTGACCGGCACGATGAACACCGTGAACAGCGCGATGATCAGCAGCGAGTCGCGGAACGCGGGATCGGACAACAGGAACGTGTAGTTGTCGAAGCCGATCCACTTGCCCAGCGAGATCGTGCCGCGCGCGTCGTTGAACGAGAGCAGGAAGCTCCACGCGATCGCGACGTACTTGAACACGCCGAGCCCGATCACCACCGGGGCGGTGAGCAGCGTGAACGCGCCGACCGCGCGCCAGTCCACCTTCCGGCGGCGCCGCTTGGCGGGCGCCGCCGGAGTACTGGTGGAGGGCGACAGGACTGAAGGGGACGAGACAGCCATGTCAGGCGAGCTGCTTGTCGACTTCGGACTGGGCGCGCTTCGCCGCGTCGCCGAGCTCGGCGGCGGGGTCGGCCTGACCGTTGGCGATCTTCGTGGCCGCTTGCAGGAACAGCGTCGCCGACGCCTTGTTCCACAGCCCCGAGTACGACAACCCGTTCTGCTGCGAGATCGTGACGGCGTCCTTCGCCGCGCCGGACGAGAACTCGGTCGTCTGCGCCGCGACCTCCTTGCGCGCCGGGATGTGGAAGCCGTACTTGACGCACCAGTCCTTCTGCAGGTCGGCCTGCTGGACCCACAGCCAGTTGATGAACTTCTTGGCGGCGTCGAGGTTCTTGCTCTTCGCGTTGGCCAGCTGGTACCAGCCGCCGACGCGCGCGACCTGGCGGCCCGCGTCACCGAACTTCGGCCACGGCACCACGCCGAAGTCGTCGCCGAGTGCCTTTTTGATGTCCGGCAGCGACCACAGGCCGCCCCACTGCATCGCGGTGGCGTTGTCGGAGAAAGCGCCGGGGTCGGACCAGTCGGTGGGGTAACCCTGCAGCAGGCCACCCGTGTCGTGCAGCTGCTTGAGGCCCGCGATCGCGGCGACGGCCTCGGGGGTGGCGAACGCGATCTTCTTGCCACTGGCGTCGAAGAAGTCGGCGCCCGAGGACCACAGCAGCAGGGTGGCGGCCTCGCCGACGCCGTCGGTGCCGACGTAGAGGCCCTTCTGCTTGCTCGTGGTGAGCTTGCGCGTCGCGTCGAGCAGCTCGGCGAACGTCGTCGGCGGCTTGACCCCGGCCGCGGCCAGCACGCTCTTGCGGTAGTACAGCATCATGACGTCGTCGATCGTCTTGACGCCGTAGATCTTGCCCTCGACGGTCGCGGTGTCCAGCGCGGCCTTGGAGAAGTCGCCCTTGACCGGGTCCACGATGTCGTCGAGCGGGGCCAGCAAGCCGTTCTTCACGTTCTGGTAGCGAAAGTCGCCGATTTCGAACAGGTCGGGCGCGTCCGCGGTGAGCATGGCGGAGTTGAGCTTGGTCTCGTAGTCACCGGCGATCCAGCTGACCTTGATCGCGATGTCCGGGTTGGCCTTGGTGAAATCCTGCGCGTAGCGCTGCACCGCCTGCTGCGTGCCCGATTCGCCGTACGCGTGGTACCACTGGTTGAGCGTGACCTTCGCCCCGCCCGCGGCACCGGAGTTCTTGTTCAACGGGTCGGAGGTGCAGCCGGCCAGGGCGGCTCCCCCGGCGAACAGCACGGAGCCGACGAGGAAGCTCCTGCGCGACAGGTTTGGGGACGGGGCCATGACTTCTCCTCACAAACGGTCGGACACGAAAAGACTCTGAACGGCGACAGCGGCGGCGCCCCGTGCCCATTCCTCGAACGGCAGCGGCCGGATCACCAGGCCGCACCGCGCGGCACTGCCGAACGCCTGCTCCGCGAACGTGCGGCGGATCTGGTCCTCGAACAGGTCGTAGGTGGCCACGCCCTCGCCCGAGACGACGACCCGTTCCGGGCCGAAAAGGTTGACCAGCGCAGCGAGACCGAGCCCGATCGCGTGGCCCGCGGTCGCGAAGACGGCCCGCAACGGCTCGTCCCCCGCCCGAGCCCTCGCGACGGCCTCGTCCAGCGTCAGCGCCGGATCCCCCGCGACCCGGCGCGCACTCGCGACGATCGCCTCGGTCGACGCGATCGCCTCCACACAGCCCGTGCCACCGCAGTGGCAGGCCGGGCCGTCGGCTCCCATGCCGGCGACCGGGACGTGCCCGATCTCGCCGGCCACCCCGTGCGCGCCGCCGACGAGCCGGCCGTCGAGCACGAGGGCACTTCCTATGCCGGTACCCACGGTGACCAGCGCGAACGACGAGGCGCCGACGCCTTCGCCGAACCACTGCTCGGCCACGGTGAGCGCCTTGACGTCGTTCTCGAGCGTGGTCGCCAGGCCCGTGCTCTCCTCCAGCAGCTCGGCCAGCGGCACGTCACGCCAGCCGAGGAAGGGTGAGTAGCGCACGACGCCGGTGTCGCGGTCGACGTCGCCGGAAATGGCCACGCCCAGGCAGTAGGCCCGGTCGCGGAAGCTGGTGGCGCCGTCGGGCGCCGAGCCGGCCAGCAGCTCGGCGACGAGGTCGACCAGCGCGCGCACCACGTGATCCACGTCGTGGCTGGTCAGCGGGTGGTGCTTGGCCACGCGGATCTGGGCCTGCAGGTCGGTGACCACGCCGATCAGGTCGTCGCCGGTGATCTTGACGCCGATGAAGTACTCGCGGTCGGGCCGGATGGCGAGCGGGCTGGCCGGCCGGCCGGCGCCGGGCGCGGTGCGTTCGGCGGAGGCGAGCTCTTCGAGGTAACCGGCTTCGATGAACGGGCGCGCGGCCTTCGTGACGGCGGCCGAGGAGAGGCCTGTGCGGCGGGCGACGTCCACGCGGCTGACCGGACCCTGGGTCAGCACCGTGGTGAACACGGTGGCCGCGGCGGGACTCGTGATCGGCGCCCTTGCCGGTGCACTGCGTGGCATGCGCGGAACCGTACGACGGATAAATTAACTTCGTCAAGAATTTATTTTTCCGCTGGTCATCCCTACGCTCTGACCCATGTCCGTGGAATTCGACGTCGATCACCGGCTGTGGCTGCTGCGAACCCCCGAGTCGGCGTACGCCTTCCGGCTCGACGAAGCCGATCAGCCGCGGCACGTGCACTGGGGCCCGCCACTCACGCTGGAGCAGGCGGCGCAGATCCCGAGCCGGCGCAATCCCGTGGACTCGAGCTTCGACGAGCCGGGCGACGACCGGCCCGAGCTGGCGACCGAGGGCGGCGCGTTCTTCGGCGTGGCCGGGCTGTCGGTGCGGTTCGCGGACGGGACGCAGGCCGTGGAGTGGGCGTACGCCGGACACGACACCGGACACGACGCCGGGGACGGGCTGGTCGTGCGGCTGAAGGATCGGCACTTCGGCCTCGTAGCGGAATTGCACTACGTCCTCCGTGGTGACGTCGTCGAGCGGCACGTGGTGCTGCGCAACACCGGAACCGAGCCGATCTCCTTGTTGCGCACGGATTCCGCGGCCTGGACGCTCCCCTGTCGCGACGCCTACCGCGTCTCCCACACGACGGGTGCTTGGAGCGCGGAAGCCGGGCTGCTGCGGGAAACCCTGCCCGTCGGCGAGACGACGCTGACGAGCCGGCGCGGGGTTTCCAGCCACCAGGCCCAGCCCTGGGTGATGCTCGACGACGGCACCGCCACCGAAACGCGCGGCGAAGTCTGGAGCACGGCGCTGGCGTGGAGCGGCAGCTGGCGGATCACCGTCGAGCGCTCGCACACCGGCCGCGTGACGTGGACCGGCGGGTTCGGGCACGAGGGCGTGCAGTGGTCGCTGGACCCGGGCGAGACCTGGGAAACGCCCGTGTTCGCCGGGTTGTACGCGGCCGGCGGTTTCGGCGGGGCGAGCCGGCGGTGGCACTCGTACGTGCGCACGTTCGTCCAGCCACACCACGAAGAGCTACGCCCGGTCGCCTACAACTCGTGGGAGGCCACGGGCTGGGACGTCGACGAGCCCGGCCAGCTCAAGCTCGCCGCCATCGCCGGCGAGGTGGGCGCGGAGCTGTTCGTGGTCGACGACGGCTGGTTCGGCGCGCGCACCGGCGACACCGCGGGCCTCGGCGACTGGACCGTGAACCGCGAACGCTTCCCCGAGGGGCTCGGCCCGCTCGTGACCGAGGTGCACCGGCTCGGCATGGGCTTCGGCCTGTGGGTCGAGCCGGAGATGGTCAACCCCGACAGCGACCTCTACCGCGCACACCCGGACTGGGTGCTGCACATGCCGCACCGCGAGCGGACCACGCTGCGCAACCAGCTCGTGCTCGACTTCGGCCGGCCCGAGGTCGCCGACTGGGCGTACAAGTGGCTGCACCGGCTGGTCGCCGAGCACGGCATCGACTACCTCAAGTGGGACATGAACCGTGCGTTCACGGAGGCGGGTCCCGGGCCCGTCTGGGTCGACCACGTGCGCGCGGTCTACGGCGTGCTCGACCGACTGCGGGCCGACCACCCGGCGTTGCGGATCCAGGCCTGCGCGGGCGGCGGCGGGCGCACGGACCTGGGGATCCTCGCGCGCACCGACGAGATCTGGGCCTCGGACAACACCGACGCGGCCGATCGCGTCAAGATCCAGCACGGCTTCTCGCAGGTGCTGCCCGCGGGCGCGATGGCCGCGTGGGTCACCGACAGCCCGAACCCGCTGACCGGCCGCGAGGCGCCGCTCGAGTTCCGCTTCCACGTCGCGATGGCCGGCGTGCTCGGCCTCGGCGGCGATCTCACGAAGTGGACCGACGACGAGCTGCGCCGCACCGCCGAGCTCGTGGCTCTGTACAAGGAGATCCGGCCCGTCGTGCAGCACGGCGAGGCCTACCGGCTGGCCGATCCCGCCGTCTCCCCGCTCACCGCGGTGCAGTTCGTGCTCGGCGACGACGTCGTAGTGCTGTTCGCGCGGCGCCCGCACGACCACGGCCGGCCGATCGTCACGCCGGTGCTCCAGGGCCTCGACCCGGACGCGGTCTACCACGATGTGGGAACCGGAACCACGCACCACGGAGCCGTGCTGACGACCCACGGCCTGCTCATCGACCTGGCCGGCACTTCCGCCGCGAGCGTGCTCGTGCGGCTGCGGCGCGAACCTCGCTAACGGACTGCTCCACCCATTAGGCTGCCGATGTGCCCGATCGCCCCCTCATCGCCGTGACGCGCTGGATTCCCGACGACGCGGTGAAGGTGCTCGCCGACGCGGGAGAAGTGCGGGTGTCCGAACTCGACCGCCCGCTCACGCCCGAGGAGCTGCGGTCGTTCGTGGCCGGGGCGTCGGCGATCGTCTCGATGCTGCACGACCGGATCGACGCGTCCGTGGTCGAAGCGGCAGGGCCACAGCTGGCCGTGGTCGCGAACGTGGCCGTGGGCTACGACAACGTCGACGTGCCGGCGCTGGCCGCGCGCGAGGTGACCGTGACCAACACCCCCGGCGTGCTCACCGACGCGACGGCGGACCTGGCGTTCGGGCTGCTGCTGGCCGTCACGCGCCGGCTCGGTGAGGGCGAACGGCTGCTGCGGGCGCGGCAGCCGTGGTCGTTCCACCTGGGGTTCCTGCTCGGTTCGGGGTTGCAGGGCAAAACGCTCGGCATCGTCGGGCTCGGGCAGATCGGCCGCGCGATGGCCACGCGGGCAGCGGCGTTCGGGCTGCGGACCGTCTACTCGGGACGGTCGGCGAAACCGGACTTCGACGGCGAGTTCGTGCCGTTCGACGAGCTGCTGCGCCGTTCGGACTTCGTCTCGCTGCACTGCCCGCTCACGCCGGAGACGCGCCACCTGATCGACGCGGCGGCGTTGCGCGCCATGAAACGCACCGCGTACCTCGTGAACACCACGCGCGGCCCGGTCGTCGACGAGGCGGCGCTGGCCGACGCGTTGGAGGCCGGCGAGATCGCGGGCGCCGCGCTGGACGTGTTCGAACGCGAGCCCGAGGTCGAACCGCGGCTGCTGGAGCGCGACGACGTCGTGGTCATGCCGCACCTGGGCTCGGCGACCGTGGAGACGCGCACCGCGATGGCCGTGCTGGCCGCCCGAAACGTGACCTCGGTACTCGCCGGGGAAGCACCGCTGACGGAGGTCTTGTGTTGATTGTTACCAATCCGACTACAGCCACGGCGGGAACAGTTGCCCGCCGCGGTGACGTCCAGCTGCGTACCCGCCTACTTCCGGTCGGATCGGTAACGCCGTGACTCGTGTCGTCATCGCCCCGGACAAGTTCAAGGGCAGCCTCACCGCGGTCGCCGCGGCCGAGGCCATCGCCCTCGGAGTGCGCGACGCGCTGCCCGACGCCGACATCGCCGCCTGCCCCGTCGCCGACGGTGGCGAAGGCACGCTCGAAGTGCTGGAGAACGCGGGCGGCGAGCTCGTGCGGCTCTCGGTGCGCGGTCCGCTGGAGGACCACGTCGACGCGCGGTACGTGGTGCTCGACGGCACGGCCTACATCGAGTCGGCGCGCGCGTGCGGCATCGAGTTCGTGGACCCGACGCCGGAGACCGCGCTGGCCGCGCACACGTGGGGCGTCGGCGAACTGCTCGGCGACGCGCTGTCCCGCGGTGCTTCCCGGCTCGTGCTGACCGTCGGCGGCACCGCGAGCACCGACGGCGGCGCCGGCATGCTGGCCGCCCTGGGAGCCGGAGTCTTCGACGCGTTCGACGCCCCCATCGGCCTCGGCGGCGGCACGCTCTCGCGCGTCGCGAAGGTCGAATTGGGTCCGGCGCGCGAACGGCTGGGCACGGTGCCGATCACCGTCGCGACAGATGTGACCAACCCGCTCATCGGCCCCGACGGCGCCGCGGCGGTCTTCGGCCCGCAGAAGGGCGCGCGGCCGCACGAGGTGACGGAGCTGGACACGGCGCTCGGCCGCTGGGCTCAGACACTGGTCAACGCGGGCGCCCCGGACGTTTCGGCGGTCCCCGGCGCGGGGGCCGGCGGCGGTGTCGCGGGCGGCGCCATCGCGGGTCTCGGCGCCACGGTCGCGTCGGGCTTCGACCTCATCGCCGGTCTCACCGGCGTCGACACGGCTCTGGTCGGCGCCGACCTCGTCATCACGGGCGAAGGGTCACTCGACTCGCAGAGCCTGTCGGGCAAGGCGCCCGCCGGCATCGCCGCCCGGGCCGGTCGTGCGGGCGTGCCGCTGATGGTCCTGGCCGGGCGCATCCAGCTCGACGCCGCCGGCCTCGCCAGCCTGGGCGTGGTCGGCAGCAGCGCGCTCATCGACCACGCCCCGTCCCTCGACCACGCGCGCACCCACGCGGCCGAACTGCTACGCGCACGCGCCAGCGACCTGGTCCGCACCTGGGCCACCCGCTGACTGTGTCTTGGCCCCGGCTCCGCCGGGGCGGCGAGATCGCCTTTGAGCCGGCTTCCGGATTGGGCGGTCGGATCGGCCGGGGGCCGATCGCACCGCCCAATCCGGAAGCCGGCGCGATCTCGCGCTGTGGTCGCCTAGGCGCCGGTCCGGGTATGTGTCTGAGTTGCGCCGGAGGTCGATCTCGCCGCTCGCTCCCAACCCAACACGCGATCTCGCGTTAGGGGCGGTCGGGAAGCGGGGGCAGACTATTCAGCTTTGCTGCGGAAGTACCGCGAAGGCCACGTCGCCGGTTTCGTCCTGCTGGACGTCGAGGACCTTGTCGTCCAGGAGGGCGGCGGCCTGGGGTTCGAGGAAGACCTTCGCGCCGGCGTCGGTGCCCACGACGCGGTCGCCGTCCTGGGGAGCGGGGGCGACGGAAAGCGCGAGCTGAGCACCCTCGCCCTCTTGCACGCTCTGGAGGGCGAACCGCAGCCCGCTCTCCTCGGCGCCTTGTTGAGCCGTCAGCGCGGAGATCGCCTCGGCGGCGGCTTCGGTCACGGTCAGCATCTTCGGCCTTCCCTTCGTCGCGGTCGGATGCGATGGGTTTTCACGCTAGGGGCGCCCGTTCGGCAGCGCAGCGTGAGCGGCGCCCGCGCCGGGAAGCCGTGGGACCGGTCACAAACGCGTTTGAAAACCGGGCGTTCTGCCCACACGCGGGCGCGAGTGCGCGCGAACACCCGAGAACACGGAATAGCCGGCGCGCCGGATGGGCTGAACCAAAGGCGCGGAGTCCCTGTCAGCGGGATCACAAGTGTTCATCGGCTTCATCAGGTTCACAAGTTTGTGAAGCAGAGGTAGCGTCAAGATCATGACCACCACCAGGTGGACGCCCCGGCCGCCGCTTTTCCACCGGGACCCGCAGCGTCACCACGAGGACCACGAGCTCGGCGGACACGCCGCCTGGTACCTCGTCGCCGGCGGCGTCACCACGGGCCTGCAGGCCGTGCTCTTCCTGGTCCTGCGCCCCGAACTCGGCTCGCAGTGGGCGAACCTGGTGGCCATCGCGCTCACCACGGTCGGCAACACCGAGTTCCACCGCCGCGTCACGTTCGCCGGGCGCGCGAGCAAGGCCGGCCAGCGCCACCTGCAGGACTTCCTCACGTTCGTCTTCTACGCCGGGTACGGCTCGATCGTCCTGGCCACCCTCGACGCGTTGGTCAGCCACCCGACGGCGTGGGACGAAACGGCCAGCCTGCTGGCCGCCAGCTTCATCGGCGGGGTCGTGCGGTTCGCCGTGCTGCGGTGGTGGGTCTTCGCCCACGCCGAGCCCGAAGCGCCCGCCGCGGACCACGACTAACGTCCGGGCAGTGTCGGAAGAGAAGCTCGACCCGCCCCACGGCGAACCACCCAGCATCGGCCCCCACAGCGGTGGCACCGAACCGGACTACCGGTTCACCCTCGCCAACGAGCGGACGTTCCTCGCGTGGCTGCGCACGGCCCTGGGCCTGCTCGCCGGCGGTGTCGCGGTCCACCAGCTGGTGCCGAGGCCCGTTGCGATGAGTTCCGTGCTCGCCGGGCTGTGCGTGGTGCTCGCGGCGATCCTCGCGGCCGGCGCTTACCCGCGCTGGCGGCGCGTGCAGATCGCCATGCGCGCCGGGCAGCCGCTGGCCCGCAGCTCGATGATCCTGGTGCTCACCGTGGGAGTGTTCCTGCTGATGGCGGCCGCCGTGGTGCTGGTGATCGTGTCGTGAGCCGGCCCTTCGCGAACGGCGCCCAGCCCGAACGCACCGGCCTCGCGTGGCGCCGCACCGCGCTGTCGGCCGCCGCGTGCGCGGTGCTGCTGCTGGGTGCCGCGGTGCGCAACGAAGGCGCGTGGGACATCGTCCCGGCGGCGTTCGCAGCCCTCACCGCACTGGCGCTCGCGGGGGTCGGCCGACACCGGGAGCGATCACTCCGCACGGACCCCGAGCCGCCCGCACTGAAACCCGTTCTACCCGCGGTGGTGGCCACCCTCTGTTGCGCAACGGCGCTGTCACTCTTGGTGACGTACTGAGTGGACAGTCCGCACATCCTGCGAGCAGCGAATCGTACTGTGCGTTGACTGGTCTCGATTTTATCAAGACCACTGCTGCTAACGGGGTATTCGTAGTTGAAATCTGGACTGTCGGCCCGCGACCCGCATAGGGTTACGGAGCGTCGCAATGACGGCAGCAACTACTCGATCATCCGGAGTAGCTGCGACCGCAACATCACAGAGTGTTGACCCCAAGACCAGCGACGGTCGCAGGGTCGCCGGGGAGACGACCATGACAGCACCGTCGAAGACGTCCCATACCGAAGCAGCCGCCGACGAAGCAGACGTGCCAGGCTACGTCACGCCGGAAACGCTGCCGAGGCCCGCGGGCCGGTTGACCAAGGAAGACCTCGACCCGCTCGTGGTCGCCGCCGGCCGGGGGGACCAGCGCGCGATCACCGAACTGCTCCACGTGCTGCGGCCCGTGGTGGCCCGCTACTGCCGGGCGCGCATGGGCGGGCGCGACCTGTCCTACCTCTCGGCCGACGACGTGGCGCAGGACGTGAGCATGGCCGTCCTCAAGGCCCTGCCCGACTACCAGGACCGAGGCGGGTCGTTCCTCTACCTCGTGCACGCCATCGCGGCCAACAAGGTCGCCGACGCCTACCGCGCCGTCGCGCGGGACCGGTCCGAGCCGGTGCCCGAGCTGCCGGAGCGACCCCTGTCGGGAACCGGCAACGAGCCCGAGTCGTATGCGCTGCGGCTCGACCTCGGTTCCCGCCTGCAGGAGATGCTCACCCGCCTCGCTCCGCTGCAGCAGGAGATCCTGACCCTGCGCATCATCGTCGGCCTGAGCGCCAACGAGACCGCCGAGACGCTCGGCATCTCCGCCGGCAACGTCCGCGTCACCCAGCACCGCGCGCTCACGAAGCTGCGCGACATGGTGCAGGGCGAAGACTTCTGACGCGTCAACCGAGTCCGTACACGCGTTTCGCCGTGTACTCGAATACGTCGAGCCGTTCCGGGTCCGTCAGCGGGCCTGTGAGGGACATGGCCGCGTCGAGCACGACCTCGTAGGCCGCCGCCAGCTCGCACACCGGCCAGTCGGTGCCGAACAGCACGCGGTCGGCGCCGAACGAGGTGAAGACGTGGTCGGCGTAGCGGCGCAGGTGGCCCACCTGCCACTGCTGCCAGTCGGCCTCCGTGACGAGCCCGGAGAGCTTGCACGCCACGTTGTCCCGCGCGCCGAGCGATGCGATCCCGTCGGCCCACGGCTGCCACTCCCGCGCCCCGATGGCCGGCTTCGCCGCGTGGTCGAGCACGAGCCGCAGCTCCGGCAGCTGCTCGGCCACCTTCCGCGCCGCCGCGACCTGCGCGGGCGCCACGAGCAGGTCGTACACCAGCCCCGCCGCCCCGACGGCCGCCAGGCCACGCAGCACGTCCGGACGCAGCAGCCACTCCGGGTCGTCCTCGTTCTCGACCTGGTGGCGGATGCCCACGAGCGGGCCCAGCTCCTTCAGCCGCGCCAGCCGGTCGGCGACGTCGGGCGCCGTCAGGTCCACCCAGCCCACCACGCCGGCGATCACCGGCTCGGCCGCCGCGGCGGCCAGGAACTCCTCCGTCTCGTCCTGGTCGGGCAGCGTCTGCACCAGCACGGTGGCGTGCACCCCGGCCGCGTGTGTCACCGCGCGTAGATCGTCCACTGTGTACGGACGCCGGATCGGGTCCATCGCCGCGCCGGCGAGCCACGGGTAGTCGCGGCGGGTCGGGTCCCACAGGTGGTGGTGGGCGTCGATCACTGCGGTCCTCCAGACGTCACGGGCCGGCCGACGGCGTCCGCGCGCAGCAGGCCGGCGTCGACGAGGTCGGTCCACAGTACGGCGGGCACGACCTTGGCCGCGCGGCGCGCGTTCACCGCCACCTGCCCGGCGTCGTGCGCGCCGACGACCACCGACACCACGGCCGGGTGCGAAGCCGGCAGCGCGAGCGCGGCCTCCGGCAGCTCGACGCCGTGGCGGGCGCAGATCTCCGCGATCCTGCGTGCCTTCTCGACGAGTTCCGCCGGCGCGGCCGCGTAGTCGTAGATCGCGCCCGGTTCCGCGGTGGCGAGGATGCCCGCGTTGAACACACCGCCCGCGACCACGCCGACGCCGCGTTCGAGGCACAGCGGCAGCAGGTCGTCGAGCGCCGGCTGGTTGAGCAGGGTGTAGCGCCCGGCCATGAGCACGTGGTCGAGGTCGAAGCGGCGGACGAACTCGGTGAGCATCGGCGTCTGGTTCATCCCGGCGCCGACCGCGCCGATCACGCCCTGCTCCCGCAGCTCCAGCAACGCGGGAAACGCGCCGCTCACTGCTTCGGCGAAGTGGTCGTCCGGGTCGTGCACGTACACGATGTCGACGCGGTCGAGGCCGAGCCGGTCGAGGCTCGCCTCCAGCGACCGCAACACGCCGTCGCGGCTGAAGTCCCAGCGCCGCCGGTAGGTGGCCGGCACGTCGAAGCCCTGGTCGTCGCGCTCGCCCGGAGCCGCGGCGCGGGGTTCGAGCACCCGGCCGACCTTGGTGGAGAGAACGTACTCGTCTCGCGGGTACGCGGCGAGTGCCGCGCCGAGGCGCCGTTCGGAGAGCCCGAGCCCGTAGTGCGGGGCGGTGTCGAAGTAGCGGATGCCCTCGTCCCACGCACGCCGCACGGTCGCGGTCGCCGTGTCGTCGTCGATCGCCTGGTAGAGGTTGCCGAGCTGCGCGCCACCGAGCCCGAGCGGGGAGAGCTTCACGTTCACTCCTTCACCGGAAGTTCCCAGACGAGCCCCAGGGCCGTCGAAGTATCGGACCAGTCGTCGTCCGTGTCGAGCAGCCGGTTGATGCGGATCTGCCACTCGATGTCGGCGGGATCGTCGGCGAGCGCGGCCTTCATGGCGTCGAAGTCGTCGACCTCCACGAAGTGGAACAGGTCGAGCCCGCTGCGCCAGATCCGCCACGTGCGCACGCCGGCGCGCCGCAGCGCCGCGTCGAGCTCGGGCGGGATCACGGCGTGCACGGACTCGTAGGTCGCCTCTTGACCCGGTTTGAGCCGAGTGCGAAGAGCAACCCTTTCAGGGGCAGAGTGCGGTGCCGAGCCGTGGGTCATGAGCCCTCCTGACGAGTTACGTGGCACTCTGTGTTCAGAACACCGAAACATCCGAGGTCTCTTGAGGGAGGGCGGTCTCGATGCCCGTCACCGATGTCGCGATCGACAAGATCAAGGACATGATCATCTCCGGGGAGCTCGCGCCGGGCGACCGGCTGCCCAAGGAAGCCGAGCTCGCCCAGCGGCTGGGGCTCTCGCGCAGCTCCCTGCGCGAGGCCGTGAAGGCGTTGTGCCTGATCAGGGTGCTCGACGTGCGCCAGGGCGACGGCACGTACGTGACCAGTCTCGAGCCGAACCTGCTGCTCGACGCCATGACGTTCGTGGTCGACTTCCACCGCGACGACACCGTGCTCGACTTCCTGGCCGTGCGCCGGATCCTCGAGCCGGCCGCCACGGCGCTGGCCGCGCTGCACATGAGCGAGGACGACATCACCGAGCTCGGCGCCCTGCTCGACGAGCTGGCCGACGCGCCGACGGTGGAGGCGCTCGTGGCCAACGACCTGCAGTTCCACCGCAAGATCGCCGATGGCTCGGGCAACCCCGTGCTCTGCTCGCTGCTCGACAGCCTGTCGGGGCCCACGGCGCGGGCGCGGATCTGGCGCGGCCTCACGCAGGAGGGCGCGGTCGCGCGCACGCGTGAGCAGCACACGGCCATCTACGAGGCCATCGCCGCCCGTGAGCCGGAAGTGGCCCGGTCGTGGGCGACCGTGCACGTCGCGGGGGTCGAGCAGTGGCTGCGCAGCACGCTCACGCAGACCGGCACGGACGCCGACAGCCCGGCCGACGACAGCGCCGAAGCCGCCGCCTCGTGAGCGTCGCCGAGGCTCTGTGAGGAGCCCCTCGAGGGACTCTGAATCCCTGGAGGGGCCCTTCACGGAACGGCGATAAGGTCGGATGATCACGGCCCAGGCGCCGATCAGGTCTGCGGCTTTCCGCCGGCGTAGCGGCTGATGATCAGGGCGATCAGGATGATGCCGCCGTAGATCGCCTTCAGCCATTCCGCCGGCACCTGCGCGATGCGCAGCAGGCTGTCCACCGACTGCAGGAGCAGCACCCCGGTCACGGCGCCGACGAGCGTGCCCTTGCCGCCGTCGAGCGAGACACCGCCGATCACCGCCGCGGCGAAGACCTGCAGGATCAGGCCGTCACCCTGGTCGGCGCCGAGCGCGCCGACGTAGCCGGTGTAGGCGAGGCCGCCGATCGCGGCCAGCACACCGGCGACGATGAACACCGCCCACGAGATCCGGTCCACCCGGATGCCCGCCGCGCGCGCCGCCTCGCGGTTGCCGCCGATCGCGTAGAGCGAGCGGCCGACGCGGTGGTAGCGCAGGCCGAGCCCGAACAGCAGGAACAGCACCGCCGCGAGCCACACCGACATCGGCAGCCCGGCGAACGTCGTGGTCGCCAGCGCCGTGAACGCGTCGAGCTGGTCGAACAGCGTCTTGCCGTTGGTGGAGCCGATCTGCGTGCCGCGCAGCACCGTGAGCATCGCCAGCGTGACGATGAACGCGTTGAGCTTGAGCTTCACGATCAGGAAGCCGTTCACGAGCCCGATCAGCGCACCCACCACGGGGATCGCGAGCAAGCCCAGCGCGGCCGGCCAGCCCGTGCCGAAACCCGACGACGTCGCCGGGATCACCAGCATCGCGCCGATCGCGGGTGCAATGCCCATGGTCGATTCGAGCGACAGGTCGAACTTGCCCGTCAGCAGCACCAGCGATTCGCCCAGCACCACCAGCGACAGCGCGGCGGCGGCCGAGAGGATGCTGATCACGTTGTCGAACGTGAAGAACGAGTCGCTGATCAGCCCGCCGATCACGAACACGACCACGAGCGCGGGCAGCAGCGCCAGCTCGCGCAGCCACAGCGACTTGCGCCGTTTCGGGGGCGCCGCGGGCAGCGCCGTCTGCGGATCGCTCATCAGCTCAGTCATGGAGCCCGACTCCTTCGATGTCGGCCACGAGGTCTCCGTCGGACCAGCCGGCCTGGTGTTCGGCGACGACGGCACCGGCGCGCAGCACCAGCACCCGGTCGGCCAGGCGCAGGTCGTCGAGCTCGTCGCTCACGATCAGCACCGCCTTGCCTTCGGCCCGCACCCGGTCGATGACCGCGAGCAGAGCCTCCTTCGACTTCACGTCCACGCCGGCGGTGGGGTTGATCAGCACGACCACCCGCGGGCCGCTCTCCAGCGCCCGGGCGAGGACCACTTTCTGTTGGTTGCCACCCGACAGGTCGGCCACCGGCTGGTCCGGCCCGGCCGCCACGATGTCGTAGGCGGCCAGCGCGCGGGCCCCACGGTCGCGGCGTGCCTTCGGCGATGCGAACCCGGCCGGGCCCATGCGGTCGAGCACCGACAGCGTGGCGTTGTCCATGATCGAGTGCTCCAGCACGAGCCCCTCGTGGTGACGGTCGCGCGGCACGCAGCCGATCCCGGCGTGCACCGCGGCCGGGATGTCGCCGGGTGGCAACGGTTTCCCGTCCACCGCCACGGTTCCCGCCGAAGGCGAGCGCAACCCGTACACGGTCTCGGCCACCTGGTGCTTGCCGCTCGCGTTGCTGCCGGCCAGCCCCACGACCTCGCCGCGGTGCACCCGCAGCGACACGTCGTGGAAGCCGTCGCCGGACAGCGCGTCGACGGTGAGGACCTCGGCGGCGTCGACCGCCAGCGGATCGCGGCTCGCCGCGTCGCGCACGGAAAGCCCGCCCTGCTCGCCGGTCATGGCGTCGACCAGCTGTGGCCGGCTGACGTCGGCGACCGGCGCGGTGAGCACGTGCTTCGCGTCGCGCAGCACCGTGACGGCCTGGCACACCTCGTACACCTCGTGCAGGTGGTGGGAGATGAACAGGAAGGTCACGCCGCTGCGCTGCATCTGGCGCATGCGTTCGAAGAGCCGCTCGATGGCCTGGCTGTCGAGCTGGGCCGTGGGCTCGTCGAGCACGATGAACCGTGCGCCGTAGCTCAGCGCGCGGGCGATCTCCACGAACTGGCGGTCCTCCACCGAAAGCTCACCCGCGGGCGTGTCCACGTCCACGCGGACGTCCCACGAGTCGAGCAGCGCGCGGGCCTGGCGGCGCAGCTTGCGCCAGCCGATGGCGAAACCGCCGCGCGCCTGCCGGTTGAGGAACAGGTTCTCGGCCACCGTCAATTGGGGCACCACCATGGCGTGCTGGTACACGCACGCCACGTGGGCCTTCCAGTCGTCCTGTTTGGACAGCGACGGCGCGGGCACGCCGCCGAACTCGACGCTCCCGGTGTCCGGAAGCGACAGTCCGGTGAGGATCGACACGAGCGTGGACTTGCCCGCCCCGTTGCGGCCGACCAGCGCGTGCGACTCGCCGGCGTGCACGGTGAGGCTCACGTCGTGCAGGGCCACGGTGGGCCCGTAGCGCTTGCCGACGCCGTGGGCACTCACCACCGGCGCGGCCGTCTCGGGGGCGGCCGCGCTCACAGGTTGTTACCCCACAACGCCTTGTCGTCCACGTTGTCCTTCGTCACGACCGGCGCCGGCAGCTGGTCCTCGAGGATGCCGGGGCTGATCTCGACGATCGTGGAACCGTGGTCGGTCGGGCCGGGCTGGAACTTCTCCCCTGCCATGGCCTTCTTGAGCCAGTACATGCCGTACTTGGCGTAGGCGTCGGCCGGCTGCGACACGGTGGCGTCGAGCTCGCCCGCACGGATCGCCGCGAGCTCCTGCGGGATGCCGTCGTTGCTGACCAGCACCACGTGGCGCGGGTCGCTCGTCGGGAAGAACAGGTTCTTGCGCTTGAGCGCCTGCTCGGTCGGCGCGAGGTACGTACCGCCGGCCTGCATGTAGACGCCCTTGATGTCGGGGTTGGCGGTGAGCAGGCTGTCGAGGCCCGAGGACGCCTTGTCGGCCTTCCACTCCGCCGCGATCTCCAGCACCTTGATGTCCGGGTACTTGGCCTTCATGCAGTCGCGGAACGCGGCCGAGCGGTCACGGCCGTTCACGGAGGCGAGGTCACCCATCACCTGCACGACCTTGCCGCTCTTCACGCGCTTGCCGATCTCTTCGCACGCCTTGGTGCCATACGCCTTGTTGTCGGCGCGCACGACCATGGCGACCTTGCCGCCCTCGGGCGCGACGTCGACTGCGACCACGGGCACGCCCTTGTTCTCGGCCTGCTTCAGCCCGGCCACGATCGCGGCGGAGTCGATCGGCGTCACCACGAGGCCCTTGACGCCCTGGTTGAGCAGGGTGCCGATGTCGGTGATGAGCTTCGCCGCGTCGTTGTCGGCGTTCACCGTCGGCAGCGCGTCGAGGCCGGTCTCCTTCGCCATCTGCGGCACGTAGTTGTTGTAGGCCTGCCAGAACGGCGAGGTCAGCAGCGGCAGCGTGGCCCCGATCTTCCCGCCGGTGTCGCCACCGCCGCCCGCCGACGCCGCGGGTTTGTCCTTCGTAGACCCACACGCGGTCAGAACCAGACCACACGCGGCCGCCGCGGCGGCGAACCGGATCACCTTCGTACGCACCGCATCCTCCTTGATGACATGCAAACGGGCACTAGTTCTGCACAGGTCCCCGCGGACGCAGGCCGTGCATGCCGCCGTCGACCGCGAGCGCGGTGCCGGTGGTCGACGCGGACAGCGGGCTGGCGAGGTAGGTGATGGCGCTCGCGACCTCGTCGGCGGTCACGAGCCGGCCCATCGGCTGGCGGGCGGCCAGGGCCGCGCGTTCGGCGGCCGGGTCGGCGGCCGCGTCGAGCAGGCGCCCGACCCACGGCGTGTCCGCGGTGCCGGGGCACACGCAGTTCACGCGGATGCGGTCGGGCAGGTGGTCGGTGGCCATCGCGAGCGTCAGCGACAGCACCGCGCCCTTCGTCGCGGAGTACAGCGCTCGCTGCGGCAGGCCCGCCCACGCGGCGATGGAGCACGTGTTGACCACGGCCGCCGACGGCGAAGCCTTCAAGTGCGGCAGCGCGGCGCGCGTGACCCGGACCATGCCGACCACGTTCACGTCGTACACGCGGTGCCACTCGTCGTCGCTGTTGTCCGAGACGTCGCCGGCCGCGCCGATGCCGGCGTTGTTGACCAGCACATCGATCCGCCCGAAGCGCTCGGCGACGGCGTCGATCGCGGCCCTGACCTCGGCGTCGGCCGTGACGTCGCACCGGAAGCCGGCCAGCGGCTCGGGCACGTCGTCGGTCTTGAGGTCCAGCACGGCCACCCGCGCGCCGCGCTCGGCGAGCAGCGTGGCCGTGGCCAGGCCGATCCCCGAAGCGCCGCCGGTGACCACGGCGACCAGGCCGTCGAACTCGCTCACTGGGCGTCCTCCGTCCACTCTGGACCGTCCGGGAAGCGGAAGCGGCGCAGGGTCGCGTCGTGCATCCGCGCGGAGAACCCGGGTGCGGTCGGGGCCAGGTACCGGCCGTCACGCACGACGGCCGGGTCGGTGAAGTGCTCGTGCAGGTGGTCGACCCACTCGATGGTGCGGTCGGTGTCCTCGCCGGAGACGGCCACGAAGTCGAACATCGACAGGTGCCGCACCAGCTCGCACAGCCCGACGCCGCCGGCGTGCGGGCACACCGGAACGCCGAACTTGGCCGCCAGCAACAGGATCGCGAGGTTTTCGTTCACCCCGCCGACGCGCGCGGCGTCAAGCTGCAGCACGTCGATCGCGCCGGCCTGCAGCAGCTGCTTGAACACCACGCGGTTCTGCACGTGCTCGCCGGTCGCGACCTTGATCGGCGCCAGTGCTTTCGCGATGGCCGCGTGGCCCAGGATGTCGTCGGGCGAGGTCGGTTCTTCGATCCAGTACGGGTCGAACGGCGCGAGCTCCGTCATCCAGGACACGGCCGTGGCCACGTCCCAGCGCTGGTTGGCGTCCACGGCGATGCGGATGTCCGCGCCCACCGTCTCGCGCGCCAGCTTCATGCGGCGCACGTCGTCCTCGAGGTTGCCGCCGACCTTCAGCTTGATCATCTCGAAGCCGTCGGCCACGGCCTGTTCGGCCAGGCGCACCAGCTTCGCGTCGGAGTAGCCGAGCCAGCCGGGCGACGTGCTGTAGGCGCGGTAGCCCTCGGCTTCGAGCTTCGCGATCCGCTCCTCGCGGCCGGGTTCGGCGGCGCGCAGGATGTCGAGCGCCTCCTGTTCGGTCAGCGCGTCGGACAGGTACCGGAAGTCCACGAGCGACACCAGCTCTTCCGGTGTCATGCGGGCCGCGAACTTCCACAGCGGCAGGTCGGCCCGGCGCGCGGCGAGGTCCCACGCGGCGTTCACGACCGCGCCGATCGCCATGTGCGCCACGCCCTTTTCCGGGCCCAGCCAGCGGAACTGCGAGTCGCCGATCAGGTCGCGCGAGAGCCGGCCGAGCGCGTTGGCGTCCTCCGGCACTTCGCGGCCGACGACGTGTGGCGCGAGCGCGCGGATCGCGGCGGCCTGCACGTCGTTGCCGCGGCCGATGGTGAAAGCGAGCCCGTAGCCGTCGGGGCCGAGGTCGGTGTGGAGCTCGACATAGGCGGCCGAGTAGTCGGGGTCGGGGTTCATGGCGTCCGAGCCGTCGAGCTCCCGGGACGTCGGGAACCGGACGTCGAGCACCTCCATGCCGATGATCTTCGCCATGTCAGGCCTGCCTCAGCGTCTGGCGCTGGCGGCCGAGGCCGTCGATCTCCAGCTCGACGACGTCGCCCTCGCGCAGGTACGGCTTCGGCTCCGGCTGCCCGAGCGCGACGCCCTCGGGGGTGCCGGTGTTGATCAGGTCGCCGGGGCGCAGCACCATGAACTGGCTCAGGTAGTGGATGATCTCGGCGACGGTGAAGACCATGTCCTTCGTCGAGGAGTCCTGCACCTTTTTGCCGTTGACCCAGGTGCGCAGCCCGAGGTCCTGCGGGTCGGGCACCTCGTCGGCGGTCACGAGCGCCGGGCCGAGCGGGTTGAACGTCTCGCAGTTCTTGCCCTTGTCCCACTGTCCGCCGCGGTGCAGCTGGAACTCGCGCTCGGAGACGTCGTTGGACACGACGTAGCCGGCCACGTACTGGAGGGCCTCCTCGACGCTGTCGAGGTAGCGGGCCTGCTTGCCGATCACGACGCCGAGCTCGACTTCCCAGTCGGTGCTGGTCGAGCGGCGCGGGATGAGCACGTCGTCGTCCGGGCCGACGATCACGTCGGGGGCTTTCATGAACAGCACCGGTTCCGTCGGCACGGCGGCGCCGGTTTCCTCGGCGTGCCGGCGGTAGTTCATGCCGATGCAGAGAACCTTGCCGGGCGAGGCCAGCGGCGGGCCGACGCGCAGGCTCGCGGTTTCCGGGCCGGCGGCGGGCAGCTCGCCGGCTTCGAGCGCGGCGGCGACGCGGGCGAGGCCGTCGGCCGCGAGGAACGCGCCGTCGACGTCGGCCGTGAGGCCGGAGAGGTCGTACAGGGTGCCGTCTCCGGCACGCACGAACGGTCGCTCTTCTCCCGCGGCTCCGAGACGCACAAGCTGCACGGACGTTCCCCTCTCACCACAGCCACATCAAGACATCCGATGTATAGCGCATGGGCGGCGTGGGATCCAGAGGTCTGGAGGATTTGGTGTCAAAATTGATCGGATCACCCTGGCGGGCACCCTGGCCGATGGTCCCTCCGCCCGAGCGTGGGTTCCCGCCCGTTTTTCCTTGTCACACCGTGTCTTCGGTACCGATTCGGCCGAACCCGTTGAAAACCGCGCCGGGTCGTGAATTGATGGCCCCCGACTCTTCGACCGATGAACGAGGTGCGGATGCCCAAGCGGATCGTGATCTGCTGCGACGGCACATGGGACTCGGCGGACATGGCGGACGTGGTCGACGGCCACACCCCGGCACCGACCAACGTCACGCAGCTCGCACTCGCCGTGGCGCCGGTCGACGAAGCAGGGACCGAACAACGGGCCTTCTACCAGTCCGGCGTCGGCACCAAACGGCAGAAGCTGCTCGGCGGCGCGTTCGGCGTGGGGCTCTCGCGCAACATTCAAGAGGCCTACCTCTTCCTGGTCCGGACCTACGAACCCGGCGACGAGATCTTCTTCCTGGGCTTCAGCCGCGGTGCGTACACGGCCCGCAGCACGGCCGGGCTCATCCGCAACTGCGGCCTGCTGCGCCGCGAACACGAGCACCGGGTGAAGCAGGCGTACGGGCTCTACCGTGACCGTTCCGACAAGACGCACCCGCGGTCCACCGAGATGGCCCTGTTCCGCAAGTCCTACGCGCACGAACCGCGGATCCGCTTCATCGGCGTGTGGGACACGGTCGGCGCGCTCGGCGTGCCGCTGACCGGGTTCTGGCCGTTCGACGTCTTCAACCGCCGGTTCCAGTTCCACGACACGGCACTGAGCGCGACCGTCGACGCCGCCTACCAGGCGCTGGCGATCGACGAGCACCGCAAGCCGTTCACACCGTCGGTGTGGGCGCCTCCCACCGAGGGCGTGACGCACCACGTGGAACAGGTGTGGTTCGCCGGTTGCCACGGCGACGTCGGCGGTGGCGGACGGACCCAGCACGGCCTCGCCGACGTCACCTTGCGCTGGCTCGCCGACCGAGCGCGGTCGTGCGGCCTGGCGCTGGAACCCGGCCTCGCCAACGAACCCGACGCCCTGGGGCCGATCCACCCGTCCCGCACGGGCTTCTACCGCCTGCTGCCCTCCATGACGCGCGGAATCGGCACCACGGACCCGAAACACGAGTACGTCGCCTCCAGCTCCGTCACCCGCCACAAGCGCGCTACGGACTACGCGCCGCCGAACCTGGTGGGGTACCTGGCGCTGGACGGGCCGGTCATCCAGGTGGAGGTCTGAGCCTCACCCGGGTGCCGGCCCAGGCGAGAGCCGGTAGACCAGCTGCGGGAGCAGCCGGCCCGGAATGGATCCCGAGAGCACGGAGCCGATCCGGACCGCGCCCATCTTCCGGTAGAAGTCCTCGGCGAACGGGTCGGAGCCGATGATGAGCCGCTGAAAGTCCAGCGTGCGGGCCGTGTCCACCGCGTGCTGCCACAACCGGCGGCCGACGCCGGTACCGATGTGGTCAGGCTCGACGAAGAGGCAGGCGAGCTCACCTTCGGGTGCCTGACCGGCCAGGGTGTAGAACCCGACCACGTGCTCGCCGATCTGCGCCACGGTCGCTTTCCCCGCGACCAGGTCGTCGGGTCGGAGGGTCAGCTCGGTTCGGCATGCCTCCAGGAACGCCTCGTCGTAGCCCCAGTGAGCCTTCGACCGCAGCGTGAGCGCGCTGAGGTCGGCGGCTTCATGGGGCTGAGCGGCGCGAAGCAGCATGCCTTTCACTGTGCCTTCGGTGCCACTGGCGATCAAGCCATCACCCGAGGTTTGCGAGGTTGCCCGACTTCAGGTCCTCGTCACGCACCTTCATGCGGCCGTCCACCAAGCGCTGCAACGCATCCCCGTCGTCCCACTGGTTCACGTTCATCGCGGCGTGTACTTCGCCCTCGGCGCCGACCCAGAACGCCGTGAAGTCGCGCGCCGCGAGGTCGCCGCGGACGACGAGGCGGTCGCGGTCGAGGTCGGCGAGGCCGCGGTACTCCATGCCGAGGTCGTACTGGTCGGAGAAGAAGTACGGCGAATTCAGGTAGGGCTCGTTCTCCCCCAGCAGGTTCCCGGCCACGTGGGCGCCCTGCGTACGCGCGGTCGCCCAGTGCTCGACGCGCACGCGGTGGCCGTAGCGGGGGTGGAAGTGCGACGCGATGTCGCCGACGGCGTAGACGTCCGGGGCGGCCGTGCGCAGGCCCGCGTCGACCGCGACGCCGCCGTCGTCCGAGAGCTCGAGGCCTGCCGTGTGGGCGAGTTCCACGCGCGGGGCGGCGCCGACGGCCACGAGGACCACGTCGGCGAGCAGCTCCTCACCGCTTTGCAGCCGCACGCCACGCACGCCGCTCGGGTCGCCCGTGACCTCCGCGACGTGCCCGCCCAGACGCCAGTGCACGCCGTGTTCTTGGTGCAGGGACCGGAAAACCCCGGCCACCTCGGCGCCGAGGACCTTCCCGAGCGGCAGGCGCCCGGGCGCCACCACGGTCACGTCCGCGTCGTGCGAACGCGCGGCCGCCGCGGCCTCGGTGCCGATCCAGCCGGCGCCGATGACCACCACGCGCCGGGCGTCGACGAACGCCGTGCGCAGGCTGAGCGAGTCGTCCAGCGTGCGCAGCGTGTAGAGGCCCGGGAAGTTGCCGCCGGGCGCGGTCAGCGGACGCGGACGGGAACCCGTCGCGAGCACGAGGCGGTCGAAGAGGTGCTCGCCGCCGGCGTCGTCGAGCACGAGGCGCGCGCCGAGCTCCAGGCGTGTGGCGGTGAGTCCGGAAGTGAGCCGGATGGCGTGGGCGTCGTAGAACCCGGCCTCGTGCACCCAATCGGGTTCGTCAGTGGTGCCCAGCAGCACGCCCTTCGACAGCGGCGGCAGCTCGTAGGGCCGGTGCGGGTCCGAACCCATCAGCAGCACGTCGCCGCCGAAGCCCTTTTCCCGCACGGCGGCGGCAGCCGAGGCCCCCGCGAGACCGGCCCCGACGATCACGATCTTGCGCGGTTGCGCCATCCCGGACATCCCGACCTCCCGCGTCCCCACCACCTGCCGCGTGGACGCTACTCCCGTTGCGCGGACGGCACATCCCAGGTGAACCCGCCAGGACAACCCGTCGGTAGGCAATTCGGGTGAACCCGCGTAAGAGCCGCGTGAGGCGCTCGTCCCACCCCCGCACGAAGCACGATCGCAACGCGGAATCGGGAGGGCGAGAGCCGTGACAGACCGGGACGAGTGGTCGATCGGCTGCCGGGATCTGGCGGGCAGGCGCAGGGATGTGACGGTGTTCGTGAGCAGCGACGACAAGATCGTGCTCGTGGCGCCGCCAGGCGAAGCGGCCGTGCTCGGGCCCCTCGACGTCGGACGTCTGCGGGCCGCGCTGCGCGACGCCGTGGTGGCCGTAGCGCAGCACCCGGAGTGACCGTGTCTTCTGCCTCGGCTCCGCCGAGGCGTGCGAGATCGCCTTGGAGCCGGCGCGATCTCGCTCCGTGGTTGCCTGAGGACCTTGGCGAGGCCCGTGCGTCGTCGCCGTGGCAGACCGCCCGATCCCCACCACCGGTGCCCTCACCGAGCCCTCCCCAGCCTCGACCCGGCCGCCTACGCCGGACGCTTCACCGCCCCTCCTCGGTCTCCACCCGGCCGCGCACTCACGCCTCGACCACCTCGGCGCCGGCCACGACCTCACCGCCGGCGACTGCCGACCGCGCCGCGAACGTCACGAGCACCCGCCGCCGCCCAACGACCTCCTCGATCGGTCGGCAGCTCTCGTCGCGAAGGCGCTGCAACAGCGCCGCAGATCCTGCCGCCGCCCAAGGCCGCGCGACCGAACCGGCTAGTCTCGTGGCCCCGACCCACCCAGCTCGTCGCCCACCTGGCCCGCTACGGCCTGCCAACGACCTCCCCTGATCAGGCGGCGGCGCTCGTCGCGGAGGCGCAGCAACGACGGTCGCACAACCTGTCACTGCCCAAGGCCACGCGGCCGAACCAGCACACTCCTGGCCCCCGACCTCGCCCGGCTCCTAGCCCACCTGGCCTACCGCGTAATGCCGGAGTCCGCTCAGGAAGCCCGCGAACAGCCGCGCCCGCCCGCACCGGCCTCACTCACCGCCACCGCCACCCGACTACTCTGGCCCCGCCGGGCCAGCCCCCGGCCCGGGGCCCTATAGGCAACCACAGCGCGAGATCGCGCCGGTGTTGGGATTGAGCGGGGCGATCGGCCCCCGGCCGATCCGACCGCTCAATCCCAAC
>NZ_JBFAHL010000028.1:0-94844 GCF_040654155.1 Amycolatopsis sp. NPDC050768
GGACCGGGGCGCCGGAGTGGGCGTTCGGAGGGGGCGGGGGCCGATCGCACCGCACAATCCGGAAGCCGGCGCGATCTCGCTGGTGGGGCTTGGTCAGTGGTCGAGACCGTCGCGGTGCGTTGAAGCAACCAACGCCGCAGTGGGGTGCTCGGGGGTCAGCTCTGCGGGAAACCCTGCTGCTGCTGGTACTGGGGCTGGCCCTGCGGCTGCTGCGGAGCGTGCTGGGCCTGCTGCTGGCCGGGCTGCTGCGGCGCGCCGTCGGGCACCACGTACACGGCCGTGCCGTAGGCGGCGATCTCGCTGGCGGTCTGGGCGATCTCGTTGCAGTCGAAGCGCAGCGCGAGCACGGCGTTGGCCCCGTGCGCCATGGCTTCCTGCGAAAGGCGGCCCAGCGCCTCGTAGCGGGAGTCGGACAGCAGCTTCGACAGGCCCTTGAGCTCACCGCCCGCCATGGATTTGAAGCCGGCGCCGATGTTGGAGAACATGTTGCGGCTGCGCACAGTGAGGCCGAAAACCTCGCCGAACACGCGAACCACGCGGTAACCGGGCAGATCGTTCATCGTGGACAGCATGATCGGGAACTGCATGGGAGGTGCGGGTTGGGTCATGCGCCGGATCGTATCGACCGGCGGCGCCGCGCACTCGCGAATCAGCCTGTGATTCGCTCGTTCCAGTCGATGTGGTGGTGGTACAGCCACCCGCGTTCCTCGCCGACGTCCTGGCCCGCGCTGGCCGCCACGAGTTTCTCCACGCGGGTGCGCCGCAGCTTCTCGTAGGCGGCGAACGCGGAAGGCGCGTCCGGCAGGTCGCGCAGGCACAGCGCGAGCACCACGCTGTCCTCGAGCGCCATCGACGCGCCCTGCCCGGCGGCCGGCGAAGCCGCGTGGGCCGCGTCGCCGACGAGCACCATGGAGCCGGTGGACCAGACACGGGTGGTGGGCACGTCGTAGGAGTGGCCGCCGAAGACCTCGTCGCCGGTCGCGGCCACGATGCCGGCGCACGGCAGCGGGTCGCCGTCGAAGGCCGCGTGGGCGAACTCGCGCCAGCCGGCCGGCGCGACGGCGACGATCTCGTCGCGCGGGCGTTCGGTGTCGGGGATGCGGGCGAACCAGAAGGTGGCGCCGTCGGGCGCGGTGGTGAAGCCGAAGGCCGCGCGGCTGCCGCGGATCATGCGGTAGATGCCGGGTGCGGCAGGCAGGCCCTCGGCGCGGGTGTAGCCGTAGACCACGGTGAGACCGGTGAAGCGGGGGCGGTCGGCGTCCGGGTCGATGAGGGTGCGGGCCTCGGAGCGCACGCCGTCGGCGCCCACGAGCACGTCGCCGGTCGCGGTGGACCCGTCGGCGAACGTGGCGACCACGCCGGACGCACCGGTTTCGGCGGAGACTGGTTCAGCGGAGACGAGGCGGCGGCCGTGCTCCACGGTGATCCCGCGGCGGCCGGCTTCTTCCTGCAGCGCGCGGTAGAACGCGGCGCGGGTGAGCGTGCGCGGCCCGGCGAGCTCACCGGTGTCGAACTCGCGCGTGCCCAACGTCGTGCCGTCCGGCCCGACCAATTCGACGCCGAGCGTGGCGAACGACGCTTCGTTCACAGGGCCGTCGGCGTCGATCGCCTTCAGCGCGTCCATGCCGTTGTGCATCACCGTGAGGAACGCACCGGCGTCGGCTCCGCCGGAGGGATATGCCTCGAAGACCACGGGCTCGTGACCGGCGCGCTGCAGCGCCATCGCCGTGACCGTGCCCGCGACGCCACCGCCGGCGATGAGAACGCGCATCGAAATCCCCCTCGAGCCGTGTCCGTGCCACCGCCGACCGTACCGGCCGGCGGTGGCACGGGTGGCTCACGCGGTCTGGGCGACAGCGAGGCGCAAGCACACGACGAGCGCGCGCACGGCCTCTTCGACCTCTTCGAGCACCGGGAAGGTCGGCGCGATGCGGATCGTCGCGTCCTTCGGGTCGTCGCCGTACGGGTGCGTAGCCCCGGCCGGGGTCAGCGCGACGCCGGCCTCCTTGGCCAGGCGCACGATCTCCTTGGCGGTGCCCTCGGGCACGGTCAGCGAGATGAAGTACCCGCCGGTCGGCTTGGTCCAGGTGCCCAACCCCGAGTCACCGAGCTCCTCGGTGAGGATGCGGTCGACGGCCGCGAACTTCGGAGCGATGATCTCCGCGTGCTTGCGCATGTGGGCGCGCACGCCCTCGGCGTCCTTGAGGAACATCGCGTGGCGCAGCTGGTTGACCTTGTCCGGGCCGATCGTGCGCTTGGCGAGCACACCGGACCACCATGCGATGTTGGCCGGCGACGAGCCGAAGAACCCGACGCCGGCGCCGGCGAGCGTGATCTTCGAGGTGGAGCCGAACACGAACGCGCGGTCGGCGTTGCCGGCCTCGGCGCACAGCGCCAGGACGTCGGCGACCTCGACCTCGTTGTCCGTGAGGTGGTGCACGGCGTAGGCGTTGTCCCAGAAGATGCGGAAGTCCGGCGCGGCCGTGGGCATCGCGGCCAGGCGGCGGGCGACCTCGTCGGAGAAGGTGACGCCGGTCGGGTTCGAGTACTTGGGCACGCACCAGATGCCCTTGATGCCGGCGTCCTCGGCCACGAGGCGCTCGACCACGTCCATGTCCGGGCCGTCGTCGGTCATCGGGACCTGGATCAGCTCGATGCCGAAGCGCTCGGCGAGCGCGAAGTGGCGGTCGTAGCCGGGCACCGGGCACAGCATCGCGATGCGCGGCTCGTCGGCCCAGCGGCGCTCACCGCCCGGCAGGGTGCTCAGCAGCGCCTGCACCACGGTGTCGTGCATGAGCTCGAGGCTCGAGTTGCCGGCCGCGAGCAGCTGGTCGACAGGGACCTGCAGGGCGCCGGCGAAGATCCGGCGCAGCTCGGTCAGGCCCTTGAGGCCGCCGTAGTTGCGCGTGTCGGTGCCGTCTTCGGCCTTGTACTCGCCGTTGGGCAGCGTGAGCAGGTCCGCGGAGAGGTCGAGCTGCCGGGGGGACGGCTTGCCGCGGGTGATGTCCAGGGAGAGGCCGCGCTCGACGAGCGCCGCGTAGTCGCGACGGGCGGTGTCGACGTCGACGGGAGCAGTGGTCATGGGCTCAACGCTAAACCGCGCGTCGCTACCATTTCGGGTGACCCCCTGTCCAGGGTCTACCGTGGGGTCTCGTGCGTCTCGTGGTCCATGCCGATCAGCGTCAGTTCTCGTTGCGGGACAACACCGCCTGGGTCCCCGGCGACGGTGGGTGGTCCGACGAGGCGGTGAACTCGCACCGGATCGCGGTGGAGCCGTCGTCGCTCGCGGTCGCGACCGCGCGCTCCGACCTGGTCGAGGTGGACGTCGCCGTGCACCCCGGCCCGCCGGCTGTGCTCGCCGACGCCGAGCACGTGGTCGAGGCCGACCTCGCCGTGGCGGGCGGGAACGTGACGCTCGCCGGTCCGGCCGACTACCCGGGTCAGGAGCGCGTGCTGGAGCTCGCGCCCGGCCGCTACCGCGTGCGAGTGTCCTATGTGGAGAGTGGCCCGCCGGCCGTGACGTGGAACGAGCACGAGTACGGCGAGCACTTCCGCTACGTCGTGGACCTGTGGCCGGTTCACACCGCGGCGCCGGTCACCGTGGTGCGCCAGGGCGCCGCGGTCTGGGACGGCTGAACGGCCGTCCGGGACCCCTCCCGCCGCAGGGCTCTTACCGTCTTCGCAGAGCAACGCGGAAAGCGGGGAGAGGCAGTGCGGGACAGCCAGAAAGCCGAGATCGCCCAGATCTCCGAGGCCGTGGCGCGGTCGATGTTCACCCAGGCCGCGATGTACTGGGGCATCGACCGCGAGGTGCACGCGCGTCTGCCCGAGACGATCCGCCGTCACGCCGAGGGACTGCTGCCGCCGCTCGCGCGGGCCGCGGTCGCCGACGCGACGCCGGACCTGGCCGAGGCCCAGGCGTCGGTGGAGCTCGCGCTGCGGGACACGCTGCGCGCATCGGCGGCCGAAGCGGTGGAGACCACGTCGGCGCGGCTGCTCCCGGAGCTGGCCGAGCGCGCGGTGCAGGCAGCGACGCCCGACGTCGAGTCCATCCGCGCGAAGCTGGTGTCCGCAGCCACACCGGAGGTAGCCGAAGCCCTGCGCGAGCAGACCGCCCACACCGTGGGCGAAGCCGTGGCGCAGGCCACCGCCGAGCTGCGGACCACGCTCGCCGATCAGCTCCGGCGCACGGTGCTGCCGGACCTCGCCCGCGAGGCCATCGCGAAAGCCACGCCCGATCTCGGCGAGGCCCGCGAGCACCTGCTGCACGAAGCGACGGCCGCGCTGTCCGGCACGATCGAGAAGGCCGTGGCCGAGGTGGCGCGGCAGGCCAAACCCGACCTCGTCGAGCGCGTGTCGGCCGTGGCCCTTGCCCGCGTCCGCTCGGCCGTGCAGGCGGCGGCCGAGAAGGAGCTCGCCCGGTATTCGCCGACCGTGGTGTCGGTGGTGCTGCCCCAGGGCAAGCCGATCGAGCTGGCCGAGGACACCCACTCCGTGCTGCCGGAGGTGCTGGTCGCGCTGCACGCACGCTGCCACGTGCTGCTCGTCGGTCCCGCGGGCACCGGCAAGTCCATGCTGGCCAAGCACGCGGCGCAGGCGCTGGGCCTGCAGTTCCAGGCGCTTTCGCTGGGCCCGACCACCCCGATGAGCAAGGTGTTCGGCTATTACGACGCCAACGGCCACTACCACGACACACCGTTCCGCCGTGCGTTCGAGCACGGTGGCGTGATGCTGCTCGACGAGCTCGACAACGGCCACCCCGGCCTGCTGGCCGAGCTCAACCAGGCGCTCGCGCTGGGCGTGTGCGCCTTCGCCGACCGCATGGTCACCGCGCACGCCGACTTCCGGCTCGTGGCCACCGGCAACACCTACGGCACCGGCGGCGACCGCCAGTACGTCGGCCGCCAGACGCTCGATTCGGCCACGCTGGACCGGTTCGTGGTCCTCGACGTGCCCATCGACGAAGGGCTGGAGGAACGGATCGCGCTGCGGCACGCGCCTTCGCACCCGGACGAGGTGGAGGAGCTGGTGGCGTCGATCCGCGAGCTGCGCGCGACCGCGCTGGCCAAGAAGCTCCCGGTGATCCTCTCGCCGCGCGCCAGCATCGACGGCGCGAAGCTGCTGGAAGCCGGCGCCACCGTGGAACAGGTCATGCAGTGGCGCGTGATCCGTGGGCTGTCCGACGCCCACCGCGCGGCGCTCGGGCTGGACTGACGCCGTGCTGCCGAGCCACCTGCCCCCGATGCTGTCGTGGCACGAGTTCGTCGAGAGCGCGACCGCACCGCCCACGATCGACGCGCCGGGCAGCCGGGAGACCGGCACCGACTGGCCGGGCGCGACGTGGGAGGAGGCTCTGCGGCTGGCCGTCGACGGCTGGCCGGTCGCCCTGGAGGAAGCCGGCATCACCGTCGACGAGCTCCGTGCCGGCGCGGGCCTCGGCCACCAGGTGACCGAGCTGCAACCGTCGTGGGACGTCACCGGCAGCGAGGTCGACATCGGCGCCTACCTCTCCGGGGTGCCCGAGTGCATGGTCGACGCCGTCCCCCGCCAGACCTCCCGCCGCGGCAAGGTCGTCACCTTCCTCATCCCGGCCGCCTACTCCAACCGCATCGCCCACGACGTGATCATCAACCGCGGCCTGGCGCTGGTGACCCTGTGCGCGGCGATCATCGACGCGGGCCACAGTGTCGAGGTCTGGTCCGGTTTCACCGGAATGTTCACCATTGCCCGCGAGAAGCTGCGCACGCACGCGGTCGCCCGGGTGATCTCGGCCGGAGAACCTCTCGACGTCGGCCGCCTGATCTTCGGCGTCGCCCACCCCGCGATGCTGCGCCGCCTCTGGCTCGGCGTCTGGGACGCGCAACCGGCGGCGGTCGCGCAGACCGTCAACGACCACAACTTCGGCATCGCCTGCGACTGCCGGCCGGACGACCTGCCGGCCGAGGTGACGGATCCGTACGTGTTCCCGTACCTCACCGAGCAGGACCGCCAGTGGGACGACCTGCCGACGGCACTGGACTGGGCGAAAGGGCTGTTCGGGGAGCTGGGGTTGATCCAGCACTGAAAAACACCGTGCGCACCGCGGCCGCGGCGGTCAGACTGAGGCTCGTGCACATGATCGACTTGCCCGATGTCGTCCGCGGCGCCCTGGAACTCGAGCGCACCGAGCGTGGCCTCGTGCCGCACCGGTTGCCCGCGTGGGCCAGGGCACGCGGCGACGCGCAGCTGGCCATGGTGGAGGCGCAGCCCTCCGGGGTGCGGCTGGTGTTCCGGACCGCGGCGACCGTCTTGGAGCTGGACGCGGTGCGCACCAAGGTGTCCTACGTCGGCGCGGCAGCGCGGCCCGACGGGGTGTACGAGCTGTTCGTGGACGGCGCTCCCGCCGGCGCGGGGACGGTGGGCGGCGGGGACGAGCTCCTCGTCGACATGACGACCGGCGGCACCGAGGTGCGGCGCGGCGAGCCGGGCACGGTGCGGTTCGCCGGCCTGCCCGCGCGGACCAAGGACGTCGAGATCTGGTTGCCGCACAACGAGCTCACCACGCTCGTCGAGCTGCGGACGGATGCGCCGGCCAGCGCGGCGAACCCCGACGGCCGGCTGCGGTGGCTGCACCACGGCAGCTCGATCAGCCAGGGGTCGGGCGCGGCGAGCCCCACCACGACGTGGCCGGCGGTGGCCGCGAGGCACGCGGGCGTGGAGCTGACCAACCTGGGCTTCGGCGGCAGCGCGCTGCTGGATCCGTTCACCGCGCAGGTCATGCGCGACACCCCGGCCGACGTCGTGAGCGTGAAGCTCGGCATCAACGTCGTCAACGCCGACCTCATGCGGCTGCGCGCGTTCGGCCCCGCCGTGCACGGGTTCCTCGACACGATCCGCGCCGGCCACCCCACCACACCGCTGCTGGTCGTCTCACCGCTGCTGTGCCCGATCCACGAGGACACCCCCGGCCCCGGCGCCCCCGTCTTCGAGGCCGACGGCGTGGTCCGCTTCCGCGCGACCGGCGAACCCGGCCCGGGCAAGCTGACGCTGAAGGTCATCCGGGAAGAACTCGCGCGGGTCGTCGCGCAGCGCGGCGACGACCCGAACCTGCACCTGCTCGACGGCCTGGCCCTCTACGGCGAGCAGGACTTCGCGGAGCTGCCCCTGCCCGACGCCCTGCACCCGGACTCCGAGACCCACCGGCGCGTCGGCGAACGCTTCGCGCACCTGGTGTTCGGCTCAGGCGGCCCGTTCGCTTAGAGCGGGCCGGAGCGGGGACCCGCCTGGCTCGGCACGACGCACGCCGGGCCGAGCCAGGCCCCCGGTGAGCGATCAGTAGCCGGATACCCCGCCGGCCGTGCCCGTGCCGTTCGACGTGGTCGCCGGCGCGGCCCCGCCCGGGGTGACCACGAGCGCGTGCCAGGTGCCCAGCACGCCGTCACCCTTCGTCTGCCCGGGGGCGCTGTCCTGGGCGTAGGTATAGACCGGCTTCCCGTTGAAGGTCTCCTGCTGGATACCGTCGGAGCGGGTGAACGTGGCGAGCTGCCCGGGCAGGCTCACGCCGTTCGCGGGCTGCGCCGGGCCGGTGATCGGCGGCCAGAGCGACTTGCACCCACTGTCGGTGCACGCGGACATGCCGGGCTTGTCTTCGTCGAACGTGTAGAGCGTGAACCCCTTGGCGTTCGTGAGAACCGTCCCGAGTGAGGTGTTCGCCTCGCCCACGGTCGCGGGCGCGGCCGCCGAGGAGGCTGGCGCTTGAGCGCCGGCCGGCGGGGGCGCCGAGGCGGCCATGCTGCCGCTCCCGCACGCGGCCAGTCCGGCCATCGCCGCCGCCGCGGTGCCCGCGATCGCTAGAATCCTGAGGTTTTTCACGGTTTCCACCCTTCTCCTTCGCGACTCCCCCACCCGGAACCACGTAGCGCCCCGGTTCCCGGTTCGACCGGAACCCCTTGCAGCGGCACACATCACATCAAGTCGTCCACTGTGGACATACCAGGGGTGAATCGGGTCACTGCGGTGAACGAAGACGACTCGGCTTTCGTGTGACTGGTGCGGTGCACGGTCAGCCGGTCGGAACATTCCCGGCGAACGCGCCGAATTCGCCCGCGGACGAAGGGACTTACAGCGGGTCGAGGCCGGTGATCTTCCACGACCCGTCGACGCGGTGCGCGGTCACGGCCAGCTGCGCGACCGAAGACTGCGGCGCTCCCCCGCCGGGCAGGATCGTCTGCTGGTCCAGGAAAAGCAGCAGGGTCGCGTCGTCGCCGTGGAGGGTGCGGACGCCCGCCGAGCGGACGGCGGTGGTGCGGATCAGCTTGCCGTCGGTCGCGCGTTTGCTCGCGGTGGCGAACTGCGCGTGGTACTGGCCGACGGCCGGGCCGGTGAGCAGTTCGGCGGCGGCCCGCGAGGTACGGTCGAGGTTGGCGTAGTCGTAGGAGAACAACGCCTTCACGCCGGCACTCACCTGGTCGCGCACCTGGGTGGTGGTGGCCTGGTCCACCAACGCGTCGTCATCGCGGGGCTGCAGCGCCGAGGCCTGCACGGCGAACCACACGGCGCACGCGAGCGCCACCACGGTCACGGCGATCGACCAGCGCTTCACGAGCCCACCGCCTGGACGCCGCCGACCTTCCACGTGTCGCCGTCGCGCGCGAAGTCCACGGTCAGCCGCGCCTGTTTCGGCACGGCCGCGCCGCCACCGGTGCTCACGCGTACGTCGAGCACGGCGATGACCCGGGCCGTCCCCGCAGCCGGGTCGAGGTCGGTTACCGCGGCCTGCAGCAGCGACGCCGTGGAGACGGTCTTGGTGCTCGTCGCGCGGTCGAGCTGCAGCTGCCGGTCGCCGGCGAGGTTCGCCCCGTACTGCCCGGTGGTCGCGCCGATCCAGCGGTCCACGTCGGCGCCGCCGGTGTGGTAGTCGATCGTGTTGAGGGCGACCAGTTCCGTGCTCGCCGCGGCGAGCACGGCGTCGCGGTCGCGGCCACGCGCCAGGGCGTCGTCGTGCGCCGCGCGCCACCACGACCAGCCGAACCACGCGGCCGCCAGCACGGCCAGCACGGGCACGACCACGAGCAGCCGCGCCTTCATCACGACCCGCCCAGCAGCGCCCCGAGGCCGCCGGCCGGCGGCGTGAGCAGGCCGAGCAGACCCGGCAACTGGTTCGCGTCCGGAGTGGCCGACGGCGCCGATTCCTTCGGCGCGGCCGGGATCGCGGGCGGCTTCCCGGCATACGGCGCGTTCTGCGCACCGCGGACCTCGACCGGGCTGCCCGGCGGCTCGGCGCAGTAGGCATTCACGTTCACCGGCGCCTCGGTGGTGTCATTGGCCGGGCGCTGTTTCGTGCCCTCGTAGCCCTTGGTGCACGACGCCGGGTCGAAGAAGTTGAACACCACGCCCAGGTGCCCGGTGCCGTCCGGTGACGTCGACGGCGAGAACGCCGAGATCACCGGGTAGGCGACCAGCAGCTCCTCGATCGCGTCGGTGCGCGCGGACGTGATCTGGGCGGTGGTCAGGGAGTTCGCGAAGATCACGCCGAGATCGGTGCCCGAGGTGGCGAGCACGTCGCTGATCTGGCGGCTCAGCTGCGGCGCCTGGTCGATCACCGTGCGCAGGTCGGGATCCGACGACTTGAGCTGCGCCGCGATCGTCTTCAGCCCGCCCGCGAAGTCGGTGATGTTCTGCGCCTGGCGCTCCTGCGTGGCGAACACCGTGCGCGAGTTGGCCAGCAGCCCGCGCGTCTGCGGGATGTACTGCGCGGCCTTGGCGGTGAGCGAACCCGTGCTGTCCAACAGCTTCTGCAGCTGCGGGCCCGTGCCGGCGAACGCGTCGTAGGTCTCGTCGACCACGGTCTTGAGCGAGTCCGGGTGCACGCTCGCCACGAGATCGTCCAAATGCGACAGCACGGAGTCGGGCGACGCGGGCAGCGACGTGCGGTCCTGCGTGATCACCGAGCCGTCGTGCAGGTACGGACCCGTCTCGCGGTCGGGCAGCAGGTCCACGAACTGCTCCCCCACCGCCGAGCGGTTCGCCACCTGCGCGTGGAGGTCGTCGGGGATGTCCGGGCCGCCGGAGTCGAGGTCGAGGTGCACGTCGAGGCCGTGGCCGGTGAGCGTCATGGCCGACACGCGCCCGACCGTCACGCCGCGGTAGGCGACCTCGGAGTTGACGAAGATGCCGCCGGAATCGGCCAGCTGCAAGGTGACCTGGTAGCCACGGGAGCCGAAAAGCCGGTCGAGGCCCGCGTACTTGCCGCCCGCGTAGACCACCGACACCACGGCGATCACCACGAACGCGATGAGCTGGATCCGCGTCTTGCGCGAGGTCATCCGGCACCTCCCCCGAGCAGGCCGCCCAGGAGGCCGCCGAGCAGCCCGCCGGGTCCGGCCTGGTTCTTCGCCGGCGGCGCCGTGGTCGGCAAGGGCAGGGGCAGCTCCGGAGTGGCCGATCCTGGCTGCTGCGAGGTCAGCCCGGCGATCTGGATCGGCGGCTGCGAGGTGTTCGTGAAGTTCTGCAGCAGCTTGTCGAGATCGAGGTTCACGGTCGCGTCGACGTTGGCGTAGTCGCCCTTGATCGTGTTGCCCGCGTAGTCCGGGAACGGGTAGGTGAGCAGGATCTGCAACGCGTTGGGCAGGTCCTGACCCGCCTCGCCGAGCTTTTGCAACGTCGGCTGCAGCGCCTTGAGGTTCGCGACGAGCTGGTCGCGGCTGCGGTTCACCGTGTCGACCGCGACGCCCGAAAGCTTGTTGAGCGCGTTCAGCATCCCCACGAGCTGGTCGCGCTGGTCGGCCACGATCTTCAGGCCCGGCGCCAGGTTGTCCAGCGCGGTCTTGATGTTCTGCTGCTGTCCGGCGAGCGTGTGCGAGAGCTTGCCCAGCCCGTCGATCGCGCGCAGGATCTCGCCCTTGTGCGAGTCGAGCTGCGTCGCGAGATCGTCCACTCGCGACAGCAGCGCGCGCATCTCGGGTTCGTTGCCGGACAACGCGTCGTTGAGCTCGTGGCTGATGTCCTGCAGCTGGCCGAGGCCGCCGCCGTTGAGGAGCAAGGAAAGCGCGCCGAGCACTTCCTCGACCTCGGGGTTGCGGTTGGTGCGCCCGAGCGGGATCTGCGCGCCGTCGGCGAGGTGACCGGCGGGTTTTTCCGCGGTGGGCCGGCCCAGCTCCACGAACTTCTCCCCCAGCAGGCTCGACTGCCGCAGCTCGGCGCGCGCGTTGGCGGGCAGCTGCACGTCGCCGTTGACAGTCATGGCAACCAGCGCCGAGCGGGTGTCGGGTGTGAGGGTGATCTTGTCGACCCGGCCCACGGCCACGTCGTCCACCTTTACGCTCGCCTGTGGCACGAGGTCGAGCACGTCGGTGAACAGCGCCGTCACGTGGTACGGGTGGTCGCCGAGATCGGGCCCGCCTGGCAGCGGTGTGGAGTACAGGCCGTTGAACCCGCCGTCGCTGCAGCCGGCGAGCACGAGCACGCCGGCGAACACCCCGGCCAGGCGCCGCCGCTTCACTTGCCACCGCCGGAAAGCTGCGTCATCACGTCGACGAGCGGGAGCGGCAACGGGGGCAGCTGGCCGTTCTGCAGCGAGTTGAGCACCTGCGGCACGGTCGGCAGCTTGAGCGCGCCGTCGAGCACCGGCGCGAGCTGCTTGCAGATGTCGGTCAACGTGGTGGGCACGCCCTTCGGGGTGCCCGCGGCGAGGATGCGGCAGACGGTGAGGATCGGCGGGTTGGTGATCTCGTTGAGGTTGTCGCGCACGGCGATGGTGCCCGACGCGGCGTCGTAGGAGTTGATGAAGTTCGTGGCGCCGGTGGGCGCGATGTCGAGCACCTCGGCGAGGGCGGCGCGCTGGTCCACGAGCACACCCGTCAGCGACGCCAGTTTGTCCACATTGGACTCCAGGCCGGCCTTGTTGTCGGCCACGAACTGTTTCACGTCACCGAGCGAGGAGGCCAGGGAGTTCAGCGCGGCTCCGACGTCGGCCGAGTCGTCGGCGAGGAACCCGCTGACGTGGGCGACGCGTTCGTAGAACTCGTTGAGCTGGCCGTCGCTTTGGGCGAGGGCGTCCGTGAACGAGTTCAAGTTCTGGACGGTGGCGAACAGGTCGTCCTTGGAGTCGTCGAGCGTGCCCGCGAGGTCGGCGAGGCGGCCGACGGTGGAGTTGAGGTCGGAGCCGTTTCCCTTGAGGTTGGCGGCCGCGGTGTCGAGGACGTCGGAGAGGGCGCCGTTCTTGTTGGCACCGTTGGGGCCGAGCGCGGTGGAGAGTTTGTCGAGGCTCGCGTAGAGGTCGTCGAGTTCGACCGGCGTGGCGGTCTTGTCGCGGGCGAGGACGGCGCCGCTCGCGAGCGTCGGGCCGCTGTCGTAGGCCGGCGTCAGCTGCACGTAGCGGTCGCTGACGAGACTCGGAGCGACCACGACGGCGCCGACGTTCACGGGGATCGGCACGTCGTCGTTCACGCGCATGTCCACGCGCACGGCCTGCCCGTCCGGCGTCACGGCGGTGACCTCGCCGACGGGCACACCGAGCACTCGGACGGAAGAGCCCGCGTAGAGCCCGACGGTTTTGCCGAAGTACGCGGAGAGCGTGGTGCCGTTGGCAGTGCGGAATACGAGCCACAGTCCCGCCGTGAGCAGCAACGCGGCCACACAGGCGAAACCCAGCCACGTCACCAAGTTGCGCTGCGTCTTCGTTTCGATAGTCATGCCGCCTCCGCGGGAGAAAGCACGTCGGCGGTGGTCACCGGCCACCCACCCCCTGATTCGGCGCCGCGATGGGCGGGGTGCAACCCTCGGGGTTGATCGACAGCCCGCCCGCGGTGATCGTCGGCGGCAGCAGCCCGCACAGGTAGCCTTCGAACCAGCGGCCGTTACCCGTCGCGTTGGCACCGACGCGCGCGAACGGCGCCATCAGTGCCAGGCCGCGGTCGAGGTTGCCCTGGTTTCGCTGCAGCACATCGGTCACCTTCCCCAGCGCGTCGAGCGTCGGCTTCAGCTGCGCCCGGTTGTCGGCGACGAGCCCCGAGAGCTGCTGCGAGATCTGCTGCGTGCCCTTGAGCAGCGCGCTGATCTGGTCGCGGCGGTTCTGCAGCTCGGTCAGCAGCAGGTTGCCGTCGCTGATCACCTGCTGCAGCTGCGTGTTGCGGTCCGAGAGCGTCTTGGAGATCGTGCTCGTGCCGGCCAGCAGCGTGTGCAGATCGTCGTCGCGCGAGGACACCGTTTTCGACAGCGCGGACAAGCCCGAGAGCGTGTCCTTCAGGTACTGCGGGCTGTCCTTCAGCGAGTCCGACAACGCGGTGAAGCTGTCGGCGAGCTGCTTCGTGTCGATCTCACCGACGGTCGTCGACAGCTGGTCGAACGCGTCCTGCAGCTGGAACGGCGTGCGCGTGCGCTGCAGCGGGATCGTGTCGCCGGGGCTCTGCGTGCCGCCGCCCTTCGGGTCGAGCGCGAGGTACTTCTCCCCCAGCAGCGTCTTGATCTCGATCGACGCGGTGGAGGCGTCGCCCACGCGCACGCCCTTCACGCGGAACTTCACCAGCACCTGCTTGTGCGCGAGCTCCACCGACGTCACCTGGCCCACCTTCACGCCGGCGACCTCCACCTCGTTGTCCGGCGCGAGCCCGGCGGCTTCGCCGAAGTAGGCGGAGTACGTGGTGCCGTTGCCGAACATCGGGATGCTGTCGGAGAAGTAGGCCACGGCGGTCACGAGCAGGATCAGCACGAGCGTCACCCCGCCGACCGCCGCTTGGTTGCGTTCCTTGAGCCGCTTCACGGGCCACACCTCGGCGCGCGCTCGGTGGCGGGCAGCGGCACGATCGGCAGCGTCACGTCCAGCGACGAGATCCCGATCGTGCCTTCGATCCCGCAGAGGTAGTAGTTGAACCAGCTGCCGTAGCTCAGCGTGCGCGTGAACTTCTCCAGGTTGCCCGGCAGCACCTGCAGCAGGTGGTCGAGCAACTGGTCGGAGTCCGCGAGATTGTTCGACAGCGTGCCGAGCTGCTTGACGTCGTCCTTCACCGCCGGGCGCGCGTCGGCGAGCAGGCCCGACGTGGTCTCGGTCAGCTCGCCCAGCGCGCCCACGGCGTCGCCGATCGGCTTGCGCTGCTCGGCCAGGCCGCTCACGAGCCGCTGCGTCTGGTCGATGAGGTCACCCAGCTGCGGGCCGCGCGAGTTCACGGTGGTCAGGACCTGGTTGAGGTTGTCGATGACCTGCCCGATCACCTGGTCCTTGCCGGCGATCGACGTCGTGATCGACGCGGTGTGCGCCAGCAGGCTCGTGACCGTCCCGCCCTCGCCCTGGAACACCTGGATGATCTCGGCCGAGAGCTGGTTGACCTCCTTGGGGTCCAGCGCTTGGAACAGCGGCTTGAACCCGTTGAACAACACGGTGAGGTTCAGCGCGGGTTTGGTGCGCTCCGGCGGGATCGTTGCGCCGTCGGCAAGGGTGCCACCGCCGGTGACGTCGGTGCCGAGCGCGAGGTAGCGCTGGCCGACGAGGTTGCGGTACTTGATCGTCGCGGTCGTGAGCGCGGGCAGCTTGTACTGCGCGTCGACGGCGAAGCGCACGTCAGCGAAGTTCTGCTCGCCCTGCTGCACGTCGATCGAGTCGACCTGCCCCACCTTCACGCCGGAAATGCGGACGTCGTCGCCCGGCTGCAGGCCCGAGGCGTCCGTGAACTTCGCGGCGAACCCCGCCGTGGTGCCGAAGTTCGTGTTCGCGATGGTGGCGGCGAGGATGCCGGTGAGCAGCACCGTGACGGCGGCGAAGATCAGGATCTTCACCAGTGCGGGGACGAAGGACCTCACTTGAGCTCCACCTCCGCCCCGCGGTAGAGCGGCCCGACGAGCAGGCCGGCCCAGCCGGGCACCTGGTCCGGCGTCGTCCCCATGGCGGACGAGGCCAGCAGGTCGATCAGCTGCTCCTCGTCGGTCGAGCCGATGACGGAAGGCGCGCCGCCCGATTCACCACCACCGCCGGACTGGCCACGGCCGGCGACGGTGTTCGACGTGATCGCGCCTGAGGTGATCTCGCCGGGCAGCGACTCGGCGGGGCTGTGCGGCGGCGTGGGCTTCGTGGAGCCGTCCTTGACCGCGCCGTCGGGCGGGTACTGCGGCCAGTACCCGGGTTTCGGCACCTGCGGGTAACAGCGGGGGCCGCGCTTGTCGTCGTACTTGGGCTCGTCGACGCCCGGCAGGTACTTGCCGCGGCTCGCGGTGAACTCGATCGTCACGCGGCTCACCTCGGGGTGGGCCGTGCCCTTGCCGAACGCCAGCTCCGCTTCGGGTACGGACGCGGCGAGCTGCTTGAGCAGACAGGGGTACTCGGGCGCGTACTTCGCGAGCACGTCGAGCGTCGGCTGCACAGCCGTGGTGAGCCGGATCAGGTTGTCCTTGTTGACGTTCAGGAAGCTCGTGAGGTCGGCCGAAGCCGCCGAGACCGAGGCGTACACATCGGACAGTCCCTGGCGTTTCTCCACAATGGTCTGAGTCGTCGTGGTGAGGTCGGCCAACGCGTCGAGCAGATCGGGCGCGGCCATGTCGTAGGTGGCCGAAACGTCGGCCAGCCCCGTGATGTCGGCCTTGAGGTCGGGCAACGACGGGTTCAGCTGCCCGAGGTAGTCCGAGAGGTTCACGAGCGTCTGGCCGAGCTGCTTCCCGCGCCCGTCGAGCGCGGTCGACACGGCACTGAGTGTGCTCGAGAGCTTCTCCGGCTGCACGGCCTGCAGCAGCGGCATCACGTCGTCGAGTACCTGTTCCAGCTCGATCGCCGTGCTGCTGCGGTCCTGCGGGATCACGTCACCGGCTTCGATGTGCGCGGCGGACTTTTCGGGCAGTCGCAAGGCGACGTACCGCTCACCGAAGAGCGTCTTGGGCAGCAGCCGCGCCGAGACGTTGCTCGGGATCTCGTCGATCTTGTCCGGCTGCAACGCGAGCTCGAGCTCCGCGTGGTCGCCTTTCGCGGTGACCGAACGGATCTCGCCCACGAGCAGGCCGCGCACCTTCACGTCGCCGCCCGTGCGCAGCTGGCTGCCGACGTGGTCGGTCTCCAGCTTCACCAGCGTGACGGGCGTGAAGACCTTCTTGTAGATCGCGATCGTGGTCGTGAAGAACAGCGCCGCGACGACGAGGAAGACCAGCCCCAGCACCTGGTACCTGAGCCGCTTCAGCGTTTCGCGCCGCGTGCTCATCCCGAGATCCGCACGGTGGTGTTGGCGCCCCAGATCGCGAGGCTGAGGAAGAAGTCGAGCACCGAGATCAGCACGATCGACGTGCGCACCGCGCGGCCCACCGCCACGCCGACGCCGGCCGGCCCGCCGTCGGCCGTGTAGCCGTAATAGCAATGGGAGAGGATCACGATCACGCTGAACACGATCACCTTGGCGAAGGACCACAACACGTCTTCAGGGGGCAAGAACAGCGTGAAGTAGTGGTCGTAGGTGCCGGCCGACTGGCCGTAGAGCCAGATGGTGATCTGCCGCGACGCGAGGTAGGACGAAAGCAGGCCGATCGCGTACAGCGGGATCACCGCGGTCACCCCGGCGAGCACGCGCGTGGTCACGAGGTAGGGCATGCTCGGCACGGCCATCACCTCGAGCGCGTCGATCTCCTCGGAGATCCGCATCGCGCCGAGCTGTGCGGTGAAGCCGCAGCCGACCGTCGCCGACAGCGCGAGCCCGGCCGACAGCGGCGCGACCTCGCGGGTGTTGAAGTACGCGGAGATGAACCCGGTGAGCGCGGCGGTGCCGAGCTGGTTGAGCGCGGAGTAGCCCTGCAGGCCCACGATGAGCCCGGTGAACAGCGTCATGCCGATCATCACGCCGAGCGTCCCGCCGATCACCGCGAGCCCGCCCGTGCCGAAGCAGACTTCGGTGAGCAGCCGCCGGGTCTCGTGGCCGTAGCGGCGGATCGTGCGCGGCGACCAGGCGAGCGCGCGGCCGTAGAACGACAGCTGGCGCCCGAGGCCTTCCAGGCTCGCGCCCGGGCGCGCGATGATCTCGAGCGTCCGGTCGGACAGCGCGGGGGCCTCGATCGGTTCGGCGGTCACGTCACAGCGCCTTCGGCGGCACGATCTTGAGGTAGATCGCGGTGAGCACGACGTTGATGAGGAACAGCAGCAGGAACGTGATCACCACGGCCTGGTTCACCGCGTCGCCCACGCCCTTGGGCCCGCCCGCGGGGTTCAGACCACGGAAGGCCGCGACCACGCCGGCGACGAAGCCGTAGAGGAACGCCTTGATCTCGCTGATCCACAGGTCCGGCACCTGGGCCAGCGCGTTGAAGCTGGCCAGGTACGCGCCCGGCGTGCCGCCCTGCAGCACGACGTTGAAGAAGTAGCCGCCGAGCACCCCGACCACGCTGACCAGGCCGTTGAGCAGCACCGACACCACGATCGCGGCCAGCACGCGCGGCACGACGATGCGCTGGATCGGGTTGACGCCGAGCACTTCCATCGCGTCGATCTCTTCACGGATCTTGCGCGCGCCTATATCGGCACAGACCGCGCTTCCTCCTGCGCCGGCCACGAGCAGCGCCGTGATCAGCGGGGCGGCCTGCTGCACGATGGCGAGCGCGCTCGCGGCCCCTGTGAACGACTGCGCGCCGATCTGCGTGGTCAGCGACCCCAGCTGGAGCGCGATCACGGCCCCGAACGGGATGGCGACCAGCGCCGTCGGCAGGATCGTGACACTCGCGAAGAACCAGCACTGCTGGATCCATTCGCGGAACTGGAACGGACGCCGGAAGATCGCCCGCAGCACCTCCCAGGACAGCGTGGCGAGCCGGCCGACCTGGGTCAGCGCCGCGGTGCCCGGGAGGGTGATCGAGCCGCTGTCGCTCACCACACCTCCCAGTAGTCACCCCCGAGTCTTGTCCATACCTCCCGCCCGAGTTCCGTTAGCGGTGTTCACTACTCGCTCTCAGTCGTGTGGATCACTCCATCCATGCCCCCACCGCCGCCCTCAACGGAGGAGCTTCGCTCCGCTGGTCAGACTTTTAACGCATGAGTCGCCGTAGCTCCCCCATCCGCTACGAACTCGCTCCCGGTGCAGTACGAACTCTCGTCGCTCGCCAGGAACACCAGCAGCGGCGCGATCTCGTCGGCCCGCCCGATCCGGCCGAGCGCTACTTTCTTGCCGACCCACGACACGTCCACGTCGGTGCCGGCGGCCTCGGAAACCATCTGTGTGTCGATCATGCCGGGATGGACGGAGTTCACCCGGATGCCACGCTTGCCCAGCTCCAGCGCGGCGACCTTGGTCATCCCGCGGATCGCGAACTTGCTCGCGGTGTAGGCGACGAGGAACGGCATCCCGGCAAGTCCCTCCACAGAGGACACGTTGACGATGGAGCCGCCACCGGCCCCGGTCATCGGTTCAACGACCGACCGCATCCCGAGAAACGCCCCGATCTGGTTCACGCGCACCACGCGTTCGTAGTCGGCCAGCGTGGTGCTCTGCAGTTCGGCGAAATGCAGCACGCCGGCGTTGTTCACGAGCACCGTCGGCGGCCCGAACTCGGTGACGGTCCGCTCGACCGCGGCCGTCCAGCCGTCCTCGTCGCCCACGTCGAGGTGCTGGAACACGGCCGCGTCGCCGAGGTCGGCGGCGAGCTGCTTGCCTTCGGCGTCGAGCACGTCGGCGATCACCACCCGCGCGCCCTCGGCCACGAACGCGCGTGCGGCCGCCGCGCCCTGGCCCCGCGCCGCGCCGGTCACGAGGGCGACGCGGCCGTCGAGCCGGCCCACTACATCAGCTCCTCGCCGAGCGGCATGAGCACCGTCTTGAGCTCGGTGTAGGCCTCGAAAGCCGACAGCCCGCCCTCGCGGCCGAGGCCCGACTGCTTGAACCCGCCGAAGGGCAGGTGCGGCTCGACCTGGAAGCCGTTGACGCCGATCGTGCCCGCACGCAGCCGCCGGGCCACGCGGAACGCGCGGGCGGAGTCGGCGGTGAAGAGACCGGCGCCGAGGCCGTACTCGGTGTCGTTGGCGAGCGCGATCGCTTCTTCTTCGGAGCTGAAGGGGACGACGGCGAGTACGGGCCCGAAGATCTCTTCCTGCGCGATGGTGGCGTGGTTGTCCACGTCGGCGAAGATCGTCGGGGCCACGAAGTTCCCGTTGGCGTAGTCGCCCTCGAGCCGTTCGCCGCCGGTGACGAGCCGGCCCTCGGCCTTGCCCTTCTCGATGTAGCCGAGCACGCGCTCGAGCTGGCGGCCGTTCACGAGCGGGCACGAGATCACCGTCGGGTCGAACGGGTCGCCGTACGTCACGGCCGCCGCCATGCCCTGCGCGGCGGCGAGGAACTCGTCGTAGACGTCGCGGTGGACCAGCGCGCGGGTGTTGGCCACGCACGCCTGGCCCGACAGGCCCATGGTGACCGCGCCCATCGTGGTCATCGCCGCGAGGCCGACGTTGGGCGCATCGGGGAACACGATGGCCGGGCTCTTGCCGCCGAGCTCCAGCGACACGCGCTTGAGCGTGCCCGCCGACGCCTCGACGATGCGTTTGCCCACGGCGCGGCTGCCGGTGAAGCTGACCTTGTCCACGTCCGGGTGCGTGATGAGCCGCTCGCCCGTCGGGTCGCCGGGGCCGGTCACCAGGTTGAGCACGCCCGTGGGCAACCCCGCCTCGGCGAGCAGCTCGACCATGCGGATCACGGCGAACGACGCGTACTCCGAAGCCTTCAGCACCACCGTGCAGCCCGCGCCGAGCGCCGGCGCGACCTTCTGCGCGAAGAGCAGGAACGGGGCGTTCCACGGCAGGATCGCCCCGACCACGCCGATCGGCTCACGGAAGGTCAGGGCCAGGTGGTCGCCGCCCTGGTAGGGCGGGAGCGTCTGGCCGCCCGCCTTGTCGACCCAGCCGGCGTGGTGGGTGAACACGTCGGCCGCGGCGGCCACCGACGTCGCGTAAATGGCGCCGAAGGACAGCGGCACGCTGTTGTCCAGGGCCTGCAGCGCGCGCAGCTCGTCGGCGTGGGCGCGCAGCAGCTCGGCGTACTTCAGCAAAACGGCGATGCGGGTGCTCGCGCGCGAGGTTCCCCAGGTCGCGAACGCCGCGCGCGCGGCGGCCACGGCGTCGTCGACGTCGGCGGCCCCGGCCACGGCGAACTCGCCGATCTCCTCGCTGGTGGCGGGGTGCAGGTGGGTCCAGGTCGCGCCGTCACGCGCGGGTGTCCACTCGCCGCCGATGAACAGCTGCCCGGCCTTGAGCCCGGCTTCGTCGCGGTGGGGTAACACGGTGAGCGTCATGAGGTCTCCCGGGAGGTCAGGGCAGGGTGAGGAGCTCAGTGGCGGCGAACATCCGCTCCGGGTCGCGGCCGGCGAAATGGGCGCCGACCGTCTCCGCCAGCTCGGTGGGGGTCCACGTGCCGTGCGCGGTGTCGAAGCGCTGCTCGACCGAAGGCGGACGCAGCAGCGCGACCATGCCGCCGTGGACGACGAAAACCTGGCCGTTGACGTGGTCGGCCGCGGGCGAGGCGAGGAAGGCCACGAACGGGGCGACGTGCTCGACCGACAGCGGATCGAGGCCGTTTTCGGGCGCCTCGCCGAAGACGTCCGCCGTCATCGCCGTGCGGGCGCGGGGGCAGATCGTGTTGGCGCGCACGCCGTACTTCGCGAGCCCATGCGCGGCGGACACCGTGAGCGCGGCGATGCCGGCCTTGGCGGCGGAGTAGTTGGGCTGGCCGGGCGAGCCGACGAGGAAGGCTTCGGACGCGGTGTTCACCAGCCGTCCGTAGACCGGTTTTCCGTCCACTTTGGAGCGTTCGCGCCAGTGTCTCGCGGCGGCGCGGGAGAGCAGGAAGTGGCCGCGCAGATGGACGGCGATGACCTGGTCCCACTCGGCGTCGGTCATCGAGAACAGCATGCGGTCGCGCAGGACACCGGCGTTGTTGACCACGATGTCGAGACCGCCGAAGTGGTCGACGGCGGCGGTGAGCAGTTCCTGCGCGGTGGCGGTTTCGGAGACGTCGCCCGCCACCGCAAGGGCTTTGCCGCCGCCCGCTTCGATCTCTTCGACGACTTCGCCGGCTTCGGTGACGTCGTTGACCACCACCGCCGCGCCTTCGCGCGCGAGGGCGAGCGCCTCCGCGCGGCCGAGGCCGGCGGCGGCTCCGGTGACGATCGCGACCTTGCCGTCGAGGCTCACGCCAGCGTCACCACCTGGCGGATCACGTCGGTGCTGCCTTCGCGCAGGAGGCCGAGGCCGTCGTTGATGTCGGCGAAGGTGAGGCGGCGCGAGATCATGCCGTCGAGGTCGAGCAGCCCGGCGCGCCAGAACCGCAGCATGGTCGCGGTGTCGCGATGGACGTGTGACGAACCGTAGAACGAGCCGAGGATCTTCTTGTCGTGCAAGAAAAGCTCCTGCGCGCTGAACGACACCATCGCGTCTCCGCGCCCGGCGCCGACGACCACGACCGCACCACCGCGGCGTGCGGCGTCCCAGCCGGCACGGATCGTGGCGGGCGCCCCGACCACGTCGAAGGCGTAGTCAAAGCCCTCGCCACCGGTCAGCTCACCCTTGAGCTGGTCGAGGTGCTCCGGCGTCACGGCGTGGGTGGCCCCGAAGCGTTGCGCGACGGAATGCTTGCCCTCCACCGGATCCACGGCGACGATCGTGGCCGCGCCGGCGATGCGCGCGCCCTGGATCACGGAGATCCCGACGCCGCCACAGCCGAAGACCACGACCGTGGAGCCCGGCTCCACCTGCGCGGTGTTGAGCACGGAACCGACGCCGGTGAGCACACCGCACGCGATCAGCGCGGCCGTCTCGAACGGCACGTCGGCGTCGACTTTGATCGCGCCGGACGAGGGAACCACGACCTCGTCGGCGAACGTGCCGAGCCCCGCGTAGCCGAACAGCGGCGTGTCGCCGAGGCGGAACCGCGGCGTCGTGAACGCGGCGATCGCGTGCACGGCGCACAGGTTCGGCTGCCCCCGCAGGCAGTTGGCGCACGCGCCGCACGGCGGGACGAACGAGACGGTGACGTGGTCGCCCGGCACGAGATGCGTGACCGCGGAGCCGACTTCGAGGACTTCGCCCGAACCCTCGTGGCCGACGACGCCGGGTGTGAGGGCGGGCAGCGTGCCGTCCATCGCGGAGAGGTCGCTGTGGCAGATGCCCGACGCCCGCACCCGGATCCGGACCTCGTCCGGGCCCGGATCGACGGTGGTGACGTCGTCCCGCAGCTCCAGCTTGTCGTCGCCGATCGCGTTCAATACGGCTGCTCTCACCGCGAGCCTCCTCGTCGAAGCCTGCCAGAATGAGCCCAGACTAGAATCTGTTCTCGTTTCAGGCAAGGCTCGTGACGCCTTCCTTATTGCTGGTCCGACTGCTACAAATAGAACAAGTTCTATACAACCGGTGGCGAGGTGAGCGGTGCGGATCGACCACACGGACGCCCAGCGTGAGCTGGCGGCGGAGCTCCGAGAGTACTTCGCCGAGCTGATGACGCCGGCCCGCCGGGAGAGCCTCGCCGCGAGTGGCGGCGAGTACGGCGATGGCGCGGCGTACAAGGAGATCGTGCGCCGGCTGGGCAAGGACGGATGGCTCGCGCTGGGCTGGCCGCGCGAGTACGGCGGGCAGGCGCGCTCGATGCTCGACCAGCTCGTGTTCACCGACGAGGCGGCGGCCGCGGGTGTGCCCGTGCCCTTCCTGACGGTGAACACGATCGGGCCCACCATCATGCGCTACGGCACCGAAGACCAGAAGGCGTTCTACCTGCCGCGCATCGCCGCCGGCGACCTGCACTTCTCCATCGGCTACTCCGAACCGGGCGCGGGCACGGACCTCGCTTCGCTGCGCACGCGCGCGGTGCGCGACGGCGACGAGTACGTGATCACCGGCCAGAAGATGTGGACCAGCCTCATCGAGTACGCCGATTACGTGTGGCTCGCCGCGCGCACCGACCCGGACGCGCCGAAGCACAAGGGCCTGTCGATGCTCGTCGTGCCGACGTCGGCACCCGGGTTCTCCTGGACGAAGGTCCACACCGTCGCGGGTCCCGGCACCAGCGCCACCTACTACGACGACGTGCGCGTGCCCGTGAGCGCGCGTGTCGCCGACGAGAACGCGGGCTGGCCCCTGATCACCAACCAGCTCAACCACGAGCGCGTCGCGCTGACCTCGGCCGCGCCGATGCGCACGGCACTGCACGACGTGATCGAGTGGGCGCGCACCGCCGTCACCCCCGAAGGCGCGCCGCTGCTCGACGCCGAGTGGGTGCGGCTGAACCTCGCCCGCGTGCACACCCGCGCGGAGTACCTGAAGCTGCGCAACTGGCAGATCGCGTGGGCGGCGGCGCAACGCGAGCTCGGGCCGGCCGAAGCGTCGGCGACGAAGGTGTTCGGCACGGAGTCCGCGATCGAGGCCTACCGGCTGCTGATGGAAGTGCTCGGCGGGGCGGCCGTCGTCCGCGAAGGGTCGCCGGGCGCGGTGCTGGCCGGCCGCATCGAACGGCTGCACCGCTCCGCCCTCATCCTCACCTTCGGCGGCGGCACGAACGAGGTGCAGCGCGACATCGTCGCCGCGGCCGCGCTCGGCCAGCCCGTGACGCGTTAGGAGCATCGCCGTGGACTTCTCCCCCACCGAGGCGCAGCAGGACCTCGCCGCACTGACTCGCCGCATCCTCGCCGACCATGTGACGCCGGAAACGCTGGGGCCGCACGGGTCCGGCGGCTTCGATGCTCCGCTGTGGACGCGGCTCGCGCAGTCGGGCGTGCTCGACGCGGCACTGCCCGCCGCGGTCGGCGGCGGCGGGTTCGGTTTGCTGGAGCAGTGCTCGGTGCTGATCGAGATCGGCCGGGCCGTGGCGCCGCTGCCCTACCGCGCTTCCGTGGTGCAGTCGGCCTCGGTGCTCGCGGAGCTGGGCCGGCCGGAGCTGGCGGAGCGCTGGCTGGTGCCGGTGTCGCGCGGTTCCGCCGTGCTGGCGGTCGCGTCCGGCGGCTTCACCGAGACCGGCGGACGGCTCACCGGTACGCAGACCGCGGTGCCGTTCGCGGCGTTCGCCGACGCGCTGCTGGTCGAAACCCCGCGCGGTGTTTTCCTGGTCGAACGCGACGCCCCCGGCGTCTCCGTCGCGGCGCAGCAGACGATCGACCACGCCGACGCGGGCCTGGTCCAGCTCGTCGACGCGCCCGGCACGGCCCTGGGCGAGGTCGGTCAAGCGTTGCGACAGCGCGGCGCGGTGGGGTTGTGCGCGCAGCAGCTGGGCGTCGTCGAGCGCGCCCTGGAGCTGACGGCCGCCCACACGCGTGAGCGCGAGCAGTTCGGCCACGTGCTCGGCGGATTCCAGGCCGTGCGCCAGCGTCTCGCCGACGCCTACCTGGACGTCGAAGCCGTGCGGCTCACGCTGTGGCAGGCCGCGTGGCGCCTGTCTGAAGGCCTGCCCGCCGACGCCGAGATCGCCACGGCGAAGTACTGGGCCGCCGAAGCCGGCCACCGCGTCGCCCATACCGCGGTGCACCTGCACGGCGGTGTCGGCATTGACGTCGAGCACCCCCTGCACCGCTACTTCGCGGCGGCCAAACGCCTCGAGTTCACCGGCGGCGGCGCCACGGCGCAACTGCTCACTCTGGGCGGTCTGCTCACTCGGTGAGCTTCGCCGGATCGGTGACGACGGTGAGCTCCGTGATCCGCCCCGCGACGATCGTGAACGCGAGCAGCGCCACCACCGTGCCGTCCTCGTCGAGGGACACGACGCCGGGGCGCCCGGACACGAGCACGTCCCGGCCCGCGGCGGCCAGGCCACCGGACAACCGCGCGCCGCTCGCGACCTTGGTGGCGCCGAGCACCACGACCACACCGTCCGGGGTCTCGGCCGTCAACCGCACGTCGGGGTCGAGCACCTGCAGCAGCCCCGCGAAGTCACCGTCGCGAGCCGCCGCCAGGAAGGCCCGGACCACGCCCCGCTGCTCCCGTCCGACGGCGGCAGGCCGCTCGGAGTCCCGCACCTTCCGGCGGGCGCGGCTGGCGAGCATCTTCGCCGCGGCGGTGGACTTGCCGAGGATCTGGCCGATCTCCTCGAACGGCACCGCGAACAGGTCGTGCAGCACGAACGCCAGCCGCTCGCCGGGACCGAGCGCGTCGAGCACCACCAGCAGCGCGAACCCGACCGAGTCGGCGAGCGCGACGTCGTCCTCGGGCCCGTCGAGGGGCACCACGCCGTCGGGCAGCCGGTCGTCGCCCGGTGCCTGCGGCCGGGTCTGCCGCGCGCGCAGCACGTCGAGGCTGAGGCGGCCGACGACCGTGGTGAGCCAGCCGCCGAGGTTGTCGATGGCCGCCGGGTCCTGGCGGGACAGACGCAGCCACGCGTCCTGCACGACGTCGTCGGCGTCGGCGTGCGACCCGAGCACGCGGTAGGCGACGGCGCGCAGCCGTTCGCGCTGGGATTCGAACGCTTCCGCGATCGGGTCGGTCATGGTCGTTACCTTCCTCGCCACTGCTCCGTCATGGGGGATGACGAGCCCGAAGGGGCACAGGTAACCGATGGAGGAGCACCAGAGATGACAGCACCGACGAAGCGCGCGGCGAACACCGACGTGATGACCGCGATCCAGCACCTGACCCGCGCGATCCACGCCGGCGGCGTCGACCCGGGCCTGCTGGGGCTGGTCCACCTGCGCGCGAGCCAGATCAACGGCTGCAGCCCCTGCGTGTACGCCGGGGTCGAAGCGGCGAAGAAGCACGGGGAGACCGACGAACGGCTGCACAACGTGGCCGCCTGGCGCGACACGCCCTTCTTCACCGACGCGGAAGCGGCGGCGCTCGCGCTGACCGAGTCGGCCACCCGCCTGCAGGACGGCGCGGCGGGCGTCACCCCCGAGATCCGGGACGCCGTGGCCGCCCACTTCACCGAGGAGCAGCTGTCGGCGCTCACGCTGGAGATCGCGCTGACCAACTTCTTCAACCGCATCAACCGGATCAACGGGGAGCAGGCCGGCAAGACCTGGTGAGCCGTCAGTCCGACGGCGTGATGTGGCGCAACCGCCGCGGCCCGGTGTCCGGCCGGGTCGGCGGCGGGCCCAGCACCATGCGCGCGTTGGCCACGAAGGCGCCGTCGGGCGAGGCGAGGATCGGGTCGAGAGCCAGGGACCGGACTTCCGGGTTGTCCTCCGCCAGCGCGGCGACGCGCAGCACCATGTCCTGCAGCGCCGCGAGGTCGGCGGGTTCGTCGCCGCGGTAGCCGGTGAGCAGGGGCGACGTGCGGGGCTCGCGGATGAGCGTGGCGGCGTCGACGTCGGTGACCGGCACCGCGCGGTAGGCACGATCGCCGAGCAGCGTGCTGACCAGGCCCGAGAGCCCGAACGACACGAGCGTGCCGAACGACGGGTCGTCCTGCAGCCCGATCACGCACGAGATTCCTTTGGCCGCCATGCGTTGCACGTAGAGCTCGTTGTCGCCGGAGACCTCGCACAGGTCGCGGTAGGCCACGCGCACGGAGTCCTCCGAAGTGAGGTCCAGGCGCACGCCCGCGAGGTCGGGCCGGCCGCGCAGCCGCTCGTCCACGGCCTTGAGCGTGACCGGGTAGCTCAGCTCCGCGGCGGCCTCGACGGCAGCGTCCACATCGGACACCACGCGGAACGGGACCACATCGACGCCGTAGCAGCCGAGCAGCCGCACCACGTCGTCGTCGGACAGCATCATGGAATGGCCGTCGGCTTCGGCGAGCAGCTCGCGCACGATCGACTGCGCCTGCTCGACGTGCAGCCCACCCGGGCGCACCAGCGTCCCCTGTGGACGCTGCCGCCACGCCGAATACCGCACCACGCGGGACAACGCGGTCACCGCGCGTTCCGGGCTCGGGTACGACGGGATCGAACCCCGCGTGGGTACACCGTCTTCGCTCAGCACGGCCAATTCGTCGGGCACACCCTCGACCGCGAGGAACGTGGAGACGACCGGCTTCGTGCGCTCGTGCTCCAGCACGGCTTCCTTCAGCGCCCGCGCGTACGCGGTGCCAGGAATGTTGATCGGCGGGGCGAACACGGCGATGAGCGCGTCGGTCTCGGGCGAGTCGAGGGCTTCGCGCACGGCGGCGGCGAACGCGTCGGGCCCGGCCTGCGGGCCGATGTCCACGGGGTCGAACGCGAGGTGCAGCCCCTGCGCCCGCGCGGTGTCCGCCGCGAGCAGCCCGATCGCGCTCGAGTTGCCGACGATGGCGATCCGCGGCCCGGCCGGCAGCGGCTGGTGGGCGAACACGAGCGCGGTGTCGAACAGCTGCGCGAGCGACTCCACGCGCACCACGCCGGCCTGTTCGAACAGCGCCTGCACGCTCGCCTCGTCGACCTCGGCCGACGTGGCGGCCAGCTGGGGACGCACGGCGTGGCGGCCCGACTTCACCGCGACGATCGGCTTGTTCCGCGCGAGTCGCCGCGCCAGGCGGGCGAACTTGCGCGGGTTGCCGAAGGACTCGAGGTAGAGCAGCACGAGGTCGGTCTCGGGGTCGGTTTCCCAGTACTGCAACAGATCGTTGCCCGAGACGTCGGCGCGGTTGCCGGCGGAGACGAACGTGGACAGGCCCAGGCCGCGCGAACCGGCGTCGGCCAGGATCGCCGTGCCCAGCGCACCGGACTGGCAGAAGAAGCCCGTGTGCCCGCGGCGCGGCAGCTGCGGTGCGAGGGTGGCGTTGAGCCGCACGCCGGGCGCGGTGTTGAGCACGCCGAGCGCGTTCGGGCCGACCACGCGCATGCCGTGCGCGCGGGCCTCGCCGACGAGCCGCAGCTCGGCGTGCAGGCCGAGCGGGCCGGACTCGGCAAACCCGCCGGAGACGATCACCAGCGTCTTCACGCCCTTGGCGAGACACGCGTCGAGCACGGACTCGACGAGCTCGGCGGGCACGGCGACCAGTGCGAGGTCAACGGGGTCCGGGATGTCGAGCACCGACGCGTACGCGCGCACGCCGCGCACCGAGCGGTGCTCGGGGTTGACCGGGAAGACCGTGCCCGTGAAGTCGGCAGCGAGCAGGTTGCGGAAGGCGACGTGGCCGACCTTCGTGTGGTCGGCCGAAGCGCCGATCACCGCGACCGAGCGCGGGTGCAGCAGGTTGTGCACGCTGCGCGCCTCGGCCGCCTGCTCGCGCGAGCGCGCGACTGCGAGCGACTCCTCCGTCGGGTCGATGCTGAACTCCAGGTGCAGCACACCTTCCTCGATGGCGCGGCTGACCTGGTAGCCGGCGTCGCGGAACACGCGAACCATGGGCGCGTTCTCGGCGAGGACCTCGGCGACGAACCGGCGCAGCCCGCTCTCCGACGCGGCGGCGGCCAGGTGCTCCAGCAGGATCGAGCCGAGCCCGCGGCCCTGGTGCTTGTCGTCGACGACGAACGCGACCTCGGCCGAGGGACCGCCGTCGAGCCGTTCGTAGCGCCCGACGGCCACGATGTCGCCGCCGAGCAGCGCCACGAACGCGACCCGGTCGTGGTGGTCCACAGTGGAGAACCGCTGCAAGTCGCGCGGGGGGATCCGCGGGTAGGCGCCGAAGTAGCGCAGGTAGCGCGTGCGCTCGGAAAGCCTGCTGTGGAAGGCGACGAGGCCGTCGGCGTCCGTGGGCACCACGGGCCGCAGGTGCACGGTGCCGCCGTCGGACAGGACGACGTCGGCCTCCCAGTCGCGGGGGTAGTCGTACGGGTCGCGCAGGCCGTTTCCGGGTGCCGGGTCTTCGGACATGGTCAGTCCCTGGGATCGTCCGGGTCGAGGCCGTGCAGCGGGAACACCGCGCGGCGGGTGTCGCGGATCGCGAGGTCGACCGGGTCGTCGGCGGCGTCGCCCCACGGCTTGAACGCCGTGTCCTTTTCATCGGTCATCGCGTGCGGGATCTCGGCGGTCGGCGCGGCCTTGGTGATCGAGGAGACCCAGCCGGGCGGCAGCCCCGTGTCGGGCGCGACGTCGCGGTCGAGCACCGTGGCGATCAGGTGCGTCCACGAGCGCGGGACCACGCGGATCAGCTGGTAGCCGCCCCCGCCGACGGCGAGCCAGCGCCCGCCGCTGTAGGTCTCGGCGAGGTCGCGCATCGTCGAGTAGATGGTGCGGTGCCCGTCGACCGACAGCGAAAGGTCGGCCAGCGGGTCTTCCTCGTGCGAGTCGACGCCGCACTGCGTCACGAGGATCTGCGGTTCGAACTCGGCCAGCAGCGAGGGGACGACCGCGTTGAACGCCCGCAGCCAGCCCGGGTCCTTGGTGTGCGGCGGCAGCGGGATGTTGACCGAAGTGCCGGCGGCCTTGCCATTGCCGATCTCGGCGGCGTAGCCGGTGCCGGGCCAGAGCGTGAACGGATGCTGGTGCAGCGAAACGGTGAGCACGCGCGGGTCGTCGTAGAAGGCGGTCTGGACCCCGTCGCCGTGGTGCACGTCGGTGTCGAGGTAAGCGATGCGGTCGAAACCGTGGTCGAGCAGCCAGGAAATGGCGATGGCGCAGTCGTTGTAGACGCAGAAGCCCGACGCGTAGTCGCGCATCGCGTGGTGCAGCCCGCCCGCGATGTTGACCGCGCGCTTCACCTCCCCCTCGGCGATCTTGCGCGCCGCGAGCAGCGTCGAGCCGACCACCAGCGCCGACGCGTCGTGCATCCCGCTGAACACCGGGTTGTCCGCCGTGCCCAGCCCGTGCCCGACGTCCCACCCGACGAGCGGCGCCTCCCGCACGGCCGCGAGGTACTCGGGCGCGTGGATGCGCAGCAGCTCCTCATCACCCGCCGCGGTGGGCACGAGCAGCTCGACGTCGTTCAGCACACCGAGCTCCGTGGCCAGCCGGATCGTGAGCTCCAGGCGGACGGGGTTGAACGGATGCTCCCCGCCCAGGTCGTACCCCAGCAGTGCGGCATCCCAGACGACAGCAGGCGAGGACATGTACCGCACTGTACTGGCCCCGGCGTGCCCGAGCCGGGTTCAGCTTCGGTGCCTGCGGTGGTTCGGGCGCGGTCGTTCAGCCGCGCTCGGGGCCGGTCGCGGCGGGGCGTTCGGGGTCGCGCGACCAGTGCGACCAGGAGCCGGCGTACAGCGCCGCCGGCTCGGGGTGGCCCGCGACTTCCAGCGCGAGCACGACCGACGAAGCGGTGACGCCGGAGCCGCAGTAGGCGCCGACGGGGGTGCCTTCTTCGAGCCCCAGGCCCGCGAAGCGCGCGGCGAGGTCGGCGGGCGTGCGCCAGCGGCCGTCTTCACCGACGTGCTCGGCCGACGGCGCGCTGATCGCCCTGGGGATGTGGCCGGCGCGCGGGTCGACCGGCTCGGTCTCGCCCGTGTAGCGCGCGTGCGCACGGGCGTCGAACAGCACTCCGGCGCGGGCGCGGGCGGCGGCTTCGTCGGCGGTGAGCACCGGCATGCCGCCCGGGCGCACCTCGAAGTCGCCGGGTTCGGGGGTGGGGGCGTCGGTGGTCGTTTCGCGGCCTTCGGCGAGCCACGCTGCGTAACCGCCGTCGAGCACCGCCACGTCGGTGTGGCCGGCCCAGCGCAGCAACCACCAGGCCCGCGCGGCGACGGAGCCGTCGGCGTCGTCGTACACGATCACCGGGCGCCCGGCGCTCACGCCGGCTTCGCGCAGCTCACGCTGCAGATCGGCGGGGTCGGGCAGGGGGTGGCGGCCGCCGTCGCCGGGCGGGGCGGCCAGCGCGGTGTCGAGGTCGACGAACACCGCCCCGGGCACGTGGCCCTCGCGGTAGGACTCGGCGGCGGGCGGCCCGGCCAGGCGCCAGCGGACGTCCAGCACCACGGGGCGCCGCGCTTCGGGCAGGGCGGCGAGCTCGGCGGGGGTGATCAGCGGTCCCATGCGCCCCATCCTGCAGGTCCGGGCGCCGCACACGCACCCGGGCCGGACTTTTCAGCCCGCCCGGCTTGTTATGTCGGCGCGTGCCGTCGCTGTCGGGGCCAACGACTACGATGAGCTACGCGGACGAAGGGGACAGCGTGAACGATCTCATCGACACCACCGAGATGTACTTGCGTACCATCTACGAGCTTGAAGAAGAGGGTGTCGTCCCGCTGCGGGCACGGATCGCCGAACGCCTGCAGCAGAGCGGGCCGACCGTGAGCCAGACCGTGGCCAGGATGGAACGCGACGGGCTGGTGGTCGTGGCCGACGACCGGCACCTGCAGCTGACCGACCACGGTCGTGAGCTGGCCATCGCCGTGATGCGCAAGCACCGTCTCGCCGAGCGCCTCCTCGTCGACGTCATCGGGCTCGAGTGGGAACACGTGCACACCGAGGCGTGCCGCTGGGAACACGTGATGAGCGAGGCCGTCGAGCGCAAGCTGGTCAAGCTGCTCGACCACCCGACCACCTCGCCCTACGGCAACCCGATCCCGGGCCTCGACAAGCTGGGCGACGGCGACCCCGCGCCGCCCGCCGAGTCCGACCTCGTGCGCCTCGACGAGTTCGCCCGCACCGGCGGCGGCGACGTCGTGGTGCGGCGCATCGCCGAGCACGTGCAGCTCGACGAGTCGCTGCTCACCGAGCTCAAGTCCGTCGGCATCGTGCCCGGCGGCCGCGTCACGGTCGGCAAGGCCAACGGCGGCACCGTGACCATCGAGGTCACCGGCAGCGACTCCTCGGCACAGGTGTCCACCTCGGCGCTGCACGCCGTGCTGGCACAGGCCAGGTGAGCGCCGCCGAAGACGCCGCAGGCGCGTTCCACCGGATCCACGGCCGCGCCCCGGCCGGGGTCTGGTCCGCTCCCGGCCGGGTGAACCTGATCGGTGAGCACACCGACTACAACGACGGCTTCGTGCTGCCCTTCGCCCTCCCCCACCGCCTCGCCGTGGCGGCCACGCCGCGTGACGACAGCAAGCTCAACGTCGCCACCCTCGGCGACGACGGCCAGTTCCAGTACTCCGATCTCCTCGACATCGCTTCCCTCGAACCGGGTTCGGTGGAGGGCTGGGCCGCCTATCCCGCGGGCGTCGCCTGGGTGCTGCGCGACCACGGCCACGCCGCGGGCGCCGACCTGGTCATCGCCGGCGACGTCCCCTCCGGCGCCGGCCTGTCCTCCTCCCACGCCCTCGAGTGCGCCGTCACGCTCGCGCTGCTCGGCCTCGCCGGCGTCGAACTCGACGCCGAGCTGCCCGGCACCCCGACCCGCCCGGAGATCGCCCGCTGGGTGCAGCGTTCCGAAAACGACTTCGTCGGCGCCCCCACCGGCCTGCTGGACCAGACGGCGTCCTTGTGCTGCCAGGACTCCTGCGTGCTGTTCCTCGACGTCCGCTCCGGCGAGATGGAACAGGTGCCCTTCCCGCTCGCCGAGGCCGGCGTCCGCGTGCTGATCATGGACACGCGCACCAAGCACTCCCACGCCGAAGGCGGCTACGGCGAACGCCGCCGCGGCACCGAGCGCGCCGCCGAGCTGCTGGGCGTGAAGGCCCTGCGCGACGTCACCCTCGAAGGCCTGGACGCAGCGCTGGCCCAGCTGCCGGACGACCTCGCGCCGCTCGTGCGCCACGTGGTCACCGAGAACCAGCGCGTGCTCGACGTCGTGGCCCTACTGCGCGAGGGCCGCCTCACCGACATCGGCCCGCACCTGGACGCCTCCCACGCCAGCATGCGCGACGACTACCGCATCTCCACCTCCGAACTCGACCTCGCCGTGGACTCCGCCCGCTCAGCCGGCGCCCTGGGTGCCCGCATGACCGGCGGCGGCTTCGGCGGCTCGGCCATCGCGCTGGTCCGCGAGGCCGACCTGGAGCACGTCCGCACTGCGGTCGAGCAGGCCTTCGAGGCCGCCGGGCTCCGCCGCCCCCGCACGTTCACCGCGGTCCCTTCCCGCGGCGCGGGCCGCGACGCCGTCTGACGCGGTCTCGGCTTCTGCTGCGTATCGGCTTCGGCTGCTTTGGCTTCGGCACTGCCCTCGGGACTCCGGTCTCGGGGGCAGCGCCGTGTCCGGAGCCCGCGCGTCCGCCGGCGGGCCGGACCGGCCGCGGCAACCCCGGGCGGCCGGGCGCGGCGCGGTGAGGGAAGACTGTGGCGCACAGTCACCGCCCACACCGGAAAGGCCACACCGTGACGGACCCGCAGAGCCCCCTGAAACTGATCGTCACGGGTGGCGCCGGCTACGTGGGCAGCGTGTGCGCCGCGCGGCTCATCGAGGCCGGTCACCAGGTCACGGTCGTGGACGACCTGTCCACCGGGCACGCCGACGCCGTGCACCCCGACGCGCGCTTCATCGAGGGCGACGCCGCCGCCGTCGCCGCCGACATCCTCGCCGAGGGCTTCGACGGCGTGCTGCACTTCGCCGCGAAGTCGCTCGTCGGCGAGTCGATGACGGACCCGGCGAAGTACTGGGAAGGCAACGTCGTCACCTCCCTGCGCCTGCTGGAGGCCATGAAGGCCCACGGCACGCCGCGCCTGGTGTTCTCCTCCACCGCGGCCACCTACGGCGAGCCCGAGTCGTCGCCGATCCCGGAGACCGCGCCGACGCAGCCCACCAACACCTACGGCGCTTCCAAGCTAGCGATCGACCACGCCATCACGAGCTTCGCCCGCGCCCACGGGATCGCCGCGGTGAGCCTGCGCTACTTCAACGTCGCCGGCGCCTACCACGCCTTCGGCGAGCGCCACACCACCGAAACCCACCTCATCCCCCTCGTGCTCCAGGTCGCCACCGGCGACCGCGCCCACATCTCCATCTACGGCGACGACTACCCGACGGCCGACCACACGGCCGTCCGCGACTACATCCACGTCGTCGACCTCGCCGACGCCCACCAGCTCGCCCTCCGCCACGCGACGCCCGGCGAACACCGCATCTACAACCTCGGCAGCGGCACCGGCTTCTCCGTGCTGGAGGTCGTCGAGTCCTGCCGCCGCGTGACCGGCCACCCGATCCCCGCCGAGATCGCCCCGCGCCGCGCGGGCGACCCGTCGGTCCTCGTGGCCTCCAGCGAAAAGGCCGGCCGCGAACTCGGCTGGAAACCCGACCGCACCGACCTCGACGGCATCGTCTCCGACGCCTGGGCGTTCACGCAGTCGCGCCGCTCCTGACCGACCTCCTTCCGGCGGGTCCGGGCTCTTGGCGAGCCTGGGCCCGCCGGACGCGTTTTCCGTGCTGCTTCACCACGTTCCGGCATCCGGGTCCAGGCCGAGTTCCGGTAGCGACAAGCCCAGGTCCACGGCATCCGGCAGCGAAGCCAACCCGGCGAGTCTCGACGGGTCCGTGCCGAGGTTCCAGGCCGCGTGGAGGAGCTGCGCGAGGACGTGCTCGGGGCAGGCGTCCAGGGCGTTGGTCAGGGCCATGCCCGCGAGGGCGCCTTCGCTGCGCATGAGGGCGGCGTACGCGACTAGGGCGGCGGCGTCCGCGCGGTGGGGCGCGGGCAGTTCACGCACGAGCTCCAGCCACAGGCTCATCGCGGCCACGGCGATGGGCGACTCCGGCGGCACCGCCGTGGCGAGGCAGGCGTCGCGGACCTTCGGGACGCGCAGGGCGTGGGCGAGGCGCACCGCTTGGTCGTCGGACGGCGGACCTTCGGCCCGGCGGTGGCGGAAGAACGCCGCGCGTACCTCGGCGGCCGCCGCGAGCAGGTCGTCGGGATCCCACGGTGGGGCCGCGCGGGAGAGCAGGGCGCGGCGCCGCACCAGAGCCGAAGGAGAACGTGGCTCCAGCAAGGCCAAGACGTCGTCGCGGCGGGGGAAGGAGACGAAGCCGGCGTTGGTGATCGTCGCGGCCACCACGGTGTCGCGAGGATCCGGCAGCAGGCCGCCGCAGGTCGGTTCGCGGTAGCACGCCCACGGTGCCCCGGCCGCGATCTCCGGTGTCCACAATGGATGCATCACGGGCAGCTCGTACTCCTTGAGCGCGCGGCTCAGTTCCCCGGCGAACTCGGCGTGGGGCAGCTCGCCGTCGGGACCGGCCCGGCCGCCGACGATCACCACGGTGACGCCTGTGTGGTCGTCCACGCGGAAGCGTGGCGCGAGCGCATCCGCTTGCTCCGCAAGGAGATCGCCGGGTGGCAGGTCCGCGCGCAGGATCAGGCCGATCCGCGTGCCGGGCGGGCGATGCCCGAGCAGCACCACGGAGTCGGCGGGCTTGAAGCCGAGCAAGTACGGGAGCGCCGCGATGAGCTGCGCCGGGTCGGTGAGCAGAGCCCGGGCCGTGCCGGGTGGGGTCGAGGTGGTCACGCACTCCACTGTGCGGCGGAAAACGGGCGTGGGGAGACATCAGCGGAAATCTGTGGACAACTGCGGCAGTTGTGGAAAACCCGGCCCAGCCGCGCGGGCTGGACCGGGTTCGTGTCGGTGCCGTGTGCTAGGCGCTCAGCCGCAGTGCTCGAACGGGCTCGTGTAGTTGTCCGCACCCACCGAACCGCCCCACTTCACGCAGGTGGCGCCCGCGGTCTTCTTCACCGGCCCCGCGTAGTAGGTGAAGTTGCCGGAGTCGGTCGTGCGCGCCTGGCCCTGCACCTCCAGGAACGCCGACGTCGGGCTCGCGGTACCCAGCGAAACGGACTTCAGCGTCGTCACGCAGTTGGCCTTCGTCGAAGCGTTGTACAGCAGGTACGCGGTGCCGGACGAGCCCAGCCCCTGCTGGTCGATCACCGAGAACCCGGAGCCGCACACCTCCGTGGCCGAATAGGGGTTGCCGCCGCAGTTGTTCTTGCTCGTGAAGTCCTTCTTGCCGTAGTAGACGGCCGCGACGCCGTTCAGCACGGCCTTCTGCGTCACGCCGTTGAGGTTCTCCTCGAAGTGCAGGTGCGGTCCCGTCACACCGCCCGTCGCGCCCGCCTTGCCGATTTCGGCGCCCCCGCTCACCTTCTGGCCCACGGACACCTCCTGCGCGGACAAGTGCGCGTAGCGGGTCCGCCAGCCGCCGCCGTGGTCGAGTTCGATCCAGCGGCCGTAGCTGGTGCTGCCCTCGTTCTCGACGCGCGTGACGGTGCCGGCCACCGACGCGACCACGGGCATGCCCGTGATGCCGGTCTTCTGGAAGTCGACGGAGTTGGCGGGGCTGTGCCCGCTGAACGTCGCGGCCGTCACGGTGACCCCGCACTTGAACGGCACCTGGAAGTTCGGCGCGGCGGACGCGGGCGCCTGGGCGGCGAACGTGAGACCGAGCGCGGGCAACACCGCGGCAGCGGCGAACACGGCGAGCCGTCGCAACCTGGACATGGTGCGTACCTCCTGTTTGGCGTGGATGACGGGAACCAGGAAAGCGACGCGAAGTACATTTTACGTACATGCCGGGCAAACCACCTGGTAGCAACGGGTGTCCCGACGGCGAACGGCCTCGACCGACCCTGTTTTCGACGCCGGCCCCTACGGCGGAAAACCATTCCGTGAAACGGGGACCCAAGATCGGCCCCGGCGGGCTTGAGTAGATCTACGCATCCGTCACCTGTGGCGTTGAACCCCGCGTGATCACTGCCGTACGGTGACCGTGCGGTGACACGACGCCATCGGCGACAGGGTTTGGTGGCAGGGGAGGCGGGGCGATGGAGTCGGGAGGCTTCACGGCGCTGCCGGACGCGCTCAGTGCGGCGGGCCGGGCGGCCGGGGAGAAGGTGGATGGCCTACGTGGCGCTGACTGCGCTGAGCCGGCCGGACGAGTGGCTGCGACGGTGCCTGGGGGCAAGGCTGCGGCCGCGGCAGGGCGGTGCCGGGAGGCGTTGGCGGCCACATTCACCGAGTGGTGCGATGAAGCACGGCGGCTTGCCGAGCACCTGGGCACCGCGGCTGACCGCTACCATCAGGGCGATCATGCACTGGCTGGGGTGTTCCCGCAGGCCGCGCCGGGGATGAGAGGGCCGCGCTGATGGTGTCGCTCGCCGATGTCCGGGCCTGGAGCCCCGCCGCATTGGAGGACATTTTCTCGCTGCTGCAGACTTGTACCCAGATCCTGATCAATGACGGGGACGACTTCGCCAAGACCCTCCCCGTCGAGGGATGGAGCGGCGATGCCGCTGACAACGCGGCCGCCCAGCACCGCGCCCTGACACGCGGGCTGGATACCATCGCCGCGGGAGCCGCCGCCCTCGGCAAAACGATCGCGCAAGCCGCCGATGCCATCACTGGTGTCCAGAGCGCCCTCACCAATGCGGAGGATTTGGCCCACAAGTACGGCTACCAGATCACCGACGCTGGTGCTGTCGCCGACACCTTCGCCGGACAGCAAGTGCCCCCGGACCTAAACCCCGAGGACCGAGCACGCACCCACACCCAGCTGGTGGACGACGTCGCGCAGATCCTGCGCACCGCCGATGACATCGACACGGATCTGGCCTCGGTGCTGGACCGGGCAGCGGCAGGCCAGTTCGGTACCGGCGACGAATCCACTGTCGCCGCCGCTGCCGCAGACGGAGTCAAAGATCCCGGGCTCACCCTGCCCGAACCCTCACCCAATGCGACCCCGGCCGAGAACCCGGCCTGGTGGGCCACTCTCTCGACCGCGAGGCGGGCGATCCTGCTTCGTGATCACCCTGACTGGCTCGGCAACCGCGACGGGTTGCTCGCCGCTGTCCGCTCCCAGGCCAACATGGCCCGATTGCCGGCCGAACGCGCTGCCCTGGAGCAACAACGCACCGCCGCGCAGGCCATGATCGAACAAGCGAAAGCGGTCTATGACCCGTCGGGTGGAATCATGAAGGCAGCCCTGGGCCAACTGCAGCAAGCCAACGACAAACTCGCGTCACTGGATGCGATCGCGACAACGATGGGCCAGGGGGGTCGCCAACTTCTTCTGCTGGACACGAGCCATCAACGCGTCGAAGCCGCGATCGCGGTCGGCGACGTAGATAAGGCCAACAACGTCGCGGTCTTCACTCCGGGCTTCACCACGACAGTCGACGGCTCCCTGGGCAAGTACGACCAGAACATGAACGACCTCAAGGGAATGGCCAACGACATCACCGACCGCCACGGAGGCGGCCCCACCGCGACAGTCACCTGGATCGGATATCAAGCTCCGCAGCGGGACGGTGTCGCGGATCCCAGACAGTCGGTGGCCAGCCCCGAACTCGCCAAGGCCGGGGGAGACAGCCTCGCGAAGTTCTACAACGGAATCGGCGCCGGTCACGACGCATCGAATACGCCACTGCACCTCACCGCTCTCGGACACAGTTACGGCTCGACCACCACCGGGTTCGCTCTCGGACACGACACCCCTGTCGACGACGCCATGCTGTTCGGCTCCCCTGGACAGGGTTCCGACCATCTCAACGTTCCGCAGGGCCACTTGTTCAACGAACACGACGCAGGTGACGACCTGGTGCCGAACATCCACGGGACACTCGGACCGAGCCCCTATTACAGCCCGGACGCGATGTCGCAGTACCACCAGATGTCCACCGACGCCAGCGCTACAGAGCTCGGCCAGCTCAACGCCACCAGCGGCCACAGTGGATACCTCGACGGCAAATCCACCAGTCTCTACAACATGGCTGCTATCACCACCGGACACCCCGACCTTGCGCAATACAAGGGCACTGTCATCGCTGGAGCTCCCCGATGAGGCGTCACCGCGGCGCGCGGTGGACTATGAACCTGCTGATCGTCCTTGCCGTAGGCAGCGCTGCCGCATGCGGCGCGACCGACGACTCTTCAGGAGGAAACGTGAACGCGGATACCGCGAAGACGTTCGCGGCTCTGATGCAACGACCGAACATCGAAGATGCGACGCAGCAATACCTCGCCATCGATACCGAGCTTCGCCAATCGCTGTCGCGCGAGATCGCATCCTTGAAAACCTGGACCAACGGCAGCGAAGGTTCACGGGCCTCCTGCGCCGGTGACTACCCCGGAATCGACGCCGACGGCGTCACCGGCAGTCTGGCAAGTCACATCGTCGCGGGAAACCTGCCCGAAAGCGACTATGAGAAGGCTTTGACCGTGATTGGAACCGTGGCGCAGAAGTACGGGTTCACACCGCAACCTCAGCGCTTGCACGACAGTCCCGGATCTCACGACGCGATCTTCCACAACACACACGCCGACGGCGAGATCTCCTTCGGCAGCGCACAGAACACCAGCCTCCGCATCAACCTCGGTTGCCACCTCACCGCTGCGGCCAAGAAACGCGGAATCCCTGCGCCAGCGCCAACCGACTAAGCATCCCCAGTGCCGTAGCCGACCCCTGCTCATCAAGAGCTGCCTCGCGGCGAGCGTCTCGGTTGAACCCGGCCGCCGCACTGTCATCGGGGCAGCCGGCGCGGCGTCCGGGAGACCAGCCTGATGAATAGGTGTAGACCTGTAACCCTCGGCGCTCCCTGATCGACTGTCGAGCATGGCCCGTGACGAGCAGGTCAACCAAGCGTTCATGCTGTGGCTGGCCGAGAACAACGCGAACCGACCCAACCCTGACGAGATCTTGAACTTGGGTGCCGTTGACCCGGGTGGTGTTGCAATTACGTCGGACGAGCTAGAGGCGGGCACGGAGTACCTGGAAGCGGTTGGGCTGATCAAGGGACAAGAGCTGGAACCGGCCGATGCCGCTGCGTGTGAGCATCACTCCGGACGGCCTGCGCTGTGTCCGCGAGTTCAACGGAGACGTGTCCGCATTGAACGCCAGTCAGCGGCCCTCGTACACCGACCAGTCGGTGAATGTGAGCGCTGGGCGCAACGCTCAGGTTGTTGGGCACAGCCAGAACGTCAATCAGGCGCAGAACGCCAGCGCGGTCAACGTCGAAGGCCTGGTAGAAGCGGCCGCGGGTGCCCGGGCGCTCTTGCCGAGCCTCGCCGGTGTCGATGGTGTGGATCATCGTGAGGTTGAGGCGGTGGCCGCCGAGATCGAGATCGAAGGAAAGGCGACCGTACCTGATCAAGCGAAGCTGCGTCGGCTGGGAACTCGGCTGAAGGACCTCCTTGGCCCGGCGGCAGCTGGGCTGGCTCTGGCCAAGTTCACCGTCGCAGTCATTACCGCCGCGCTGCCTGAGTTGTCGCGCTCCCCAGGACCGACCTGAGGAGCGCGCCGCCGCCGGCCTTCGGGAACCATCACTCGGGCGTCTCGAGTCCATGGCGCCCCCATCCGCGAGCGTCCGCGTCGATGAACCGGATGATCACCACTGGCAACACCTCGACGGGAGGAGTGTCCACGTCAGGTCCGGTGCGAGCCGTCGCAACCTGGACATGGTGCGTACCTCCTGTTTGCCGTGGATGACGGGAACCAGGAAAGCGACGCGAAGTACATTTTGCGTACATGCCGGGCAAACCACCTGGTAGCAACGGGTGTCCCGACGGCGAACGGCCTCGACCGACCCTGTTTTCGACGCCGGCCCCGACAGCGGAAAACCATTCCGTGAAACGCATTCACACCACTGCGCCTGCCCACCACGCGAGGCGTCCTCCCGTACATTCTCCCTACAAGCACCGGGGAGGGACATGACCACCACGACCACCGGGAACCGCCGGCGGCTCGGCGCGCCCGACTGGGTGCGCTGGGGATTCGTGGTGTTCCCGTTGATCATCTCGATCCCGTACCTCACGGGGTGGTGGGCGTGGGTTCTGTTCGGCGTGACGCTGGTGGCGTCGGCGCCGTTGCTGCCCGCGACGCCGGAGTCGAGGCCGGCGTGGGTGTTGCCGGCGGCGATGCCGGTGGTGGTCGCGGCGGCGGGCGCGCTGTGGGTGCTCGAGCCGAACAGCTGGATGTCGGTGGCGATGTTCAGCACGACGTTCTACACGCTGCGGACGTTCGGCCGCGCGCTGACCGCGGTGGTGCTGGTGTCGAGTGCCGGCGCGATCGTCGCGTGGGCCGTGGTGCACCAGCTCGAATGGCTGAACGCGCTCGCGCTGTTCGCCATCCTCATCGTGATGGTGCTGCTCGCCGCGAGCCGGCGCGACCGTGCGGCGCGGCTGGAGCAGACAGAGCTCGCGCTGGCCCGCGCACAAACCGCCACCGAGGAGCACGCGCGCGCCGCAGCGCTGGCCGAACGCACGCGCATCGCCCGCGAGGTCCACGACGTCCTCGCCCACTCCCTGGCCGGCCTGGCGCTCAACCTGCAGGGCGCCCGGCTGATGCTCGTGCGCGACGGCGCCAGCCCCGAAGCCGTCGCCCAGATCGAACGCGCCCAGAAGCTGGCCTCGGACGGGCTGTCCGAGGCGCGCAAGGCCGTCGCGGCGCTGCGGGAAGACGCGGTGCCCGCGCAACGTGCCGTGGCCGACCTGCTCGCGGGCTACCGCCTGGACACGGGGGCGCGCGCCGACCTGGTCGTGGACGGCGAGCCGCGGGACCTCGACGCCGGCGTGACCACCGCGCTCGTCCGCGCCGTGCAGGAGGCGCTGTCGAACACGCGCAAACACGCGCCGGGAGCCGACGTGGACGTCAAGCTCGCCTTCGCGGAGTCACACGTCGAGCTGACGGTGCTCGATCGCCAGGGTCGCCGTCCGCCGGACGCGCCCGCGGCGGGATACGGTTTGCGCGGTATGGCCGAGCGGGTCGCGCTGCTCGAAGGAAAGCTGGACAGCGGGCCGGGAGAGGACGGATGGCGGATTCACCTGACGGTACCGGCGTGAACCTGCGCGTGGTGCTGGCCGACGACCAGGCCGTGGTGCGCGAGGGCCTCGTGACGTTGCTGGGGTTGCTGCCCGGCGTCGAGGTGGTCGGCGCGGCCGCCGACGGCGACGCCGCGCTGGAGCTCGTCGCCGAGCACCACCCGGACGTGCTGCTGGTCGACCTGCGCATGCCCCGCCGCGACGGCGTCTCCACCACCGAGGCCGTCCGCGAGCGCTACCCCGCCACGGAGGTCGTCGTCCTCACCACCTACACCGACGACGAGTCCCTGCTCGGCGCCCTGCGCGCCGGCGCCCGCGGCTTCCTCACGAAGGACGCCGACGCCGAGGCCATCGCGCGTGCGCTGCGCTCCGCCGCGGCCGGGCAGTCCACAGTGGACGGCGAGCTGCAACGCCGCCTCGTCGACGCCGCCACGCGCCGGGCCCCCGTGCGCGCGGCCGAGGTCGAGGGTCTGACGGCGCGCGAGATCGAGGTGCTGCGCCTCATCGCGGCGGGCCTGTCGAACACGGAAATCGCGCGGGAGCTCGTGGTCAGCGAGGCCACGGTCAAAACGCACGTGAACCACCTGTTCTCCAAGGCCGGCTTGCGGGACCGTGCGCAGGCGGTCGCGTTCGCGTACCGGGCGGGGATCGCGGACTAGCGCCGTACAGCCTCGACGTACGGCCGCAGCGCGGCGGCGAAAGCCGCGTCCGGGACGGAGTCGGGGACGACGGTGTCGCCGACGACGCCGCCCTCCTCGAAGGCGAAGCGCTGACGGACTCCAAGACCGTCCACCAGCACACCCCCGCCCTCCTCGGGGGGCGTCCCCAGTCCCAGTTTACCGAGGTGAGGGGCCAAAATCGGCCGAGCGGAGAAACTGTGGACAACTGAGGCAAGGCGGGGTCGGGGTGTGGACAAGTCAGCCGGGACCACCACGTCACCACGAAGGTCGCTCAGAAGCCCAGCGCCGGCTTCCCACCCGTGACCGGCAGGGTCAGCGACGTGCGCGTGAGGTCCAGCGACAGCCCGGCTCCCGGACGCGGCCGCAGGGTGTAGTCGTGGTCGCTGGAGGCCACGAGGAACTCCAGGCGGTGCCCGGCCGCCAGCACGTAGTCCTTCGGCATCAGGGAAACCCCGATGCGGTACGAAGTCCCGGGCACGATCGGCGAAGTCACCGAAGGCGAAACACGGTTCTGCGGGTCGGTCCAGCCGCGCGTGATCACGAAGGACTTGCCGTCCGGGGCGCGGTCCAGCAGCGCCACCGTGACGTTGGCGGCGGGCCGGTCGAACGACAGTTGCAGGTCGGCCCGCGCGGTGCCCGAGAGGCGCAGCGGCGACTTCACCGCGGGAGTCCCGTACAGAAGGCGATTGCCCGATGATGCCGCGTCGGCGAGTTGCTGCACGGTCTTCGAGGCGTCGTCGGCCAAGACCTCCACCGTGGGACGGCCGGGCACGGCGACGGCGGAAAGTGTGCCCTTCGCGCGGCCGCCCGGCCACGGGTGGACCTGCACGTCACGAGTGCCGGGCGCGGGCCAGTCGGCCTCGTCGACCCAGGACTTGTCCTCGCGCTGGATCGTGGCCTTCGGTTCGCGCTCGATGCCGTTGTCGACCCCGTAGAGGTAGTGCGAGAGCCACTTGTTCAAAGTCACGAGCCACACGTCGCGGCGAAGCGACAGAGGGTCCGCGTGGCCCGACTGGTGCAGCCAGATCTTGTGCTCCACCCCGTGCGCCTTCAAGGCTTCGTACCACGAAGCGACTTGGTCGGTCTTCACGTTCCAGTCGTTCAGCCCGTGCACGGCGAGCACGGACGCGTGCACCAGCTCGGCGTCGTTGCGGTAGTTCCGCACGTCCCAGAACGGCCCGTAGTCCCCGGTCACCCGGTCCTGGTCGGCGGTGAGCCCGTCGATCACCGGACGGCAGATCTGCCGGTCGGCGCGCGTGTAGACGTACTCGGCCAGCACGTCGGCGTCCTCGCCCTGGAAGCCGCCGGCGGCGACGACCGCGCCGTCGTTGCGGTAGTACTCGTACCAGTTCGAGATCGCGGCGATCGGCACGATCGTCTCGAGACCGAGAACACCGGTGCTCGCGACGGCGTTGGGCAGGGTTCCGTTGTAGGACACGCCCATCATGCCCGTGTGCCCGGTGCTCCAGCCCGCGGTCACGGGCGCGCCGGCCTCGTCGCGGGCCGGGGCGCGGCCGTTGAGCCAGTCGACCACCGACCGCGCGCCGACGGTCTCGTTCACGTCGCCGGTCGTCGGGCAGCCCGTGGACAGCCCCGTGCCCAGGGATTCCCCGTACACCACGGCGAAGCCGCGCGCGGTGAAGTAGTCCTGGTAGCTCCAGCGGATCGGCGGCGCCGCGTGCGGGCCGACGCCGGTGGCGGCAACCCGAGAGGAATCCGGCACCGACAGCTCCACGTCCACGTTGTGGTTCGCGACGTCGTTGCCCCCCGCGAAATACGGGCTCGCCTCGTAGACCACCGGCACCTTCATCCCGGCGTCCGTCGCGCGTGGTCGCACCACCTGCGCGTGGACGAGGTCGTCCTGCCCGTCGTGGTCGCTGTCCACCGGTGCGGTGACCCAGACGTCCTCGCGCACCACGTCGGCCGGGTCGAACACCGGCTGCGCCTGCCCGTCGGAGAACACCGGCGCGGGTGGCGGATCCGCCTGCGCCACCCCCGTTCCGAGCGGAAGCACGAGCACCGCAGCGAGCACGGACGCGATCCGAGCAGCTCCCACCAGAACCCCCAAGCCGGACGAAGCGGGCGATCACCCCCGACACTTCCGGCAACCGCGGCCGCCGTCAACCGACTAACGTCGGGGTCATGGATGCTCCGATCGTCGCCGTGACCGTCTACCCGCAGCACGCGCGGATCACCCGCCGCGGCCGAGCGAACCTGGCCGAGGGCGCCCGCGTGCGGATCACCGGCCTGCCGCTGGCGCTCGACGCGGAATCGGTGCGCGTCACGGGAACCGGCGCCGCGCTGATCACCGGCGTCGACGTCGGTTACGAGCAGCACGCGGGCCCCGCCGACCCCGCGCTCAACGCGCTCGTCGAGCAACGCCGCACGAACCAAGCCGCGATCGACGCCGTCGCCGACGACGAAGCAGCCGAAGCGGCGAAGGTCGAGCTGCTCACGGGCGCGGCGAAACGCAGCGGGGCGAGCTTCGCGAAGGCACTGGCGTCGGGCGTCGCGGGCCCGACGCGCGTCGAGGAGGTCACCGAGGCGCTCGGCGGCCAGCTCGCCGCCGCACTGCGCACGCGCCGGGCACTCACCGAACGCCTTGAGCGGATGCGCGAAAACCTCGCGGCTTTGGAACGCCGGATCGCGAACCACAGCGCACAGTCCGAACAGGACAGTGCCGGCGTCACCGTAGACCTCGAACCGCAGGAAGACACCGGAGAGATCGAAGTCGAACTGTCCTATGTGGTCCCCGGCGCCAGCTGGGAGCCGGGTTACGACGTGCGCGTGCGCGACACCGACGTCACCGTGACCTCCTTCGGCCTGGTCAGCCAGCACACCGGCGAAGACTGGCCGGAGTGCGAGCTCGCCCTGTCGACCGCGCGCCCCGCGAGCACCGTCGTGGTGCCGGAGCTCGACCCGTGGTTCCTCGACCGCGTGCAGCCGGCCCCGCCGGCCCGGCCGATGGCCGCGTTCGCCGCGGCCGCGCCCGGCAGCGCCGCCGTGCGGGACAAGGCCGTATCGTTGCGCCGCATGGCCCCGGTGTTCGCCGAGGCGGAGCAGGGCACCACCGCGGTCACCTACCGGCCGTCGCACCCGGTCGCGATCCCGTCGGGCTCGCAGGGGCACCGGACCACGCTGGCACAGCTCGATCTGACGGCCGAGCTCGGCTACGTGACCGCGCCCGTGCAGGCGACGGAGGCATACCTGCGCGCGACCGTGGTGAACACCGGCGAGCACACGCTGCGCGCCGGGCGCGCGTCCGTCTTCCACGACACCGAGTTCGTCGGCACCACCCGGCTCGATCTGTGGGCTCCGGGCGAAGAGCTCGAGCTCGCCCTCGGCGTGGACGACCGCATCCGCGTGGAACGCGACCTCGTGCGACGCACGGCGAGCAAGGCCACGCTGTCGGGCCAGCGCCGCCGCGAAGCGGAGTACCGCACCACGGTGACCAACCACAGCCCGCGCGAAGCAGTGGTCACCGTGCTCGACCAGGCACCCGTCTCCCGCGACGAAGCCATCACGGTGCGGGACGTACGCGCGACGCCGGACCCGGTGGAGACCACCGACCTCGGCGAGTTCACGTGGCGGCTCACGCTCGCGCCCGGTGCGACCGGGACGGTCACGCTCGCCTACCGCGTGGACGTCGCCAAGGGGGTGGAGCTCAGCGGCTGGCGGGAATGACCCCGCCTGCCCTGAGAGACTCAGCCCTGCGCGATGTAGGCCTCGAGCTGCTCCTGGCTCTTCTCGAGCTGCTCGATCCGGGACTTCACCACGTCGCCGATGCTGATGATGCCGGCCAGGCGGCCGTCTTCGAGCACGGGCACGTGCCGGATGCGGCGTTCGGTCATCAGCACGCTCAGCTCGTCGACCGAGTCGTCGGGCCCGGCGCTGGCCACCATCTTCGTCATGATGTCCGCGACGGGACCGTCGAGGACCATGGGACCGTGATCGTTGAGCCGACGCACCACATCGCGTTCGGACACGATCCCCGCTATGGCGCCTTCAGGTGTCACCACCACCATGGCACCGACGTTGTGGCGGGCGAGCCCGGCGAGCAGTTCGGTCACCGTGGTCCCCGGAGCCACCGTGGCGACAGCAGCGCCTTTGGACCGGAGCAGATCCGCGATCCGCATGGTGTTCCCCTCTCCTCGTCGAGTTGGGTCACACCAGGTTAGGGCCCGGGTGCCGAGTGCGAAAGTCCGGCGAGCCGCGTTCACCCGTGGTATGGAGTGCTCACACCAACCGTTCTGCCAGGCCTTCCAGCGCGGCGCGAATGCCGGCGGCGTAGTCGTCCTCGCCCAGCGCGTCGAGCTTTTCCCGGGCCGACGCGAGATGCCGGCGCGCGGCGTCGAGGTCACCGAGCTTGCGGTAGTCCTCGCCGAGGTTGAGGTGCAGCGAAGGGTAGAAGCCGCGTACGGCGAGCGTCGAGTGGTACTGCTGCGCGCGTTCGTCGGTGAGGGAGTCCGCGGCGGAGAGGGCACGAAGGTCCCACTCGAGCTCTTCGGCCGGCTCGTCGCAGACGTCGGCGAGGTGGTGGGCCAGCGCGCAGCGGTGCAGCGGGTCGCCGTCCTCGCCGATCTCCTGCCACAGCGCGAGGAAGGTCTCGCGCGCGCCCGCGCGGTCGCCCGCGATGTGCTTGCGCAGGCCCGCGTCGATCGCCACCATCACGTCGTCGGTCATCGCACTCCCTCGTCGAACACCCGGCGCAGCCGGGCCAGTCCCGGTTCGATGGCCTCGGCCGCGATCGCACCGTAGCCGAACAGCAATCCGTGGCAGGTCCGGGTCATCGAGAAGTCGCCGAGGGACAACAGGCGTACGCCGGCGTCGCGCGCGTTGCGGGCCACCAGGCGCAGATCGCGGTCGGCCGAAGCGCCGAGGTGCAGTCCGGCCGCCGCGGGTACGGGGTCGAGCACATCGCCGAATTCGCTGCGCAGACCGTCGACGAGGATGTCGTGGCGTTCGCGGTAGATCTTGCGCATCCGCCGGATGTGGCGCGCGAAGCCGCCTTCGTCGATGAAGTCGGCCAGCACGGCCTGTTCGAGCGCGGGCGTGTGCCAGTCGGCGAGGTACTTCGCCTTGGCGAGCGCGCCCACGAGCGACGGCGGCGCGGCCAGGAACCCCACCCGCAACGCCGGCGAGAGCACCTTCGACATCGACCCGACGTACACCACGCGGCCGCGGGAATCCAGGCTGTGCAACGGTTCCAGCGGCCGTCCGGTGTAGCGGAACTCGCTGTCGTAGTCGTCCTCGATGATCACCGCGCCCGTGCGCTCGGCCCAGTCGAGCAGTTCCTGCCGCCGCGCCAACGACATCGCGACGCCGAGCGGGCACTGGTGCGAGGGCGTCACGTACACAACCCGCGTGCCGGCCGGGATCGCCTCGACGACAATCCCCTCGCCGTCCACCGGCACGCCCGCGACGCGCATGCCCAGAGTGCCGAGCAGCAGCCGCGGCGGCGGGTACCCGGGATCCTCCACGGCCACGAGGTCACCGGCCTTCAGCAGGACCCGCGCGACGAGGTCCACGGTCTGCTGGACTCCCGTCGTGACAACGATGTCCTCCGGGCGCACGCGGACGTTGCGCGACACCCCGAGGTGGCGCGCGAGCCCCTCGCGCAGCCGCGGATCGCCCTGCGGTGCGCCGTACATGAGCAGATCGGCCTGCGACGCGCGCAGCCGCTGCGTCATCAGGCGACGCCAGGTGTCGAACGGGAACAGCCGCACATCGGGCACGCCGGAGCGGAAGTCGTACTCCGCCACGGGCCCGAACGAGCGCGGCGGGCGAGGCACCGCCGCCCACTCCGGACGCGGGCGCACGGCCTCCTCGGGCTGCTCGGCCGCCGGCTCGGCGGGCCACGGCGCCGCACCCGACCGGACGAACGTGCCCGCGCCGGGGCGGGCGTTGAGGAACCCCTCGGAGGCGAGGCGTTCGTAGGCCGCGCTGACGGTGGTGCGCGAGACGGTGAGCCGCTGGGCCAGCTCGCGCGTGGGCGGCAGCGCGTCACCGTCGCGGATCCGGCCATCGAGCACGGCCTCCCGGATCTGACGGTAGATCTCGTCGCGGTGGCCTCGGCGGCCGGTCAGGTCGATGTGCAGGTCCACCTCGCCAGCCTAGATTGGTCCACCGGAGTTCGGCTGTTTTTGGACCTTCAGCTGGTCCGCTGAGGCGGTTAGCGTCCGGGTATGACCACGTTCGAACTCGACCGCCAGTCTCTGCTCGTCCTCGACAAAATCGTGGCCGGAGCCACCGAGAAGGACCTTTCCCGCCCCACCCCCTGCGAAGGCTGGACGCTGGCCGACCTGCTGCGCCACCAGGTCAGTGAAAACCACGCCTTCGCCGAAGCCCTGCGCCGCGGCGAAGCGGCCGACTGGGATGCCGGGCGCCTCGGCGAAGACGCGTACACCTCCTACGCCGCGTCGGTCGACGACTTCCTCGCCGCATACGGCGAGGAGGGCGCCCTGCGCCGCCAGGTGAAGATCCACGAGATCGGCCCGTTCGCCGCCGAGATCGCCGCGGCCATGCACCTCGTCGACACGGTCGTGCATGGCTGGGACCTCGCGAAGACCTTCGGCGTGGCGTACGAGCCCGCGCCGGAAGCGGTGACGGCCGCCCTCGGCTTCGCCGCCATGGTGCCCACCGACCCGGCCGAACGCGCGGTGAGCGGCGCGTTCGGCGCGCTGGTCGAGGTGCCCGAGGGCGCCGATGAACTCGACCGGCTGATCGGGCTGCTGGGACGCGACCCGGGCTGGAAGCTCAGCTGACCTTGTCGGCCGGCGCCGACCACGTGTTGCACGCGGCCGTGTTCTGGGCCGTGAAGCCGGCCTTCGCCCAGGACAGCTGGTGAGCGCGGCTGCCGTGGTCGTCGCTGTCGTCGGCGCGGCCGTAGTCGGCGACAGCCGCGTTGGCCGTGGCGCGGCTGATCGAGCCGCGCCCCTCCGCGGCGGCGATGAACAGCGCGCCGAAGCAGTTGGCCTGCAGCTCGATGCGCCGCACCAGCGCCAGGTCCGCGGGGCTGTCCTGGTCCGGTGAGCTCATGCGGTCGGCCGCCGCGGTCAGAATGCCGCTTTCGCTCTGCACGTGGTGGCCGTACTCGTGCGCGATGGTCGCGAGGTGGCGCGAGCGGTTCAGCCCGGCGTCCGAGAGCATCCAGTCGGTGGGGGCGTAGATCGTGGTGTCGCCGCCGCAGTAGTAGGCCACGGCCTGGTCCTTCGACGGCGCCGCCCCGCACGCGCTCACCTTCGGCAGCGTCACGGAGACGGCGACCTTCACGCTCGGCTCATCCGCGCGGTCGAGCGCCGGGCGCCACGCCTGCTCCAGGCAGCCGGTGAGCGCTTCGTAGAACGCCGACAGCTGGGGCCCGGTGTCCCCCAGCTGCGGCAGCTCGCACGACACCGCGCCGAGCTTCACGCCGTTCGCCAGGATGGGGTTGGTTTCCAGCTCGGGCACCGCGCGGGGGTCGGCGCGGGCTCCGTCGCCTGGCGACGCGTCGGAGCGGTGCACGGAGATCGGCACGGCGATCGCGTGGCCGGACAGCTCATTCGGGACCACGGCCATGACCCCGGCCGTGGCGACCAGGATGACGAGCGCGATAGCTCCGCCGACGACCCCGCCGTTACGGCGGCGCGGCGGACCGTACGAAACCGGTGCCCACGGATTCACGGCGGGTGGCCGGGCCGCCATCGGCGGCGGTGGCGGCGGCCCGGCCGGCTCCCTCGGCGGCACCCCGCCCGCGTTTTCGCTCAAGTGCGCTCGCTCCCCCTGTCACCTGCGCGCTCCAGCATACGGAGCACCCGGCCGGGCGGGATCACGAAACGGGAACGCCGGACGGGTGGCCGGAACCCCCGCCCGGCGGAGAGACTGGGGCCATGAGTGTCGAAGATCCGTACCTGTGGCTGGAAGACGTGACCGGCGACGAGGCATTGGACTGGGTCCGCACGCGCAACGCCGAGACGCTGGACGTGCTCACGTCCGGCGAACGCTTCGCCGCGCTGCGGGACGAGGTCCGCGAAGTGCTCGACGCCGGCGGGCGCATCCCCTACGTGACCCGCCGCGGGCCCAACCTCTACAACTTCTGGCAGGACGCCGAGCACCCGCGCGGGCTGTGGCGGCGCACCACCCTCGAGGAGTACCGCAAGCCCGAACCCGACTGGGAGCTGCTGCTCGACGTCGACGCGCTGGCCGAGGCCGAGGACGAGAACTGGGTGTGGAAGGGCGCCGCGGTGCTGCGGCCCGGCCACCGGCTCGGGCTCGTGCAGCTCTCGCGCGGCGGCGCCGACGCGACGGTGGTGCGCGAGTTCGACCTGGACGCGCACGAGTTCGTCGAAGGCGGCTACTTCCTGGCCGAGGCGAAGAACCGTGTCGGCTGGATCGACGAGGACCGCGTGTACGTGGGCACCGACTTCGGCCCGGACACGCTCACCACGTCCGGCTACCCGCGGCTGACGAAGGAATGGCGCCGCGGCACGCCGGTCGAATCGGCGGAGCTGGTGTTCGAGGGCAAGCCCGACGACGTCGCGGTGGTCGCGTTCCACGACCCGACTCCAGCGTTCGAGCGCGACTTCGTGCACCGCTCGATCGACTTCTACCGCACCGAGGTGTTCCTGCGGACGCCGTCCGGGCTGGAGAAGCTCGACCTGCCCGACGACGTGGAGCTGTCGGTGGAGCGCGAGTGGCTGTACGTGCAGCCGCGCACGCCGTGGACCGTCGGCGGCACCGAGCACCCCGCCGGCGCGCTGCTCGTGATCGGGTTCGACGCGTTCCTGGCGGGCGAGCGGGACTTCACCGCGCTGTTCACGCCGGACGCGCACACCTCGCTCGAGTACTACACGTTCACCCGCAACCACGTGCTGCTCGCGAAGCTGCGTGACGTGAAGACGGAGCTGGTCGCGCTCACGCCCGGCCCCGACGGTTGGACGGAGGCGCCGCTGGGCGGGGCGCCGGAGTTCGGCAGCGCGGACATCGTGGGCACCGACCCGGACGAGAGCGACGAGTACCTCGTGGACTCGTCGAGCTACCTGCAGCCGTCGACCCTGAGCCGGGGTGAGGTCGGCGGCGAGGTCGAGGTGCTCAAGCAGGCGCCGGGGTTCTTCGACGCGGCCGGGATCGAGGTCGCGCAGTACTTCGCGACGTCGGAGGACGGCACGAAGATCCCGTACTTCGTGGTGCGCCCGCCCGGCGCGCAGGACGGCCCGACGCTGCTCAACGGCTACGGCGGTTTCGAGGTTTCGCTGACGCCCGCGTACAGCGGCGTGATCGGCCGCGGCTGGGTCGCGCGCGGCGGCACGTACGTGGTCGCGAACATCCGCGGCGGCGGCGAGTACGGGCCGGAGTGGCACGCGCAGGCCGTGAAGGAAAACCGGCACAAGGTGTACGAGGACTTCTCCGCAGTCGCGCGCGACCTCGTCACCCGCGGCATCACCACGGCCGCACGGCTCGGCATCCTCGGCGGCAGCAACGGTGGGCTGCTGATGGGCGTGATGCTCACCCGGTACCCGGAGCTGTTCGGCGCCGTGGTGAGCCAGGTGCCGCTGCTCGACATGAAGCGCTACCACCTGCTGCTGGCGGGCGCGTCGTGGATGGCCGAGTGGGGCGACCCGGACGTGCCCGAGGAGTGGGAGTACATCGCGAAGTACTCGCCGTACCACAACGTCCACAAGGGACGGACGTACCCGCCGACCCTGTTCGCCACGTCCACAAGGGACGACCGCGTGCACCCGGGCCACGCCCGCAAGATGATGGCGCGGATGCAGGAGCAGGGCCACGACGTGCGCTACTACGAGAACATCGAAGGCGGCCACGGCGGCGCGGCGGACAACGCGCAGCTGGCGTTCAAGTGGGCGCTGGTGTTCGAGTTCCTCTGGTCGCGGCTGTCCTGACGTGGTGGGGGCGCCGTGACCGGCGCCCCCATTCACCTCCCCGCCTTGCGCCAGATCGCGACGGCGCCGATCACCAGCACCACCACCGCGCCGAGGCCGGTCAGGCCCTTGACCAGCAGGTCCAGCAGCAGATGGTGCAGCAGCTCGTCGCCGTTCACCGGTCGTCGAACCGGTTGAGCGCTTCCCTCACCACGCGGCTCCCACGCCGGGCCCCTCGCTCATCCAGCACGCGCGCGGCGAACCGCGCCGCCGCCGTCACGTGGTGGCCCTTGCCCCTGCGCCGCAGCGTGACCACCACCGCGAACAACACCAGGGCGAGCACCACCAGCCCGGCCGCGATCAGGCCGAACCGGATCAGCAGCACGTTGAGCACCGTCTCCATCGTCTCCCACCTCGTTTCTATCACATCTGTGACATAAACATTGGTATCACAGGTGTGATAGAAAGGTCCAGTGCCCAAGGTCATCGACGGAGAACAACGCCGCGCGGACATCGCGGACGCCGTGCTGCGCCTGGCCGCGCGCGACGGCTTGCCGGCCGTGTCGCTGCGCTCGGTGGCCGCGGAGTCCGGCCTGAACATCGGCTCCGTCCGCCACTACTTCGACGGCCAGCGCGACCTCATGCGCTTCGCCATGCGCTCGACGATCGACCGCGTCACCGCCCGCCTGGAGCGCCGCCGCGTCTCGTTGCGGCCCCTTTCGGAGCTGACACCCGACGAGGCGGCCTCACAACTGACCGACTTCCTGGCCGAACTGCTCCCCCTCGACGCCCCCCGCCGTGCCGAAGCCACGGTGCTGGTGGAGTTCCTGGTCGCGGCCCGCGTGGACACCGACCTGACCGCCTTGGCCCACGAGGCTCTGCGAGGCACGCTGGCTTTGGCCCGCCGCATCATCGAGGCCATGCGCTTGCCGGCTTCCGCGGCCGACCTGGAAGCCGAGCGCTTGGCCGCTCTGCTGGACGGCCTCACGTTCCGCTCGGCCCTCCAACCGGACGCGACCACGCCCCAGGTCTGCCGCGACGTCCTGCGAGCGCACCTCGCTTCGCTGGGGGTCAGAGCAGACCCCGCGGCCGCGCCCGACGCGTGAACGGCCTCGTCGCGACCAGACACGTCCGTCCACCGTCGACTTCCACGACCACCTGCTCGAACCGCCCCAGCACCCCCGCCGCGAACGCGAGCCGCGTGACACCGAGCGCCCTCAACGCCCGCCCATGATCCACGACGACGGCTGCCAACGCACCCAGCAATAGGATCCGCCACCCTCCGGCGACGAGTTTTCCCTTTGCCCCGGGGAAAGCCCCTCTGAGCTGATCACAGTGGAACGGCACATGCCGCTCCTCATCCGCCAAAATCCTCGCCGCGACTTCCCTCGTGAGCGGATCGCCGGTGCCATCCCTCAGCGCCCGGTAGTAGCTCAGCGCCACGACTTCGGCGATCAACAGCACCATCAACTCCAGCCTGAGCCCGAGCGCCCGCCTGAGCCAGACGAACACGGTGTCCGACCAGTGGTTGTGGATCGTCGCACTCCCCGCGGCCTTGAGCAGTTCCGCCAGCAGCCGCGCGTGGTTCTGCTCCTCGGCCACGAACAACTCGACGGCGGGCCGAAACCGCGGGTCCGCCTTGGCGATCAGGTTGGCCCCGTCCCCCGACTCCCCCACCTGGAACCGCTGCACGCTCCGCACCACCACGGGGTCCAGCCGCGCCCCACGCCCCCACTCCGGCTCCGGCCGCACTCGCCGCCGCTGTGCTTCTTCCCTGAACTCCCTGAGCCACTCCACGCGCCCGATGCTGTCGCACCGATGTGACCCCCAGCGGGAGGACGTGTGGAGATCCTGTGCGGAAATCCGGTCGCCGGCAAAGCAAAGCGGGGAGCCGGAAACCCGGCTCCCCGCTTCACCACTTCACGACAATCAGCTACAACCCGACGTAGCTCCACACCCTTCACAGGCATAACACGACCCCGCAGGCCGCATCTTCGTGCCGCACGTCATGCACAACGGCGCGTCCGCGGCTTTGCCGAGGTGGAGTTCCATCAGTTCGGCCGTGGAGTGCGCGTCCGGGGCCGCCGGGGTGGGCGGGGCGGCCGGGGTGGTCGCGGAGGCCGGGGAGGAGTCGACGCTGGTGCGCAGGGCTTCGAGGTCCATGCCGCCGTAGTTGGATTCCACTTCGGCCGAGCGTTCGTCGGCGGTGAAGATGCCGAGTTGCGAGCGCTTCTCGTACGGCAGGTAGTCGAGGGCCAGGCGGCGGAAGAGGTAGTCCATCACGCTGGTGGCGATGCGGATGTCCGGGTCGTCCGTCATGCCGGCCGGTTCGAAGCGCAGGTTGGAGAACTTCGAGACGTAGAACTCCAGCGGGATGCCGTGCTGCAGGCCCACGGAGATCGACATCGAGAAGGCGTCCATCACGCCCGCCAGCGTCGAACCCTGCTTGCCGAGCTTGACGAAGATCTCGCCGAGGCCGTCGTCCGGGTAGGAGCCCGCGTGGAGGTAGCCCTCGGCGCCGCCGACGGTGAACGACACCGTCTGGCTCGGGCGCTTCTTCGGCAGGCGGCGGCGCACCGGGCGGTACTCCACGACCTTCTCCGGCTCCGGCTCGGCTTCCTTCTTCTTCGCCGTGGACAGCGGCTGGCCGACCTTGCAGTTGTCGCGGTAGATCGCCAGCGCCTTGAGGCCCAGCTTCCAGCCCTGGAAGTAGATCTCCTCGACCTCTTCGACGGTCGCCGTCTCCGGCATGTTCACCGTCTTCGAGATCGCGCCCGACAGGAACGGCTGCACCGCGGCCATCATCCGCACGTGGCCCATCGGCGCGATGGAGCGCTCGCCCACCGCGCAGTCGAAGACCTCGTAGTGCTCGGGACGCAGGCCCGGCGCGTCGACGACGTGGCCGTGCTGCGCCACGTACTCGACGATCGCCTCCACCTGCTCGTCCTGGTAGCCCAGCACCCGCAGCGCGCGCGGCACGGTCTGGTTCACGATCTGCATCGACCCGCCGCCGACGAGCTTCTTGAACTTCACCAGCGAGAAGTCCGGCTCGATGCCCGTGGTGTCGCAGTCCATCATGAAGCCGATGGTGCCGGTGGGCGCGAGCACCGAGGCCTGCGCGTTGCGCCAGCCGTGGCGCGTGCCGAGCTCGACGCCGCGCTGCCACTCCTCGGTGGCCAGCGCGCGGACGGCCGCGTCGTTGGAGTGGTAGGTGCGGACCAGCTCGTTGGCCGCGGCGTGCTTGCGCATCACGCGCTGGTGCGCCTCGGCGTTGCGCGCATAACCCTCGTACGCGCCGACGACCTTGGCCATCTCCGCCGAGCGGCGGTACGACACACCGGTCATGAGCGACGTGATCGCGCCGGCGAGCGCGCGGCCGCCTTCGGAGTCGTACGCGTGGCCCAGCGCCATCAGCAGCGCGCCGAGGTTGGCGTACCCGATGCCCAGCTGGCGGAACTTGCGCGTGGTGTCGGCGATCGGCTCGGTCGGGAAGTCGGCGAAGCAGATGGAGATGTCCATCGCCGTGATCACGAACTCCACGGCCTTCGCGAACAGCGGCGCGTCGAACGTGCCGTCGTCGGCCACGAACTTCAGCAGGTTCAGCGACGCGAGGTTGCAGCTGGAGTTGTCGAGGTGCATGTACTCGCTGCACGGGTTCGACGCGCTGATGCGGCCGGACTCCGGGCAGGTGTGCCAGTCGTTGATCGTGCCGTCGTACTGCACGCCCGGGTCGGCGCACTCCCACGCGGCCTGCGCCATGGTGCGGAACAGCTTCTTCGCGTCGGTGCGCTCGATGACCTCGCCGGTGAGGCGGGCGCGCAGCCCGAACTCCGTGCCGTTCTCCACGGCCTGCATGAACTCGTCGGACACGCGCACGGAGTTGTTGGCGTTCTGGTACTGCACCGACGCGATGTCCGCGCCGGAGAGGTCCATGTCGAACCCGGCGTCGCGGAGGACCTTGATCTTCTCCTCTTCGCGCGCCTTGGTCTGGATGAACTCCTCGATGTCGGGGTGGTCGACGTCGAGCACGACCATCTTCGCCGCGCGCCGCGTGGCGCCGCCGGACTTGATGGTGCCCGCGGACGCGTCGGCGCCGCGCATGAACGAAACCGGGCCGGACGCGGTGCCGCCGGAGGTGAGCAGCTCCTTCGAGGAGCGGATGCGGGAGAGGTTGAGGCCCGCGCCGGAGCCGCCCTTGAAGATCAGGCCCTCCTCGCGGTACCAGTTCAGGATCGACTCCATCGTGTCGTCGACCGACAGGATGAAGCACGCCGAGACCTGCTGCTTCGAGGACGTGCCGACGTTGAACCAGACGGGCGAGTTGAAGCTGAAGACCTGGTGCAGCAGCATCCAGGTGAGCTCGTGCTCGAAGATCTCCAGGTCGCCTGCACCGGCGAAGTAGCCGTAGTCCGCGGCGGCCTTCACGTACGTCTTCACCACGCGGTCGATGAGCTGCTTGAGGCTGCTCTCGCGCTGCGGGGAGCCGACGGCGCCGCGGAAGTACTTGCTGGTGACGATGTTGGTAGCGTTCACCGACCAGAACTCGGGGAACTCGACGCCCCGCTGCTCGAAGTTGACGCTGCCGTCGCGCCAGTTGGTCATCACGACATCGCGCTTCTCCCACACGACGTCGTCGTACGGGTGCACGCCTTCGGTCGTGAAGACCCGCTTGACGGCCAGACCACCACTGGCCTTCTTCTTGCTCCGGCCGGCGGCCGCCGCGCCGGTTCCCACGGTTTCGGTCATCGGGTCTCGTCCCTCGCTCCCGCGCGGCGCAGGCGACACTCAGTCGTCTCCGGCGCGCTCGCTTCCTTCTTCCGCGGCAGTACCCGCCATGGCTTCCCGCAGGTCAGCGATCTCCTTCTCGAAGTCCTCGACCGAGGAGAACGAGCGGTAGACGCTGGCGAACCGGAGGTAGGCGACCCCGTCGAGCTCCCGCAAGGGACCGAGGATGGCCAGACCGACCTCGTGGCTCGGGATCTCCGCCAGACCGGCGGAGCGGATCGACTCCTCCACGCGCTGCGCGAGCTTCTGCAGCGCGTCGTCGTCGACCGGCCGGCCCTGACAGGCCCGCCGCACGCCGTTGACGACCTTGTCCCGGCTGAACTGCTCGGTGACGCCGGACCGCTTGACGACGGCGAGCACCATCGTCTCCGACGTGGTGAAGCGCCGGCCGCACTGCGCGCACGAGCGCCGCCGCCGGATCGCCTGTCCTTCATCCACCTCTCGGGAGTCGACGACCCGAGAGTCCGCATGCCGGCAGAACGGGCACCTCATCCGCCGATCACCTTCCCCTCCGCGCCGGCCGAGTCCATCCACGCCGGCCCCTGCCGCCACGCTACGGCCTGGACCACGATCACCCCGCACGGACCCGCGCCTGGTGATCGACTTGTGGACAACCGGTGGGTGAACACCGCCCAGCTGTGGACAACTGGTCTCCAGTCTACCCCTACCTGTGGACCAACTACAGCGGTGTAACTACCAGATGTAGGGGTTGACCATAGATTGCCCGGACGGCCCACGCAAGCGACACAAGCGGGTGAACAAGGCACCGATCCGTGGCGCGATCGAGCGCATCCCGACGGTCACGAACCGAACCCGGCCACCTCCGACGCGACCGGCACGGTGAGCGGCAATCCCGGCACGAGGACGGCGTCGTCGAGGTGGTTGAGCTGTTTGATGCGCTCGACCACAGCGCCCTGGTCCGAGTCGGGTGCGAACCGGGCGGCGATCGCGGTGAGCGTGTCGCCCTGCTGCACGGACACCGACGCCGTGCGCTCGGGCACCGCGCCACCCGGCGTGCCGGACCCGAAAACACCCAGAACGGTGACCACCAGACAGGCGGCGACGGCGATCGCGGCGAGCCACGGCCACCGGACGGCGGGCCGACGCGCCTGGGCGCACGTGGCCGGCGCTATGCGAGGCCCAACGACCACCCGGGCGCGCGTCGGCGGCCGCAGCGGCTCGCCACGGCGCTCGCGCGTGCCGCGAACGGGTGCGGCGGGACCCGAGGGAACCCGAGCCGGGGCGGCGGCCTGCCGGGCGGGCCGGAGCGGGCGGACGATCCCGCGGTCTGCCAGAATCGACATGGCGAACCTCCTTCTGACCTGCTGATCGGTTCGATCCGAGCCCGGTCCGGTGCTCTCACCGGCGACAATGCGGTTCAGGTCGAACAGGCGTTCTATCGAACGTCCGTGCGAAGGTCTACCACCCCGCACCGACAAAATCGAGAGGACACGGCGTGTCGATCGAACAGATGTTTGAAATCGTCACGCTCGGTGGGCTAACGTCGGTGACCAGGACATCTGCCGGGCAGATGTCGCCGGCGAGGGCACCCGCGTCCGCGGGAGCCGGCCGGCGCACGCGGGAACGCGCGGGATGCCGGCGAGGCGACCGCGAACGGCTGGGAGGCGACACACAGTGGCGAAGGAGAGCAAGGCGGGCACCACGCCCGGTGGCTCGGGGAAGGTGACGGCCCTGCCCGAGGTCTACGACGTGGACGAGACGCTGACCGTGCGGCAACAGCAGGTGCTGGACGTGATTCGCACCTGGGTGGCCCGGTTCGGCTACCCGCCGAGCGTCCGCGAGATCGGCGAGGCCGTGGGGCTCACGTCGACCTCGTCGGTGTCCCACCAGCTGAAGGCGTTGCAGCGCAAGGGTTACCTGCGCCGCGACGCGAACCGGCCGCGGGCCGTGGGCGTCCTCTCGACGACGGACGACAACCCGATGGGCATCGACATCGACCAGCAGCCGTCCATGCCGAAGGCGGCGTACGTGCCGCTGGTCGGCCGGATCGCGGCCGGAGGCCCGGTGCTGGCCGAGCAGGCGATCGAGGACGTCTTCCCGCTGCCGCGCGAGATCGTCGGCGAGGGTGAGCTCTTCCTGCTCAGCGTCACCGGCGACTCGATGATCGACGCCGCGATCACCGACGGCGACTGGGTCGTGGTCCGCCAGCAGCCCGCCGCGGAGAACGGCGACATCGTGGCCGCCATGATCGACGGCGAAGCCACGGTGAAGACGTTCAAGCGCAAGGACGGCCACGTCTGGCTGATGCCGCACAACGAGGCGTACGAGCCGATCCCCGGCGACGACGCCACCATCCTCGGCAAGGTCGTCGCAGTCCTGCGGCGCCTCTAGACCCGGGAGCCCACCCACGCGGCCGCGGGCCGGCGACGAGGATGCCCGGCCTCGATCGTCCCCGCGCCGCGGGCGGGAGCTTCCCGGTGTCCGGTGTGGACGGTGCCGTGCGGTCCGCTGCGTGGTCCGTGTGCTGCGTGGTCCGTGTGCTGCGTGGTCCGTGTGCTGAGTGGTCTTGCGTTGTGGTCTTCCCGCTGTGCGCGCCGCGCCCCGGTTGCCTCCCCGGAGCGGACCTCAACGGTCAGAACTCAGCGATCAGGACTCGGCGGTCAGAAATCGGCGGTCAGAAATCGGCGGTCAGAACTCAGCGGCGCGGGCGGCGACGCAGCCGGCTGAGCAGGAACCAGCCGATCAGCACCACGACCACCGCGATGCCGACCACCGGCAGCAGCGGCAAGCCGGACGAGTCGTCCGAGCCGCCGGTCGCGCCGGAAGCGGCGGGCTTGGCCGCTTCACGCTGCGGCGCGGCGGCACCCGCCACCAGAGCCGTCGCGTTTTTCACCGCTCGGATGGGCTGGCCGACACCCTCACCGCCCGACAGCAGCGTGCCGTCGGGTTCGAAGGCGAGCGCTTCGCCCTGCTTCTCGTTCGGCAGCGGGATCCGCACGGGGTTGCGTTTGAGCGCCTCGAGCACGTCGCCGTCCGGGGCCGGGTACAGGTACGCGTCGGTGTAGGTGCGCAGGGCCACGACGCTGCCGTCGGCACTGGTGGCACCACCCGTGACCAGCACGGATCCGAACGCGCCCACCGGCCCGCCCACCGTGTCGGTGTCGTGGATGGTCAGCGAACCGACCTTCTCCAGCTTCGTCGGCCCCGGCGTGGCCAAAGGACCGGTCGGCCGGTAGACAGCCGCGTCACCAAGCACTTCCTTGGTGATCAGGTACGGCGTGCCCGACCGGTCGAGCAGCAGGGCCTCGGTGTCGTGCGGCCCGTCGGGATAGGTCAGGCGGTGCAGCGTCACGCTGCCGCCCGAAGGTTTCATCTCCATGAGCGCCACGGTCGTGCGCTTGTGGCTGTTGTCGCCGGTGTCCGAGAGCCACAGGGTGCCGTCGGCCGCGCGCGCGAGGTCCTCGACGTCGTACGGGTCGGTGCTCGCGGAGAGCACCTTCTGCACCTTGCACGAGTGGTCGAGGACGAAGACCTGCACTTTCGTGCCGCCGTCGTTGATCGCGTACCAGTGCTCGCCGTCGGAGACGAGGCCGGAGAGCTCCCCCAGCCGCGAGTCGGTGACCTTGCACAGCGATTCGGGCGCCGGTGGCGGCGCCGCGGCAGCAGCGGGCACAGCGCCCAGCACCAGCAAAACCGCCGTCACCGCGAGGACGACCCGCACCAGCTCACCTCCGTAGTGTGCGGCCGGGTCCGGCCGCACACTACGGAAGACGTTCAGAGCGCCGAGGAGTTGGTTTCGTACCGGCGCAAAGCCGCCGCTAGGTCCGGGTGGACCCGCACGAGGAGCCTCGTACCGTCGGCGACGTGCTCCTCCTCGAGCACCTCGCCGTCCGAGTGGGCGCGGGCCACGAGCTCGCCCCGCGAGTACGGGACCAGCGCCTCGACCACGACCTGCGGCCGCGGCAGCCGGTCGGCGAGCACCTCGGCCAGCTCCGGAATACCGGCGCCGGTCCGGGCGGACACCAGCACGGAACCCGCCAGCTGGTGGCGCAGTCGCGCCAGCGTGACCTGGTCGGCCGCGTCGGCCTTGTTGATCACGAGCAGCTCGGGCGGCAGCGGCTCCTTGCGGGTGCGGGTGATCTCGCCGAGCACCTCGCGCACGGCGTTCACCTGCTCCTCGGGCGCCGGGTCGGCCCCGTCGACGACGTGCAGCAGCAGGTCGGCGTCGGCCGCCTCCTCCAGCGTCGAGCGGAACGCGTCCACCAGCTGGTGCGGCAGGTGCCGCACGAACCCGACGGTGTCGGTGAGGGTGAACGTGCGCCCGTCGGCCGTCTGGGCCCGGCGCGTGGTCGGGTCCAGGGTGGCGAACAGTGCGTCCTCCACCAGCACGCCCGCGCCGGTCAGCGCGTTGAGCAGGCTCGACTTGCCGGCGTTGGTGTAGCCGACGATGGCCACGCTGGGCACCTCGTTGGCCACGCGCCGGCCGCGCTTGGTCTCGCGGATCGTGTCCATCGCCGCGATCTCGCGGCGCAGCTTCGCGACGCGCTTGTTGATCCGCCGGCGGTCGGTCTCGAGCTTCGTCTCACCGGGACCGCGTAGGCCCACACCGCCGTTGGCGCCACCGGCGCGACCACCGGCCTGCCTGGACAGCGACGCACCCCAACCGCGAAGCCGCGGGATGAGGTACTGCAGCTGGGCCAGCTCGACCTGGGCCTTGCCCTCCTTGGATCGGGCGTGCTGCGCGAAGATGTCGAGGATCAGGGCGGTCCGGTCGATCACCTTGACCTTGACCTTCTCCTCGAGCTGGCGCAGCTGGCCGGGCGAGAGCTCGCCGTCGCAGATCACCGTGTCGGCGCCGGTCGCCACGACCACGTCGCGCAGCTCCCGCACCTTGCCGGAGCCGACGTAGGTCGCCGGGTCGGGCTTGGCGCGCCGCTGGACGAGGCCCTCGAGCACCTCGGAACCGGCGGTCTCGGCCAGCCTCGCCAGCTCGGCGAGGGAGGCTTCCGACTGCTCGGCGGTGCCTTCGGTCCACACGCCGACCAGCACGACGCGCTCCAGCCGCAGCTGGCGGTATTCGACCTCGGTGACGTCTGTGAGTTCGGTCGACAGGCCTGCGACGCGGCGGAGCGAGGCGCGGTCCTCGAGCTCCATCTCACCGGTCGACGGGTCGTCGTCGTACAGGTCTTCGTGTGTCAGTTCTGTCATCGTGCCTCCATGCTCCCACGATTCGGCGCGGGAGCCGAGTGATTACCTGCTGGGATAGATCGATACGTAGATGGCGGTGCGTTCGGCGCCGGCCTGGGCGGGCCGTTCGCGGAACTCCTCGAGCAGCTGCGTGAGCCGATCCTTGAACTCGGCGACCTCGGCCGGCGCGACCTGGAAGACGAGCCGACTGGAGTCGACCTCGGCGGCGTCGGCCTCCCCCATCTCGGCGAGGTAGGCCTCGAGCATGGCCTGGCCGACGGACGCGACCGCCGTGCCGTTGTCGAGCTGCCAGGACAGGCCGGTCGACAGGTACGGGATCTCCTTGGCACCACGAGCGCCGCGGCGCTCTTCCAGCGGAGTGAGAAAACCCGTCTCGACCAGGCGCCGCACGTGGTGCAGCGTGGTGGCCGGGTCGCGGCCGAGCCGCTCGGCCAGCTCTTTGTTGGTCATCGCCTCGAAGGAGGTCAACCGGATGATGCGCAGGCGTATTCCGGACGCGAGCGCGGCGGCCTCGGCCTCCGTCGAAGGGCGTCGTGGGGTCGGCACCCGCACAGCCTAGGCACGGTTAAGTGATTGACACTTTCCAATCACTCGCCAACACTCTATCGGGTGAACCGGGACTCCCTCCTCTTCCACGCCGACTTCCGCCGGCTGTTCGCCGGCGACACGGCGAGCCAGCTCGGCACTTTTGTCGGCGTCACGGCGATCCCGCTGCTGGCGGCGGTGACGCTCGCGGCGACCCCGTTCGAGATGGGTCTGCTGACCACGGCCGAGACGCTGGGCTTCCTGCTGATCGGCCTGCCGGCGGGTGTGTGGGTGGACCGGTTGCGCAAGCGGCCGGTGATGCTCGCGGCCGACCTGGCCCGCGCGGCGCTGATCCTGAGCATCCCGCTGACGTGGTGGGCGGGCGGGCTGACGATGGTCCAGCTGATCGTGGTCGTGCTGTTCGTGGGCATCGGCACGGTGTTCTTCGACGTGTCCTACCAGGCCTACCTGCCCGCGCTCGTGGGCCGCGACCGGTTGCTGGAGGGCAACGCGAAGCTGCAGGGTGTGCAGTCCTCGGCCCAGATCGCGGGGCCGAGCGCCGCGGGTGTGCTGGTGCAGTTCGTCGGCGCGGCGAGCACGGTGCTGGTCACCGGTCTCGGCTACCTCGCCTCCGCGTTGTGCCTCTGGCGGATCCGCACGGTCGAGCAGTTGCCCGAGAAGACCGGGCACGAACGCCTGGTGCCGCAAATGCTCGAAGGCCTGAAGTTCGTGTTCACCGACAAGCCGCTACGCGCCATCGTCGCCTGCACCGCCACCGCGAACCTGTTCGGCGCCGCCGCGCAGGCCGTGCAGGTGCTGTTCCTGACGCGCACGGCCGGGCTCCCGCCCGCGGCGGTCGGCGGGCTGCTGGCCGTCGGCGGCATCGGCGGGATCCTCGGCGCGCTGTTCGCCGGCGCGATCATCCGGCGCGTCGGGCAGGCGCGCTCGATCTGGCTCCTGCCGATGCTCGTGTGGCCGGGCAACCTCCTCGTGCCGCTCGCGGGGCCCGGCTGGCGCGTGCCGCTCGCCGGTTTCGGCCTGGCGCTGGCCGGGTTCGGCGTGATCCTCTACAACGTCGCGCAGGTCTCCTACCGCCAGGCGATCACCCCCGACCGGCTGCTGGGCCGGATGAACGCGAGCGTGCGGTTCGTCGTGTGGGGCACGATGCCGCTCGGCGGGCTGCTGGGCGGCGCGCTCGGCGAGGGGCTCGGGCTCACCGGCGCGCTGTGGACCGCCGTGATCGGCCAGCTCGCCGCGGCGCTGTGGGTGGTCTGCTCGCCGCTGCGGCACATGCGTGACCTGCCGGTGGGCGAGAAAGCGGTGGCGGCGCCCGCCTAGAGTCTCGTTCATGAACGCTACCCCGCACCCCAGCCCTCGTGTCCCGGACAAGGTCGGTGTCGACGGCCTGGAGGACAAGTGGGTAGCGGTATGGGAGCGGGACGGCGTCCACACCTTCGACCGCACGAAGCCGCGCGAAGAGATCTACTCGATCGACACGCCGCCACTCACGGCGAGCGGTTCGCTGCACATCGGGCACGTGTTCTCCTACACGCACACCGACGTCCTCGCGCGCTACCAGCGCATGCGCGGGCGTGAGGTGTTCTACCCCGTCGGCTGGGACGACAACGGCCTGCCCACCGAGCGCCGCGTGCAGAACCACTACGGCGTGCGCTGCGAGCCGGCCCTGCCCTACGACCCGTCGTTCACGCCGCCGGCCAAGCCCGGCAAGGACGTGATCCCGGTGTCGCGCCGCAACTTCGTCGAGCTGTGCCGCACGCTGTCCGAACAGGACGAGAAGGTCTTCGAGGACGTCTGGCGCCGCGTCGGGCTGTCGGTGGACTGGACGCTGGCGTACCAGACCATCGACCCGGCCACCACGGAGATCTCCCAGCGCGCCTTCCTGCGCAACCTCGCGCGCGGCGAGGCCTACCAGGCCGAGGCGCCGACGTTGTGGGACACCACGTTCCGCACCGCCGTCGCGCAGGCCGAGCTGGAGGACCGCGAGCGGCCCGGCGCGTACCACGACCTCGTGTTCCGCACGGGCGAAGACGCCGAGGTGCTGATCTCCACCACGCGGCCGGAGCTGCTGCCCGCGTGCGTCGCGCTCGTGGCCCACCCGGACGACGAGCGGTACCGCGACCTCGTCGGGAAAACGGTGCGCACGCCCGTGTTCGGCGTCGAGGTGCCGGTGCACGCGCACCACCTCGCCGATCCCGAGAAGGGCACCGGCATCGCGATGGTCTGCACCTTCGGCGACACCACCGACGTCACGTGGTGGCGCGCGCTGCGGCTGGAAACCCGACCCGTGCTCGGCCGCGACGGGCGGTTCCTGCCCGAGCCGCCGCGCGGGGTGCCCGCCGAGGCGTACGCCCCGCTGGCCGGCAAGACCGTCCACACGGGACGCCAGCTCCTCGTCGAGGCGCTGCGGGCCGACGGGTCGCTGCGCGGTGAGCCGCGGGCGATCACGCACGCGGTGAAGTTCTACGAGAAGGGCGACCGGCCGCTCGAGATCGTCACGAGCCGCCAGTGGTACCTCACCAACGGCGGGCGCGACGAAGAGCTGCGCGCGAAGCTGCTCGAACGCGGCGGCGAGCTCAACTGGGTGCCGCCGCACATGGAGGTCCGCTTCCGCGCCTGGACCGAGGGCCTCACGTCCGACTGGCTCGTGAGCCGCCAGCGGTTCTTCGGCGTGCCGATTCCGGTCTGGTACCCGCTCGACGAGCACGGCGAGCCCGACCACGAAGCCGTGCTGGTGGCTTCGGACTCGGCCCTGCCCGTGGACCCGAGCACCGACGTGCCGCCGGGCTACACCGAGGACCAGCGCGGGAAGCCGGGCGGGTTCGCGGGCGAGGTGGACGTGATGGACACGTGGGCCACGTCGTCGCTCACGCCGCAGATCGCCGGGCGCTGGAGCCTCGACGACGACCTGTTCCGCCGCGTGTTCCCGTACTCGCTGCGGCCGCAGGCGCACGAGATCATCCGCACCTGGTTGTTCTCCACGACGGTGCGGGCCGAGCTGGAAGAGCACGTGCTGCCGTGGCGCGACGCCGTGATCTCCGGCTGGGTGCTCGACCCGGACCGCAAGAAGATGTCGAAGTCCGCGGGCAACGTCGTCACGCCCGCGGCGCTGCTGGACCAGTTCGGGCCCGACGCCGTGCGCTACTGGGCGGCGAGCGCACGCCCCGGCGTCGACACGGCCGAGGACCAGGGCCAGATGAAGGTCGGGCGGCGCCTGGCGACGAAGCTGCTCAACGTGAGCCGGTTCGTGCTCGGGCTCGGCCTGCCCACGCCGGGCGCTTCCGTGACGGAACCGCTGGACCGGTCGGTGCTCGCCGCGCTCGCGCGCGTGGTCACCGAGGCGACGGCGGCGTTCGAAGGCCTGGACCAGGCGCGGGCGCTGCAGATCACGGAGACGTTCTTCTGGACCTTCTGCGACGACTACGTCGAGCTGGTCAAGGCCCGCGCGTACGGCGATCGCGGCGAGGCGGCCGCGGACTCGGCCCGCGCGGCGCTGACGACCGCGCTTTCGGTGCTGGTGCGACTGTTCGCGCCGGTGCTGCCTTACACGGCCGAGGAGGTCTGGTCGTGGTGGCAGGCGGGTTCGGTGCACCGCGCGCCGTGGCCGGAGGCGCCGGGGGTCGACGGTGACGTCGCCCTGCTGCCGCTGGCCGGCTCGGTGATCGCGGCCGTGCGGCGGGCCAAGACGGACGCGAAGGTGTCGATGCGCTCGGCCGTCGAAACCCTGACGGTGAGCGCGTCCGACGAACTGCTCAGCGAGTTCGCCGCGGTGTCGGACGATGTGCGCGCGGCCGGGGTGATCTCCGCCGTGACCACTCGTCCGGGTGACGGCGAGCTGGCTGTCGAGGTGACGGTGGTCTGACGCGTTGCTGCCGGGGCGTGGCTCACGCCCCGGCGGCGGCCCACCAGGCTTCGTCGAGCTCGCCGCGCGCGACGATCTCCGCCGGACCGGTGAGCGTGGCGGCGCCACGTTCGACGGTCACGACCACGCGGCCGCCGAGGATGTCCACAGTGGACTCCCCCGTGTCGGTGCCGGCGAGGTGCAGCGCGGCGGCGACGGCGGCCACCGTGCCGGTGCCGCACGAGCGCGTCTCCCCCACGCCGCGCTCGTGGACGCGCATGCGCAGCGCGCCCTCGCCGAGCAGGTTCACGAACTCGAGGTTCACGCCGGTCGGGAACACGTCGTGGTCGAAGTCGGGCTGGTCGCGCAGGTCGAGGTCGGCGACGTCGTCGTCGAGCACGGACACCAGGTGCGGGTTGCCGACGTCCACGGCCACGCCGGAGAACGGGCTCCCTGCCACCACCGTGACGGAGGTGCCGGTGATCGTCGCCGGGCCCATGCCCACCGTCACGGAGCGGTCGGGGTGGACCACCACCGGCCGGTCGCCCGCGCGGGTGCCGATGGTGAAGCGGCCGTCGCCCGCCAGGCCGGCGTCGACGAGGTAGCGGGCGAACACGCGCACGCCGTTGCCGCACATCTCGGCGATCGAGCCGTCGGCGTTGCGGTAGTCCATGAACCACTCGCCCTCGGACGCCTCGCCCAGCGCGTTGGCACGCACCACGCGCAGCACACCGTCGGCGCCCAGGCCGCGCCGGCGGTCGCACAGTGCCGCCACGCGCTCCGCCGTGAGGTCGAGGCGGCCGGACGCGTCGGGCAGCAGCACGAAGTCGTTCTGCGTGCCGTGGCCCTTGAGAAACTCGATGCCGCCCATGGGGACAAGATTACTGGGCCAGGGCGTCGTGCACGCGCGCGGCCAGGTCGGGGGAAGCGCCGTCGAACCACTGGATGCGCTTGTCGCGGCGGAACCAGGAGCGTTGCCGCCGGACGAAGCGGCGGGTGGCCTGTGCGGTCGCCGCGGCGGCCGCCGCGAAGTCGCCTTCGCCGTCGAACTCGGCGAGCACCTGCTGGTAGCCCAGCGCCCGGGACGCCGTCTTGCCGTCGCGCAGACCGCGGGCTTCGAGCTCCTGCACCTCGTCGACGAGCCCGGCCTCGAACATGCGCGCCACGCGCAGGTCGACGCGCTCGTCGAGCTCGGCGGCTTCGCGGTCGATGCCGATCAGCACCGTGCCATAGCGGGCGGGGCCGGGCTTGGGCAGGTTCGCGGAGAAGGGCTCTCCGGTGAGCTCCATGACCTCCAGCGCGCGCACGATCCGGCGGGTGTTCGTGGGCAGGATGACGGCGGCCGCCACGGGGTCTTTTTCGGCCAGCCGCGCGTAGAGGGTCGCCGTGCCGCGTTCGGTGGCCTCGGCTTCGAGCCCGGCTCGGATGGCGGGGTCGGTGCCGGGGAACTTCAGGTCGTCGAGCACGGCCTGCACGTAGAGGCCCGAGCCGCCGGTCAGGACGGGCACGCGGCCGGCGGCGAGGAGGTCTTCGATCACACGGCGGGCGTCGCGCTGGTAGGCGGCGACAGACGCGGTCTCGGTGACGTCGAGGACGTCGAGCAGGTGGTGGGGCACGCCGCGCCGCTCGGCTTCGGTGGCCTTGGCCGTGCCGAGGTCCATGCCGCGGTAGAGCTGGAGCGCGTCGGCGTTCACGACCTCACCGCCGAGGGCGAGGGCGAGCTCCACGGCCAGCGCCGTCTTCCCGGTGGCCGTGGGACCGACGACGGCCACCGGACGAGGCGGCTGAGCAGGGCTGATCACGCTGGCCGAGGGTACCTGGACGGGGTGGACCGCCGACACGGAGCGTCAAGGAGAAGTAGGATCACTGGCTTCAGGTGGCTCATCCAGTACCACAGCAGGCGCTGAGCTGCTTGAATGCCGCTGGGGCCCCATGCCCCCGGAAGCACCACCGCGTAACCCGGCCCCGCAGCACGCGGGGCGCCCGCACCAGCGGGCGTACAGGCGATAAGGAGCCTGCGATGGCCCAGGAGAACACGTCCAGCGGCACCCCGGCACCGCACCCGGTGCCCCACGCGCCCGGCAGCGCCCAGACCGCACCTCCGGTGCCGGCCGCCGAGCCCAGCCCGTCCACCTGGGGCCGGGTCGACGCCGAGGGCACCGTCTTCGTTTTCACCGCCGACGGCGAGCGCGCGGTCGGGGTCTGGCAGGCGGGCACGCCCGACGAGGGGCTGCTGCACTACGCCCGCCGCTTCGATGACGTGCGCACCGAGGTCGAGCTGCTGGAAACGCGGCTGAGTTCGGGCGTCGGCGACCCGAAGCACGCGCTGTCGAACGCCACGCAGATCCGCGACGGGCTGGCCGAGTCGGCGGTGGTCGGTGACCTCGCCGCGCTGGCCGCGCGCGTCGAGTACGTGATAGCCGCCGCCGAGAAGGCGCTGGGCAAGGTCAAGCAGGAGCGCGAGGAGGCCCGCGCGGCCGCCGTTTCGCGCAAGCAGGAGCTGGCCGAGGAGGCGGAGAAGATCGCCGCCGACTCGACCCAGTGGAAGGTCGCGGGCGACCGGCTGCGCACGATCCTGGACGAGTGGAAGACCGTCAAGGGCGTCGACCGCAAGACCGACGACGAGCTGTGGAAGCGGTTCTCCAAGGCCCGCGAGGCGTTCAACCGCCGCCGCGGCTCGCACTTCGCGGAGCTGGACAAGCAGCGCGCGAGCGCCAAGCACCGCAAGGAAGAGCTCATCACCGAGGCCGAGTCGCTCGCCGAGTCCGACGACTGGGGCGCCACCGCCGGCCGCTACAAGGAGCTCATGGCCGAGTGGCGCGCGGCCGGCCGCGCACCCAAGGACAGCGACGAGGCACTGTGGCAGCGCTTCCGCGCGGCCCAGGACGCCTTCTTCGCCCGCCGCTCGGCGGTGTTCACCGAGCGCGACACCGAGTTCGCCGGCAACGCCGCCCGCAAGGAAGAGCTGCTGGTCGAGGCGGAGAAGATCGACGTCGCCGCCAACCTCGACGCCGCCAAGTCCGCGCTGCGCCGCATCCAGGAACAGTGGGACGAGATCGGCAAGGTCCCGCGCGAACGCATCCGCGAGCTCGACGGCCGGCTCAAGACGGTCCAGGACTCCGTCAAGTCCGCCGAGGACAGCCGCTGGCGCCGCACCGACCCGGAGGCCCAGGCCCGCGCCGCCCAGTTCCGCGAGCGCGTCGAACAGTTCGAGTCGCAGGCCGCCAAGGCCCGCGCCGCAGGCGACGAGCGCCGCGCCCGCAAGGCCGACGAGCAGGCCGCCCAGTGGCGCGAGTGGATGGAAGCGGCGGAGGCCGCTGTGGCGGACCGCTGATCGCTGGTTCTTCGACGAGGGCCGCTCCCGGATTTCCACCGGGGGCGGCCCTTTTCGATCGTTCGGGTGGGTTGTGGTCGCGATGGGTGAACCTCAAGCCCGCGAGAAAGCCGTCCTCATCCACATCGTCGCCAGGACGATCGTGGCGATCCACGCGACGATCATCCCGATCCCCGGCCCGCCGCCGACGGCGCCGTTCGCGTGGGCCGACTGCTGGGACCACACCGACAGCAGCCCGTCCACCGAGGCGAACCAGCCGCCGGCCGCGCAGCACCAGGCGACCCACCAGCGGCGCGTGGCCACGCCCACCGCGCCGGCGAGGACGCCGATGCCCGTGGACGTCGCGGCGAACAGCTGCGGGATGCCGCCGCCGGCGCCTTGGAGGACCTGGTAGCCCGCGTGGTCGCCGACCCACGGCAGGAACTGCGCCACGAGCAGCACGACGATGAACACGGCGATGTAGAAGCCGCGGCGGCCCAGCTCGACCGTGCGGGACGCGCGCGCTCCCGCCTGGTCGATCTGGTCGGTCAGCTCCTCGTCGACCTCGGCCGGCGTTCCTGGCTCGCTCACAGCACACACCCACTCACCGGGGCCGGCTCGACGGCCGGGGCTCCGAAGCCCGGCAGTCCCAGCGTGACCCCGCTCGTCTTGGGCCGAAGACCGGCTTCGGCGTTGTCGCCCGCCGTGGTGCGGCGGTGCGTCAGGAGATCGCCGTCGGCGACCAGGTGGTGCGGGGCGCCGTAGGTGATCACCGTCTCGACGACGTCGCCCGGGCGCACCGCACGGTCCACAACGGACCCGGCGGGCGTGAAGTGCACGAGCCGCCCGTCGCGGGCGCGGCCGCTCATGCGGTGCGTCTCGGCGTCCTTGCGGCCCTCGCCCGCGGCCACGAGCAGCTCGACCTTGGTCCCGACCAGCTTCTTGTTCTCCGCCCAGGAGATCTCGTTCTGCAGCTGCACGAGCCGGTCGTAGCGTTCCTGCACGACCTCCTTCGGCAGCTGGTCGGCCATCGTCGCGGCCGGCGTGCCGGGGCGCTTCGAGTACTGGAACGTGAACGCGCTGGAGAACCGCGCCTCGCTCACCACGTCGAGCGTCGCCTGGAAGTCTTCTTCGGTCTCGCCGGGGAAGCCGACGATGATGTCCGTGGTGATGGCCGCGTCGGGCATCGCCGCGCGCACCTCGTCGAGGATTTTCAGGTAGCGCCCGGAGCGGTACGAACGCCGCATCTCGCGCAGCACCCGGTCCGAACCCGATTGCAGCGGCATGTGCAGCTGGTGGCAGACGTTGGCGGTCTCGGCCATCGCGTCGATCACGTCGGAGGTGAACGCCGCCGGATGCGGCGAGGTGAACCGCACGCGCTCCAGGCCGCTGATCCCGCCGGTCGCGCGCAGCAGCTTGCCGAACGCCAGCCGGTCGCCGAACTCGACGCCGTAGGAGTTCACGTTCTGCCCCAGCAGCGTCACCTCCAGCACACCCTCGGCCACGAGCGCCTCGACCTCGGCGAGGATCTCGCCCGGGCGGCGGTCGCGTTCCTTGCCCCGCAATGACGGCACGATGCAGAACGTGCAGGTGTTGTTGCACCCCACCGAAACCGACACCCAGCTCGCGTACGACGACTCGCGACGCGCGGGCAGCGTGGAGGGGAACGTCTCGAGCGACTCGAGGATCTCCACCTCGGCCTCGGCGTTGTGCCGGGCGCGCTCCAGCAGCGTCGGCAGCGAGCCGATGTTGTGCGTGCCGAACACGACGTCGACCCACGGGGCGCGCTTGACGATGTCCCCGCGGTCTTTCTGCGCCAGGCACCCGCCGACCGCGATCTGCATGTCGGGGTTGGCGATCTTGTCCGGGCGCAGGTGGCCCAGGGTGCCGTACAGCTTGTTGTCCGCGTTCTCGCGCACCGCGCAGGTGTTGAACACGACCAGGTCCGGCTTCGCCTCCGCGCTCGCGGGGACGTACCCGGCCTCCTCGAGCTGACCGGCGAGCCGTTCCGAGTCGTGCACGTTCATCTGGCAGCCGAAGGTGCGGATCTGGAAGGTCTTGCGATTCTCGGTCATCAGGTAGCCAGGGTAACCCCCGCCGACCTCGGTGAAGACGCCGCCCACCTGGTTGAACACGGTCCCGGCCGGATCTCGCTCCGCTCGTCCCGCGCGCGGTTTTTGTCGGTGTGCGCTGCATGATCCCTCCGTGACCGCATGGAGAGAGCGCCTCACGGCCATCGCCCGTGAGCACCTGCCCGCCGACGCCGTCGACGCGTGGCTGGGGCTGCTGCGCCCCGGTGTGCACCTCATCGCGGAACTGGACGGGGCCGCCGTGGGGCAGTTGGGTGGCGACCCGGTCGCCGTGATGGCGCTCGGCGGCGGCCGCCGCAACCCCGCGCTGGCCGAGGAAGGCGCGAGCTGGGTGCTGCTCGCCCAGTTCGACAGCGACGACGACGTCGACATGATGTGGGCGACGTCGGCACGATCTACTGGGTGATCCGGTCCGACGACCTCGCGGCGGGGAGGTTCGACGCGGCCCGGTTCACGATGCAGTGCACCTGAGCCGCGAACGCGCGGGGCGCTCGTCTGGCACGATCGCCCCATGCGTGCGAGGCGGAGGCTCACGGCGGTGCTCGTCGCGGTTCTCGTGGCAGGGCTCACGGCCGCGTGCGGCCCGAGCTTCGAGGGCCTGCACCTGCGGATCGCGACCGGCGCGGTCGGCGGCGTGTACAACGACCTCGCCCGGCCGCTCGCCGACGCGTGGGCCAAGGACCTGGGCATCGCCCGGCCGGAGGTCCTGGCGACGCAGGGCTCGCGCGACAACCTCAACCGCGTGCTGGCCGGGGGCGCCGACGTGGCTTTTGTCGCGGCCGACCTCGCCGCCGAGGCCGCCACGCAGCACCCGGGCCAGCTGACCGCGCTGGCGCGCATTCACGACGACTACCTGCACATCGTCGTGCGCGCCGACTCGCCTTACACGTCGGTGTCGATGCTCAAGGGCCGCCACATCGCGGTCGGCTCGCCCGAGTCCGGGGTCGAGTACATCGCCAACCGCGTGCTGGCCGTCGCCGGGCTGACCGATTCCGTGAGCGTGCAGCAGCTGGGCCTCGAAGACTCCCTCAAGGCCCTCGAAAACCACCAGCTCGACGCCTTGTTCTGGTCGGGCGGCCTGCCGACACCGCTGATCACGCAGTACACGCAGAAGGTCGGCCTGCGCCTGCTCGACATGGCCAGCCTGCAGGAGGGCATGCAGGCCTACAGCCCCGTCTACAGCACCGCCACCATCCCCGGCAGCACCTACAACCAGGCCGGCCCCGTGACCACGCTCGTGGTCCCCAACTTCCTCGTCGTCCCCGCGAAAATGGCCGACGACGTCGCCGAAGCCCTCACCCGCGGCCTCTACGACGCCCGCCCCGCCCTCGCGCAGGCCAACAGCGCGGCCCTGTCGATCGACGTCCACCCGGGCATCGAGACGGAGCCGCTCCCCCTGCACCCGGGCGCGCTCACCTACTACCGAAGCCTCAAGGTCTAAGGCGCGACCCGCAGGTCCAGCTCGATCCGCAGCCCGCCGCCGTCCGGCAGGGACAAGCGCATGTCGCCGCCGGAGTGGCGGACGATCTCGCGCACGATCGCGAGACCCAATCCCGAGCCGGGCACGTTCTGGTGCGCGCTGCTGCGCCAGAAGCGGTCCACGGCGCGTTCCAGCTCGTCCTCGCGCAGGCCCGGCCCGTGGTCGCGCACCGCCAAGGTCACCCCGTCCCCACCGTGTACGGCCGAAACGTGCACCGAAGTGCCCTGGCCGGTGAACTTGAGCGCGTTGTCGATCAGCGCGTCCAGGATCACCTCGAGCCCCCGCGGCGGCAGCAGCACCCGGGCGCCGTTGACGTCGGCCTCGGTTTCCAGCGCGACGTCACGCGCCGCACCCACCACACTCCAGTCGGCGACGCGGTCGGCGACCACGGCACCGAGGTCCTCCGCCACGAGCTCACCGCCCGCCGCCTCGGCGCGGGCCATCGACAGCAGCTCGTCGAGGATCTGGTTGAGCCGGCCGGCGTCCACGCGGGCGGCGTCGAGGTCGGCGGCCGCCGTTTCGTCGTCCACGTGGCCTTCGAGGTTGCCCAGCCGCAGCTTCAACGCCGTCAGCGGGTTGCGCAGCTGGTGGGAGGCATCGGCGACGAACGCCCGTTGCGCGGCCAGCGCCTCCGACACGCTCGCCGCCATCCGGTCGAACGAACGGCCGAGTTTCCGCAGCTCAGGCGGCCCGCCGCTCTCCCCCACCGGTTCCGCCTCGCGCCCGCTCACCACGGCCGCGACCAGCGCGCCCGTCGCTTCGTCGAGCCGGCGCACGGGTCGCAGCGTCCAGCGCACCACCGGGATCGCGACCAGCAGCGCGAGCCCGAACGCCACCACCGCGCCCGCCGCGAGCACGAGCCACTGCCACAGCAGCCGCGTGCGCACGTGGTCGGTCGAGGACTCCGTGACGACGACGCCGCGCACCTCGCCGTCGATGAGGATCGGCTCAGCCAGCACCAGCGGGGCCGTCGTCCAGGGCATCAGCAGCGGGCCGGGCTCCGGGTGCCGGCCGGCGAGGGCCTCGTTCACGGGGGCCGCGATGGCCGAGCGGTCGATCCGCGCCGCGTCGGTGCCGCCCAGCGAGCTGAGCACCGCGACGCCGTCCTGGTTCACCACCACGACCTTCACGCCGTAGACCTCGGTGTAACGGCGCAGCTCCGGCTCCAGCAGCGCGGGCCGGTTGTCGATCAGCGGCCGTTGCGCGAGCGAGGCGAACCGCGCGGTGTCGGTGAGGCGGTCGAGGAACAGGTTCTGCTGCAGGCTGCCCGCCATCGTCAGCGCCAGGGGGATGCCGAGCCCGAACACCAGCAGCGCGACGAGCGTGACCACGATCCCCTGGAGGCGGACGCGCACGGCTCAGCCCCGCCCGCCGCCGAGGCGGTACCCGACGCCGCGGACGGTCTCGATCAGCGCCGGGCGCCCGAGTTTCGTGCGCAACGTGGCCACGTGGACGTCGAGCGAACGGCTCTCCGCCGCGCCCCGATGGCCCCACACCTCGGTGAGCACGTGCTCGCGCGAGCACACCGAGCCACGCGCGCCCGCGACGAGCGCGAGGACCTGGAACTCCTTGCGGGACAAGGCGATCGACTGCCCGGCCACGAGAACCTCGTGGCGCGCGAGGTCGATGCTCACGTCGCCGACCTCGATCACCGGCGCGGGCCCGTCGGTGCGCTCGCCACGACGGCGTCGCACGGCTTCGACGCGCGCGAGCAGCTCCTCCACGTCGTAGGGCTTCACGAGGTAGTCGTCGGCGCCCGCGCGCAGCCCCTGCACCCGGTCGTCGACCTCGCCGCGCGCCGACACCACGATCACGGCGACGTCGCTGACCGCGCGGATGCGCCGGCACAGCACCACGCCGTCGACGTCGGGCAGCCCGAGGTCGAGCAGCACCACGTCCACGTCGTGCACGCGGTCCAGCACGCCGGCGCCCGAGGCCAGCCGTTGCATCTCCAGGCCGCGCCGCGTCAGCGCGGGCACGAGGGCGCCCGCGACCCGGTCGTCGTCCTCCACCAGCAGCACCCGCACCGCTCGCCTCCCCCGGTGATCCAGCCCACGGTAGCGAGGAACTCTAGGGGGCACCCGCCAGCGACCACGACAGGGCACGAAGGTTCACTCTCCGTCACTCTTCTGGCTCGCATCGCGTGATCACCGAATGCGGTCGTGGCTAGGCTGAGCAGGGCGGAAGGCCGCCGACCAGCCCGGACGGCGCCGGAAGTCGATACGTACTTGAAACCCTAAGTATTGCTCAAGCCGCCTTTACAAAGGGTCCGACGGGAGTAGGTTTCCGCCATCGACGTGGGATCCGGTCCCGCAGATGCCGGTTGTGAAGGAGCTCTGGAGGCCAAGATGACCGCGGAGGTGGCGGCGCCGATGATCAAGGCGACCGCCGTGAACAAGTTCTTCGGCGACCTGCACGTGCTGAAGGAGATCAACCTCGAGGTGCCTCGCGGCCAAGTGGTGGTCGTGCTCGGGCCGTCCGGGTCGGGCAAGTCGACGCTGTGCCGCGCCATCAACCGGCTGGAGCCGATCAACGCGGGCGAGATCGCCGTCGACGGTGTGGCCCTGCCGGCCGAAGGCAAGGCGCTCGCGGCGTTGCGCGCGGACGTCGGCATGGTTTTCCAGTCGTTCAACCTGTTCGCGCACAAGACGATCCTCGAGAACGTGATGCTCGCGCCGGTGAAGGTCCGCAAGATGTCCTCGGCCGACGCGCGCAAGACCGCCATGGAACTGCTGGAGCGGGTCGGCATCGCGAACCAGGCGGACAAGTACCCGGCCCAGCTCTCGGGCGGCCAGCAGCAGCGCGTGGCCATCGCCCGGGCGCTCGCGATGCGCCCCAAGGTGATGCTGTTCGACGAGCCGACCTCGGCACTGGACCCGGAGATGGTCCAGGAGGTGCTCGACGTGATGACCGGCCTGGCCAAGGACGGCATGACCATGCTCGTGGTCACCCACGAAATGGGGTTCGCCCGCCGGGCAGCTAATCGGGTGATCTTCATGGACGACGGCGAGATCGTCGAGGACACCACGCCGGACGTGTTCTTCACCCAGCCGAAGAGCGACCGGGCGAAGGACTTCCTCGGCAAGATCCTCACCCACTGACGATTACCGGATTTTCCCCGGCACCTGCCGTACCCGGTGGCCGCACCGGCCATACCGACGACAGATACAGGAGACACGTTATGAGGATCCGCACCCTCGCGGCAGGGCTGCTCGCCGGCGGCCTGCTGCTGACCGCTTGCGGCAAGGAAGGCACGCCCGCGGCCCCCGGTGGCGACACCAGTGGCGCGAACACCGCCGCCCTGCCGACCTACACCGTGGCGCAGAACGTCGACCTGGCCGGCTCGCCGGTCTTCGCGAAGATCAAGTCGGCCGGCACCGTCACCGTCGGCGTCAAGGACGACCAGCCGGGCCTCGGCCAGAAGGACCCGACGACGGGCCAGTTCCAGGGCTTCGACATCGAGATCGCCCGGATGGTGGCCGCCGGTCTCGGCATCGCCCCGGACAAGATCAAGTTCACCACGGTCGACTCGGCCGCGCGTGAGCAGGCCATCGCCAACGGCCAGGTCGACTACTACGTCGGCACCTACACGATCACCGACAAGCGCAAGAACCTGGTCTCGTTCGCCGGGCCGTACTTCCAGGCCGGTCAGGACCTGCTGGTGCGCGCTGACGACACGTCGATCACCGGCCCGGAAACGTTGAAGGGCAAGAAGGTCTGCTCGGCGACGGGGTCGACCCCGATCCAGCGCGTGCGCGACCAGGGCCTGACGGAGCCGGGCAACATCGTCGAGTTCCAGAAGTACTCGCAGTGCGTGGACAAGCTGCTGACCAAGGAGGTCGACGCCGTCACCACGGACGACGCGATCCTCAAGGGCTACGCGGCGCAGGACAAGGCGAACCTGAAGGTCGTCGGCAAGCCGTTCTCGCAGGAGCCCTACGGCATCGGCCTGAACAAGGACGACAAGGTGCTGCGCACGAAGATCGACGACCTGCTGCAGGCCAGCCTCGACGACGGCACGTGGCAGAAGATCTACGACGCCACCCTCGGCCAGTCCGGTGCGACCGCGACGAAGCCGACCATCCAGCGCTACTGATCCGGTTTCACGGCCGGTGGACGGGGTCTCCGTCCACCGGCCGCTCCACGTAATCTTCCGGCCCACGGACGCGGGGAAGGCTCCATGGACGTCCTGCTCGACAATCTGGACCTCTTCGGTCCGTTCTTCCTGCGCACGATCGAACTGTTCCTCATCTCCGCCGTCGGCAGCCTCGTGTTCGGCACGATCCTGGCGATGCTGCGGGTGAGCCCGGTTCCGGTGTTCCGCGCGATCGGCACGGCCTACGTCACCATCGTGCGCAACACACCGCTCACGCTGGTGTTCGCGTTCTTCGTGTTCGCCTACCCGCTGCTGGACATCGTCAGGATCGACTACTTCACCGCCGCGGTGGTGTCGCTGACGGTGTACACGTCCGCGTTCATCTGCGAGGTCGTGCGCTCGGGCATCAACACCGTGCCGGTCGGCCAGGCCGAGGCGGCGCGCGCACTCGGCCTCACCTTCGGCCAGATCCTCGGCCAGGTCGTGCTGCCGCAGTCGCTGCGGTCGGTCGTGCCGCCCCTGATCAGCACGCTGATCGCGCTGCTCAAGAACAGCACGATCGCGGGCGGGTTCTCCGTCGCCGAGGCGGGTGCGATACGCCAGTACATCTCCGAGCGCGGCGACAGCCAGCTGGTCGCCCTCCTGTGGGTGGCGCTCGGGTTCATCATCCTGGTCGCAGTGCTGTCGTTCGTTCAGCGCAGCCTGGAGAAGCGCTGGAGCGTGGCCCGATGAGCAACGTCCTGTTCGACGTCCCCGGCCCGAAGTCGCGGGTACGGCACCGTATCTACGCCGGGATCGGCATCCTCCTGGTGATCGCCCTGATCGCTTTCGTGGTCTTCAGCTTCGCCGACAGCGGCCAGTTCACCCCGCAGAAGTGGGCGTGGCTGGAGTACTCGCAGGTGCAGTCGGACCTCGCCAACGCCGTGCTCGCCACGCTCGAGGCGTTCGCACTCGGAGCGGTATTCGCCCTGATCTTCGGCGCGGTTTTCGCCGCCGGACGGCTGTCCGAGCACACGTGGATCCGCGGGATCTCCACGTTCGTCGTGGAGTTCTTCCGCGCGATCCCGCTGCTGATCCTGATGTTCCTCTTCTACTACGGCCTGCCGACGGTCGGCGTCGACACCTCGCCGCTGTTCGCCGTGGTGCTGGGCTTGACGCTGTACAACGGTTCCGTGCTCGCGGAGATCTTCCGCGCCGGCATCAACTCGCTGCCGAAGGGCCAGTCGGAAGCGGCGTACGCGCTGGGCATGCGCAAGACGCAGGTCATGTTCACGGTGCTGCTGCCGCAGGCGATCCGCGCGATGCTGCCGACGATCATCAGCCAGCTCGTGGTGCTGCTCAAGGACACCGCGCTCGGGTTCCTCGTCACCTACCCCGAACTGCTGTACTACGCGCGCTACATCGGCTCGCAGGGTGCGTTCGGGCGCCCGATCGTGCCGTCGACCATCGTGGCGGCCGGCATCTACATCGTGATGTGCCTGCTGCTGACGCTGCTCGCGACGTGGGCCGAGAAGCGCAACCGGCGGAGCAAGAAGCACATCGAAACGACGAACAACAAGGCGGATCAGGTCATGCTCGGCAACGCCGCGGGCGGTGGTTTCGTCGGCGGCGGTGTCTGACGAACGAGGTACCCGGAAAGGCCCCCGCACCTGCGGGGGCTTTTTTCGTGCGCTGCTCCGGACGCACCTGTCGGGACGCCGGGTCGCGGGTTAGCGTCGAAGGGCAGCCGCCGCCAGGCAGGAGCCCGCCCGTGCCCGAATCTCCCGAACCGGCCCACTGGACCCCCGCCGACCGCGCCGAGACCGACGCCGTGCTGACGGCCGCCGGTCCCCCGGCCGGCCGCTGGGTGCTGGTGGTGGGTAGCGGCACCGGTGTTCACGCCCGGCTGTTCCGCTCGGCCGGCGCTTCCCGCGTGGTCGGGGTCGACGCGGACCGCTCGCTGATCGCGCAGGCCCAGCGGCAGGAGGAACGCGACCCGCTGGGGATCTCCTACGAGGTGCACGAGCCGCTGAAGCTGCCGGTGATCGGCGACTTCGACGTGGTGGTCGCCTTCGGTGTCACTGGTCCGCTCGACGCGTTGCTCGCGCGTCTGGCCGCGAACCTGACGAGTGGCGGGTTGCTCGTCCTGTCTTACTTCGGTGCCGCCGATCCGGCGATGGAGGCCTTCGCCGACGCGGGGTTGCACTCGGTCGGGCAGCAGCCCGTCGTGGCGCCGGTTCCCGGTGATCCGCGGTTCGTGGTGCTGACCGCCCGGCATCCCTAGCCGTGGTCCAAGGGGCCGAGGTCCCGGGTCCACTCAGGATGGCCGAGGACGTCCGTGCTGTCGGCCCACTGGTCGACCGCCCCGATGGCGCCCGGGCGGAGGGCGTCGGCGAAGCGGGCGGCGCCCAGGACTCGGTAGGGGCGCTCGTGGAAGCCGCGGACCTGGGGGTCGAGGGGTTCGGTGAGGCCGAGCTGATTGTGGTGCGCGGCAACGGTTTCATACGCCGCGACCAGGTGGGTCTCGCGCCGGCGCCATTCGAGGGCGGCCAGGGCGCCCGTGAGGTGCGGTGTCAGGGCCGGCGCGAGGGGCAGGCGAGCGAACGCGCTGCCGAGCCATTTCGAGTACGGCGGGTACCGGCGGCCCATCAGGAGGCACAGGCGCATGAGGTCCCGCACCAGGCGCGCGGCGACGACGGCCGAGCCGAGCTCGTCGCCGACCTCGCCGCATCGGCCGACGAAGGGCTCTTCCTGCGCGATGCGGCGCCACTGCCCGGCGAGGACCTCGCGCCACACGTCGTCGGGGTACCAGGCCAGGACGGCCCTGAGCGCGTCGAGGCGACCGAGGCCGTCGTGGAAGACGGCGCCGCCGGTGAGCTCGGCGAGGGTCTGCGTGGGGGTGGTGAGCCACTCGCGCCGGGACAAGGTTTTCCCGGGGACGAAGCCGAGGAAGGCACTGAACCACGTGTCGATGTCGGCGATCTCCACTGCGTGGCGGACCGGGCCGCCGGCGGGGGCCATGCGCGTCGTCGGATCGCCTTCGTTGTCGGCGAAGTGCGTGGAGTAGCCGAGGAACTCCCGCGGCAGCTCGTCGGCGAGCAGTTCGGTGAGCCCGGCCGGTTCGTCGACGAACAGTTGCAGGCGCGGGCCCCAGTCGTGGTCGGTGGAGCGCGCGGTGTCGAAGCCGAGGACGTCGGAGCCGCGGCCGAGGAGGGCCGCGGAGTAGGTGACGCCGCGCCGTTCGAGGATCGGGCGCACGGCGTCGGCGTGGAAGCAGCGGGCGAGCTCGAGACCGGGCAGGAAGTCCACGTCGGCGAGTGTGTCGCGTTCGGTGGCAGCGCGGCGAGGGGTTTTCAGCGCACTCGTCGTCCGGCTTGCCAGACAGCACGGATGCGACCGGCGAGGTCGGTGACGTCCACGGCGGGGCCGTCGAGCAGCACGAGGTCCGCGCGCAGGCCCGGGGCGACGCGGCCGCGGTCGTCGAGGCGCAGGAGGCGGGCGGCGTCGCTCGTGGCGGCGCGCAGGGCGCCCGTGGCGCCGAGACCGGCGGCGGCGAGGAGGCGCAGCTCGGTCAGCAAGTCGACATGAGGACGCGGCGCGAGGTCCGAGCCGGCGGCGATCGGGAGGCCCGCTTCGACCGCCAGGGCGAGGGAGCGGCGGTGGGTTTCGCCGTGTTCGGCCGGGATCGGAGCGAGGGTGGGCACGTACCAGCAGTCGTGTTCGCGCATCGCGGCGACGGCTTGTTCGTCGAGGAACACCCCGTGTTCGATGCTGCGCACGCCGGCACGGGCGGCGGCTGTTGCTGCGGCGGCCGTGTGCGCGTGGGCCATCACGTCGCGACCGGCGCGGCGGGCTTCGTCGGCGACGGCGTGGAGCTCTTCGTCGGTGGGGCGAACGTCGCGCCCTTCGGCGAGCGCGGCCATGGAACCGCCGGCGCCGAGCTTCACCCAGTCGGCGCCCGCGCGCACCATCCGCCGCACGGCCGCGCGCGCCTGCTCCGGGCCGTCGAACACCGCGTCGGGCAGGGCGGGATCGTCGATGCGATCGAGGCGGCCGGTGTCCGCGTCCCACCAGTCCCCGAGCCCACCCGTCGGCGACAGCTGGCGGAGGCTGACGAGCAGGTCGGGGCCTTCGATCCAGCCTTCTTCCAACGCGTGCTTGAAACCGATGTCGGCACCCCAGGCGTCGCGGACGGTCGTGATGCCTCTCGTCCGTAGGCGGCGCAGTGTGGCGACCGCTTCGAGGATCCGCGTGCTGCGGGGAAGTCCTGCGTTGCCGGGGAAAGCGACGTGGCCGTGGCAGTCGATCAGGCCAGGGATGAGGAGTCCGCCGTCGCCGTCGTAGGGATTCGGACCGTCCGCATCGGACCCTACTGCGGTGATTCGCTCGTCTACGAGCACGTTCGCCGCTTCGGTGGTGCCCAAGTCGGGGTCGAACACCCGGACGTTCTCGATGAGCACGCCACCGACCTCAAGCACTGAGTTCCGCCGCTGCCAACGCGATCGTCTCCTCGGCCAACGGCGCGAGCTCCGGTTCGCGGGCGGCGGCCGCGCGGGAGAGCCGCGTGACGTCGTCGACCCACCGTCCCGTGGCCGTGTCCGGCTCGCCGATTCGCGCGAAACCCCGCTCCAGCAGGCCGGTCGCGTCGGCCGGTCGGCCGCGGGCGACGGCTTTGATCGCGCCGAGGGCGTTGGCCAAGGCGCTCGCCGGACGGGACCACTCGCCGTCGCGGGCGTGCACGGCGGGGTCGCCCGGCCCGGGATCGGCGACCGCCGACGCTTCCCGTAGCGCCAGATCGAGGCGCCAGAACAGCGGCACCCCCGCGAACCGCACGAACAGCAGCCGCCGTTGCGACGAGCGGAAGAAGTCCGGCGAAGTGCGCACGGCGGCGACCGGGCGCACGCGTTCCAGAACCGCTCGGACGTCGGCCACGCAGGCGGGCACGCGCCCGTCGGGGACGACCCACTCCACGTCGATGTCGCTGAACGCGTCGGCGGTGCCGGCCGCGAGCGAGCCCCGCAACCGGGCCCGCGAGCCCGGGCACGCAGCGGCCAGCGCGGTGACGACGGCGCCGGCCAGCTGCGCGCGGGTCACCTGCGGAAGAGCTTGTTGCCCAGCCACACGATCGGGTCGTACTTCCGGTCGGCGACCCGCTCCTTCATCGGGATGAGCGCGTTGTCCGTGATGTGGATGCCTTCCGGGCAGACCTCGCTGCAGCACTTCGTGATGTTGCAGTACCCGAGCCCGTGCTCCTCCTGCGCGGCGTCACGACGGTCCGCGACGTCGAGCGGGTGCATTTCCAGCTCGGCGATGCGCATCAGGTACCGCGGCCCCGCGAACGACTCCTTGTTCTCCTCGTGGTCGCGCACGACGTGGCAGGTGTTCTGGCACAGGAAGCACTCGATGCACTTGCGGAACTCCTGCGAGCGCTCGACGTCGACCTGCTGCATCCGGTACTCCCCCGGCTTCAGGTCCGGGGGCGGGGTGAACGAGGGGATCTCGCGCGCCTTGGTGTAGTTGAAGGACACGTCCGTCACGAGGTCGCGGATCACGGGGAACGCGCGCATCGGCGTGACCGTGATGACCTCCTCCTCGGTGAACGTCGACATGCGCGTCATGCACATCAGGCGCGGTTTGCCGTTCACCTCGGCCGAGCAGGAGCCGCACTTGCCCGCCTTGCAGTTCCAGCGCACGGCGAGATCCGAGGCCTGCGTGGCCTGCAAGCGGTGGATGATGTCGAGGACGACCTCGCCCTCGTTCACCTCCACCTTGAAGTCCTGCAGCTCGCCGCCGGTCGCGTCGCCGCGCCACACCCGGAAACTGGCCTTGTAGCTCACGCGTTCCTCCCGGAGTGGTTCTCCAGTTCGGCGTCGGTGAAGTACTTGCCGAGCTCGTCGAGCTCAAACAGCTCGAGCAGGTCCTCCCGGAGGGGAATCTGCTCCTTCTCCACCACGTCGACGTCCGGTACCACGGGATTGTCCCCCGCCCGCGCCGCGCACACCAGCAGCTTGTGCCGCCAATCGGCGTCCATGCTGGGGTAGTCGTCGCGCGTGTGGCCGCCGCGGCTTTCGGTGCGCAGCAGCGCCGCACGGGCGACGCACTCGCTCACCAGCAGCATGTTGCGCAGGTCCACGGCGAGGTGCCAGCCGGGGTTGAACTGCCGGTGGCCCTCCACGGTCACCTGCGCCATGCGCTGCCGGATCTCGCCGAGCTTCTCGAGCGCCTCGCGGATCTCGCCGGCCTTGCGGATGATGCCGACGAGGTCGTTCATCGACTGCTGAAGCTCGGTGTGCAACGTGTACGGGTTCTCGGCCACGCCCTTGGCCGGCGGGTCGAACGGCTCCAGCGCCATCTTCGCGGCGGCGTCCACATCGGACTCGGCAACCTGAGGCCGCCCGTCGCCCAGACCGTCCACATAAGACGCGGCGCCGAGGCCCGCGCGGCGGCCGAACACCAGCAGGTCCGACAGCGAGTTGCCACCGAGGCGGTTGGAGCCGTGCATCCCGCCGGAGCACTCCCCCGCCGCGAACAGGCCGGGCACGCTCGCCGCGCCCGTGTCCGGCTCGACCTCGATGCCGCCCATCACGTAGTGACAGGTCGGCCCGACCTCCATGGCCTCCTTGGTGATGTCGACGTCGGCCAGTTCCTTGAACTGGTGGTACATCGACGGCAGCCGGCGCCGGATCTCCTCCGCGGGCAGGCGACTCGCGATGTCGAGGTAGACGCCGCCGTGCGGGGAGCCACGGCCCTCCTTGACCTCGGAGTTGATCGCGCGCGCCACCTCGTCGCGCGGCAGCAGGTCGGGCGTGCGGCGGTTGTTGTCGGCGTCGGCGTACCAGCGGTCGGCCTCGTCCTCGCTGTCCGCGTACTGGCCCTTGAACACGTCGGGCACGTACTCGAACATGAACCGCTTGTCCTCGGAGTTCTTGAGCACGCCGCCGTCACCGCGCACGCCTTCGGTGACGAGGATGCCCTTCACGCTCGGCGGCCAGACCATCCCCGTGGGGTGGAACTGCACGAACTCCATGTTGATCAGCTTCGCGCCCGCGCGCAAGGCCAGCGCGTGGCCGTCGCCGGTGTACTCCCACGAGTTCGACGTGACCTTGAACGACTTGCCGATGCCCCCCGTCGCGAGCACCACAGCGGGTGCGTCGAACAGGATGAACCGCCCGCTCTCGCGCCAGTAGCCGAACGCGCCGGCGATCTTGCCGTCGGTCAGGAGCAGCTCCGTGACGGTGCACTCGGCGAAGACCTTGATCCGCGCCTCGTAGTCGCCGTACTTCGCGAAATCCTCCTGCTGCAGCGAAACGATCTTCTGCTGCATCGTGCGAATCAGCTCGAGCCCCGTGCGGTCACCGACGTGCGCGAGGCGCGGGTAGGTGTGGCCGCCGAAGTTGCGCTGGCTGATGCGCCCGTCGGCCGTGCGGTCGAACAGCGCGCCGTAGCTCTCCAGCTCCCAGACGCGGTCCGGGGCCTCCTTGGCGTGCAGCTCGGCCATGCGCCAGTTGTTGAGGAACTTGCCGCCGCGCATGGTGTCGCGGAAGTGCACCTGCCAGTTGTCGTTCGGGTTCGCGTTGCCCATCGACGCCGCGCAGCCGCCTTCGGCCATCACGGTGTGGGCCTTGCCGAACAGGGACTTGCACACCACAGCGACGCTGAAACCGCGTTCGCGCGCCTCGATCACCGCGCGCAGACCGGCGCCGCCGGCACCGATCACCACCACGTCGTAGCTGTGCCGTTCGACTTCGGTCATGAATAGAGCCACCTCGGAGCTGGGACGCCGTTGTCTTGAAGTACTGCCGGAGATGAGGGTGCCGACGCTAGCCGACGAAACGCAGATCCGCGATGGCACCGCTTGCCACGAGCATCACGTAGAGGTCGGTCAGCACCAGCGTGCCGAGCGTGGTCCACGCGAGGTTCATGTGCCGGGTGTTGAGCTTCGAGACCTGCGTCCAGACCCAGTACCGGACGGGGTGTTTCGAGAAGTGCTTCAGCCTGCCGCCGGTGACGTGCCGGCACGAGTGGCAGGAGAGCGTGTACGCCCAGAGCAGCACCACGTTGGCGACGATGATGATGTTGCCCAGCCCGAAGCCGAACCCGCTGGGGCTCTGGAACGCGACCACGGCGTCGTAGGTGTTGACCAGCGACACGATCACCGCGACGTAGAAGAAGTAGCGGTGCACGTTCTGGATGATCAGCGGCAGCTTCGTCTCGCCGGTGTACTTCCCGTGCGGCTCGGCCACGGCGCACGCGGGCGGCGAGAACCAGACCGAGCGGTAGTACGCCTTGCGGTAGTAGTAGCAGGTCAGGCGGAAGCCGAGCAGGAACGGCAGGACCAGCGCCCCGAGCGGGATCCAGCTCGGGAAGTCGCCGAACCAGTGCCCGAAGTGGCTCGAGCCTTCGACGCAGGAGGTGGACACGCACGGCGAGTAGAACGGCGTCAGGTAGTGGTAGTCGGGCACCCAGTACGCGGTGCGCACGAAGGCGCGAACGGTCGCGTAGATGATGAAGGTCGCCAACCCCAGCACGGTGAGCAGGGGTTGCAGCCACCACCGGTCGGTGCGCAACGTCCGGTCGGCCAAAAGCGCCCGCCCCGGGGAGCGGACGCCGGTGCCGGCCCGGCTGACGTCGTTGTCAGCGGGAGCGCTCACCGCTGGTCGCGCTTGTAGCCGCCAACACCCTCGTCATCGGCGCCTTGCCACAACGCCGGATCGTAAGGCGTGTCCGGGACGGGCACGCGGTCCACGGGTTTCGCCTGCGCCGGCACGGCGTGCGGGTGGCCGTCCAGCTCCGCGGTGTCGATGTCGAGGCGCTCGACATCGTTGGCCAGCCGGCGCACCGCCGACGCGTCGCCGTACCGAGAGCGCAGGGCGCCCACGCACTGCCGCAACTGGCCGATGGTGCGCCGCAGTTCGGCGAGCTCTGTGGTGGACATCGGGAGCCTCCCTGTTCGGTGGGGCTGACAGGAACCGGGTGACGATCACTTTCGCCACGTACGACTCTGCCTTGCGTTGTGCTATGTGACAAGTAGCACATTCCTTAGCGTATTGCCTCTTGACCTTGGGAGTCGACCCCTCTCGGGGCGTGTCTTGGAGTGCAGGCCGTGAGTAGGCCGTCGGGGCGCTGGTCAGGCGGTGGACGGCGAGGCGAGTTGCAGTCCGGACACGTCGGCGAGCACAGCTGAGACGGCGGTGTCAGAGCGGTGTCAGGGCCGTGTCAGCCGAGGCCGCCAGAGTGGTGCCCACGACCACCACGAGAGGAAGTCCCATGAGCCAGACGGTGTCCGTCCCGCAGGGGTTGCCGATGGAGCGCGACGCGGGGCCGTTCGATCCGCCGCGGGAGATCACGCGGTTGCGGGAGGCGCGGCCGGTCAGTCCGATGCTCTTCCCGGACGGGCACGAGGGCTGGCTGGTCACCGGGTACGACGAGGTGCGGCAGCTGCTGGCCGACACGCGGTTCAGCTCGCGGCAGGACCTGGGAGTCATGCACGTGCCCTACGAGACGCCCGGGATGCCGGTCGCCACGGAGCCGTCGCCGCAGGTTCCCGGGTTGTTCATCGCCATGGATCCGCCGGATCACACGCGGCTGCGGCGCAAGCTGACGGGCGCGTTCACCGTCAAGCGGATGAAGCAGCTGGAGGACCACATCGCCGAGGTCGTGGAGCGGCAGCTGGACGCGATGGCGCAGCTGACCCCGACGGTGGACCTCGTCAAGGAATTCGCGTTGCCGGTGCCGTCGCTGGTGATCTGCGAGCTGCTGGGCGTGCCGTACGAGGATCGGGCCGATTTCCAGGCCAACTCCGCGAAGTTCCTGGTCAAGGAGCAGGAGCTCGAGGAAAAGATGGCGGCCTACGGTGCGCTGACCACGTACCTCGGCAATCTGGTGGCGGGTAAGCGCGCCGAGCCCGGTGACGACATCCTTTCGGATCTGGCCCGGCAGGACGACCTCAGCATCGAGGAGCTGACCGGCATCGCGTTCCTGCTGCTGCTCGCCGGCCACGAGACCACCGCGAACATGCTGGCGCTCGGCACGTTCGCGCTGCTGGAGCACCCCGAGCAGCTGGCCGAGCTGCGCGCCGACCCGGAGCTGCTGCCCGGGGCCGTCGAGGAGCTCATGCGGTACCTGTCGGTGGTCGACATCAACTTCCGCTACGCCACCGAAGACCTCGAACTCGGCGGCGAGACGATCCCGGCCGGCTCGACCGTCGTCGTCTCGACGCTGGCCGCCAACCACGACCCGCGGCGCTTCGAGAACCCCGACACGCTGGACATCCGCCGCAACTCGCGCGGCCAGCTGGCCTTCGGCCACGGAGTGCATCAGTGCCTCGGCCAGCAGCTGGCCCGCATCGAGATGCGCGCCGGGTTCGCGGCGCTGCTGCGGCGCTTCCCGACGCTGCAGCTCGCCATCCCCGCTGACCAGGTGAAACTCCGGACGGACATGAACATCTACGGCGTCCACGAGCTGCCTGTCACCTGGACGACCACGGCCTCGTGAACCCCGAACAAGCGAGCCGCACCCGACACACGGGTGCGGCTCGCTGTTTCCCGGCGGTTTACTGAATCGATTTTGATAACCCGGCCCACACCGGCTACCGTGGTGGCCGTCACGTTCCTGAGACGCCAGTGCTGCCGTCCCGCGGACCCCACCACCCAGTGAGCCGGGAGCCGGACATGAGCAGCACACCCGACACGACGGTGCATCCCGTCGTCGCCGAGGTCACCGCCCGCATCGTCGAACGCAGCGCGGAAACGCGCGCCGCCCACCTCGCGCGTAGCGGCGCCGCCCACGAAGAAGGCCCGGTGCGCCGCGGTCTCGCGTGCAGCAACCTCGCCCACGGGTTCGCCGCGATGGACGGCGTGGACAAGGCGGCACTGCGCGAGCTGCGCGCGCCGGGCGTCGCGATCGTGTCGTCCTACAACGATCTGCTGTCGGCGCACCAGCCGATGCAGGAGTACCCCGCGTGGCTGAAGAAGTCGGTGCGTGCGGCGGGCGGAGTCGCGCAGTTCGCGGGCGGCGTGCCCGCGATGTGCGACGGGGTCACGCAGGGGCGGCCGGGCATGGAGCTGTCACTGTTCAGCCGCGAGGTGATCGCGATGGCGACGGCGATCGCCCTGTCCCACGACCTGTTCGACGCTTCGCTGCTGCTGGGCGTGTGCGACAAGATCGTGCCCGGGCTGCTGATCGGCGCGCTGTCGTTCGGGCACCTGCCGGCGATCCTCGTGCCGGCCGGGCCGATGAACTCCGGCTTGCCCAACAAGGAAAAAGCCCGCGTGCGTCAGCTGTACGCCGAGGGTCTCGCAACACGTGAGGACCTGCTCGACGCGGAGGCGGCGTCGTACCACTCGGCCGGCACGTGCACCTTCTACGGCACCGCGAACTCGAACCAAATGGTCGTCGAGGTGATGGGCCTGCACCTGCCGGGCGCGAGCTTCGTGCCGCCCAACACGCCGCTGCGCCAAGCCCTCACCGAAGAGGCCGGCCGGCGCGTGGTCGAGCTGTCGCGCGGCGAGTCGTACACGCCGGTTTCCCTGGTGCTGGACGAAAAAGCGTTCGTCAACGGCATCGTCGCGCTGCTCGCCACGGGTGGTTCGACCAACCACACGATGCACCTCGTCGCGATCGCCGCGGCGGCGGGCATCCAGCTGACGTGGGACGACTTCTCGGACCTCTCGGCCGTCGTGCCGCTGCTGGCGCGCGTGTACCCGAACGGCAGCGCGGACATCAACCACTTCCACGCTGCCGGCGGCATTCAGTTCCTGGTCGGCACTCTGCTCGACGCCGGGTTCCTGCACGAGGACGTGCACACCGTCGCCGGGTTCGGGCTGCGTCGCTACACGCAGGAGCCGATCCTGTCCGACGGCGAGCTGGTGTGGCGCGACGTGCCCACCCGCAGCCTCGACGAGGACGTGCTGCGCCCGGTGTGGCGGCCGTTCGCGCCGGACGGCGGGCTGCGCATGGTCGCCGGCAACCTCGGCCGGGCCGTGACGAAGGTGTCGGCGGTGGCGCCGGAGCACCGCGTGGTGCAGGCGCCGGCGCGGGTGTTCACGTCGCAGGAGGCGTTCGCGGTCGCGTTCGAGGCCGGCGAGCTGGATCGCGACGTCGTGGTGGTCCTGCGGCAGCAGGGGCCGCAGGCCAACGGCATGCCGGAGCTGCACGGCCTCACGCCGGCGCTGGGTGTGCTGATGGACCGCGGTTTCCAGGTCGCGCTGGTCACCGACGGGCGCATGTCGGGCGCGTCGGGCAAGATCCCGGCGGCCATCCAGGTCACGCCGGAGGCCGCGGTGGGTGGGCCGATCGCCCGGATCGCCGACGGTGACGTCGTCCGATTCGACGCGCGCTCCGGCACGCTCGACGTGCTGGTCGACGCCGACGAGTTCGCACGTCGTGATCTTCTGGACGCACCGCCGGCTTTCGTGGAAGGCACCGGACGGGAGCTGTTCGGCGCGCTGCGCCGCGCGGTGGGTCCCGCCGACCAGGGCGCGAGCGTGTTCGGCCCGCTGACGGCGGAGCTGGACCTGCTCCGCGACGCCCCCGCCGGGCGGGGCACACTCGGACTGCCGTTGCACACCTTGGAAACCCAGGAGGTCGGTCAGTGACCACCGGTTCGGACCTGCTCGCCCTTTCGCCCGTGATGCCCGTGGTCGTGATCGACGATGTCGACGACGCAGTGCCCACCGCGCGCGCGTTGCTCGATGGCGGGATCGGGGTGATCGAGCTGACCCTGCGCACGCCGGTCGCGCTCGCCGCGATCGAGCGCGTGGCCGCGGAGGTGCCGGACATTGTCGTGGGCGCGGGCACCGTGACGTCGCCGGCTCAGGCCGCGCAGGCGGCCGACGCCGGCGCGAAGTTCCTGGTGACGCCGGGCTGCACCGACGCCGTCCTCGACGCCTGTTTCGCCACGGGCCTGCCGTTCCTGCCGGGTGCCGCGACGGTGTCCGAGGCAATGCGCTTGGCCGAGCGTGGCCTGACGGCGTTGAAGTTCTTCCCGGCGGAGGCCAGCGGCGGAGTGGCGTACCTGAAGTCGCTGACGGGTCCGTTGCCGGACTTGCGCTTCTGCCCGACCGGCGGGATCACCGTGGACTCGGCGCCGTCGTACCTGGCGCTGCCGAACGTCGGCTGCCTCGGCGGCTCGTGGCTGACGCCGGCGAAGCTGTTGGCCGCCAAGGACTTCGGGACGGTCGAGAAGCTGGCCACCGAGGCCGCCGCGCTGCGCGGCTGAGGTTCGCGCTGCCGTTCTCTGCGCGGGGCGGGGAACGGCAGGGCCGCTCGCTTCGGAACAAGTAGCTCCGGGGCGGTTCAGTCGATGGTGGCGTCGTCCAGCAGGCTGGATTCGGCGCCGAACTCGCGGAGCTCGTCGCGGATGACGGTGTAGGCGAGACCCTGCGGGTAGCCCTTGCGGCCGAGGAAGCCGAGGAGGCGGCGGATGGCCGTCTGCTCGTCGACGTTGCCGAGGGAGCCCAGGCGTTTGCGGACGAGTTCGCGGGCCCGCTGCTCCTCCGCCTCGCGGTCGACCTCGCCGGCGGCCTGCGTGGCGATCTCGTCGTCGACGCCCTTGCGACGCAGCTCGGCGACGAGCGCCGTGCGGGAGAGGCCCTGGCCGGCGTGCCGGGCCTTGACCCACATCTCGGCGAACTCGGCGTCGTTGACGAGGCCGGCGCGGTCGAGTTTGCCGAGCAGGGTTTCGATGGTGTCGTCGTCGAAACCCTTGCGCCGCAACGTCTGCCGCAGTTCGTCGACAGTTCGCGGGCGCGCCGCCAGGAGATCGAAGCAGATCTCCTTGGCTTTCTTGGCCCGCTCCTCCGGCGGCAGCTCCGCCGGTTCCACCTTCGGCGCCCTCGCCACTACGCCCTTCCTCTCTCACACACTCCCGCCCCGCCGCGCCCTCTCCGCCCGACGAAGCACCATCACTCCCCCACCACCCGGGCCGACCCGGCCACGCGGGCGAACTCACCTCACCAACGCAACCCCGCCGGGGGTCCAGGGGGCTTGCCCCCTGGCGGGGGTGTGGGGGTTCGACCCCCACAGGACACCTGAATCGATCCGCTGGGTGAGCGCGTTTCGCGAACGCAACTCACCCTTCCGATCGACTTCAGAAGTCGACTGGCGCCGGAACCGCAGCTTCGGCGACCTCGGCGTCGACCTGCGCGCCGATGCCCAGCTTCTCCTTGATGCGCTTCTCGATCTCGTTGGCGATGTCCGGGTTGTCGCGCAGGAACTTCCGCGCGTTTTCCTTGCCCTGGCCGAGCTGGTCGCCCTCGTAGGTGTACCAGGCGCCGGACTTGCGCAGGATGCCCTGGTCGACGCCCATGTCGATGAGCGAGCCTTCGCGGGAGACGCCGTGGCCGTAGAGGATGTCGAACTCGGCCTGCTTGAAGGGCGGGGCCATCTTGTTCTTCACGACCTTGACGCGGGTGCGGTTGCCGACCGGCTCGCCGCCGTCCTTGAGCGTCTCGATGCGGCGCACGTCGAGGCGGATCGAGGCGTAGAACTTCAGCGCCTTACCACCGGTCGTGGTCTCCGGGGAGCCGAACATGACGCCGATCTTCTCGCGCAGCTGGTTGATGAAGATCGCGGTGGTGCCGGAGTTGTTCATCGCACCGGTCATCTTGCGCAGCGCCTGGCTCATCAGGCGGGCCTGGAGGCCGACGTGCGAGTCGCCCATCTCGCCCTCGATCTCGGCGCGCGGCACGAGCGCGGCCACGGAGTCGATGACCAGGATGTCGAGCGCGCCGGAGCGGATCAGCATGTCCGCGATCTCCAGCGCTTGCTCACCGGTGTCCGGCTGGGAAACGAGCAGCGCGTCGGTGTCCACGCCGAGCTTCTTGGCGTACTCCGGGTCCAGCGCGTGCTCCGCGTCGATGAACGCCGCGATGCCGCCGTTCTTCTGCGCGTTCGCCACCGCGTGCAGGGCGACCGTGGTCTTACCGGAGGACTCCGGGCCGTAGATCTCGACGACGCGGCCGCGGGGCAGCCCCCCGATGCCGAGCGCGACGTCGAGGGCGATCGCACCGGTGGGGATCACGGCGATGGGCGCGCGACCCTCTTCGCCGAGGCGCATCACCGAGCCCTTGCCGTACTGCTTGTCGATCTGCGCAAGGGCAAGCTCGAGCGCCTTGTCCTTGTCGGGTGCTGCTGGCATTGGGGTCCACCTCGCTGGTTGGCCTGTGTGGCTTGTTCGGTTGTCCAGATCAAGCTCTGTCCGGTCCGACGCTACGGGGAGGGACCGACAATTCCCGGCACGGCGACCGATCTGTGGATCGCCGGCCCCCGGTGTGCACAACACTGTAGACGAACAAGTGTTCGAGGGTTGTGGCGACACACCCGTCCGCTAGGGTTTTTCGCCCTGCCGAGCTCCCCTTCCCCGGGGCGAACCAGGAAACCGCAGGTCAGCGCCGCTCCGACGGGATGTCGAAGGCTTCGCACACCTCGCGCCAGATCTGCTTCGCCGAGATCCCCGCAGCCAGAGCCTGGTCGATGGTCTTCCCGCCGAGCCCGCTGAGCACGTGGTCCTGGGCCAGGACCTCGGCCCGCCCGGGGCCGAACTCGTCCGCCATGAGCCGCCGGAACACCGTGATACGCATCGGCCGAATGCTAGCTCGCGGCCTCGCCGGCGGCGCGAACGGGCCGTTCGCGCCGCGGCAGCGAACGAAACCCTCTCACTCGCCGGGCTGCACGCTCTGCTCGAAGTAGTCCGCCAGCGTCCCTGGGGTCGGCGCAGCGCCCTGACCTGCGGAATTGACCTGGTAGATGAAGCCGACGAGCGGCCGGTCGGACACAGTGAACACCAGCACCGCCGCGTTCTGCCCGGCCGCCGACGAGTAGTGGCCCTCCAGCCCGTTGCCCTTCCACGCGGCCTCGACGCGGTCGCCGCCGGCGGAGGCGAGCAGCCCGTCCGTGTACTGCTTCAGCACGGCGGCCGACGTGCCTTGCACGTACGTCACCTGCGAGCCGGCGCGGCCCGGCGCCGCGCACGTCGAGGTGGCGCCGAGGCTCTGCGCGGGCGCGGCGGGGCCGTTGCCCATGCCCGGGCGGCAGCCGCCGGTGTCGGCGATCTTCCCCGCGAGCTGGCGCAGGCACCCGGTGAGGCCCTGTGCGTCGGCCTGCCCGGGCGTGCGGCACTGGTCCGCGGTGTAGGTCTGCGCCGAAGAAGACGACGTCAGGAACACCGTCAGCCCCGCCGCGAGAACCACGACCACCGCCGCAGCGACGCCGATCCACAGCTTCGCGCGGCTCTTCTTCTTCGCCGGGGCAGTGGCGGCGGTGGCGGGCGAGTACGTCGGGAAGTTCGACGGCGCCGGCCCCGCCGGGAACGACGGCCGCGCGTACCCTGCCGGAGGCTGCCGCGGGGGCGGCGGCGGATACCCACCAGGCGCATACGCGGGCGCACCGGCCGCGACCTGACCTTCCACGTTCTGCGTCCGCATCGACAGCCCGTCGCGCGCCACGTGCTGCGCGCCCAGCGCCACGGCCGTCTCCGGCTGGTCGAGGCTCGCGGGTACGACGCCGAGCTTCTCCGCGATCATCGAGCCGACCAGCGGCAGCCGGCTCGACCCGCCGACCAGGTAGATGCCCGCGAGACGATCCGGCGTCAGCCCGGCCGCCCGCAGCGTGCGCGCGAGCAGCTCCACGCTGCGCAGCATCGCCGGGCGCACCAGACCTTCGAGTTCTCCGCGCGTGACCAGCACGTCCTTGAACGGCTCCGGCATCGGTACCTCGGTCTGCGGGTGCCGCGACAGCGCCTCCTTGGCCGCCTTCACGTCCTCCTGCAACGCGCGCCGCGTGCGCCGGTCCGCCGTGGACTCCGGCCGCAGAAGGCGTTGCCAGCGCTGGGGATCCGAGTGCGAGACCTCGCGCCCGACGTGCACCATCAGCGCCTGGTCGACGTCGAGGCCGCCGAGGTCGGGCAGGCCGTCCTCGGCGAGCACGACGTAGCCGTTCTGCGTCGCGCCGACCACGGCGACGTCGAACGTGCCGGCGCCCAGGTCGTACACCGCGAGCGCCTGGCCGGGCGCGAGCCCCTTGCCCGGGAACGACGCAAAGTGCGCGGCCGCGGCGACGGGTTCGGGCACCAGGACCACGCTCGCGCCGATGCCCGCGAGCCGCGCCGAGGACAGCAGGACGTTGCGGCGCACCGGCCCCCACTGCGCGGGGTGCGTGAGGCGGACCTCGTCGGGCTGCTCGCCGCCGAGCTGGCGCGTGGTCTCGTCGAGCACGCGGCGCAGGATCGCGGCGAGCGCTTCGTTGACGGGCACGACGTCGGTGCCCAGCAGCAGCGTCTGCTCGTCGATGCGGCGCTTCGGGTTGGGCTCGAAGCGGGTGGGGTCCAGGCGGGCGCGGCGTTCGGCGTCGCGGCCCACCATGATCGTGCCGTCCTCGCCGGCGAAGATCGCCGAGGGCATGTTGGCCGAGCCGTCCACCTCGACGACCCGCGGCGGCCTGCCGTGCGCCGAAAGGACGGCGACGGTGTTGGACGTCCCCAGGTCCACCGACAGGATCCGCACTTCGATTCCCCCTACACATAGCTGCGCTGGCGTGATGCTCCCATGCGAAGGGCTTCGGTGTTTTTGGCCCCGGCTTCGCCGGGGCGTGCGAGATCGCCTTTGAGCCGGCTTCCGGATGGGGCGGTCGGATCGGCCGGGGGCCGATCGCACCGCCCCA
>NZ_JBFAHL010000029.1:0-82452 GCF_040654155.1 Amycolatopsis sp. NPDC050768
CCTGCGGTCACGACGGCTGGGTCCCGCCGGTGAGGTTCAGGTCGTGGGCACGGACGTAGTCGCCGGGACCCCCGTCGAGCACCGTGAGATCGGTGCGGCCGGCGCGCTCGAGGAGGCTGGCGGCGGTCATGGCGCGTTCACCGTGCCCGCACGCCACAACAGCGCCGGGCGGGACGTCGGCGGCGTGTGTGGTCAGGTCGCCGAGTTCGAGGTGGATCGCGCTCGGAACGTGACCGGCGCGATACTCCTGCGCTTGGCGGATGTCTACATAGGATCGTGTCGGCGCGTGGGTGGCGGTGGCAAAGGCAGTGCTGCGAACCGGACCGCCCGCGTCCGTCCAGGCAGTGATGCCGCCGGCCAGCTGTCCGGCCAGTCGTTCGTAGCCGATTTTGGCGGACTGCCAGGCGATGTCGGCGGGGTCCTGGTCGGGATTGAGGACGAATACCAGTGGGGTGGTGTGGGGCATCAGCCAGCCCAGCCATGTCGCGAATTGCTCGCGCAACGGGATGGACACCGCGCGGGGGATGTGGGCGGTGGCGTAGTCGTCCGCGGGGCGGGCATCGATGACGGTTGCCCCGTCCGAGAGGAGCGCCCGCACCGTGGCGGCGCTGAGCGCAGCGATCGGCGGAGTGCCGGCCAGGATGGCCGGGCCGCGCCGGTTCGCTTCGGCGAGGCGGGTGAAGTACGCCGGATACGTTCCCAGCCCGGCGAGCAGAACATGGACGAACGCGTCCTCGTGGGGTGCCGCCAGCAACGGGTTGGCGCGCTTCTGCTCCCCGATGGTCGACGTGCGTTCGCTGCCGGGTGGGGTGGAGCAGAACGACCCCGCGCCGTGGGTGGGCCACACGGCGACGGCGTCGGGCAGGGTGATCAGGCGTTGCAGCGACCGGTACTGGGCGCGGGCCAACTGCTCGGTCCGTGCTGGGCCGAGCAAGTCCGTGCGAGCCGCGGAGTTGACGATCAGCGAGCCGCCGGTGAACACGCCGAGTTCGCACGCGCCGTCGAGCAGCAGGAACGACAGGTGCTCGTCGGTGTGGCCGGGGGTCGCGAGGGCCCTCAGTGTCAGGCCGCCGAGATCGACCTCGTCACCATCAGCCAGCGGGGTGTGGTCGAACAGGCGACGTCCCGCCGCGGAGGCGAGCACCGTCGCTCCCGTGTCGTGGCCGAGCTGCACGGCGCCGGAGAGGAAATCGGCGTGCAGGTGCGTGTCCGCGGCGAAGGCGACCCGCAGACCACGCCGTCGCGCGGCCGTGTGGAGGGTGCGCAGATCCCGGGACGCGTCGACGGCCAGCGCGCTGCCGTCGCCCAGATCCACCAGGTAGGCGCTGTTGCCGAGTCCTTCGTCGACCAGCGGGAACAGGTGATCGTCGGTGAAGCTCACAACGTTCTCCAACCTTGCCGGAGCGGCGCGCGACCGTCCCTGTGCGTGCCGCGTGACGTGTCCAGCGTCTGATATACATTAATCCATAGATTTATGGAGGATGGGAAGATGGCGGACAACACCGCGACCGATCCGGACAGTGGTTCGGTGAAGACGGCGGCCAAGGCGCGGTTGTACGAGGCGTTCGCGGTCAGCGGGAAGGCGCTCGCCAACGGCAAGCGCCTGGAACTGCTCGACCTGCTGGCACAGGGCGAGCGCACCGTGGACGCGCTCGCCACCGCGTCGGGGCTGAACCTGACGACCGCGTCCGCACATCTGCAGACCCTCAAACAGGCAGGCTTCGTCGCGACCCGCCGGGACGGGGTACGGGTGCACTATCGCCTCGCCGGCGAGGACGTCGCGCAGCTGTTCGCGTTGCTGCGCACCGTCGCCCAGGCCCATCAGCCGGCGGTGCCGCATGCGCGTGAGGCCTACCTCGGTGCCGCGCCCGACGAGGAAATCACCCGCGAGCAGTTGCAGGTGCGCGCGGCAGCGGGGGAAGTGGTGTTGCTGGACGTCCGGCCGGTGCACGAGTACCGGGCGGGTCACATCCCGGGCGCGCTGAGCGTCCCGGTAGAGGAGCTGGCGGACCGGATCAACGAACTACCCGACGGCGCGGACATCGTCGTGTACTGCCGAGGCGAGTACTGCGTACTGGCCTACGACGCGGTGCGGCTGCTGACCGACCGCGGCCGCCGCGCGGTCCGGCTGGACGACGGCATGCTGGAGTGGCGCCTGGCCGAAATGCCCGTCGACACCGGAGACCTCGCATGACCGAACACGCAATTCCCGCGGCCGACACGGCCGGAGTGCTTGCGGGGTGGGCCGGTCTACATGGACTACAACGCCACAACGCCGACCGCTGGAGCACTCCCCAGTGACGTCGAGACCGCAGTGTAGGGCCAAAGTGCGCGCCACACGCCACGATCGGCGGTCCGACCAGCTGGTCAGCCGCGCGGGGCGTACATGATGACCCCGACGCCGGTGAGGCAGATGAATGCTCCGATCACGTCGAAGCGGTCGGGGCGGTAGCCGTCGGCGATGACACCCCACAGCAGGGAGCCGGCGACGAACACGCCGCCGTACGCGGCCAGAATGCGGCCGAACTGGGCGTCGGGCTGCAGGGTTGCGACGAACCCGTAAAGGCCGAGGGCGATGATCCCGCTCCCGATCCACAACCAGCCGCGGTGGTCGCGGACGCCTTGCCACACGAGCCAGGCACCACCGATCTCCAAGATGGCGGCGAGCACGAACAGCCCGATCGAACGCAACACGAGCACGAACAATCCTCTCGAAGCGCGGGCAGTAGCGCGCGCTGTGCGCACAAGACTGAGGCGTGGGGTCAGTCACCGAAGACGTCGGCCAGCAGCGGCGCTGCTTCGGCTGGCGCGTGTACGTCGAACTCGAGCACCTCGCGGCGGAGGCGCAGGGTGAATCCGAAGAAGGCGCAGGATTGCTGCTCGGCGGCTGCGAGTTCGGCCACGCGCCCGGCCAGCTCGGCCGGGAGCCGGAACAGCAGCCCCTCATCGGTCGGCTCGCGCTCTGCTCTGGTGAGCAGCTCACGCCACTGCCCGATGCGCTCAGCTTGTTCTCCGCCCGTCAGCAGGCATGCGATCGGCGCGGACTCCGGCTCTTCCGCCGGCCGACGCACGTTGAACTCAACGGGCACCGGCGCCGGCTCCGCTACCGGCGGCTTCTGGTGCAGGAATCCGCAGCCCGGGTCGCACCGGCCCGGGCGCGGCGGACCGTCGATCTCGTTCAGTGCCTCGCGCAGGCGATCGGTGAACGCCTCCAGCTCGGCGGCGCGCTGCTGGGCCTCGCCGAGGCGAGCAAGGAGCATCGGCCGCAGCCGTGCGCACGTCGGTGCACAACCCGTCCTCCCACACACCCAGCAGGTCACGGATCTCCTCCAGCGGCAGCCCGAGGTGCTTGCCGGTGGCGATGAACTCCAGGCGCTCCACCGACTCCTCGTCGTAAAGCCGATACCCGACTCCGACCGGCGTGCGGGAAGCAGCCCAGCCTGTTCGTAGAACCGCAACGTCGTCGGCTTCACGCCGACTCGCTCTGCCAGCTGGGAGATCCGCAACGTCGTCACCTCACGACCGTAAACCTTCCAGCCGACTCGAAGGTCAACCGCAAAACAGCACAGCCATCCAAGGGGCGGGGTTCAGCTGGGCGGCAAGTCGCGCCGATTCGGGCTGAGGGCGGGCATCTCGGGCTGAAGCGCGGGGAAGACCTGCTGCGGAGCACAGCACGAGCATCCGTCCTCCTCGGACTTCCCCCCGGCCGGAATCTGCTGCGCCGAAACCGGTTCGGGTGCCGTGATGCCCCGCAGGGGCCGCAGCCGCCCGGCTCGGACGCCGTTGCCGATGACGAAAACTCGGCCAGTTCGTGCACGAACACGACCGTGGCGAGGCTCAAGACACCGAATGCGGCGAGCGGCACCAGCGTCCTCTTCTCGGAGTGGCTTGCGCAGTCGGCTTCCACCGGGGCATCGATCGCACCTTTCGCCCCAACGGCTGCTATGTCGCCAAGAGCCACCGCGGATGAGGTGGGCGCAGCGTTTGTGCCGCCGAGCCGTTGTCGACCGCGCCCGCCACGCACTCGTCGACCTTCCGATGCTGCAACCACCACACCTCGACCGTGGCGCCAGTCTGCGCGAGTTTCGCCTCAACCATCGCGTGCTGATCACCGCGGCGCGAAGGCTGGCCGTCGAGGACCCGGCCACTGAGCTGTTGACCGAGGCGTTGGACCGGATCGCGGTGTGGCGTTCGGCCTGGGCCACCGTCCCGGCCGAGACGCAGTTCGCCGCCTACACGCAGCTGAGGGCAGACTTGTTCGATGTCGAGCGAGTCCTCGCTCAGCTGATGGGGTGGCAACCCTTGTCGCCGGTGGCAGCACGGTGAAGCCACGCCCCTCCCTCAGCTCCGGACAGCGCGAAGCCCTGGCACGGGAATCGCGGCATGCCGATCCGGTCGTTCGGGTCCGCGTCGCCGCGGTGCAGAGTTGGTTTTCGGGCCAGCCGTTCACCGAAGGCGCCGCGCGTGCCGGAGTCTCCACCTCCACCGTCCGCCGGTGGGTCCGGCGATTCATCGAGCACGGTCTCGGCGCGCTCGCAGGTGAGGCACCGGCGCGCCCGGCCCGGCCCGCGGCCGGGACGGATCCCCGTGGTCACAGCTTCACCGAAGCATCGAAGACGTTTCTGGCCGGAATCGGGGCGGAACTTCACCTCGCCCGCTCCGAGCGCGGGTGGACCCGGCAGCAGCTGATCGAACGCTGCGGTGTGGAGTACTCGCCCGAACGGGTCGCGAACTGGGAACACGGCCTCCGGGCCGTCCCGGTCGTCGCCTTGGCCATCACGTGCCGGGCGCTGGAGATCTCGATGGCCGAGGTCGTCGGGCGCAGCTACACCAGTGCGTTCGACCGCTTGCCGCAGGTCCCGAAATGACGCCCCGGTGGGCAGTCCCCTCCATACGCCACCGGCGACTGGGCAGAAACCAGGACGCAGGAGGGGACTTCAGCCGACGCCACACTCGAGCCGGCCGGTCGGCGATTTGCCGGCGCCGACTCCTGGAACGTAACCGATCTTCCAGCCCGCACGGCGCACTGTCACCGCCGCGGGGTAACACGGAGAGTTGGGTGAGGATGGCACGCCACCCACGAGAGTCGCGGGGCACGTCACCTCACCCGGGCGCAACCCCTGTTTGGCCGACAGCCGCCGACCTCGACCTCGTCGAAGACCCATATCTCGACTTCCTCGACCGCGTCCTCAAGGGACTGCGAAACCTCGACCGCACATCACCACCCCAACCACGACCAGCACGCCGGGACGACCCCATGGACCTCAGCACCGAACACGCAGCAGCGGCGCTCAACCGGACCTGCCTGCAAGCGCTTCAGCTCACCGACGCTTTGATCAACGGAAACTCCACAGTGGACACTATTCGTCGAGTATCCGAGCAACTGGCCGATACGGCCGAGATCCTGCAAAGCTACGCCGGCGACCTCGAAACCGGCGTGGTCAACGAACACCCGATCCAGCTGCCGGCACCGGACGACACCGACGAACCTCGATCGGATCTCAACGGTGACGGCACGCGGCCTCCTGTTCCCGAAGTGGCCGAGGCTCGACCGGCCACGCCGCGACGATCCGGGACCGCCGACCGTCACGGATCGCGCCGTGCGCCCCGCAGGCGACGCTGACGCGCCGCAGAGCTCGTCCGCCGATTCACCACGCCCTCGCCGATCTATCTCAGGAAGACTCCCAGTGAAGATCCGTTCCCGCGCGACCCCACCCGCCGCCTTCGCGCTCGGCGCCGAACTTCACCGGGCCCGAATGCGAGCGAAGTTCGGCCTCCGTGAACAGGCGGACCGGGTAGACGTCCCACCGGCCAACATCAGCCACTGGGAAGCCGGATCACGCAGGCCGTCACCGGACATGACGTCGTATCTCCTCGGTCTGTTCAAGGTGGCTGGACCCGAGTACAAACGCCTCCGGGAACTCGCCTCGAACGTGCACAACTCCATGCACGTCGAACACCGCATCCCCGCACGAACCGCATGACCCGCCTCTACGAACGTCGGGTCCCCGTGGTGGTCGCCCGCCCGCGTTCGACTCGCTCGATTACCGGGGCCGCAACGTGATCGAACGCCGCTTCAAGCTGCTCAATCAATGGCGTGACCTGGCCACTCGCTACGGCAAGCTCGCCATCGTTTACCGATCCGCGATCGTTCTCCATGCCGTGATCCGCTGGACCAAGGCATCATCAGACACGCCCTAGCTCACTGCGCCACCAGCCCACCGTCGACAGCCCACGCCTGCCCGGTCACGAAAGACGCGCGGTCCGACAGCATCCACGCCACCGCCTCGGCGATCTCCTCCGGCTGTGCGGCCCGGTTGATCGGCTGCATCGCCGCGATCTGCTCCTCCGTGACTACCCCGGTGGCCACCACCTGCTCGTACATGCCGGTGCGCACGGTGCCCGGGCAGACGGCATTGACGCGGATCCCCTGTGTCGCGTATTCGAGAGCGGCGGCGCGCGTCAGGCCGACGACGCCGTGCTTGGCCGCCACGTAAGCGGACAGGCCGATGCCCATCCCGACCAAACCGCCAGTCGACGACGTGTTCACAATGGACCCTCCGCCGGCGCCCAGCATCCGGCGGATCTCGGCCCGCATGCAGAGCCACACGCCTTCGAGGTTCACCGACATCACCCGGTGCCAGTTGTCCCGAGTGGACTCGGCGACGGACTCGAAAGCACCGTCGACACCGGCGTTGTTGAACGCCCCATCGAGCCGGCCGTAAGCCGCTACCGCGGCCGCCACCATCGCTTCGACATCGTCCTCAAGGGCCACATCGGCCTTCACCGCGGTAGCCGTGCCGCCCTGTGCCACGACCAAGTCGGCCGTCTCCCGGCACGTGCCGTGGTCGATGTCGGCGAGCAGCAACCGCGCGCCGTACCCGGCCAGCACCAGAGCGGTACTGCGGCCGATGCCGGAGCCGGCACCGGTCACGATCACAGACTTGCCCTCGAGCATCAGTGTTTCCCCCGCGTGTGGACGGTCATCGGCAGCCGGTCGAGGTGCACGATGCTGGAGATCACGGTCTTCGGGCGGAAACCGGCGAGCAGGTCCAGCCGGCGGCCCGCGACGATGCCGGCGATGGTGATCTTCATCTGGACCCCGGAAAACGCGTCGCCGATGCATTGCCGGTTGCCGAGCCCGAACGGCATGAACGCCCGCCGCATCCGTTCGGTCGACGCGTCACCAAGCCAACGGTCGGGGTTGAACCGCAACGGATCGGCGAAGATCTCCGGGTCGCGCTGCAAAGCCGCGGGACTGTAGAGCACCTCACTGCCCGGCTCGATGGTCACGCCGCCGAGAGTGACGGGTTTGACCGCGCGGCGCATGAGAATCCACAGTGGGTGGTGCAGCCGCAGGTTTTCCTGCACAACAGCCTCGGTGAGTGTCAACGCGGGCAGATTCGCCGCCTCGATGTCGCGCCCGTCGACAACCTCGTCGACCTCCACTTCGAGCCGTTGCCTGAGCGAGGGGTCGCGCGCGATCTCGTACATCGCCCACGTCATCAGCGTCGCCGGCGTCTCGATGCCGGCGATCAGCAGCGTCATGATCTGGTCGCGGATCTGCGTGTCGGTCAGCGTCGTGCCGGTCCGGGCGTCGTGCGCGCCCAGGAGCAGGGACACGAAGTCGCCGAGGTCGCCGTGGTCCCTGCGGTAGACGGCGACGAGGCGCGCGGCGGCGTCACGCAGGTCGGCGCAGGCGGCGTCGAAGCGTCGGCCGACCGGGGTTGGCACGCGCGCGAAGAAGTCGGGCAACAGCGTGCGCTGGCCCAGCCCCTGCAGCAGGGCCGGCAGCTGGTCCCGGGCCAGCTGCACCACCTCCCGCGCCTCCGGGGCGAGAAACATGGTCTGGCCGATGATCTCGCTCGCCATCACGTGCATCTCGCGGTCCATCGCGACGGTCTCGCCGGGCCGCCACGTCGCCGCCTGCTCACGGACGACGTCGCTCATGATGCGGATGCTGCGCTGGATCTGTTCCCGATGGAACGCCGGCTGCACCATCCGGCGCTGTCGAAGATGCTCGGTGCCTTCGGCGGTGAACAATCCGTCGCCGACATACGGGCGCGCCTTCTGGAAGATGCGCCCGCGGTCGAAGCTCTTCGCCTCCTCCACCATCACGGCACGCACGAGCTCCGGCGAGTTCAGCACGAGGAACGGCCTCGTGCCGATCCGGATCCGCACGATGTCACCGGCGGGCTGCAACGACGTGAGATAACCGACGCGGTCGCGGCGCAGTAGTGAAAGCGTGTGCCCGAGCAACGGGAGACCACCCGGCGCGGTGGGAGCCTGGCGAGCCAGGAGCATGGTCATGGAACGCTCCAAAGAGGAATGTCGAGTCGAAGTCAGGCCGTGGTTGGCCAGTCGAGCAGGTCCTCCACATAGGACGCCTTCGCGCCATCGGGAGAAGCCTCGGAGGGCGAGAATCGGATGGTGCCGGTACGGTCCCAGGCCTCCATGCCGGCCGCCCACGACTGCTGGTCACGCACGCACCGCAGCACAAGCTCCGGCGCCTCGATTTCCAGCGCCGCCATGACTTCCGGCAGCTCCCGGGCCGCCGTGAGGTGATCGTCCACACGGGACGCTATCCGCGCGGCCACGGCGTCGATCGCGCCCTGCACGCCCAGATGCTCGTGGTGGTCCAGCACCGTGACGAGGTTGATCGGATCGCCCTGCTCCATGTGCAGCGAGTGGATGTCGTTGATCCAGCACATGATGTCGGCCGTGCCCAGCACCAGGGTCTGGTAGTGCGGCGTCCGGTACAGCACGTCCGGCACCGTCGCGCCTTCGACCAGCTCCACGAGGTCTACAGTGGGCAGTACTGTGGACGCGTCGCGGCGCACCGAGATGTAGTCCTCGACGGTCGGCACGGTCCCCGACAGCCGATAGGCGTTCTCGGCCAGGTGCCCCGTGAGCCACCGGTCCAGGTTATGACGCAACCGCGTTGTCCAGTAACCCGGTCGACCGGCAACCGTGCGCTCGAGCAGATCCCGCAGCGCCGCGACAAGCGGATGGTCCTCGTGCACCGTCGCCCGCTCGTCACCGCCGATGATGCGCCGCATGCTCGCCACGAGACCCTCGTAACGCTCGGCGCGGCCGGTCGTCACACCGATGTTCTGCTGGTCGTCGGTGACGAAAAAGAAGCTGTTCCAGTCGGTGATCAGCGCGAGACCCTCGAGCGAGGCCCAGGGGGTGAGCGTGGCCATGATGCGGCCGTAACCAAGGGCCCGGAACTTCGCCGCCACCTCCGGCGAACGCAGCAGGCCGAACTTGCGGCACCAGGCCTCGGTGAGCTCCTGAACGTGCGATGCGTCGGGATGACTGGCAGTTTCGAACGGCAGCCGCAGATCCGGCATTTCGTAGGTTCCCATGGCATTCACACCGAAGCCGGGAGCGTGCGCCGGCTGAAGATCATCGGCAGCTTGTCCGGGCGGATCAGCGCGCTGGCCACCTCGCGGACTTCCGTGCCCTGCGCCAGACTCAGGTTCCAGCGCGAGCAGATCACCGAGGCGATCATCGTGAGCTCCATCGTCGCGAACACCTTGCCGATGCACTGGTACGAGCCCGCGGCGAACGGGATGTAGGCGCCCTTCGGAATCCGCTGCGCGTTCTCCGGAAGCCAGCGGTCGGGGTCGAAGCGCAGCGGGTCCGGGAACCAGCGGGCGTCGTGGTGCAGCAGGTACGGGCTGTAGATGAGCTCCGCGTCGGCCGGGATGGTGGACCGGCCGGCGCGAACCTCGGTCAACGTGCGCCGCGAGAACAAAAGCGGCGTGTGCAGCCTGAGTACCTCGTCGATCACGCGGCCGAGGTACTCCAGCGCGGGCAGGTCGTCATACTCCGGCGCGCGGCCGGCGAGGACCTCATCGAGCTCGGCGTGCACGCGCGCGGCCACCTCGGGGTTGCGGCCGATCTCGTACAGCACCCAGCCCAGCGTCGCCCCGGGTGCCTCGACGCCGGTGAGTGCCAACGTCATCACCTGCGCGTGGAGCTCCTCGTCGGACAAGCCATTGCCGTCTTCGTCGCGCACCGCGAGCAACGCGGATAGCACGTCGCCGCGGTCCTGCCTCGCCGCGCGATAGGCGGAGACGACCTCGTCGATCGAGCGATTCATCCGGTTCATGGCACGGGTGAAGCGGATGTTGCCGGGAGTGGGAACCTTTTCCCACGCCGGTGGCAGGACGATGCGTTTGAGCAGGCTGTGGGTCAGCAGCCGCATGCCGTGTTTGATCGCGTCGGCCGTCTCGGCGTTGGCGGTGAACTTGAACAGGCTGCGGGTCAACGCGGTCAGGGCCAGGTCGTTCATGACCTCGTCGGCCGCCAGCGTTGCGCCGTCCTGCCAGGAATCCGCCGCTTCTTCGGCCGCGGTGCGCATGATCGACGAGTACTCCACGAGGCGCTCGCGGCTGAAGACCGGCTGGAGCAGCTTGCGCAGCCGCCGGTGCTCGTCGCCTGACGCGGTCGCGATCCCTTCGCCCAGGCCGGGTTTCAACCGTTCGAAACAGAGGCCTCGCTTGTACTCGAGGTCGCCCGGTACCAGCACGTCGCGAGTGGCGTCGGGGTCGGCGATGACGTAGACGGGGAAGTTGCCGAATCGCACCTTGACGACGTCGCCGTAGCGAGCCAGCGCGGGAAGGAACTCCAGAGGTTTGCGCAGCACCGGGACGATGTGACCGAGGACCGGCCACGCTCCGGGAGCTTCGACGGCCTCGTGCACCTCCACGGGAATCCGCACTTCATCCGTCCTATATGGACACTTCGTAGGAGCAACGGCTCTTCGGGGTGCGACCTCGGGATATTCTTCGGCGCGTGACATCGAGCCCCCTGAAGGGTGGAAGTGGTGGTTCGCGAGCCCCGGAAGGCGGGTCGCGACTCGTCGAGGCTCAGACCTCGTGCTCACCCGATTCCAAGCTTCGCAACGGAATCTGTCAAGGACCGCCGCCCGGATCACCCGCTCGACGTATTCCGTCGCTATGGATCCGAGTTCCTGTTCACGCCCCGAAGGAGTGTTCTTTCGTGCGAAACAAGGAAGAACTGACGCTTGTGAGTGACGGCGAGCACCCCCGTAATGCGAAAATGCCCGTAAGTGTCGATCGGGCACGAGAAACGCCCGCACGCGCGTTGTCCGCGGTGAGCGCAGCGCCTATAGCATGACCACGTCGAGGTGAGCGAAGTCCGCCGCCACGCGGGAGCCGGTACGCACGCCGACGGGTTCGGTGAGGCCGTCGGTCACCACGAGCAGGCCTCCCTCGACGTCGCCGAGGCCGGCGAGCGCCTGATGGCCCACGGCGGCGCCCGTGGCCGTGTCGACGATCTGGCCGTCGACTTCGAGCAGCACGGCTTCCAGAGTGAGGTCGAGCCCCTCCGGCGGCACCCCGACCGGGCCGAGACGCACAGCCGTGACGACACCGTCGCCGAGCGCGCGACGCCGCCGTAGACCCGGGAGACGGCTTCGAACGCGGTAGCGCCGGGACCCACGGCGCCGTGCCGCAGCCGGAAGACAAGCACCGGTTGGGCCCGCATCCCAGCGACGACCGGAGCCGTGAGCATCGCGTCGGTCAGCACGCGTCCTCCTCCGCCGCGAACACCGCGGTCACACTGCCCAGTCCGGCCACGTTCGCGACGACCGTGTCCCCCGGCCCCACCGGAGACGCGCGGGTCATCGACCCCGGAAGCACCACGTGCCCCGGCTTGAGCGTCACGCCGAGCGGGCCGACAGTGTTGGCCAGCCACACGAGCGCGTTCACCGGCGAACCCAGCACCGCGCCGCCCGCGCCGGTCGCGGCGAGCGTGCCGTTGACATGCAGAGTGCAGCCCGCGAGCCGAAGGTCCACGTCGAGCAGGTCTGTCGGGCGGCTGCCGAGCAGCACGCCGCCGGCGCGCGCATCGAGCTCATCGCCGACAACCTCGGTGAGATGTACGGCTCGAAGATCGGCTGACGCGGAATCCACCGTTCGCCTGGCGACGTTTACCGGGCTTGCAACCCGAACAAATCCTCGCGAACGCCACGACGATCGCTGTCGTGGGCCTGAGCCGCGACTCGGCGAAGGCCGCGCACGGGGTTCCCGCCACGCTGCAGGCCCACGGTTTCCGCATCATCCCCGTGCACCCGTCGGCCACGGAACTGCTCGGCGAGAAGGTCTACCGCTTCCTCAAGGACATCCCGGAGCCGGTGGACCTCGTCGACGTCTTCCGCCCGGCCGCCGAGGCCCCGGGCATCGCGGCCGACGCCGTCGCCATCGGCGCGAAGGCGCTGTGGCTGCAGCAGGGCATCGTCTCCGCCGAGGCGAAGCGCATCGCGGAAGAGGGCGGGCTGGCGGCGCGTGGCACTGGCGCACCAAGCGTTGCCCTCCGGTCCTTCGCCAGTGAAGCCGGCTGGGATGGTCGCCGCGGGCTGGCCGGTGAAGTCGAACGGGAAGGTGAACGAAAGCCAGTAGAAAGCTTCGATCTGGCGGCCGTGAATGTACAAGGACCCGACACCCGAGGACTGGGCGAAGCTCGATCGCGGCGACTTCGACCCGCCGCAGCTCTCCCCGAGCCGGCCGGGCAGTCCGATGGACGTCGATCCCTGGTGATCGTTGTCCTTCGCCAGCTCAGCGGGTCCGGGGACCAGCTGTGAGCCGTGGTGGCTCTGCTTGGGTGACAGGGATGGCTTCGATGTCTGTCACGTGAGGTGAAGCATCACGGTGTTCGGTGAGCCTCTGACTACGGCGTTGAGCCATGGGTGTCCGAGCGATCCGCGGTTCCGGCCAACACCGTGGCCGCCCGTTGAGATCGTCACCGATTAGGACCAAGTCGAGCTCAACTGCGACTACGGAACGGAGCACATCAGAATCAACGCGAGGCAGGCTCTGCAGCGGGCACCTCGACCAGACGTGGAAAGCGCGACCGGTGGAACACCAACGGCCGGGTCTCCGGACCGGTGCGGAGACCGATGATCCGCAGAAGAACAATGTGGTGGTCACCGGCGGGAATCTCGTCCTCGATCGTGCAGTCCAGCCACGCGGTCGCTCCCGTGATCAAAACGGCACCCGCATCAGTAGTGTGGAGAGAAAGCCCGGCGAAGCGATCCCCGGTTTTCGCCGACAACGACCGGCACGCCGACTCGTGCGCCTCACCGAGCACGCTCACGCCCACCCGTCCGGCGTCGCGCAGCCGAGGCCAGGTGCTCGATCCGTTGTCGACGCACACGGAGACCAGAGGCGGGTCGAGGGATACCGAGGTGAAGGAACTGACCGCCATGCCGGTCGGCTTGCCGTCGACCAGGGCGCACACTGCCGCGACGCCACTCGGGAAGCAGCCGAACGCGTCCCGCAATGCGCGGCCGTCCGCGGTTTCGGCGGGCGTGAACGGGGGCGCGATCGGCCCGGTCGGCGCCACTTCGCCGCTAGCCCGGGCAGCGGCGAGCCTGGCGGTTACCGGAGCCCATCGTCGCGCGTATGACTTGAGCGCCACGGAGTCGTCGACGGTATTCTCGGGGAGGTAGAGACCCGGGAACTCGCATGTGGCGCCCAGTTCCGCCAGCACGGGCTTGAGCAGGAGTTCGGGAGCCATCGCATGCGCCAACCCGGCACCGACCATGAGCGGAACCACCACCACTCCCTGTAGTCCCGGTCCGTCGGCGAACCGGTCCAGGAAGAGTTTCAACAATCCCGTGTAGGTCCCGCCGACCGTGGGGCTCGCGACCACGACGACCGATGACCGCGCAACGGTCCGGACAGCGGCCTCGGCCGACTCCTCGTCCACCGGCACGAGTGCCAGGTCGAGCACGTGGTCGACCGGGCGCCCGGTGAGCGCCTCGGCGAGCTGCCGGGCGGCGACGAGTGTGCGCGAGGCCGGCTTCGGGTTTCCGACGACAACGGTGGTAGTCATGTGAGCTCCCAGGCGAAGAGGATGGCGGAAGGCCGCCATGCGTGGGCTGGTTCCGGGCGCCGGGCCAGTCTCGCGGCGTTAATCGTGCTTCCCCGCTTGAACAGCCCGGGAAACTGTCAGTTGGCGACGAGCGCGATCCGGGTCGACAGCTCGCCCGCCGACTTGAGGACCGCCTCGACGAGCTCGGTTTCGCGGTCCGCCGGCACCCGGCGGTTGATGGAGACGACGCTCAGCCCGGCGACGACCTTGCCCTGGTCATCTCGGATCGGCGCGGCGATGCCGATCGCGTCGGGGTCGAGTTCACCTCGGGTGACCGCGAAACCGGCGTTCCTGATGTCGCCAAGCCGGGCGGCCACGTCGCTCGGGGAGACCACAGAGGCCGACGTGAGCTCGGTGAAGGGGTGCTCAGCGAGCAGGCGCTCGCACTCGTCCGGCGGTTCCCACGCGATGAGTACCCACGCCGAAGCCCCCGCATTCAGGGGCAGAACGGTTCCCCGCTGGTAGGACAGCCGGACGCGATTTTCCGGCGGTTCCGCCTTCTCGAGACAGACCACCTGCGCACCTGACCTCCGCGTGAGGAGCACCGTTTCCCCGATCTCGGCGGCGATCCGCTCCATGATCGGCAACGCGACCGCCGACAGACCGTAGGACGAACGAGCCAGCCGGGCAAGCTCGAACACTTTCTGACCTAGACGAAAGCCGCCCTGAGGATCGTCCTCGAGGTAGCCGGCGCGATGGAGGGTCGACAAGTAGCGGTAGGCGGTCGACCTCGCGACGCCGAGTTCGCCGGCGACGTCAGCACTACGGATCCTCAACCTCTCCGTGGCGAACATGCCGAGGATATCGAGCGCCCGGTCCGCGGTGCTGTTCTTGTCGCGGTAAGTCGTGGAGCGGTTACCCGCTTCAGTCATAGACCGCTCTGCCCGTACCATGAACCCCCGCCACTTCGTCCGATTCCTGATCTGCACGCCGGCCTTGTCGTGCGTGATGTGCCGTCCTCCGAGACTCCGGCCCGGCCCGCGCGTCGGATCACGCGGGCCGAGTCAGACCCGGAGATCACAGCTTCACGTTGATCGACTTGACCTCTGTGTAGCTCAACAGTTCGTCGATCGACTCCTCCCTTCCGAGACCGGACGCCTTGAACCCACCGAACGGCATTCCGAGGAAGTGCTTGCCCGTCTCGTTGATCCAGACGTATCCGGCGTCCAGACGCTGGGCGACTCGCAATGCACGCCGGACGTCGTTCGTGTACACGCTGCCGGTGAGGCCGTACCGGACGGAGTTGGCGATCGCGACCGGGTCCTCTTCGTCGCTCCAGCGGATGACGGAGAGGACTGGGCCGAAGATCTCCTCCGTCGCGACCTGCCAGGTGGCATCGACGTGGTCGAGAATGGTCGGCTCGAGGTAATTGCCGATGTCAAGACCGGCAGGACGACCGCCTCCCGTGACGACAACGGCGCCCTTCTCGATCGCACCGGTGATGTACCGCAAGACCTTCTCGTGCTGCTCACGGCTGACGAGTGGGCCCTGGTCGCTAACGGGATCCAGCGGGGAGCCGATCACGTGGTCCTTCAGACGCTCGACCATACCGGCGACGACTGCGTCGGCGATCGACTCATGCACGAGCAGCCGCGAGGTGGACCCGCAGGACTGCCCGGACCAGGTGAAGTTCATCCCCTGGACGGCACCGTGGGCCACCTCGACGGGATCCGCGTCGGGATACGCGATCAGGGCGTTCTTCCCGCCCAGTTCGAGGCTGACCTCCTTCACGCCGGTCTGAGCCGCGTCCCGCATGATGCTGCGGCCCGTCGTCTCACTGCCCGTGAACCCGATCCGGGCGACTCCGGGGTGCCGCACCAATGATCGGGGAACGGCCGGCCCGTCGCCCACCACAATCTGCACGACGCCTGGCGGAAACACGTGCTGGATCAGCCGCGCGAGATGCAACGCCGAGAGCGGCGTCGCTTCCGCCGGCTTGAGGATCACGCAGTTGCCGGCGACGAGCGGCGCTGCGAGCTTGCTGATCGCGAACAGGATCGGGTGGTTGAAGGGGACGATCTTCGCGACCACGCCGTAAGGCTGGCGGACGGTGAAGTGCAGGTCCCCCGTCGGGAGCGAGAAGCCCTTCATTTCCAGGGCCAGGCCGGCGAAGTAGCGGCATAGGCCCGCGGCCATGTGGACGTCGCCTGCCATCACGGCCATCGGCGCGCCACCGTCGACGGCGTCGAGCAGCGCGAGGTCGTCGATGTTCGCTTCCACGACGTCCGCGAGTTCGCGGACGCGTGCTGCCCGCTCGAGGACATCGAGGTCGCGCCACGCGGGAAACGCCGATTCGGCGTGGGCGACAGCGTCATCGACCAGTTCGGCGTCCGCGTCGGGAACTGTCGCGATCATCTTCCCGTCGATAGGGCTCGTCACCTCGAAGGTCCGGTGTCCGGGCGCCTCGACGAGGCGACCACCGACGAGGAGGCGCCAGTCGGCGGAGAGAAGTTCGTGTACCCGGGTGCGGTTCGACTCGGTCGTTCCGATGACCATCAGCGAACTCCTGCCTGCTCGAGCAGCGGATAGGTTTCCGCCTGGAACCGGGCCATGTCCTGCACGTAGCGGGGCCACGACAGCAGGACGCCGTCGAGGCCGGTGCCGGCCAGCGCGATCAGCGTGTCGGCAACCTGTTCCTTGGTGCCGACGATCGGGTATCCGGCCCAGCCCGCGATGAAGTGGTACTTCATCGCCTGCAGTGTCTCCGGGGAGATCGACTGGGAGTTCATCCCCATGCTCGAGGTGAGGTTTTCCGCAGCGGCCCAGTCACCCTTCTGGTTCACGTAGTAGTCGAGGAACTGCTTGGCCTGCGCCTCGGTGTCCTCCTGGACGACGTATGCGTTGGTCCATACCTGGATCTCGCGGCCGTACTCCTCGCGGGCCAGCCTCTTGAACTCATCAACCTTGGCCTTCATGCCTTCGGGACTCTGCTGCGCGATGTCCGTCACCACGAACACCACATCGCAGTTGCGGGCGCCGAAGTGCCGTCCGGCTCCGGATCCCCCGGCGTTCATGAGCACCGGGTGCGGCGACTGAACCGGACGAGGCGCGAGGACGGCGTCGGTGATGTGGAAGTACTTGCCGTCGAAGTCGACGGGTTCCTCGGAGGTCCACAGCAGACGGATGACGTCAACCCACTCCTGGGCGACATAGTAGCGCTCGTCGTGCGGCAACTGCTTGGCGCCGAACATCTCGATCTCCGGCGCGTGCCAGCCGGTGACGATGTTCAAGGCGAGGCGCCCACCCGAGATGTGGTCGATCGTCGTCGCCTGTTTCGCCGCCATCACCGGGTGGATCGTCGGGACGTGCGAGGTCACGAACAGGCCGGCGTCTTCCGTGACGCTGCTCAACCCCGCGGCCCAGGTGAAACACTCGAATCCCGCCCCGTTGAAGTTCGTCTCGCCGCCGAAACCGCGCCAGCGCCCGACCGGCACCAGGGCTTCGAACTCCATCTGGTCGCCCATCTTGGCCAGGGACAGCGTCTGGTCCCAGGTCGCTTCGAGAACACCGTCGACAGTGGTGATGGCACACCCGCCCGACAGGTTCGACGAGAAGGTCCCCAGGTGCAGCTTGCGGTCGTTGTACACCGGGTGCCGTGCTTCGCGAAGCTGGTCGGCCCGGCTCATCTGTGCAGTCATTTCGTGCTCCTCTCCGAACCGGGCCGAACCGGCCGGCCGGCCATCTCACCCGGATACAGCGGGGTGTTCGCCGTAACGATGTACATGATCCGATTTCCTCTCAGGAACGTGAAGGAACTGCGCTCACAGCCAGCCGGGCAGTACCAGGACAGCCGTCGACACCACGGGAGCGACCACGACCAACGCGAGCGACCACCGCATCAGTCCTTTGTAGACCGACTCCCGGAGTTCCGCCGGTGCGCTGGCGACGACCAGTGCGCTCGACGACGACACCGGGCAGATGTCGACTGTGGTCGCGGAGATCGCGATCGCCGCCGCGAACCCGAGCGAGCCCACGGCTCCGCCGGCGAGGAGCGGGAGGATCAGCGAGATCGCCGCGGTGATGATGGCCGCGCTGGAACCGACTGCCGAGAACGCGGCGCTGATCAGGCACAGCAGGAACGCGGCGAGCACCGGCGACCCGAGCGAGCCCAGGAACTCCCCGGTGGCCTTGATGGTCCCGGCCTTGCTGAGCAGGTCGATGTAGGTCACCACGCCGCAGATCATCACGAGCACCGACCAGCTGATCTGCCCGAACGCGTCCTTGTTGGCGGACTGATGCGCGAGCTGCAGCACCGTGGCGATGACGATCGCGAGCATCCCGACGTCGAGTCCGAAGCCGAGGAGCCCGACGACGAGGGCGGCGATGCCGAGCAAGGTGGTCCGCCTCGCCGGAGTCAGGGTGAGTGCCGTCGGCTTCTCGTCCAAGGGCACCTCGCCGCTCACCGGCGCCGCCTGAGCGGCAGCGCCCGGACCGCCTCCCGCCGCAACCACCAGACGGCGCCTTGCCCACGGCCCGTCGTAAGCGAGGTAGGCGACCACGGCCAGCACGCACGAGAACGCGGCCGTTGTGAGGTAGAGACCGACGGCTGAGATCGCGATCCCGTTGCGCGCCAGGGTCGAGTTCACGATGGTGCCCAAGAGGGTGATGGGTGAAAAGCTTCCCGCGATGCCGCCGAAGAGCACCATGAGGGCGTTAAGAATCGGCTTGATGCCGAGCCGGTGGGCCAGCCCGAGCGAGAGACCACCGATGACGGCTGAGAGCGCAGGCAGAATCGCGCCCAGAGACACCGCGGCGAATGTGACGACGAACAGCGCCGGCGGCACCGCCCTTCGGCGACCACCGACGACCCGCACCAGCCACTGGACGAGCAGTTCCATCGTGCCGTTCACGGTCGCGATGCCGAACAGGTACGTGACACCGAAAACCAGCAGGAACAGATCGCCGGGGAATCCCGCCAGAACGTCGGCCGGACTCTCGCCGTGCATCAGGGTGCCGAGGAGAAGGGCCGCGACTAGTGCGAGCACACCGATGTTGACCTTGGTCGTCGTGCCGACCAGGAACACCAGGACCAACAGCGCTATGGCGACCAGGTGAAAGGCCACTGCGTCCTCCTTTGGACGTGCAGAGGTGCCTCTGACTAGAACGGTGGGGAACTGCGTCATTGCCGGAGCCAGGGGCTAGCCGGCACCCCATCCGGGGTTTGCCTTGCTGACCGAGCCGGCCCAGAGATTCCAGACGCGGTCGACCCCGCTGTCGACCGTCTCCGCGGCAAGCTTCGCCTCTTCGGAGCTGAGGTAGGTCACGGACCCGAGCCGCATGGCCTCCGCCTGGAGGTGAGCGTTCTGGACCGCGTACACCGAGCGGTAGACGACGTGGGGAAGGGAAGTCGCCGCGACCGAGGCACCGTGCCCGCGCATGAGAACGACCGTCGCATCCGCGAGGGACGCGGCCAGCGCGTCGCCCAGTTCCGGGCTGTCCACGAGCATCGAGCTCGCCGGCCCCGCGGTGTCGCGGATTTCGAAGGTGGGAACGTGCTCGCCGAGGAACGCGGCAACGTGGGAAACGGGCCGCAGCGGGGTTCCGGTGACTCCGAAGGGGATGAGCGCCGGCGCATGGTTGTGCACGACCGCTCGGACATCGGGGCGCGCACGGTAGATGCCGGCGTGGATGTGGCGTTCCAGGTAGCTGCGGCCTTCGCCGACGGTCTCCCCCGTCGCGACGTCGAGCTCGAGGACGTCCGCCGGCCGGACGGTGGCGGGTGCCACCGAACGGGCGACGAGGAACCGGTCGTCGCGCTCGTCCGAGCGCACGCTGACATGCCCCCACCCATCGACGATCCCGTGTTGGGCCAGGATGTGATTGGCCTGCACGAGCTGCCGGCGCAGTAGGTCGTTGCCCGCGTCGCGGGCGTTTCCGGCGGCCCTCCGGGCAGATACGGACACAGCATTCTCCTTCGGTGCCCGGCGGGTCATCCGCGGGAAGCGACAGTGGTGCCCACCGTGCCGTGCGGGTCGATGACGAACTTCTGCGCGACTCCGCTGTCGAATTCCGCGTACCCGCGCGGTGCCTCGTCGAGGGAGATCGCCGTCGCGTTGACGGCACGGGCGATGGAGACCTTGTCGTGGAGGATCGCGTTCATGAGACCGCGGTGGTACCGCATCACTGGGCACTGCCCGGTGGTGAACGACAGCGACTTGGCCCACCCGAGCCCGATGCGCAGCGACAGGGAGCCCTGCCTGGCCGACGCGTCGGCGGCACCCGGATCGCCGGTCACGTAGAGCCCGGGGATCCCCAGGCTCCCGGCAGCACGGGTCACCTCCATGATCGAGTTGAGGACCGTCGCCGGCGCCTCTTCCGCATCGGGTCCGTGCCCACGGGCCTCGAATCCGACCGCGTCGATCGCGGCGTCCACTTCCGACTCGCCGATGATCTGATCGAGCTGTTCGGGAAGCGTCGCATCGGCCGTTAGGTCGACGACCTCGCACCCGAAACTGCGCGCCTGGTCGAGCCGGGCCTTGTTGAGGTCTCCGACGACCACCACGGAGGCTCCGAGGAACTGCGCGGAATGAGCCGCAGCGAGCCCCACCGGACCCGCTCCCGCCACGTACACGGTCGAACCGGGCCGCACGCCCGCACTGACCGCGCCGTGGTAGCCGGTCGGGAAGATGTCCGAGAGCATGGTGAGATCGAGGATCTTCTCGAGCGCCTGGTCACGATCAGGAAAACGCAGGAGGTTCCAGTCGGCGTAGGGCACCATGACGTACTCGGCCTGTCCGCCGACCCAGCCGCCCATGTCGACGTAGCCGTAGGCCGAACCAGGCCTGTCGGGGTTGACGTTGAGGCAGACGCCCGTGTGGCCTTCCTTGCACATCCGGCAGCGGCCGCACGAGATGTTGAAGGGGACGGAGCAGACGTCTCCGACGGCGACGAATTCGACATCCCGGCCGACTTCGACGACCTCACCGGTGATCTCATGCCCGAGGACGAGACCCGCCGGCGCCGTGGTCCTCCCTCGCACCATGTGCTGGTCGGACCCGCAGATGTTGGTCGTGACGACCTTGAGGATCACGCCGTGCTGACATTCACGCCCGACGTTCGCGGGATGGACCCCTGGGCCGTCCTTCAGGACGAGACCCGGGTAGTCGACGGAGCGCACCTCGACTTTCCCCGGCTCCACATACGTTACTGCCCTGTTCCCGGTCAACCGACCGTCTCCTCTCCGTTGAGGCTGGGTGTTCGTGGGTGGATCCTGGCCGCGTCAGCAGCCACAAGCGATGTCGAGCTCCGACTCCCGCCCGGCCAGGCCCTGCCCGTCCTCGATGTGCGTGGCGACTCGGGCGCGGTGGACGTCTTTGCCCTGCTTCGCGTACAACTCCCGGACGTCGTCCTCCCACGCGCGATCGGCCGACCACGTTTGGGGCAGGTCGTTGATGGCCCAGGGTATTGCCGGAGACTCGACCGTCTTCAGGGTCGATCGAAGCACGGCACGCTGCATTTCGCCATCGTGCGGACGGCCGACCGTGGCGCCGAGCGGAAAGTCGGCGAACGCCGGCCGCGCGGGCTTGAACGCCTCCGCCATCTCGCGCAGCGCGGTCATGGTCACACACGGCAGACCACGAGCTTCGAGGGCTCGCGCCACGAGGTGTGTGGCGCGGTGGCACGCCGGACAGAACGGGACCAGGAGGACCAGATCCACACCCTGTTCCTCATACACGTCGGCGATGGCGGGCACGGTCTTCTCGACGAGCTCGCTGTAGAGCGTGATGGACCCGAGCATCGAGACCGCAGCCGGCGCGAGCTCGGCGAACAGTCCCTCCTGCTGCAGTTCGGCGAGCCGGTCCCGGGGAAAGACGACGTTCAGATCCTCGGTCGCGAAACCACGGATGGGCGACGGGTGGTCGAACTCGAGCTCCGCAGTGGGCACGTCGAGGGGGACCAGCCGGAAGGACAGGTCGTTGATCTGGTTGAACGGCCGCTGAGTCGGCAGGTGCGCGCCGACTGTCGCGAAGAGCCCCACTCGCGCGTCCGACAGCGCCTTGCCGAAGGACGCCGGCGCGACCGGCTCGAAGGATGGAAGCTTCGCATACTCGTCGAGCCCGAAGCCCTGCATCATTTCCACGTAGCTGAACGCCATCGCACTCTCCTCATCGTGTCATCGGAACGGACCCAGCCGACCTGGATCAGGTCGTCTGTCCGCCGGCCAGGGCCTCCTCCAGCGCCGCCTGCAGTTCCCCCGGCTTGCGCGGCTGGATCTTCGCGGCCAGCTCGCCTTCGGTGAACAGCAGCGCCGACGGGATCGAGCGGATGTCGAACCGCTGGGCCAGCGCCGGGTCGTCGTCGATCACCACGCGGCGCACCACCATCCCCCACGGGTTTGCCTCCGCGAGCTGCCGCACGTCGGGATCGATCCCCCGGCAGACGGTGCACCAGGGTGCCGTGAAAACCACCAGAGCCGGTTGAGAACCCGCAACTGCCGCGTCGAACCCCGCGGTGTCGAGCTTTTCGATAGTGATGTCCATCCGATTCTCCTTTGCTGCGTCCGCGATCAGGCGGCCCACTCGCTCAGCCAGCGCTCCGCGTCCATGGCACCGGCGCACCCGGATCCGGCTGCGGTGATGGCCTGCCGGTAGGTACTGTCGACGAGGTCTCCCACCGCGAAAACACCGGGCACGTTCGTCGCGGTTCCGGGTGCGGAAACCTTGACGTAGCCGGCCTCGTCGAGCTCCACCGCATCGCGCACGAGAGAGCTTCGCGGGTCGTGCCCGATCGCCACGAACACCCCGTCCACGGTCAGCGTCGAGCGCTGCCCGGTCGCCGCGTCGCGTACCGCTACGGTTTCGACGCCCTCCCCTCCGGCGATCTCCTCGACCTCGGTGCCGGTGAGCCAGGTGATCCCCGGAGTCGCCTCGGCTCGCCGAAGCATGGCCTTCGACGCCCGGAACTCCGTGCGCCGGTGGACGATCGTCACCGAGCGGGCGAACCGAGTCAGGAAAATCGCCTCTTCCATGGCCGAATCTCCGCCGCCGACAACGGCGACGTCGCGATCACGGAAGAAGTAGCCGTCGCACGTGGCGCACGTACTGACTCCCCGGCCGACGAGGGACTGCTCACCCGGGACCCCGAGCATCCGCGCACTCGCGCCCATCGCGAGGATGACCGCTCGTGCGCGGTACTCGGCGCGGTCTGTCGTCACGACCTTCGTCTCCCCGTCCAGGAACACCTTTTCGACTCGTTCGCCGACGAGGTCCGCACCGAAACGACGAGCCTGCTCGCGCATCCGCCCCATGAGGTCAGGACCCTGAACCCCCTCGGTGAACCCGGGGAAGTTCTCAACATCGGTCGTGGTCATCAAGGCGCCGCCGTGCTCGTAGCCCTCGACCACGATCGGGCTGAGCTGAGCGCGGGCGGCATAGATCGCAGCGGTGTACCCGGCAGGGCCGGATCCGACGATCACAAGATCACGCACGGGTTCGCCAGTCACGGGCCACCTTCCTTGTCCTACTCTGCAGGACCCACAGACCGTCTATCGAGACAGAACATTGCCACGGCGCACTCCGGCAGTCAAGAGCTTCCACGGTTCGCGGCATCGGCAACGGCAAGGAAAATTGGCCGCGCCAGTGGTGGGTCGTCCCGCGACACGTCTCGATGTCAGGGGTCGGAGACGTTGTGATGCAGGAACTTCCCGTTCACCCCGCCTGGCCGACGCACAAGTGCGGTAGTCCGAAGTGGACTCCTGCGGACCACAGGGTTGACAACATGGATTTTAAGTCCACAGTGTAGTGACGGCGGCCATCGTCACAGAGCCACCGTGCCACCGTGGAGCCCCTGATTCGGTCCACAAAGGTCACGTGGCGCCGTCACCAACAGGCCCTTCATCACACGAGGAGCAACGATGCCGATCGTCTTCGCCATGATCGAGGACACGATCATGCAGATCGTGAAGGCCCCCGTGCCTCTCGCAACCGGTCACACCGGACCGGAACCCCGATCGGAGGCCGGATTGTGAACGACCCTTACGACAATCCGATCCGCGTCGGGCAAGCGATCAGCGCGCTCGGCAAGGGAGAGCCCGTGGTCATTGCCGGCGAGGACCGCAGCGCAATCGTCCTGGCGGCGTCGCTTGCTTCGACGACCTGGACCGCATGGACCGTCAGGCACAGCTCAGGCCTGCTGTGCGTTGCCCTGCACGATGATCTGGCCGACAAACTCGACTTATCCCCCCTCCGGCCCGCTGCGGCGGATACCGGCACCGTCTACGCGGTCTCGGTCGATGCTGCCGACGGGGTGACCACCGGGATCAGCGCGGCAGACCGGGCCCACTGCGCCCGCGTACTCGCAAACCCCGCTTCCCGGCCCGCCGATCTCACCCGCCCGGGTCACGTGATACCCATTCGTGTGTCGCGCACAGCGGGACGCGCGCACTATGGCCTTCCCGAAGCCGCACTGGACCTCTGTGCGCAGGCAGGGCTACCCGAGGTGGGTCTGCTCGCGACGATGGTCACCGACGTCGGCCCACTTGCGACGATGTGTGAGGCTCGCGCGCTCGCTGAGGAGTACGGCCTGGTTGTGGTTACCCAGGACCAACTCGCCGGAAGGTGCCTCGAAAGCAGGATCAGGCGAGTCGAGTGGATCGAGTGGCCGAGCCGGTCCGGCGTGCAGCGAACCGGTGTATACGCCGACGACACAGGACTACAGCACTTCGTCGTTTTCGGCCATCGGCCTGGGCCCGCCCATGTCCACGTCGAGTGCCTGCAGGGGACCATCGCCGCCGGCGCTTGCCACTGTCGGGCACATCTCGACACGGCTCTCGCGCGGCTCTCTGACGAGGGCGGGATGCTCGTCTACCTCAGACCATCCCGGCACGGGCGTCACCAGGAGATGGGCCGAGCCGAAACAGCCCTCAGCACTGTGATTCAGGCATACGCCGAACGAGAAGCCGCACGCTGATCCATCCCTTCCGATTTCCTGCCCCTGGCGCAGGCGCCGTCTCCACACGAAGCGCCGGGCACGACGATCGTGGCGGGCACGGCGGTACGGGCGGTCGCCGATGAGATCGTCCACATCGTCGGCCTGCCGCGCGAGACCCGGCCGGTGAAGACGGTGCCCAGCCGAATACGGGGGGCGCCGTCCATTTAAGCGGTTCTAGCCGCCGTGCCGGCGGTCACGGCCGCCTTTTCGGCCACCTCGATGAGGTTGCGAAAGAGCATCGCGACGGTGGTCGGGCCGACTCCGCCGACGCGCGGGGTGATCGCACCAGCGACCCTCGCACAGCTCTCGTCGACGTCCGGGAGCAGCCGTTTGCCGTCGTAGCGCACTCCACCACCGACGACGACCGCGCCGGGTTTGACGTGCTCCGGCTGCACGATTCCCGGTACCCCGGCCGCCGCGATGAGGATGTCCGCTCGGCGGGTGTAGCGGTCCCAGTCGGGCACTCCGGTGTGGACCACCGCGACGGCCGCGTTCGCCGTCGGCCGCTTCTGTGCGAGCAACAGGGCGAGCGGGCGGCCGAGAGTCGCGCCGCGGCCCAGGATCACCACCTCCCGGCCGGCGACAGGGATTCGGTGGTAGGCCAAGAGCTCCTCGATGCCGGCGGGGGTGCACGGCAGCGGGCCGGGCAGGCCGACGGCGAGGCGGCCCATGTTCGTGGGGTGCATGCCGTCGACGTCCTTGGCCGGGTCCATCTCCGACAGTGCGGCGTCGTAGTCGAGGTGAGCGGGCACGGGATACTGGATCAGCATCCCGTGGACGGATGGATCCTCGTTGTACTCGCGGATGGTGGCGACGAGTTCGTCCTGCGAGGTGTTCGCGGCCAGATGCGTATGCGGCGACGCGAGACCGAGTGCGGCGGCCTGCTTCTGTTTGATCCTGATGTATCCCGCCGACGCGTCGTCGTCACCGACGAGGATCGTCGCGAGGCTGGGCACGACTCCTGACGACCGCAGGTCGGTCGCGCGCGCAGTGACGTCGGCAAGCACTCGCTGGGCGACCGGCTTGCCCGGCAGCAACCGAGCCATGCCATCCTGTGTGGACATTTATCTCCTCGTCTTCTCGGCGTGCAGGGTATTTCGGGAGCCCTACGGGTCACCGGCTCCCGGACGAGACCGGTGCACTTCGCCCGGCCAGACCAGGCCGCGATGGCCCGGCGTCGCGCACGTGCGAGCTGGCAACCGGCGGACGGGTGTGTGCGAGTACCGCCTCGGCGACGTGCAAGGCGTCAAGGGTCGCGCGCACGTCGTGCACTCGCACGCAGTGAACACCCGCCGTCGCCGCGAGGAAGGAGACGGCCGCGGTCGCGATGTCCCGCTCCACGGGGGGCGGGACGGGCCGGCCCCCAGCCGCCAGAGCAGCGCCGAGGAACCTCTTCCGCGAGGCACCCACCAGCACCGGGTGCCCGAGCGCCCGCAGCGCGCCGAGGTGCCCGAGCAGCTGCCAGTCGTGCGGCGCGTCCTTGGCGAAGCCCAGCCCTGGATCGAGAACCAGCCGGTCGGCTGCCACGCCGGCGCCGAGAAGTGCGTCCCTTCGCCTGGCCAGTTCGCCGACTACGTCGGTCACGACATCCTCGTAGACCGCGTGCCTGCCCATCGACTTGCTCGGTCCACGCCAGTGCGTTGCGACGTAAGGGACGTCGGCCTCCGCGACGCAGCGCACCAGTTCCGGGTCGGCGAGGCCGCCACTGACGTCGTTGACGATCGTGGCACCGGCGTCGAGCGCGATCCGCGCCACCGACGCCTTGGTCGTATCGATGCTCACCACGGCACCGGCTGCCGTCAGCTCACGAACGACGGTGCGCACCCGTGCCGTCTCTTCCCGGGCTGAGACCCGCGTGGCACCGGGCCGGGTCGATTCGCCCCCGACGTCGATGATGTGGGCGCCGTCGGCGACGAGACGCAGACCGTGCTCGATCGCATGTGCAGCCGTCGGATGAGCCCCACCGTCCGAGAACGAGTCCGGCGTGACGTTGAGAATTCCCATCACCAGGCAGCCCGCTGGACCAGTCCGCCCCGACGTGCAAAGGAGTAGCCCGCTCGAGCCGGGTGGATCGCCACCTCGCGCCGTGATCACTTCGCGAAACGCCCTTGCCACGAGGTCGCCGACTCGATCTGGTTGAACGAGAACAGATGGATGCCCTCGATTCCGAGGTTGTCCGGACCGAGTTCGTCGACGGCCGCCGACAGCAGCTCCTCGGGCCGGTAAGCGCTTCCCCTCACCAGGTTCCTGATCATCCCGTGCTGCTTGCGCAGGTAGCGCAGTGACGACCCGACGCCGATCCGCAGCGAAACGTCGACGAGCTTACGGATCTGTACGGGTCCGGCGAGACCGATCCACAGTGGGAGGATGACGCCCGCCGACCGCGCCGACCGCAACCAGGCGAGGAGAACCCCGACGTCGAAGCAGAGCTGGCTGACCATGTAATCGGCGTTGTCCTGCTTTCGCAGCAGGTCGGTCAGCAGCTCTTCCTCCGGGATCTGGGGGTGTCCCTCGGGATAGCAGCCGACACCGACACTCGTGATCCCGTGGTCCAGCTCCGGCAGCGCCTCGAGAAGGTCGGCCGCCCCGGAGTACGGGCCGGCGGGTTCCACAGCATCTCCGCCGACGACGAACAGGTCGGTGATCCCGGCGTTGCCGAGCCGCTCGAGGAACTCGGCCAGCTCGCCGCGCCCGGTCACCTGCCGTGCCGCAAGGTGCGGGATCACCGAGTAGTCGTTTTTCGCGAGGAGTTCGGCGAACTCCACCGTCCGCTCGAGCCCGAGCTTCGAGGAGCAGGTGACGGTGAAGGTCGTTCCGGCCGGCGCGGCGAGGAGTTCGTCCTGCACTCCGCGAAGCGGGATCGCCTCGATGTGCGCGGATCTGACGAGCCTGTCGACGGCGAGGGAAAGGTGCATTGTGGACTCCAGCGGTAGTGGGCTTTCCGGCGCGGATCAGCGGAAGACGACCGTGCGCTGACCGTTGAGCAGCACCCGGTTCGATGTGTGCCAATGGACCGCGCGGGCCAGCGCGAGGCATTCGGTGTCCCGGCCCAGGGCAGTGACCTGTTCAGCCGACATCGCATGGTCCACCCGGGCGACCTCCTGCTCGATGATCGGCCCTTCGTCGAGATCGGACGTGACGTAGTGAGCGGTAGCGCCGACGAACTTCACGCCTCGGTCGAAGGCCTGGTGGTACGGCCGGGCGCCCTTGAAGCTGGGCAGCATCGAGTGGTGGATGTTGATCGCGCGGCCCTCAAGCCTCTTGCACAGGTCCTCGGAGAGGATCTGCATGTACCGCGCGAGCACCACCAGGTCGACCCGGAGTGCATCGACAAGGTCGAGCAGTTGCTCCTCCGCGTCCTGCCGGGTGTCGGAGGTGATCGGGATGTGGGTGAACGGCACCCCGTGGTTCCGGGCGAGCGGGCCGAGGTCGGGGTGGTTGGACACCACGCCGACAACATCGACGTCAAGCGCGCCGGTGTGGGCCCGAAAGAGCAGGTCGTTCAGGCAGTGACCGTACTTGCTGACCATGATGAGCACCCGCTGGCGGTCCGCGGCAGAGGAGAACCGCCACGACATGCCGAACTCGGCCCCGACGGCTGCGAACTCCGCGTCAAGCGCCGAGAGGTCGAGGCGGGTGAGTTCGTCGGGCAGGGCGAACTGGGCCCGCATGAAAAAGCGGCCCGTGGTGCGGTCTCCGAATTGGCTTGACTCGACGATGTTGGCGTCACGATCGAGGAGGAATCCAGTGACGGCGTTGATGATCCCCGGGCGGTCCGGGCAGGACAAGGTGAGGACGGCATCGGACGGCATGTGATCTCCTACGTTCCGGACCCTCGCGGCCGCGCCGCCTAGAGGGCTGCTTCCTGGTTGTGGCCGACGTCCGGCGACACGGACCGCGTGCTCGCGTGCTCGCGAGACGACTCCGCGGCCGGCAGGCGTCGACGGCAAGCCGGGGACCCGCCGAAGACCGACGGCCCAAAGGCTCGTTCCGGTCCCGGCGGGCAATGGGTGGCCGGGCGGTGAAGCGGTGAATGTGCACCGGCCTGCCTCTGGACGAAGCAGCCCGCTCGGCGTGAAACCGCCGGTGTCAGCCGGCCAGCGGGCGCGTGCTCATCGTGGCGCGGATCGTCGTCTGGACATGGCGTTCCACCGACTTCTTGGCTGTGCCGCCGCCTTCCTCGCCCCAGACGATGAGCACTTCGGCACCGTCGTGCACGTGGCCTTCGTCGATGAATCCGACCGACATCCACGACCCGACGTTCACGGTGTACGCGGACAAAGTGGACCGTCCGACGAGCTCGTCGCCGACGAGCACAGAGTCGACGTGTACCCGCGAATATCGGGCAAGCGGCGTCTCGAGGTATTTCGCTCGCTGCTCGCCGTCGAAGAGACTGCTCGCATAGACGCGGCTGACGTCCTCCTCGTTCCACTTCAGCCACACCTTGGTGCGGCGCGGCTGGTTCGCGAGCTCTTCGAGCGCAGTGCGCCCGATGAAGTCGTGGTCGAACTTGACCAGGTGGCCGTAGCCGAACTGCCACGGCGTGACGTAGTAATCCTCGATGCGGTCCGAGCGGAAGCTGCCTCCGATCGAAAGCCGGCCCTCGTAGCCGTCACCGGAGAGCCATTCTCGGTACGGCTTCATCCGCTCGCCGGTATAGACGGCGGCGGTGGGCTGCGCCGGGTACCCGGATTCGGTTCCCCCGGTGTAATACGCGAGAGCGCCGCCCTGGACCAGGCCGAACTCCTCGCCGGCGGCGAGGATCGCGTCCCGGACCGCCGGCCCGTCGGCGACGGGACCGAAGATTTCCAATCCGATCGACTCGGCGCCCGGCACGCCCGCCATCGTGTGCGACAAGGCTCGCGCCCGGACGCCACCGAGCTTCAGATCCGTCATCGTGAAGAACTTGATGCGGTCGATCGGGCCGCCCTGGGCCTTCTCGAGGATGTCCCAGGCGCGCGGTCCTTCGATCTCGTACCGGAACGTCAACCGCTTGCCCGGGTTCTCGGCTGTCCGCTCGTCACGAGTCACCTCGACGTCGTAACCGCCCGTCTCGGCTTGGTACTGCACCCAGTTCGCGGCGGCGGTCGGTCCGACGAGGTTGACCTCGTCCTCCTCCAGACCGAACAGCACCGCCGTGCCGATGAGGCGGCCCTCCTCGTTGCACGCCACGAAATGCTTCGCCTTGTCCCGCCCGAAGGTAGCGAAACTGTTCGTTCCGGTGTCCGCGAAGAGCCGTTTGACGTCGGGACCACGGAAGTAGACGTCGGTCATGTGGTGCGACTGGTCGAAGAACACCGCGGTGCTCGTCCAAGCCCGCTGCTCGTCCTGCCAGGTCGTGTATTGGTCCGGGTAGTCGAACTTGAACCGCTTCGACGGGGCGTTGCGCAGCATCTCGACCGGATTGCCGATCCGACGCAGTTTTTCCTCGAGACTCTCGTTCGGCATTGAAGGAACCCTCTCGGTGTTCAGGAAGTGGTGAAGTGGGTGCGCGGGTGGTCAGTCCTCCCGGCGCACTCGGTTCGTCAGCGCTCCGACGCCATCCACTTCGACGGTGATCACGTCGCCGTGGGTGAGAAAGCGCTGGGGTTCGCGGCGGTAGCCGACCCCGCCGGGAGTCCCGGTCAAGATGACGTCGCCGGGCAGAACGGTGGAGAACTCGGAGACCACCGAGATCAAAGTCGGAATGTCGAAGATCAGCTTCGCGGTATCGGACTCCTGGAGCTTTTCGCCGCCGAGCACGGTGCGGATCCCGGCCGCCGATACGTCCGTCTCTCCGGGCGTCACCAGATAGGGGCCGAGCGGCGTCGAACGCTCCCAGGCCTTTCCCTGCAGCCACTGGTGCGTCTTGTACTGGTAGTCGCGCATGGTCACGTCGTTCGCCACGGTGTACCCGAGCACGTGGTGAAGCGCATGTTCCCTCGGGATCCGTCGCCCTGGCCGCCCGATGACGACGGCCAGCTCGGCTTCGTAGTCGACTTGCGCGGACTCTGCCGGGAGCACGATGTCGTCCCGCGGCCCGATCAGGCTGGAAGCGAACTTCGTGAACAGCACCGGATACGTCGGCAGATCCCGGCCGGTCTCGCCGACGTGCGTCAGATAGTTGAGTCCGACGCAGATAATCTTGTCCGGGGCGGGGACCACCGGGCACAGGTACACGTCGTCGATCGCGACAGCCTCGGCAGGCAGCTCCACCGCATTCGCCAACGTGTCGACGTCGGTGTGCAGCCCGAGCGCCTCGATCCCCGCCAGGGGGATCAGGCGGTCTCCGTCGACGCGGCCGACGCGACGTTGCCGGTTGTGTTCGTAGGTGGCGTATGCCATCGCTCAGCGACCTCCTTCCGTGGTCTTCCGCCAGGTGGCGAGCTGCCCGCCCCACAGGTTCACGCTCACCGGGATCGGCTCCCAGCGGCGCGGGACATACTCGACACGGTCGTCGTGGAACTTCTCCATCTCGGCGGAGAGCTCCACGTGGTTGCCGGCCGGGTCGTCGAAGAAGATGAAGAGGTTGTTGCCCGGTCCGTGGCGACCTGGCCCCCAGGTGACGGCCACGTCCTCCTCGGTCAACCGATCGCACCAGGACTTGAAGTCCTCCCACTCGGCCAGGTCGAAAGAGTAGTGGTCGATCCCGCCTGCGCGGCCGGTGGCGACCACAGCCAGGGTGTGATGGTCGCGGTCGCTGCGCAGCCACGCGAAACTGCCGTCGGCCAACTGGTCCGAGAGCCGGAACCCGGCCACCCCGGTGTAGAACGCGACCATCGCCGGCACGTCTTTCGTGGACAGCGTGACGTGCTGGTATTTGACCGGGCGTCGTCCGGTGTCCGCGCCATGCTCGCCATCGCGGCGCACGGGGCCGTGGAAATGCACGGTATTGCCGTCCGGATCCGTCGCCACGAGGCCGTTGACCTCGGGTCCGGCGCCGTCGAGGTACGACCGGTCAAGCTCGGCAACGGCGTGACCGCCACCGCGAAGCCGCTTTTCCAGGTCCGCTACACCGCCCTCGTCCCGGATCTCGAACCCGATGTGGTCCAGACCTTCCTCGCCCGGCACGAGGTCGAGGACGTGGTGACCCGAGCCCCAGCCGAGCCGTTGCCCACCACCGTCCAGTCCGGAGTGGACTCTCAGACCAAGGATCTTGCCGTAGAACTCGACGGCGGCGGCCACGTCCGGTACCCGGAGACCGATGTGGGAGGTCGCGGTCCGGCGCAACGCCCCGGCGGCGCCGGGTTCAGGCAAGGTGACGCGATGGCGAGGTGGCATCTGCTGGTTCTCCTTTCAAAGCCGGCGGTTGAGCGCCGGCAGCACGGTGTGGTCGCTAGGTCACCCGGCGACGAGCGCGGGGCGCCGATCGTCGAACGCGGTGACGTGGAGGGCGTCGAGAGCGGGAGGCTGCCGTCGTGTCCACACCGCAGCGACGAAGTGGTCCGGGCGGACGAGGACGAACTGTCCTCGGTACGGCGCGAACTCGGCGTCGAGCCCCCCGTCCACGTCGACGAGGCACTCGGTGCCACCGGAGGGCAGCCGGTCGTCGATGGAGACGAGGACGGCGGTCGGCTCCACCGCATCGACAAGGTGAGCGGCCTCGGCGAGGTCCTCCGGGCTGACACCGATACCCAGAAGCGCCCAGCCGGTCCCCACGACCTCGTCGAGGAGCATCGTCCGTCCGCGCGAGGTGTCGAACGTCCTCGGTTGCCCGAGCATCACGCCAGTTGGCCCTACGGTGTCGTCGCACCGGGGTGCGATGAGGCCGGACTCGTAGACGTGCGGCGGCCGGTAACGCATCTCCTCGTAAAACGAGCGCGCATCGGCGTCGCGTAGAGCAGCGGCCAGGTACGCGTCGCGGCGCAGCGCGAACCGCCTGTTGGTCGACATCACCACCCGGCCGAGCCGCTCCGAGAGCCGTACAGTCGCCTCAGCGTGACCGCGCCTTTCCCTCTCGTACGTGTCGAGCGCGACGGGATCGAGCCGGCCGCCCAGGACGTCCGCCAGCTTCCAGCAGAGGTTCGCGGCATCCCTGATGCCCGAGTTGAGACCCTGCCCGGCGAAGGGCGGCATCATGTGCGCCGCGTCGCCCAACAGAAACGCCCTGTCCTGGTGCCACTGGTCGGCGACGAGCGCGTTGAAACGGTAGATGATCGCCCGCTCGATCTGCTCCGGAGTGATGGTGCGGAACGGCTCCAGGAGTCGGCGCACGAGCTCGAAGTCGGGTCCAGACTCGGGCGTGCCCTCCCCCGGGTGCAACAGGAACTCGTACCGGCACCGGCCACCGCGACCGGGGATGATCACATGCGGACGCGCCGGGTCCGCGTGGTGCATGCCGTATCGCTCGTTGTGGTGGTCGTCGAGGACGTCGACCACCAACCACGGCTCCGGGTGGCTCCGTCCCGTCATGCCGACTCCCAGCGTGCGGCGCACGATAGACTTACCGCCGTCGCATCCCAGGACGTACGGCGTATGAACCGCCCGCACGCCGTCGTCGGGCTCAGCGGCGGACGCGTAGCTCACCACCACGCCGTCCGGCACCAGGCCGATATCACGCACTTCGGTCGCCATGCGCATGGTCACCAGGGGGTGCGCCGCCAGGTGGGCGAAGAGTTCGCGCTCCAGGTCCTGTTGCGCGAACGGGTTCTTGAAGGGATACCCGAGCCGAAAAGGGCGTGGGGATCTTGCCTGGAAAACCGGAGCACCGGACGCGTCGTAGTACCGCGTCCCCGTGCCCGGCACGATCACTCGCAGGATCCGATCCGCGAGGCCCGCGGACTGGTACACCCTCAGCGACTCGTCGTCGAGCGAGATGGCTTTCGGTTCATCGCTGGTGGTGGTGTTGCGCTCGAACACCGTCACCGGCACGCCGCGTGCGGCCAGCAGCGCCGCGGCCGTCATCCCGACCGGCCCGGCCCCCACCACGACGACCTGGCTCTCAGTCCGATCCATGCGATTCCTTTCCCCGTAACGACCGGTCACGGGAGATCGAGGACAAGCGAGCCGCCGCTCAGCCGGGACACGCACAGGCACATCTGGTCCCCCTGTGCCTTCTGGCGTCCGCTGAGAAACACGTCGCGGTGGTCAAGCACCCCGTCCGCGACGCGGACCGGCAGGACGCAGAGCCCGCACTCCCCGCGCAGGCAGTCACTCATGACCTCGCAGCCGGCCTCACCCAGAGCATCCAGCGCGGACTTGTCCGGAGGCACAGTGACCGTGAGGCCGAGCTTGGGGACGACGACCTCGAAGGTTTCGTTGGGCAGGCGCCCGCTGCTCCCGAACGTCTCGAACCGGAGCAGGTGGGACGGGTGTCCCGTGGCCTCCCATGCCTTCTGGGCGGCTTCGAGCATGCCGACCGGACCGCACACGTAGAGTTCGGTCTCCGGCGTCAACCCGCCGAAGACTTCCAAGAGATCGAATCGGCCGTCCTCGTCCTCGTAGCGGACCCTCACCCGCTCCCCGTGGTCTTCGCGAAGCTCCTCGACGAACGCCATGTCCACGCGATTGCGTCCGGCGTAGAAGATTTCGTAGTCCGTCTTGTCGGCCTTGAGTTTCCGCGCCATGCCGATCATCGGAGTGATCCCGATCCCGCCTGCGAGGAGCACGTACCTCGACTGCCGCGGGGTGAGACCGAACGTCTGGATGGGCGCGGTGATCGTGACCTCGTCACCCGGGCACAGCCGGTGCATGAAGGCGGATCCGCCCCTGCTGTGCGGGTCGAGCCGGACACCGAGGCTCAGCGCCGCGAACCGTCCGTCGTCGACGACGGAGTACGAACGGACCAGATGCCCGCCGCCGGCGGCGGGCACCAGCACGTCGACGTGGCTGCCCGGTTGCGGCGCCGGCCCGGCGGGCGGGTCCAGCACGATCCGCCGGATCTGATCTGCGACCGCGAAACTTTCCCGCACCTTGACGCGATGCCAGCTGGCCGTCTGACGTGGCGGCATCAGCCACGCTCCGCGAGCGCGCGCTCGCCGACGAGATCGGCCTCCGCGGCGACCAGGCGGTCGATGAGCCGCCGAACCCACATGCCGCCGGCATCGATGTTCAGGTTGTAGAAGTCGTAGCCGGGGTGGGCCTCGATGGCCTTCTGCTGCGCGTTCAGCATTTCGGCGTCCTCGTTGAAGATCCCGTGGACCGCCCGGACCATGGCGGCCGTGTAGTCCTCGTCGTCGAGGTTGTAGTCGCGCATGCGCAACCAGAAGTAGTGACAAGACCGGTCCGTCTCGGGTGTGATCATGTCGAGCACCTGCCCCGTGACACCTTGACTTCGATCCCCTTGCGGCGCACCGGTTCCGGCCTTCGCGACCCCCACGTCGATGGTGATCGTCGACGGCGCCTGCCAGGTGATGATCTGCCAGCGGTCCACCGGGCCGTCGTAATCCGGGAAACGCCACTTGAGCTCGGCGTCCCACGCGGGCGGCGGCTCGATGCCGAGCATCCACCGGGTCAGCACCACCTTGTCGTCGGTGTGGCTGACCGAAAACGGGGTCTCCGCCACGGCGTCGTTGCCGATGCTGTTGGAATGGAGGTACGTCTCGTGGGTCAGGTCCATCAGGTTGTCGAGCACGAGGCGGTAGTCGCAGTCGACGTGGAGGGTCTCACCGCCTCCGGCCCACGCCGGGTCCGACGCCCAATGGAGGTCGGGCAGCTTGGCCGGATCCGCCAGGTTCGGATCGCCGAGCCAGACCCACACCAGCCGGTACCTGCTCACCGTCGGGAACGACTGCACCGAGGCGCTCGGGTTGATGGTCTCTTGGGACGGCATGAACGCGCACCGGCCTCGCGGGTCGTAAGCGATCCCGTGGTAGCCGCATACCACGTTGTCGCCGTCGAGACGGCCCATCGAAAGCGGAACCAAGCGGTGCCAGCACGCATCCGCGAGTGCGGCGACCTCGCCGCCTTCCGTGCGATAGAGCACCACCTGCCGGCCGCAGATCGTCCTCGCGGTCAGCGTGCGCCCGACCTCCTGCTCCCAGGCCGCGGCATACCAAGCGTTCAGAGGAAACACGGCGACTCCCTTGTCGTGCAGACTCCCAGCGCAACCACATCGATCACGGGCCCACCCGGAGCATGTCCTATTAAACGAGACGTTCCATCCGTCATACAGGACACTACCTACCCGGGTCTGCCGCGGTCAACACACGCACGAGCCCGGCAAGGAGTCGCCGCACCTCCATCTACGCACTGAACAGCGAAGATCCGCCCGGACACATTTCCGACAGACCGTGGCCCGAGACCCCGGGGTCCGCCGCTTGCCCGCGTTTCGTTGGCAACAATCACGATTGGTGATCGCCCCGCGCGGATCGACAGGCCGCAGCGGTGGGCCGACAGTCCACGGCTGCTCGAGCTCGGCCTCCGAGTGCCGCGACCGGTTCGATTCGCTCGTGATCACCGCCGGTAGGGTGCCCTGCATGCCAGGACAGGAATCCAGCAGCTATCGCGAGCGCAACTCGACGGCCGATCGAACCCTCGACGTCCTGTCGCTGTTCAACGACGACCACCCGGTCGTCGGCGGGGTCGAAGTGGCCAAGCAGTTGCAGGTAGCGCGCTCGACCGCTTACCGCTACTTGCAAAGCCTCGTGAGTGCGCGCTTCCTGGAAGAGGAACCGACGGGCGGGTATCGGCTGGGCATGCGGTTCGTCGAACTGGGCCGGCTGGCGAGGCGAGCGCACGACCTCTCGGACATCGCTGCGCCTGTCATCGTCGACCTGGCGGCACGAGCGGGCGAGACCGCCCTCATCACCCGGCGAGCGGGCAACCTTGTCGTCTGCCTCGACCGCGCGGAGTCAGAGACCCACCGGCTGCGGATCTCCTACGAGCGGGGGGCGGTGCTACCGATCAACGCCGGCGCCTCCGCCCTCGTCCTGCTGGCGTGGGACGAACCCGATTCGATCCGGCAGACCTTCGCCCAATCCCACCTGCAGCAGTTCACTCCGGCGACACTGATCGACGTGGACCAGCTGATGGACCGGCTGGAGCGGATCAAGCGCGACGGCTACGCCGTCACCCGCGCCGAGGTCGACGACGACGTCGTCGGCATCGCCGCACCGATCTTCACGGGCGAGAAAGTCACAGCGGCAGTCACGGTGGCAGCTCTGGCCTCGCGTGTTCCCAAGGCCCTGGAACGCCGGATCCTCACACAGGTACGAGAGGCGGCCGAAACGATCAGCCGACAGCTCACGATTGTGGCCGGCTGACCAGCGCGGACTGGTTTCCCGCGTCGGCCGGGCCGGGGGAGACCTACCGCCCGGCCCGGGCCACGGCCAGTTGCTCGCTGATCCGCGCGGCCGCCGAGCGCACCTTCGCGACGATCATCCGCTCTGCTTTCCGCGGAATGCGGGACACGACACCTGCGACGCTCACGGCAGCGACCACCTCGCCCTCCTGTGGCCCCCAGATCGGCGCAGCGATCCCGATTACCTCGACGTCCAGCTCGGACCGGGCAATGGCGTATCCGTCGGACCGGATGTTGTCCAGCCGGGCGACGAGCGCGTCCACATCGGTCAGCGTCGCGTCGGTGAACCGCTGCAGCGTCGCGCGGTTCAGAAGCTCCCGGACCTCCTCCTGGTCACTCCACGCGAGGAGGACCGTCGCGGACGCCCCGGCGTTGATCGGCAGCACCGCCCCGCGCTCGTAGGAAATCCGCACTCGACGCTCGCGGGACTCTGCGCGATCCAGGCAGACGACGAGGTCACCTGTCCGCCGGGTGAGAAGGACGACCTCCCCCACTTCCTCCGCCAGCTCCTCCATCACGGGTGTCGCCACTTCGGACAGCCCGACCGTCCGCCGGGCGAGCTGGGCGAGCTCGAGCACGCGCATCCCGAGTCTGAAGCCACCGTTGGGCGCCTCTTCGAGAAACCGTGCCGTCACGAGGGACTGCACGTAACGGTAAGCCGTGGATCGGGAAGCACCGAGCCGTTCCGCGACCATCGGACCCGTCACCGTCGCCTGGTCATCCGCGAACATCGTCAAGATGTCGAGAGCACGATCCGACGTCGCGTTACGCCCGCGATAGCCGGTTTCAGCGCGTTGTCCTGGCACGCACGACAGTCTAGGGCAGGCCGGCCGCCTGACGGCGAGCCAGCCCACATCCCTGGTCCGTAGTCGTCGCGGGTGCGGCGGGCCGGCGTCGACGACTTGGCGGGCGTCGCTGAGTTCCGGGTTCAGTCCCGCACGCCAGCCGTCAGTTCGCGGGACAGCGTCAGCGAACGCAACGCTTCCTCCGACGACGTCCCGGCCTCGGCGTGGTAGATCGCCAGCGACTGGTCCTCGTCGCCGGGAAGCGTGAAAGTCTCGTAGCAGACGGTCAGTTCGCCGACGGCTGGGTGGTTGATCCGCATGCGGCCGTGCGTCTTTCGCTTGACCTGGTGGGCGTCCCACATGCGCCGGAAGTCCGCGCTGACCGACAGGTCCGCGAGAAGTTCTCCCAGCTGCGGGTCGTTCGGATGGCGGCCGGCGTACCAGCGCAGGTGACCGACGACGTCGGCCGCCTTGGCCTCCCAGTCAGCGAAACGCTGCCGGGCCCGGGGTTCGAGGAAGGCGACCCGCCCCCAGTTGCGGTCGCGCGGGGCTCGCGCGTTCCAGTCGCCGAAGAGGACGCACGCCAGGCGGTTCCACGCAAGCACGTCGCTGCGGCGTCCCCACACGTAGGCGGGAACGCTGTCCAACGCCGACAGCATCTCGAGCAGCTCGGGCCGTACTTGCTGGCGCCGCAGCTCGACACCCTGCTTGCGCCGCGGCGGCCTGGCGAGGTGCACCAAGTGCGCGTGCTCGGCCTCGGAAAGGCCGAGCGCCGAGGAGATCGCGTCGAGGACCTCGTTCGAGACGTTCTGGCCGTTGCCCTGCTCGAGGCGCGTGTAGTACGCAGCCGACACTCCCGCGACCTGGGCCAGCTCTTCGCGGCGCAGACCGGGCACGCGTCGGCGGCGGTTGTACTCCCGCAGCCCGACGTCGGCCGGTTTGAGCCGGGCCCGCCGGCTGCGCAGGAATTCGCCGAGTTCTGTGCGCTGGTCGAAGTGCAGCTCCGGGCACACGGGGGCGGGGCTCGCTGCGGTCGTCGTGCCGGTGCGGATGCCGGGGTCGGTCGCCATGCCGTTCAGTATTGCGCCGAATGCCCGATCAGACCCCCCGGGAATCACCCGACGCCTGAGCCCCCGGCGCTGCCCCGAGGATGTTGCTGAGCAGGTGGTTTGCCGCACTGATACGCGGATAGCCGCGGATCGGGGTGGGTTCGGCGTCATGCGTGAGAGTCCCCCGTTCGAGTGCGTCGGCGAACCTGTCGAGCCCGCGGAGAAACGCCTCCGCGGCCTCCGCAGGCGGGGTGGGGCGGTCGTACGGGATCGCGAACGCGAGCAGCGCCAGCTCGTCAACGGCGTAGGTGACCTGGTCCGCGCGTTCGGCCCGCCGGTCCGGCAGGCGGTCCGCACGCGCGTCTTCGGCGACGCTGCGCAGGTCCAGAACTGTTTCGCGCAGCCGCCGCCGTGGCTCCTCGGTGTCGCCGAAGTCGAGCCAGCGTCGGCGGAACACGTCAGCGGCCGCGCGGATGGAGCGGGCCTGCACCTGCGGCAACCGGGCGGTGGTGGCGCGCGGCCACAACACGACGCGCAGCACCACGGCGAGGACGGCGCCGATCACGGTATCCAGCAACCGGGCACCGAGCGCGCTGCCGAACTCGATGCCCGGCACGGCGAGCGCGTACTGGAACAGCGGGACGAGGGTCACAAACGCGACTCCGACGCCGTAGACCACCGGCAGGAACACCTCGGCCACGAACTGCGCCACCATCGCGACCACTGCGATCACCAGCGACGACGGTCCGCCCGCGAACACCGCGGCCGCGAGCGCGACCCCGGCTGCGGTGCCCACGGTGCGGTGCGCGGATCGGCGCAGCAGCAGCGTCACGTTCGACGCTTGTAGCACTGCCGCAACGGTGAGCCCCACCCAGTAGGCGTGAGCCAAGCCCAGCAGCCGGCCGACGAGCACCCCGGCAGCGACCGCGACACCGATGCGCGCAGCCGCGGGCAGCACGACCGCGCGCGGGGTCAGGGCTTGCCGAAGCTTCTCACCGACACGCGGTTCGGTCGCCTCCGTGTCGCCGACGCCGTGGCCGGCGAGCACCAGGTTCGCGTCGCGGAACGCCCGCCTGAGGCCGCAGTGGGCGGGCGGGGCTGCCGGGTGCCCACTGCGAAGGTCGTCGAGCTCCGGCTGCCACGCCTCCGCGGCGAGCGGCTCGGTGGCGTCGAACGAAACTGACAACGCGGAAGCGAGCACGAGGTCAGCCACCGCAAGCGACCGCAGTGCCGCGGCCGACCGGCCGACCCGGGTCTGCCTTGATGTTTCAAGCCCGCGGCTCAGCGCGCCGACCGCTTTCCGTCTCGTGTCGGCTGCGGCGGAGGTCCCAGCTGTCCGAAGCACGTCCCCGACCGCGTCCCACACCTGGCCTGTCACGCGGTCCAATCCGTCGCCCGGCCCGATCACGCTGGACACCACGAACCCGGTCAGCGCCCCGGCTGCGACGAAGGCACCGTGCACAAGCGCGTCGGCCGGCCCCACCGGCTCCCCGGACGCGACCAGCACGGCCAGCACGATCAAGTACTCCCTCGGTGGCGGCACCCGCGTCGCGAGGCACGCGAAACTCGTGCCCGCCGCGGCCAGGCCGACGAAGACGATCGACAGCCACGGCGCCCACGCCGCGAGCCCGCTCAGTGGCACCAGCACCGTCAACGCGAGCCCCACCGCAGCGACCACTCGCAGCCGATGCCGCCGCGGCGCGTCTCCCGCGTAAACACCCGCCAGCCCGCCCAGAGACGCGATTGCCCCCAGGTCCGCCCGCCCGGCGAGCACCCCGACCAGCAAAGGCACCCCGACACTCGCCGCCCCGCGCGCCCCGAGCGGCCACCGCGCCACGAACGCCGCCGACAACGCGTGCAACGGCGGCAGCGCAGGCATGGCCGGTCCTCTCGTCGGGACAACCGTAATCGGGTGCCTCACCGCATATCCCACCTCGCGGCGGGTCAGCCAGTCCCTGGCAGTCATAGTCCCGGGAAACGTAGGCGACGCAAGGTCTGGGTGGCTTCACGCGTTCGGCGTAGTTGTGGACCTCAGAGCCTCCGGTGTGGAGGCCCGTATTCCCGAGGAGTACTTACATGCCGCCGACGGCCACCCTGCCGCAGAATCCCGCGTCGCCGTTCGCGTCGATGCGCGGACACCACATCGCGATTCGCTACCCGGACTTCGAAGAGGCGCGCGCGTTCTGGGTCGACACCCTGGGCTGGCGCCTGGCGCAGACCTGGCCCTATGGCGACCTGACTCTCGGTTTCCTCCTGCCACCCACTCAGGACGACTTCCACCTGGAGATCCTCGGAGGACCGGGCGCCGTGGCCCAGCCCCGATTCGCGAACATCGACGACAGCATGTCCGTCAACGGCTACAACCACGTGTGCCTGTCCGTGGACAGCGTCGACACGGTCCTCGCCGAGCTCCGCAGCCGCGGGGTGGAGATCGTCAACGAGCCCTTCGAAATCCTCGAAATCAGCGCACGGCTCGCGTTCTTCCGCGATCCGTGGGGCAACATCTTCGAGATCTCCGAAAGCACCGGCGGCGATCACACGCACTGACCCCGCCTGCCGGGCGGGCGCGACGGATACGCCGCCGCGCCTGCCAGCGGGGTGGCCGGCTCGCGGCGAACGTCGTCGTCAGCAACCACCGGGTCGTCGCTCTTCGCGACGGTCAACCTGCCGTGGCGCGTTTCATCTCCGGATGCTCGCGTAGGCGGCAGTCACCGCGGATCCGGGACCGCCACCGGGGTACAGAGCGCGCGAGGTGTTATCGAGTGGACGCCGCCCAGGCCACCGAGCTGATTGGGGTCCGCGAACAGCTGTGACCACGTCGCGCGGTGCGCCAGACTTGCCGACACGGCGGGCGCGGCGGCTGCCGTTGCGTTCTGCGTGGCGGGACAGGCAATTGCCGCCACCGAGGCGGTATCGGTAAAAGGGCCTTGCGGGGCACCCGGCCGGTTGACGACGTCGGCCCGATGCCCCCGCAAGACCTCAGAGTGGGAGCTCTCGCGTACCCATGTCGACAGTGACCCAACGGATCTCGGTGAAGTCGTCGAGCGCATCAACGCCGGACCTACCCCAGCCACTGTCCTTCATCCCGCCATTGGGCGCGTGGGCCTCATCGTTGATCGTCGGCGTGTTGACGTGAACGGCGCCGCAGTCGATGCGCTGCGCGACAGCGATTCCACGGCCAGTGTCGCCGGTCAACACCGAGAAGGACAGACCGTAGCGGCTGGCGTTGACCAATCCCACGGCCTCTTCTTCGTCTTGGACCGGGCGGACGACTACCACCGGTCCGAAGGTCTCCTCGCAGGAGATGTCATGATCGTCTGGCACGTTCGTCAGCACGGTCGGGCGGTACAACCGACCGTCAGACGTCCCACCGGTGACCACATTCGCGCCGGCGGCCACGACCGAGGCCACCCGAGTGGTCACCTGGTCCAGCGCCCGCTCGGTGATCAAGGGGCCGACGATCGTGGCAGGATCACTCGGATCCCCCACAGCCAACGACTCGGCTACCGCGGCGAGTCGCGCCACAAACGCGTCATGCACGGAACTCTGCACGAGCACCCGCCTGGCGTTCATACAGATCTGGCCCTGGTGGAAGAACGCGCTGAAGGCAACGATACGCGCGGCCCGGTCCAGGTCGGCGTCGTCGAGAACCACGATGTTGTTGTATCCGCCGAGTTCCAGCACGCTTCGTTTGAGTGCTCCACCGGCCCGGCTCCCGATGGTACGGGCGGTGCCGGCAGAGCCGGTGAAGTACAGGCAACGCACGGCCGGGTTGACGTAAAATTCCTCGGCGACCTCGGCCGCAGCCGGTCCGGCGTGAGTTACGACGTTGACCGTCCCCGCAGGGAACCCAGCGTCCCGCATGATCTCCGCGACAAGCAGTCCCGCTGTAACGGGCGCTTCTTCGGACGGCTTGAGAACCACCGTGTTACCGGCGGCCAGTGGAGCGATGACGGCGCGCCAGGCCAGCACATGCGCGCCGTTCCAGGGGGTGAAGCTGGCGACCACTCCGAGCGGTCGACGTTCGGCCGTGGACATGGTGTGGGGGTGTTCGGTTCGCAACATCTCGCCTGAAGGCCGGTACACCCAACCCGAAGCGTGCCGCAGCTGCGAGACCGACCAGCCAATCTGATACAGCGCGAATGCCCGTCCCGCCCCGGTTTCCAGAGCCAGCGCCTCGGCGACGTCATCGGCACGCTCCTCCAGCAGGTCAGCTGCACGAAGAAACAACCGCTGCTTGACCCCTGGCGCCGTCGCCGCCCACTCCGGCTGGGCCGCGGCCGCGGCAGCAATAGCAGCGGCCGCGTCCGGCCGCCCGCCCGCCGGCACTTCTGCGAAGACACTCCCGTCAAAAGGATTACGACTCTCGATAGTCTCACCACCGACGGCGTCGACCCAGGCGTCGCCGACAAGCATTCGGTGGCGCCGCACGGCACCAGGAGCATTCGCGGTCGTCATGGTCATGCAGCACTCCACGTCGTCATCTTGAAGCCAATTCACAGACACCGCGATTGTGACCAAACTCAACGAACCTGACAATCCGCTTCACGTCGAACTATCCGCATCACGAGCACGGCGCAGTCGGCGGGTACGGCGGGGCTGACACCATCCTCGTCGAGCCGGCAAACGTGGCGGCGTTTGTTGCCAAGCGCAGCGGCGCCTGGCGCGACGAAGCAAGAAGCGACCACTGCCGACCAAACCGACAATCCTCTTTACACGCGAGTATCCGCATCACGCGCACGGCGAGCAGTCGCCAACGTCATTGACGGGAGAACACCGAATCGACGACGGTAGGCAATGCCAAACCTGCCGAGGTGAGTGAACCCAGCCCGATAGGCGACCTCGGCCACCGTGTCGCCCGCATCCCGCGACAAGTCGCCGTGAACCCGATCCAACCGCAGGTCCCGGAGGTAGACAGAAGGTGGCACACCGAGGACACGGCGGAATCCATCTTGCAGCGCACGTGTGCTCAATCCGTGCCGATGAGCAAGCTCCGGAATGCTCGGCCGGGCCGGGAGCGCGTGCAACTCCTCGGCTACACGAAGGATCAGGGCTCGGTCGTCGTCGGGCCCACGATACAGCTCAGCAGCGAGGTCGTGGGGCTGCGACAACAGGAGCGTCGAGACCAGCGCGTCCTCGATCAGTCGTCCAGTTTCGGCAGGAACAGTGCCGCGAGCGCATCGATCCACTGTGGCCGAAGCAAACGCCAGGGCGCGCATCCACTCGGCAGGGCCGGGTGTCGTGAGCGCGAACCGCACCCGCAGGTTGGCACCGCGCCCGCGACCAAGCCCACGCATGTGCCGTTGCATCGCTCCCAAGGGGATCTTCGCAACGAGTTCCGCGCTATCCCCAGCGAAGCGCATGTTCAGCCCGTCTCCGGGTCCGACAACCGCCCCCGAACCAGGCGGGACGCCGACAGCAGCACCGTCTTTGGCGATGTCGAGGCGTCCCCGCAACGGCATCAGCAGCATGTAGTAGTCCAGCGGTGCAGTGGACTCGATCACGACTTCTCCGGCGTACTCCTTGTAACCAACGGTCACCGCGCCGACGTCGACAGCATGCAGCCGGGTCGCGAACGGGATCGCGCCAACCGGCCGAAGCCGGTGCGGCGACAGAGCTCGTGTCCCATCGCGTGCGGCGCTGCAAGGGTCGCTGGTCACGAAGACCGGGTACCTGCACAACGGCGCCAGCTGACTTCGGCGACTTGCTGCAGCGCAACCGCCGCCGCTGCCGTTCATAATTCCTCCGATTCCGCCAACCGGGCCTGCCTGTCAGGACCAAGGTCAGCACCACGGGCTACCGGGCCAGCCGGTTCCTTCGAGCTACGAGACACCTGTGGCCGGATCGAGGCGTGCTGCGAACCGAGCCGCGAAGTCGGTTCGGTGTTCCGTTCGAGTCTACCGATCATCGGCACGCAGAGTGCTCCCACAACTACCGGTAACGGCAAAGGGCACCGCCGGTCTCTGTTCACGAGCGCGCTCCTGAATTCGGACGTCAACGAGGTGCGAAGGGGATTTCCGGATGCCGCTGGACCGTCGCTTTCGGACCTCGGGCGGTCTCGAGGAAGGCGACGACGGCCGGGTTCGTCTCGTCGGTGCGGTGGACGAGCGAGAATTCGGCCTTCGCCCCGAATCCGGACAGCGCGCGGTAGACGACGCTCGGTACCGCGATCCGGTCGACCCCGTCCGGAACCAGCGCGATGCCGACCCCCGCAGCGACGAGCTCGAGCACGCTGAGCGTGCTGCCGGCGCGGTGGCGCGTCGGTTCGACATCGAGGCCGAGACGCGCCCTCAGAGCGTCGGGGATCGGATCTTCGTGCGTGCCGGTCGCGTACCCGATCAACTCGGGACCGCGCAACGCCTCAGCAGGAACGACATCGTGCACGGCGAGGGGATGGTGGCTGGGCAAGGCGAGGAGGAAATCTGCCGAATACACCGGTTCGGCCCTCAGCCCCGTCCCGCCGCCGTGCTCTGGTGACGCGCTGTACCCAACGTCCAGCTCGTTGGCGCGGATCGAGTCATGCTGCTGCGTCGGGCTCGCCTCCTGTAGCTCGATCCGGACCCGCGGGTAGGTCTCGTGGTAACTGCGCAGGCAGTCGGTCAACACACCGCCAAACACCGTGGCACCCGAAAAGCCGATCCGCACGCTTCCGGTCTCGCCGCCCAGGACGAGCCGCGCGGTGGCCTTCGCACGCTCGCTCAGAGCGAGGACGCGACGCGCCTCGGAGAGAAAAGCCACGCCCGCCGCAGTGAGCTGAACGCTTCGGGGACCCCGGTCGAACAACGGACCGCCCAGTTCGTCTTCCAGCGCCTTGATCTGCATGCTGAGCGTCGGCTGGACCACGTGCAACCGCCGGGCGGCGCTGCTGAAGCCACCTTCCTCGGCGACGGCCACGAAGTACCGGAGATGCCGAAGTTCCATTCCGCCTCCACACCAGCAGCCGCCATCAGCGGCACCGATCGAGTGATCAGATCCAACTGTTTGACCTTGTGCCCCGCCACGTCGAGTCTGGAGTGGAGGATCCGGCAAAGTTCACCGTCCACGTCGCGCGAGTCAGAGGTTTCCCATGCGCATCATCACACTCGAAGAGCATTTCGCCGACCCCGCGATCGCCTCGGCGTCGGCGAAGACAACCCTCGAGCTGAGCCCCGGCTTCGCAGCCGCATACGCAGCCGACAGCGGCCTACCCTACTCACCCTCCCCCGAAATCCTCATGGACATCGGCGCGGCACGGGTGGCAGATATGGACCGCGCCGGCATCACGATGCAGGTGCTGTCGTGCCTGGCCCAGTTCCTGCCGGCTGACGTCGCCGAGGGGCTGACCCGCGCTGCCAACGACCGCGCCGCCGCGGCGATGCGGAATTTCCCTGGCCGGTTCTCCGCGTTCGCGGCATTGCCCACGGCTGTGCCCGAGATCGCCGGCGACGAGCTGCGGCGATGTGTGTCCGAGCTGGGTTTCGTCGGCACAATGATCATGGGGCGCACCGACGGCGAGTTCCTCGACCAGCCACGGTTCGATCCCATCTTGCGCGCCGCATCGGATCTCGGTGTCCCGATCTACCTGCACCCGACCCCGCCGCCGCGCGCGACGAGCGCGGAAAACTACGACGGCCTCGCGCTCCCGGTCACGACTCGGCTGCAGACCGCGGCCTGGGGCTGGCACCAGGAAACCGCCGTCCACTTCCTGCACCTGGCCTTCGCTGGCGTCCTCGACCGCTTCCCCGACCTGCAGTTCATCCTCGGGCACTGGGGTGAGATGATCCCCTTCTACCTCGACCGGATCGACGAAGCCCTCCCCCAGTCGGCAACGGGGCTCAACCGGACCTTCCGCGACTACTTTCTCGGCAACGTCTTCATCACCCCGAGCGGCATGTTCAGCCAAGCCCAGCTGCGGTACTGCATCGACACCGTCGGAGTCGACCGGATCCTCTACGCCGTCGACTATCCGTTCATCGGCAACGAGGGCGCAGTTGCATTCCTCCAGGACGCGCCGATCTCAGATGAGGACAAGGAGAAGATCGCGCACCGCAACACCGAGCGCCTGCTCGGGCTCGACTGCGCTACTGCGAGCTGACACCAGGATCTTGCGCGAAGCCTGCATTGCGGCCGGCGAATGAAAGTTCCGGACCGACCGGCGATAGACCACGCTGCCGTGCCGTTCGCCAATCCCCGTGCGGACAAGGCGAGCAACCGCATTGTTGTCCCCGATGGGCGGCGCGATGCGCTCCGGTAGCCGCCTGGGCAAGCTGCACATCGCCGGCCCCGCGGCTACCGGAGCGCATCGATTCTCCGCTCGCTGACGACGGTCGGCGATCATCGCGCCGGCCCGTCGTCACTACGCTGCGCGAGGTGTCAGCCGGGTGCGTGTGCTCCGGTCATCAGCGCAGCAAGGTCGTCCGGGTGCAGGAACGACGGGGGTGGCGGTGGGCCCCAGTTGAACAAGCCTTTCGCACCTTCGAAGGCCTCTGGCTTCCACAGCTGGTCTTCGAGGATGCAGTCGAGGTCGCTGTAGTACTCCGAGAAATTGCCCGCGGGGTCCTTGAGGTACCAGAAGAAGTTGGACCCGGCGTGGTGGCGGCCCAGGCCCCAGATGTGCCGTTCGGGATGGTCCTCCAGCATGCGGGTGGCGCCACGGCCGACCTCGTCGACGTCGTCGACTTGCCAGGAGGTGTGGTGCAGAAAGCTCACGGGCGCCTTGAGCAGCAGCAGGTTGTGGTGGTCGGTCGAGCAGCGCAGAAACGCCCCGGTGTCCTTGATCAGGTCGCTTACTTTGAAGCCGACGCCCTCGACGAAGAACCGGTGCGACATCACGAAGTCAGTCGTGCCGATCACGACGTGGCCGAGCTTGCGCGGTTTGATCGGGTTCGTGCGCAGCACCCCGTTGGCCCGGGCGCCGGCCCTCTCGATGCGGCCCGGGCCGTTGTACACCGTGGCCGGAGTCTCGGGCTGGCGCAGGCGGGGCAGGACTTCGAGCGTGACCTCGACTCCGCCGACCGGGTCGATCGCCGTCAGCCGCCCGGCGCCACGCGTGACAACAGCCTCCACCGCGCGCAGCGTGGCTTCGGCGCGGTCGAGGTCATCGGGGTCGTCGACGCCCACGGTGAACGACACCAGCCGCCGCATCGGCGAGTCGACCAGCCGCAGCTGGTTCCCGCCGTCCACAGTGGAGAACCAGCCGTTGCCGCCGGGTGTGAGCCCGAATTCCGTGTAGTAGGCCGCGGTCTCGGCGACGTTCGGGACGCCGATCACGACCGCCGCCATCTTGTGCAATGCCACAGTTTCTGCTCCTTCGCCGTCCGGTGTCAGGCGTCCGCGCCGACGAGCACGTGCCGCATTTCGCCGATCCCGCGCACGTAGCTGGTCAGCACGTCGCCGGGCTTGAGGAACCACTTCGGGGTGCGGGCCATCCCCACCCCAGCCGGCGTACCGGTGAAGATCACGTCGCCCGGATACAGTGTCACGACCTCGGACAGCCGCGCGATGAGCTCGGGGATCGGGAACACCAGGTCCCGGGTCCGGCCCTTTTGCACCTGCTCGCCGTTGACCGAGCAGCCCAGCTCGAGGTCGTCAGGGTCGGCCAGTTCGTCCGGGGTGACCAGCCACGGACCGATGGGCGAGAACCCGGGGAACGACTTCCCGAGTCCGAACTGCGGCGCCGGGCCGCTCATCTGCACGGTCCGGTCCGACAAGTCCTGGCCGACCGAGAGGCCGGCCACGTGCGACCAGGCATCGGCCACCGGGATCCGGTGCCCGCCCATGCCGATCACCGCGACGAGTTCAACCTCCCAGTCGACCGTGTCGCTGTTGAGCGTCACTTCGCCGTGGGCTCCGGTGAAGCTCGAGACGTATTTGGGGAACACCGTCGGCGAGTCCGGTACCGCGAACGAGGCTTCGGACGCGTGGTCGCGGTAGTTGAGCCCGATGGCGAACACCTGCCGCGGGGCCGGGCACGGTGGGCCCAGCCGGGCTTCGTCCACAGTGAACACGGCGTCGGCGGCATGGTGCTGCGCGAGCGCACGCAGTTCGTCCCAGACACCGAACAGCTCGGCCCCGGCCGAGGGCAGTTTCCCGCCGCTCGCACGGTGCACGTCGAGCACTCCCCCGGGTACCGCCAGCACCGCGCGGCCGTCGAGATAGCCGATTTTCATGAAGGTCCTCTCATCCGGGCCGTCGGCACGGGTTCGTCCAGCGCGGCCAGTTCGTACTCCACGACGTCGGTCAGCGAAACGCACACCAATCCGTGTGCCGCCGCGAACGCCGCCGTTTCGGTGCCTTCGCACAGCCGCGTCGGGTCCGCCGGGCTGACCACCTCGGCGAGCACGGCCGCGGGCGCCAGGCCTGCCAGCTCGGTGAGCCGCACTGCGGCCTCGGCTCGGCCCACCCGCTCCAGCACCCGACCGTCGGCCGCCCGCAACGGGATGAGGTGCCCCGGCCGCACACGGTCTTCGGGCGTGGTCGTGGGATCGGCGAGCAGCCGGGCACCACGCGCCCGATCGCGCGCGGAAATTCCCGTCGTCGTGCCCTCGGCCGCGTCGAACGTCACGCAGTAGTCCGGCGCCGAACGGTCCTCGGGCGGGCACATCGGTGGAAGCCGCAGCTGTGCGCAGCGCGCCGTCGGGAGCGCCACACACACCAGCCCAGAGGAATGTTCGACGACGAACGTCATCGCTCCCGTAACCGTCTTCTCGGCCGCGAACACCAGCACGCCGAGCCCGCCGGCGAGGTCGTCGGCCAGCACGATCGCGTGCCCGCGTGCCAGTTCGTCCAGAGCGCGCGAGACTCGCGCGCGGATCGGGTCGGCGTCGATGCCGACTTCCGTCGCCACCACTGTCACATGGTCACCTCCTGCTCGTCCGGCGGGCTCGAGCGGGCCGTCAGCTGATCTTCGGCCGGCCGCCCGAGTAGAACAGCTGCACCGAAAAGGTGCCCTCGTTCAGCAGCCACAACCGGACGCGAAAGCTGCGAGCACCGGACTGGTGCATGGGATCGGCCTCCGCGAACTTCGTCGCCTCTTCCAGCGAGCTCGCGCGGTAGACGAACATGCCTTCGCCGTGCCACTCCTGCAGGTCGTCGCTGGCGAAGGGACCGGCGGCGAACATGACGCCGTCAAGCTCCATTTTGGTCTGGTACTCGACGTGCGGGTCGAGGTTCTCCAGCACCGGGCCGAGCCCGTTCGTCGGCGTCGAGAACACCACGTAGAGCTGCTTGGCCAGCAGCTCGTGCGTCTCGGAGTACTCGACGAGGTCCTGCCACGGCATGCGCGGTTCGGTCATGACACTCCACTCCAGGGTGAGTTCGTTACTGTGGCGGGGAAATCCGGTCACACGAGCGGGCTGACGCCCTCGTGGATACCCAGCAACGCCCGCCCGTAGACCTCGGCGCTGATCTCGGGGTTGCCGACGGCGTGGCGGCTGGCGACCTCGCTGTCGCGCCAGATGCGCTGCATCGGGCTCGACTCCGCGAAGCTCGACGCGCCGTGCGCGGTCACCAGCTCCCGGATGGCCTCGCGCGCCGTGACGATGGCCTGGCCGACGTCCATCCGCGCCTTCGCCCGCGCGGTGTAGTCGGGGAACACGCTGTTGTGGGCGTTCTCGTCGATCTCTGCCGCGGCGCGGTAGGCCAGCAGGTGCGCGGTGTCGATGAGCGACGCGGCCTTGGCCACTGCCAGCTGCACGACGGGCGCCTTTGTCTGGTTGTCATAGAACGTGTAGGAGATCCCGCGCTTGGGCGCCTTCTCCAGCACGAGGTCGAGCGCCGCCTGGGCCAGGCCGAGCTGCGGCCCCACGAGAATGATCGCGGCACCCGGCACGAACGCCGACCGATAGAGAGCCTCGTCCTTGAACGGGGTGGCGACCTCGCCGAGAGTCATCTTCGGCACCGAGATGAACCGGTGCTCCGGGACGAAGACCTCGTCGGCCACCAGCGTGTTGGAACCGGTGCCGCGCATGCCGACGACGAACCAGGTGTCTTCGATGGTGAGCTCCGACATCGGGATCAGGACCATGCCCTGGTCGTAGGACTTGCCCTCACCCTCGACCGCCGGCGTGCCGACGAGCGCCCACTGCGAGTGCAGGCACCCCGAGGCCCAGCCCCACTTGCCCGTCACGACCAAGCCGCCCTCGACCACCCTCGCGGTGGCGCTGGGCGCGAACACGCCCGCGACCCGGTTGCGCGGGTTCTCACCCCACACGTCCTCCTGCGCTTGCGCGCCCCAGAGCCCGGTGAACCACGCGCAGACGTTCATCAGGCTCGTCGCCCACGCCGTCGACCCGCAACCGCGCGCGAGCTCCCGTGTGACCTCCAGCTTCGTGCGGAAGTCGACCTCGAGGCCACCGAAGCGGCGCGGCTGCATGATGGTGAACAACCCCGCCTCCTCGATCAACCGGATGTTCTCCTCCGGCACCCGCCGCTCGTCCTCGGCGCGCTTCGCGTTCGCCGCCAGCAACGGCACGAGCTTTGCCGCGCGTTCGACAAGATCAGTGCGCAGCCGGCGGTCCTCGGCGGTCGCGCTCGGCCGGTCGAGAATGATGGACATCACGGGCTCCTTTGCTCGTTGGGAAAATCGGTCGCGAAACGCAGCGGTCAGGACAGTGGTTCGGCGCGCTCGCCGAGCCGGGAGTGGGTGCCGAAGGTGCGGCGCGCGTAGACCAACGGCGGGGCGTCGGCGACCTCGGACGCCATGACTTCCGCCAGCACGAGCACGTGATCGCCGCCGGAGACGAGCTGCGTCACCGTCCCGACCAGCCAACCGCCGGCACCGGTAAGGCGCGGCAAGCCGTCGTCGTCGCGCCACGAGAAGCCGGCGAACTTCGCCTCGCCCCGGCCCGCGAAAGCCGTGGCGACAGATTCCTGGCCGTGCGCCAGCACGTTCACGCCCACGCGCCGCGACTCGCGCACGTGGCTCAGCAGAGCCGATCCCGTGTCGAGCGCGAAGCTCACCATCGGGGGCCGCAAGGAGAGTGAGGCGAACGAGCTGACCGTCGTGCCGTGGGGCCGGCCTTCGCCCGTCGTGGTCGTGACCACCGTAACCGGCGCGCAGACGGCACCCATCAGCTCACGAAAAGCTGCTTCGTCCACCACGTCGCGGCCTCCTTGCCGGTCGTCCGGGCAGCTCGCCGTGCTGCGGGCATCAGCCTGACTCAGAGTTATCAATATGTCAATTAATTTTCGACATTGTTCGAAGAACTCGAACGTGGTTGACTGGTCGACATGCCTTCGACCAAGTCCTCGACTCGCGCCGAGCGGGTGTACCTAGCACTGCGCAAGGACATCTTGGCCGGACGTCAGATTCCGGGCAGCCGACTGCCCTTCGCCGAGCTGTGCAGCAAGTACGACGCCAGCATGGGCGTGGTCCGCGAGGCCCTGTCCCGACTTACCGCCGAAGGCTTGGTCCAAGCCGAACCCCAGCTCGGCTTCCGCACCACGCCGATCTCCGTCGAAGACCTCGAGCACCTGACCGAGGCTCGGGTCGCGATCGAGTCACTCGTCTTGCGCGAGGCGCTCGCACAAGACGACGTGCGATGGGAGAGCGAGGTCCTTGCCGCACACCACCGGCTCCAGCAGACCCCGCAGATGGACGCTGACGATCCCGACCGCATCTCCGAAGAATGGTCCGAGGCGCACGCCACTTACCATCTGGCCCTGCTGTCGGGCTGCCCGAACCCTCGACTTCTGGCGATCGCCCGCTCGCTGCGCGACTCCGCGGAACTCTACCGACGCTGGTCCGTTCCCCTCGGACACGAGAACCGCGATATCACCGGCGAGCACAAGTCCATCCTGGACGCGATCCTCGCCAAGGACGCCGACCTCGCAGTCGCCACCCTCATCGAGCACATCCAACACACGACACAGGTTCTGCTGCACAGTTTCGACCAGCCAAACACCAACAGCTCCACGAGAGCTTAGAACCTCAGCTCGCTGGTTCCCGAATGCCCGACTGAAATCGGCTGCGATCAGCCAAGCCGCACAGTCTCGGTATCGAGGCGCCCGGCCGGCCGATTTGCGTCGCCCGCAAGATCCGGCTCCGGTGACGCAAATCGACCGGCTGCGCGGATATTCCGGTGCGCGCCCGGCTACCGCTTGACCCGGAGGAGTTCGGCGTAGCCTTGCCGGGTCACGAAGGCTTCCTGCGCGCGGTGGAGCACCTCGACGACCTCCTCGACGCCAGCTTGGCTGAAGTCGACGACGGTCCGGAAAGGACGGGTACCCGTGGCAAGTGCGAGCACTCGTGCGATCTCGTCGGCAACGGCGCGGGGGTGTGCGTCCACGCCGGGCGGGAAGAGTGCGTCGGTGGCTTCCTCCGTGCGCGCGACGAGTGGGTCCAGGTCCGAGTAGCCCTTACTGCGATCGGTGTCCGAGGCGTGAGTGGCGTGCGGGAAGTGCTCAGTGCCCTGGGTGAAGGGACCGGGCATCACGATGGTGGTCTCGATACCGTACTGGCCGACCTCATAAGCCGTGACCTGCGCGAGTGCGTCGGCCGCGGTCTTCGAGGCCACATACGGCCCCATGAACGGCGGCACCACGATCGAGGTTGTGCTGCCCACGTACACGAGCGTGCCCGATCGCCGTTCACGCATGTGCGGCAGGACCGCGCGGTTCACCCGCTGGATGCCGATCGTGTTGATATCGAAGAGGCGCTGCACGTCTTCGGGGGTGAAGGCCTCGACGTAGCCGATGTACAGGTGCCCGGCGTTGTGCACGACGGTGTCCAGCCGGCCGGCCTCGGCGAGGATGGCCGACACAGCCGTCTCGGCGGAAGCCTCGGATTGGACGTCAAGCTCGACGACCCGCAGGTCGTGTCCCTCGTGGCGGCCGAGCTCCCTGAGCTCGTCGGCACGGGCGGCGTTGCGGCCCGCGACGTCGCGCATGCTGGCGTAGACGATGTGCCCCTGCGCGGCGAGCGCGCGAGAGGTCAGGTTGCCGATCCCGGTTGAAGCGCCGGTCACGAGCACGACAGAAGACATGGCGGAGTGGCTCCTTTCAGGAGTTGAATATTGGATTCACTCGACAAGACCTTGTCTGAAGCCATGCGCCTCACAGAGCAGCCATCACAAATCAGAGTCCGGCTGTAAAGGGAATCATCGCGCCCGACGGACTGCCGGACCAATCGCAACGTCTGCACTGCGTTGCACAGGTTCAACTTCTCATGCCAGAACAGATGTCAATCACGTGCGAGGAACAGAGGTCTCACGCGCGAAAAGTCTGCTCGCCGAGGACGTTCAGGAACTCGAAGGCCGCGGCGGTGGTGGTGCCCGGCTGGGGCCGGAAGATCACCATCCGGTGGCCGGTGGCCGCGGAAAGGACGAAGTCGCACTGCACGTCCAGCGGTCCCGCGTGGGGGTGAACGAGCTTCTTGCGAGTGGAGCGGAGGGGCTCCACGAGCATCTCGGTCCAGTACCGGCCGAACTCGTCGCTCGCTTGGAGAAGATCGACGACGAGTTGATCGCACACGACGTCGGTTCCGCGACGTGCCGAGGCCGCCCGCAGGTCGGCCACGTAGGCGCGTCCGATCGCCTCGTGTTCCTCAGAAACGTTGAGCGCACGCGACTCGGGATCGGTGAACCAGCGCCAAGTCACGTTGCCATCGCGATGGTTTCCGAGGTCCCACGAGCCGACGAGGGCCTGACTGAGCCGGTTCTGCGCGAGCACCGTGTTGATGTCGTCGACGACCTGCGCGGGCACCGAGTTCAGCGCATCGAGGAGGTACATCATCGCGGGATCGACATAGCCGTCCGTGGTGGCCGTCAGAGGCGGCGAGTAGCCGGCGAGCCGGTACAGATGGTCGCGCTCGTCGACGGACAATCGGAGCGTTCGCGCCAGACTCGCCAGCATTCCCTGTGACGGATGTGCGTTGCGCGACTGCTCCAGCCGTTCGTAGTAGTCGACGGAGATGTTCGACAGCATGGCCACTTCCGCGCGCCTCAGGCCGGGCGTGCGGCGCCGCCCGCCGGCGACGAGACCGACGTCCGCTGGCCGCAACATTTCGCGCCGAGCCCGGAGAAAGCGGCCCAGGTCGTTGTGCTCAGTCACGTGATCACCCTTGGATTGCCTTCATCGCAGCGGCAACGTACCGTTCACCCTCGACCTGGTCGACCGGAATCGCTTCGTCGAGCGCGGTCAGCGTTGCTTCGTCCAAGGTGAGTTCCACGGCGCCGACATTCTCCTCCAGATAGGGGCGGCGTTTGGTACCGGGGATGGCCGTGATCCCCTGCGCGAGCACCCACGCCAGTGCGAGCTGCCCCGGCGTCGCGCCGTACTCGTCCGCGATTACCCGCACACGATCGGCAAGAGCGAGGTTGACCGCGAAGTTGTCTCCACTGAACCGCGGCGCGCTGCGGCGCCAATCGTTCTCCGGCAGCTCGTCGAGTGTGCGCAGCTCACCGGTCAGAAACCCCCGTCCGAGGGGGGAGTACGCCACGAACCCGATGCCCAGTTCGCGCACCGTGTCGAGCACACCGTTGGTCTCCACGGTCCGCGTGAACAACGAGTACTCGGTCTGCACAGCCGACAGTGGTGCCGTAGCGTGGGCTGCGCGGATGTTCTCCGCGGACGCCTCACTGATGCCGAGGTAGCGAACCTTGCCCTCAGTCACCAGTTCGCCCAGCGCGCCGAAGGTCTCGGTCACCGGAACCCCCGGGTCGACGCGGTGCTGGTAGTACAGGTCGATGTGATCCGTGCCCAGGCGGCGAAGCGAGCCTTCCACCGCCTGTCGTACGTAGTCGGGCCGGCCGTTCGGACCGCCGACGATCTTTCCGGTCTCGTCGAGGGTCACTCCGCCGAATTTGGTGGCGACGACGACCCGGTCGCGATAGGGAGCCAGTGCCCGCCCGACGAGCTCCTCGCCGGTGAAGGGTCCGTACATGTCTGCCGTGTCGAAGAGCGTGACCCCGAGGTCGACCGCCCGGCGGATAGTGGCTTCCGACTCGATGTCGTTCGGCGTTCCGTACATCGCGGTCATGCCCATCGTGCCCAAGCCTTCGACCGACGTCGTCAAGCCCTGGCGGCCTACGCGATGCGTCCTGACAGTCATGATTTCCTCCTGAGTGAGCCGCGGCTGTTCGGCGGCTTCTCTGAAATCATGCGCCGAGTTCGGGTTGCTTCGAGCGTCCAATCTAGACCCGTCTCCTGAGGACGACGTTAGGTCACACGCGCCCGGAACTATGGACCCTACTGACAACACTGTCGAAATGAACTGATGTATGGAAGGCGCTGCCGGTGCTGCGCCGGAGGCACTCTTCGGCCTCGGTGGGTGTGCCAGTAGGGGACGAATGCTGAAGACAGGTGATTACATTACGGTGTCGGCCGGGTCGATCAGTTCCGCGAGGTGCAGGCTCGCCCGGTCGGGCGCAACGTGCGCGACCTGCACGGAACAGCTGAATCCGTCTGCCAGGACCGGATTCCCGACCGGTGTCCGCGCCAAGGCCGGAATCAGGGCTTGTTCGGCAACGCGCAGGGATACCTCGTAGTGCCCGGCCTCGAAGCCGAAGTTTCCGGCGACACCGCAGCATCCGCCGACTTCGAGAACCTCGGCTACTCCGAGGCCGGCCAGCGCCCGACGCTGGGTGGTTGCCCCGAAGGCCGAGTACTCGTGGCAGTGTGTTTGAACCGTGACGCTCGTCGGTACCGCCGGCGGGCGCCAGCCTTCCTCAGCCCATTCCGTCACAGCTTCGGCAAAGCTCCGGATTCGACCCGAGACACGTTCGGCCGAGGCCGAGCCGAGCAGTTCCGGCAAGTCCTTCTTCAGAGCGGCCGCGCAGCTCGGTTCCAGGACGACGATAGGCGTCTCAGACCCGTCATCCAACTTCCGCACCGCACGCGCCATCACCTTCTTCGCGGTCTTGAGCTGGCCGGTGGAGATCCAGGTCAAACCGCAGCAGACGTCGGTTTCGCAGAACGTTTGCCGACCGGTGTCCGCGGCCACGCGAGCCGCAGCTCCGGCGACCTGAGGCCGAAAGCCCCTGGTGAAGGAGTCGACGAACAGGATGACGTCCGCCTTTTTCCGCCCGATGTCGAGGGAGCCGAGCTCTCGCCGAAGCTCCTTGCCCGAAGCGAATCTGGGGAGCCGTCGTTCCGTCGTCACACCACCAGTTTTCGCGATGAGCTTGCCGACGGGGGTCGCCAGCACGGCGTTGACCGCGCCGCTGAAGTGCGCAGTGATCTTGAGCCACCTCGGCAGCCACCCCAACGAGTAATGCGACAAGGGCCGCCTGCGGCCCCGGTAGTAGTGCGAGAAGAACTCTGACTTGTAGGTGGCCATGTCCACTCCCGCAGGGCAGTCGTGTGAGCACGCCTTGCAAGCCAGGCACAGATCGAGGGCTTCCCGGACGTCTTCGGACGCCCACCCCTCCTGGACGGTCGAGGCACCGCGGACCATGTCCTGCAGCACTCGAGCCCTCCCCCGGGTCGAATCCTTTTCATCTTTGGTGGCACGGAAGCTCGGGCACATGACACCACCGGCGTCCGCGCGGCACCGCCCGACGCCTATACAGCCCTGGACCGCGTGGGTCCAGGGGGCGACGCCGGCCTCGGCGGCCTCGACCGGGCTGAGGGTGAAGTGAGTTCGCCAGTCGTGGCTGGGGACGCCCGCCAGTGCAAGGTTCTCGTCGATCGGGTCCGGTGCGGTGACGGAACCCGGGTTGAGGAAGTCGGATTCGTCCCAGATCCGGCGGAAGTCCGCGAAGGCAGCGAGCATTTCCGGCGTGTACATGGTGCCGAGGAGCTCGGACCGGGCCCGCCCGTCGCCATGCTCACCGGAGAGCGATCCTCCGTGCCTGACCACGAGGCGTGCCGCGGCCTCGGTGAACACGCGGTAGATCTTCCGACCCTGCTCCGTGCGCAGGTCGTAGGTGATGCGGATGTGCATGCAGCCGGCGCCGAAATGGCCATACACAATGCCCGTCAGATCGTGCGCACGGAGGAGTTCGCGGAAGTCGGCGAGGTAATCCGCCAGGTCGCCAGGAGCGACCGCCGAGTCCTCCCACCCTGGCCACGACTCTCCCCCGCTCGCCGGCCGGTACGAGAGCCCTGCGCCGTCCTCCCGAACCCGCCACAGTGCGGCGCGTTCGCCCGCGTCGGGCACGGCGCGTCCCGCCAGGAGACGGCCGTTGAGCCGGAGCCGGGTCAAGAGCCGGCCTGCCGCGTCGGCGACCTCTCCTGGGTTATCTCCGTCGAGGTCGACGTAGAGGAAGGCGCTGCCATCGGGCAGGCCGCCGACCGCATCGGGGCCTCGGCGCAGACGCATGGTGTCCACGATGGACTGATCCATCCCCTCGACCGCGGCAGGCGAGAACTCGAGGATCGTGGGGACGTCCCGGGCGGCGGCGACTACGTCGGCGTACCCGAGGCACACGAGCAGCGCCGAAGGAGCCTTTGCCACGAGCTTCATGCGAGCACGCAGCACGATCACGCAGGTGCCCTCCGAACCGACCAGCGCCCGGGCCACATCGAAGCCGTTCTCCGGGAGCAGGTGGCCGAGGTGGTAGCCCGACACCTGACGGGGAATGCGGCCGAGCTCGGTGCGGATGGAGGCCAGGTTCGCCCGCGCCAGGGTCTTGAGCTGCCGTTCGATTTCGAACGCCCGGCCGACGGAGAAAATGTCGTCGGGGTCTGTCGCGCGCAGTCCACTGTGGTGGGCGGTCAGCCGCGCGCCGTCCGCGGTGACGACGTCCAGCTCGAGGACGTGGTCCGCCGTCCGTCCATACCGGACCGAATGGTTGCCGCACGCGTCGTTGCCGATCGCACCTCCGACAGTCGCCCGCGTCTTCGACGACGGGTCGGGTGCGAAGGTCAGCCGGCCCGAGGTGGCCTGCTCGGCCGCCAGGCTGAGCTCTGCCAGCACGACACCGGCGTCTATGTCGGCCACCCCACGAGCCTCGTCGATCGAGTGCACCCGGTTCAGGTGCCGAGAGAAGTCCAGCACAACGCCGGGGCCGACGGCGTTGCCCGCCATCGAGGTCCCGCCGCCCCGGCTGATCAGCGGCGTGCCGGTCGCCCGGCACACTCGGACGGCGGTGGCGACCTCGTCGGCGCCGCGCGGGAACACGACACCGATCGGCGGGACCCGGTAGTTGGACGCGTCGTAGGCGTAGGCGGCGATGCGGTGACCGTTGGTGTCCACCGTCAACCCGGCGCGGATAAGCTGGCTGACGACATCCGCGGAGCGCGACCGCGACACTGCACTGCGGCTCATCGATCAACCCCCTCCCCGGCGTCGAGTCGCTTGCGGTACGTCTCCTTCAGCCCGAACATGCAGGCCAGCGACACAACGAACGCACCGAACATGACGCCCACGAGTACGCCGATTCCACCGGTCGCCGCGACCAGGGCCGCCGCGACGAGCGGGGCCGGCCCGGCCCAGACTGCGCCGGCGACCTGGTAGCTCAGCGAGATCGCGCTGTAGCGGACCCGGACGTCGAACGACTCGGAGAGGAACGACGCCAGCGTCGAGTACATCGGCGCCTGCCCGAGCGCGAGCATCAAGACCAGCGCCAGGGTCATCAACCCGAAGCTGCTGGTGTCGACGAGCCAGAACATCGGGAAGGCCAGCAAAGCGGCGAACGCGGCGCCGATCAGGAAGACGGTTCGCCGCCCGATCCGGTCCGACACCGCCGCCCACACCGGGATGGCGGCCAGGTCGACCACCGCTGCGATCAACAGCGCGAACAGGCTCTCCGTGCGGGAGATACCCGCGCTGTCCCTCGCGTACGTCAGTACGTACACGCTGGTGACGTAGAACGCGATGTTCAGCAGGGCTTGGCCGCCGATGGTGAGCACCAGAGCGCGCTTTTCGTGCTTGAACACTTCGAAGAGCGGCACCCGCGCCTGCTCCGACCGTTCCTTCACTCGGGCGAACGACGGCGACTCGTCGATGCCGAGCCGGATGAGCAGGCCGACGACTACGACCACGATGCTCGAGAGGAAGGTGAGGCGCCATCCCCAGGCGAGGAACGCCTCGTCGGACATGGCTCCGGACAGCAAGGCGAAGATACCGGCCGAAGTGATCAGGCCGAGCGGGACACCCATCTGCGGGACGCTCCCGTAGAACCCACGGCGTCCGGCCGGCGCGTGCTCGACGGCCATGAGCACGGCACCACCCCATTCGCCACCGACGGCGATGCCCTGCACCAGGCGAAGCAGCACCAGGAGGATCGGTGCCCACACGCCGATCGCGGCCGCGCCGGGCAGCGCGCCGACCAGCGTGGTCGCGACGCCCATCAGGAGCAGGGTGCTGATCAGGACACGTTTGCGCCCCAGCCGGTCACCGAAGTGGCCGAACACCATTCCGCCGACCGGCCGCGCGACGAAGCCGACGCCGAGCGTCGCGAGGGACACCAGCGTGGCGGCCGGCGCGGCGAGACCCGGGAAGTACAGCTTGTCGAAGACCAGCGCGGCGGCCTGGCCGTAGATGAAGAAGTCGTACCACTCGATCGTGGTGCCCACCAGGCTGCCGAGGGCAGCGCGCCTGGCCTGCTTCGCCACGGTCGTGGAGCTCCCCCCACGACGCGTGGCGAACCCGTGTGGCCGCGTCACCGCTGCCACACGACACTCGACTGGAGCCCCGCGGCCGGATCCGCCAGGCTGGCCGACCGCGGGACGACGTTCATCTCCGTGCTGAAGGTCGGCCCCGGCATGCGGCCGAGCGGGCGCAGCTTGTCCGGGTCCGGCTTGCAGTCACCGGCCACCAGTCCCTCGCGGAAGTGGGCGTAGACGACTGTACCCATCACCCACGTGCTCGCCCCGAGGTCGATCGCCGAGTGCAGCAGGCACTCGAAGCTCACCGGCGCCTCGGCGATGCGGGGCACCGCGATGCGCTCGCCGGGGAGCGCGGTGAGCCCGGCGGCGTCGAACTCGTCGACGTCCGGCGCGTACTCGATCGAGGTGATGACGAGCTCGTCGAGCAGCTCCGCCGTGGGGATGTTGACGACGAACTCGCGGTTCGCCCGCACGAACGTCAGCGTGTCCTTGTCACCCTTGCCGGGGACCAGTGACTTCGACACCGAGAACCCGAGCATCGGCGGGTTCGACGACACGATGTTGAAGAAACTGAACGGCGCGATGTTGGGCACGCCGTGCGGCGACAGGCAGGACACCCACGCGATCGGCCGAGGTACCACGGCGCCGCACAGCAGCTTGTAGTTCTGCAGCGGGGTCAGCGTGGCCGGGTCGTATCCGACCGTCCGTCGCTCCACCGGTGCCTCCACCTCACTGGACAAATCCGTCCACCTCCGTCAGCGGTGCCGGGCAACGACTTCGATCTCGATGGACGCCGCCGCGAACGGCGACGTGTCGACGATCGGCACGAACGTGGTGGGCGGCAGCGTCGGTCCGAAGACCATCGTGCCGACGCGTTCGACGACCGCCCGCTCGGTGGCGTCCTTCAGGTACACCGTCTGATGGACGACGTCACCGAGATCGAGACCGTAGGCCTCGAGGTATTCGGTGTGCAGCTGGTAGACGTACCAGGCCTTCGCCCGGATACCCGTGTCCGCCTCGAGATGTCCGAAGGACAGGCTGCGGCCTTCACCGGACAGCTCGGCGTTGCGGTCGACGAGCCGGCGGTTCGGGCCGTCGATCGGCACCTCGCCGCACGTGAACACGAGGCCGCCGCCCCGGACCGCGCCAACGTAGTAGCGGGCGATGTCGGCCTGCGGCAGCCGGACTTCCTTGGCGTCCCCACCGCTGCGGGGCAGGTACGCGACGGCTTCGAACGCGATGCGCGCCGCCGGGTCGGGCAACCCGCCGATGCTCAGGCCGGTGCTGGCCACCAGCCGCTTCTCGTTGTGGTCGGACAGCGCCTGCCGCGCGAGCACGACCGGCCCGTAGTAGCGCATCGATTCGGGCAGCCAGCCGTTGACCTTCAGCACGTCCTCGATGCCGCCGCCGGCGGACTCGAGCGCCGCGTCCATCTTCTGGAAGAGCGTCCACGACTGCTCGAGCGCTTCGGTGGCCTTGGGCGTGCTGAACTCCATGGCGGCGAGCTCGTCCGGCAGCGTGCCGAGCCGCGAGGGTGCCGGGGCCGGCTCCGTGCCCGTCGTGCTGGGGACGAACACGTAGTCCCCGGCGCGCACCACCGCGCTCCCGTCGGCGGCGTCGACGACCTGGACGCCACCCTCGCCGGTGTAGGCGACGGCGTCGAGGTAGACCTCGACCTCCTTGTCCAGGCCGTGGGACGACACGAGCACCACGCTGATCGCCGGCCGGTGCCCGCCGAGGCGGTCGCGGACGACGCGGTTGACGACGGCCAGGTTCTCGCGGTCCGAGACGAAAACCCGCAGCCGGGCGACCGCGCGGAGATCGAGGCTGTAGCTCGCGAGCACCTCGCCGAGCTGGTCGAAAGCGAAGTACGCCTGCGCCGCGGCCGGCTCCTCGGGTACGTCGATCAGCATCTGGTTCCGCCGGACCCGCGCGCCGTCCGCGTCGACCTGCCGGAACGATCGGACGAGCTCCCCCGAAGGGAGGTGCGGGGTGACGGAGCCGACGAACACCAGGTCGGCCGCGCTGTCCGCGATCTTGCTGTAAGGGCCGATCAGCCGGGCCCGGCCGTCGGGCGACGTCGTGACCGTGGCGGTTTCTTCCTGTCCCATGGGGTCTCCTTCTAGTGGGGACGAACGCTGGACGGCTCGACGCCGTCAACGGAACTGGTTTCGACGGTTGCGGCGGTACCCGTGGCGAACAGGTCACGCCGGAAGACTTCGGTGATCGTGCAGACGGCGGCGAACGTGATGACCGCCAGCACCGAGAGGTAGAGGGACACCGACCAGCTGCTGCCGGTGACCGCCACGAGGGTGGCCATGATGGTGGGCGCGAACCCGCCGGCCACCACCGACGCGATCTGGTAACCGAGGCTCGCGCCGGAGAAGCGGACCTCCGCGGGGAACATCTCGACGAACATCGCGGCGAGCGGCCCGTACATCGACGAGTGGATCACGTACGCGATCACCAAACCAAGGCCGAGCAGCCACCGGTTCCCCGTGTCGGCGAGCAGGAACAGCGGCCACGCCCAGACCGCCATGGCGGCGGTCCCGATCAGGAACAGCTTCTTGCGCCCGACGCGGTCGCTGAGCCGGCCGAAGAACGGGAGCGCGACGACCTGCACCAGCCCCGCGCACATCACCAGGGCGAGCACGGTGCTGCGGGGCAGCCCGAGCACGCGGCTGCCGTAGTCGACCATCCCCGTGCTGAGGACGTAGAACGCCGCGTTGCCCACGAGGAAGGCTCCGGCCGCCTGGACTACGGCTTTGCGGTGGGTCCGGAACACCTCGACGAGCGGCTTCCTGACCGGCGACGCCTTCGCCGCGTTCGCCTCACGCAGGTGGAGAAACACGGGTGTCTCCTCGATGCGCCGCTGCACGTACATGCCGAAGAGGACGACGACGAATCCACCGAGGAACGGCAACCGCCAGCCCCACGACCGGAAGCTGTCCTCGGACAGCAGCAGGGTCAGCACCAGGAAGATCCCGTTGGCCAGCGCCGCACCGAGACACGCGCCCAGCTGGCCGAGGCTTCCGTAGAAACCCCGCAGCCGCACGGGTGCGTGCTCGGTGAGCAGCAACGCGCCGCCGGCCCACTGCGCACCGACGCCCAGCCCCTGGACGAGCCGGAGCAGCACCAGCAGTACCGGGGCGAGCACGCCCACCGAGGCGTGGGTGGGCAGCAGGCCGATCAGCGTGGTCGCGGTGCCCATGACCACCATGGCGAGCACCAGCGTCGGGCGCCGGCCCCAGCGGTCGCCCAGGTGGCCGGCGATGATGCCGCCAACCGGGCGCGCCAGGAACCCCACCGCGAGAGTGCCGAAGGCGGCGATGGTGCCGATCGCCGCGTTCTGGTCCGGGAAGAAGAGCGGGCCGAGCACCAAGGCCGCGGCCGTTGTGTAGACGTAGAAGTCCAGCCATTCGGCCGTCGTCGCCGCGACGCCCGCGACGGCGATTCGCCGCATCGCACGCTGGTCTCCCTGTTGCGAAGGCGTCGGCGTTGACGCGGTCATACGCACCTCCTGGCGTGCAGGGGAAAGGGAACCGCCCGACTGCCCTCCACGGCGAGTCCCTCGCGATCGTGCGGGCTACCTGCCGAGCGTGTTCGTAGTCTGTGGAACGTGACGCCTGAAGTCAAGACACTGTCTCATGATTTTCTTGCTCATTCGCCCCACGTGCCGAGATAACCGAGACGGCGCGACAGCTGGCGGGCTCCCTCAAGGACAGCCTGACCGACCTTGTCGACGGGCAGCAGCTCAAGCCGGTCCCCGGGCATGCTCAGCGTGACCGCACCCGCGCACGAGCCGCTCGCGTCGAAAAACGGCGAGGCGACACCGGCTCCGTTGCGGACCCAGCGACCGCGGCTCACCGAGTAGCCCAGCTTTCGATCTCGCTCGAGCGTTTCGCGGTACTCGTGGATGTCGGTGATGCTGTTCGGCGTGTGCCGTTCCAAGCCCTCGGCGAAGACGAGCTCGACCTCACTCGCCGGCATGCCGCACAGGATCGCGGTTCCGGCGGCGCCGGTGGTCAGCCGGACCGGCTTCCCGAGTTCGAGCACGTACCTGATGGGCTGGTCGCAATCGATCTTGTCCCGGAAGACCAGCCGGTGGTGCTCCCGTACGGCCAGGTAGCAGGTCTCGTTGTACACATCGACAAGCTCCTGGAAGATCGGCTTCGCCGCGTTCCAGAGGCTGTCCCGGTCACGCAGCACCGCCACGAGGGAGAACAGGCGCGAGCCCGCCGAGTACACCCCCCGCTCGCCGGTCTGTTCGACCCACCCGAGCTCCTCCAGCTGCGCGAAGATCCGACTGACAGCGCTGCGATCGACGCCAGTCTGCCGCGCTGCTTCCCGGACGCCGATCCCCGCTTCGTGCGCCGCGACCACTTCGAGCAGCACGACCGCCCGATCCAGGACACCGGGCCGCCCGGCCCCCGCCCGGTTGTTGTCCACCCCGTCGCCTACCGCGGCGCCGGCACTCTCTTGAGTCACCACACGATCTCCCTTTCATCCCGAAGCCTGTGCACGACAGTGTCTCACTAAAGGCCTTGACATCGCGACCACTCCATGCAATTTTCGAGACAGAGTCTTGCTTAACGAGACATTGGAGACGTGGTGGATCTGGACAAACTCAACGTCCGCGACTTCCTCGACGCGGCGGCGGCCCGCAACCCCGATCGGCCGTTCCTGATCTGGCAGGACGAGGAACAGACCTACACCGAGTTCGCTGCCGAGGTCGACCGCGCCGCGGTCGTCTGGCACGAGATGGGTGTGCGCAAGGGAGACCGGGTCGCCTTCATGGCCGGCAACTCGCCCGGTTTCCTGCACGCCTGGCTCGGTCTCGCGAAGCTCGGCGCGATCCTGGTGGCGATCAACACCGGATTCAAGCTGGACGAGGCGCGCTACCTGGTCGAGCACTCCGAGGCGGTCGCCGTGCTGGTCGACCCGGAACATGCCGGCTTCTTCCGCACGATCCGGCGCTCCGCACCGTCGTTGCGAACCCTGTGCAGCTTCGGAGACTCGGACGCCGGGTTCACCGACTTCACCCGGGCCATGGCCCAAGCTGACCCGGCGTCGGTTCCCGCGGTCGACCTCGAAGGCGACGACGTCATCTCGCTCATCTACACGTCAGGCACCACTGGCCGGCCCAAGGGCGTCATGCAGACACACCGCAACTACGTGCTGACGGGCCAGGCCTACCCGCACTGGATGGGCATGAACAAGGGCGACCGGGTCTACGCGTGCCTGCCGTTGTTCCACATCAACTCGCAGGCGTACTCCACTATGGGCGCGATCGGCGCGGAGGGCGCGCTCGTCCTTGCGCCACGGTTCAGCGCCAGCCGGTTCTGGCCCGAGGTGCGCCGGCACCGGGTGAACGTCTTCAACTACATCGGCGCCATGGCGGTCATCCTCAGCAAGAGCGAGCCGTCATCGCACGACAGGGACCATGATGTGCGCACGGCGTACGGCGTGCCGGCCCTGCCGTACGAGGTCCGGGAACAGGTCGAGGAACGCTTCGGGCTGTCCGCGATCTCCGGGTTCGGCATGAGCGAGACGACCTACGGCCTGCTCGAGCCCGGCGACGCACCCCGCCGCCCCGGCACGATGGGCATCCCCCGGCACCACCCCGACCCGTCGGTGCCGCGGACCGAGGCGCGCATCGTCGACAAGAACGGCAACGAAGTCGGCCCAGGGCAAGTCGGCGAGCTCGTGCTCAAGAACGCCGCCATGATGCTCGGCTACTTCAGGGACCCAGAGCGCACAGCGGAAGCCCTGCGCGACGGCTGGCTGCACACCGGCGACAGCGCCTGGCGCGACGAGGACGGCTGGTTCTACTTCGTCGACCGGGTGAAGGACATCATCCGCCGACGCGGGGAGAACGTCTCATCCCTGGAGGTCGAGCAGACGCTCAACGCCCACCCGGGTGTGCGGGCCTCGGCCGTGATCGGCGTGCCGTCCGACCTGCTCGACGAAGACATCTGCGCGATCGTCATACCCCAGCCCGGCCACGCGCCGACTGCGGAAGAGCTCATCGCGTGGTGCACCGAGCGCCTGGCGCGCTTCAAAGTCCCGCGCTACATCGAGTTCGTCACTGAGATCCCGATGACTTCGACAGCCAAGATCGAAAAACACCGGCTCCGCAGCGGCGACTACGCCCGCGGCGAGCGCATCGACATCGGCGAGGCGGCTACGCGCCTGTCCGCCCCTGTGACCGCCACTAGCGGTTCGTCCCGAAGCACGGAGGAAGCATGACCACCGAAACCACGAACCCGGCTACCGGCGCCGGACAGACCACGCCGAGCGTCGAAACCGTGCGCGCGCTCATCGCCGAGCACAACAACTGGGGGCGGTGGGGCGCCGACGACCAGGTGGGCACACTCAACCACGTCACCGCTGAACACGTCGTCCAGGCCGCGGCCACGATCCGGACGGGCAAGCGGTTCTCGCTCGCGCTGCCCTTCGACGCCGACGGCCCGCAACGCGGCGGTTTCGGTCGTTTCAACCCGCTCCACCTGATGTTCCGCGACGGCGGCGACATCGCCACCGGCACGATCATCGACGACTTCTACGGCGGCAAGGACCGCTACTGCCGCGGCACCGACGACCTCATCATCATGCCGCTGCAGTCGGGCACCCAGTGGGACGCATTGGCGCACATTCTCTTCGACGGCACCATGTACAACGGCTACGAGCCGACTGCTGTCACGAGCAAGGGCGCCACGCGCAACGACATTGCGCAGGCCGCCGACCGCATCGCCGGCCGGGGCGTTCTCCTCGACCTTCCCCGGTTCAAAGGAGTCGACGCCCTCGGGGACGGCTACGCGATCACGTCCGCCGACCTCGACGGCTGCGCCGCGAGCCAGGGCGTCGAGGTGCGCCAGGGCGACTTCGTGCTGATCCGCACAGGGCAGTTGCAGGCCCGGCGCGGCAACTGGGGCGACTACGCCGGCGGCAGCGCCCCCGGCATGGGTCTCGACAGCGTGCCATGGGTGGCCGGGAAGCAGATCGCCGGCCTCGCCACGGACACCTGGGGCATGGAGGTGCTGCCGAACGAGACGCCCGACGTCTTCCAGCCGCTGCACTGTGTGTTCCTCGTGGGGATGGGCCTGTACGTGGGGGAAATCTTCGATTTCGAGACCCTGGCCGACGACTGCGCCCAAGACGGCCGCTACGAGTTCTTCTTCTGCGCGCCGCCGTTGCCGTTCAGCCGCGCAGTCGGCTCACCCGTGAACCCGATGGCGATCAAGTAGCCATGACCACGCCACTGCCCCCGAAACCGACTCCCCGCGGCGAAGAGCGCGTCTACTTCGACGCCGCAGCGGAGAATCGGCTTACATACCAGACCTGCGACACCTGCGGGTCGACCGTGTTCTACCTCCGTGACGTGTGCCCTCATTGCGGCGGTGAGAGCCTGCGGCTGCGCGACTCCGCCGGAGTCGGGAAGGTCTACAGCTACACGGTGCAGAATCGGGCGAGCCACCCGTATTTCGCCGACCGCACACCGATGACGCTCGCCCTCGTGGACCTTGAAGAAGGCTTCCGGCTGCTGGCCGACCTCACGGGAGCCGACGACGTGGAGGTGGGGATGCCCGTGGAAGTCGTGTTCCGCGAACTGGACGAGGACGTCACCCTGCCGCACTTCCGGCCCCGTGGCCGTGAGGAGGAACCGAAGTGACCATCCGCGGCAAGACCGCCATCGTCGGGATCGCCGAGGTCGACACGTTCGAGACCCGGGGACGCTCCCCGGCCGGCCTCGCGGCGGCCGCTTCGAAACGCGCCCTCGCCGACGCCGGGCTCGAGCTGTCCGATGTAGACGGTCTGTTCACCACGTCGTCGTACTACTCGATGCCCACGCTCACCATGAGCGAGTACCTCGGCATCAAGCCGAGGTACACCGACTCGACCGCGCTCGGCGGCTGCTCCTTCATCGCCCACCTCGGGCACGCGGCCGCCGCGATCGAAGCGGGACTCTGCGACGTCGCGCTCGTCTGTTACGGCAGCACCCAGCGCAGCGACCGCGGCAAGCTCGTTAGCAACGCCGAATGGCTCGCCTACGAGCAACCGTACGGCCTGCTGCACCCGGTGGGGAGCTTCGGTCTCATCGCAAACCGGCACATGGCCCAGTTCGGAACGACCAGCGAACAGCTCGCCCAGGTCGCCGTCGCCGCCAGGGAATGGGCCCTCTTGAACCCCGCCGCGCCGTACCCGAAACCGCTGACCGTCGACGACGTACTCGAGTCCACACCGATTGCCAGCCCGCTGCACAAACTCGACTGCTGCCTGGTCACCGACGGCGGCGCGGCGGCAGTGCTCACGTCAGCCGCGCGAGCGCAGGACCTGGCCAAGCCACCCGTCTACCTGCTCGGGACCGGCGAGGCCTCGAACCACCGCAACGTCTCGCAGATGCCCGACCTCACCGCGACCGAAGCCACCCACAGCGCGGAACGAGCCATGCAGATGGCCGGGGTGACCCACGCGGACATCGATACGGCGCACGTGTACGACGCGTTCACCATCAGCCTCCTGATCCTCCTCGAGGATCTCGGTTTCTGCCCGAAAGGCGAGGGCGGTGCGTTCGTAGCGGACGGCAACATCGCCCCGGGCGGTTCACTCGCGCTCAACACCAACGGCGGCGGTCTCTCCTACACGCATCCGGGCATGCTCGGCATGTTCCTGATCACCGAAGCCGTCCGCCAGTTGCGTGGTGAAGCCGGTGTGCGCCAGAAACCCGGCGCGGCGGTGTCCCTGGTCCACGGCATGGGCCTCACCCTCGCGGCCCACGCGACCGCGGTGCTCGGCATCTCGCCGTGACGGCTCCGTGAGCCTGTCCCCATCGGTGGTAGTCACCCGGGACGTAGGCAAGGCAGGGATCTGGATAACAGCCGGAAGACCGGAGCAGCCTGAGTGCCCGATACCGACGTGATGGGCGGGTGTCTTGTTCGACGCGCTGACCGACGAGCAGAGTGCCGTCGCGCGGCTGCGCCTGTGCAGCCGGCGAGACAACGGCTGGCTGACGCCGCTCGTCCAGCTCGTGGACAACGCCCCGGCCACCGAGCAGTTCGACCTGCCGGCCACCAGCGACATCGCTCTGGTGCTGGTCACGCAAGGCAGGACAACCATGGAGTCGTGGCATGGCGGCCACTGGCGCCGAGTCGAGTGCCAGCCGGGCCGGATCCGGGTGACCGCGCCCGGCCGGCCGGTCCGGCTGCGCTGGCGAGGTGACGACGGGTACCTCACCACAAACGTGTTCCTCTCCCCCAGCCTGCTCGAACGCGCCGCGGTCGATCTGCGCAGACCGGCCGCGGCGCGGATGAGCTGGCCGGACATACTCACGATCGACGACCCGGTCCTGGCGGCGGTGTCCGGCGGCCTCGGTGATGCGGCTCTGGCCGGCGCCGACCCGCTGTACGCGGAGACGGCCGCCGCCTACCTGGCCGCGCACTTGTTGACCCGGCACGGCCGGCTGCCCGCTCCGCGCCCGGCCAGCGGCGAGGACATTCGGGTGCGCAGGGCCGTCTCGTTCATCAACGAGAACCACCACTTGCCGCTCGCCCTCACGGACATCGCGGCGGCGGCCAGCCTGAGCCCGTTCCACTTCCTCCGCGTGTTCAAACGGGCGACCGGCCAGACCCCACACCGCTTCCTGACCACCGTCCGGGTGAACCGGGCGCGCCGCTACCTGGAACGCGGCGATATCTCCGTCACCGAGGTCGCTCAGCTGTGCGGCTTCGCTTCCCCCGCTCAGCTGGCCACGTCATTCCGGCGGGAAACAGGCCTGTCCCCCAGCGCCTACCGGGCGGACCGCAATAAATCGCGCGAGGAACCGCAAGCAGACGAAAGCGCTGACGGACCCAGCCTCCTAACGTCGCCGGCATGTCCACAAACGACGTGACAGTGGAGTTGGCCTGCGCGGTCAACGGCCGGGCCGTCCGGCTCGAGCTGGATCCCCGGGAATCCCTCCTGGACGTGCTGCGCGAGCGGCTTGAGCTGACCGGCACGAAAAAGGGATGCGACCAGGGTCACTGTGGTGCGTGCACGGTGCATGTGGACGGTCGGCGAGTGGTGTCCTGCCTCACGCCCGCAGTCCAGGTCATCGGCCAGGACGTGACCACCATCGAGGGCGTCTCAGGCGAGGACGACAGTCTGCACCCGCTGCAGCAGGCGTTCATCGACAACGACGCGTTGCAGTGCGGCTACTGCACGCCCGGGCAGATCATGTCCGGTCTCGCCTGCATCGCCGAGGGCCACACCGGCACCGACGACGAGATTCGCGAATACCTGAGCGGCAACATCTGCCGCTGCGGCGCCTACGTGGGCATCGTGGCCGCGGTGCGGCAGACCTCGAACGGAGCGTGACGCGATGCGTGCCTTCACCTACCTCGCGCCGGACACCGTGGACGCCACCGTGGACGCGTTGCGCACCGCGCAGCCCGGCACCAAGATTCTGGCCGGTGGCACCACTCTCTACGACCTGATGAAGCTGGACATCGAGAACCCGCCCGCGGTCATCGACGTGCACCGGATCGCCGAGCTGAGCACCATTGAAATCGGCGAGCGCGAACTCGTGTTCGGCTCCGGTGCGCGCATGGCGGACGTGGCCGACCACCCGGCGATCCGCACCGAGTACCCGGGCCTGTCCGAGTCTCTGTGGCGCGCCGCGACACAGCAGCTCCGCAACATGGCGACGCTCGGCGGGAACCTACTGCAGCGCACCCGCTGCGCCTACTTCCGTAACGGTTCGGAATTCCCGTGTAACAAGCGCGAACCGGGCAGCGGTTGTGCCGCCATCGGCGGGCACGACCGCGGCCACGCCCTATTCGGTGGGAGCGACTCGTGCATCGCCACCTACGCCGGCGACTTCGCCGTCGCGCTGATCGCATTCGACGCCTTGGTGGATGTCGCCGGGCCCAGAGGGGAACGCACCGTGCCACTCGCCGGACTCCACGTCGAGCCAGGTGACGACCCGACCCGCGAACACGTCCTCGACCCGGACGAACTCATCCTCCGCATCCGCGTGCCCGCGACCCCGGCCGGGCGCGGATCGACATACCTCAAGATCCGAGACCGCGAGTCCTACGCGTTCGCCTTGGCCTCAGTCGCCGCTGGTCTCACCTTCGACGCGAACGGCCTGATCGACGAATGCCGGATCGGCCTCGGTGGGGTGGCCACCCGGCCATGGCGGGCAACCGAAGCCGAACAGACCCTGCTCGGCCAGCGCCTGACCCCGCAGACCGCCAGACACGCCGGGGAGGTCGCCTTCGCATCAGCCCGTCGCGGTGCCTACAACGGATTCCGCGTCGAGCTGGGCATCCGCACCATTGGCGACGCACTGCGCACCGCCGGAGAGCGAGCCGCCCAATGACTGTCACAGACGCACCCTCCGCCGAAAACCGTCCCTTGGACACCCGTCGCGTCGATGCCCTGGAGAAGGTCACCGGCCGCGCCCGCTACGCAGCCGACCGCGTGCCCGAAGGCGTCGCCTACGGCGCGTGGGCCACCGCAGGGATCGGCAAGGGACGTGTCGTACGCATCGACACATCCGCCGCGGAAGCCGTGCCCGGCATCCTGCTGGTGATCACGAAGTTCGGACCGGACGAACTGCACGACGTCGGTTTCGTCATGGCCGACGGGTTCGCGGTACAGAGCCTGCAGCCATTGCGTGATGACCACATCGCCTACCGCGGACAGCCGATCGCGCTGGTCGTCGCCGACAGCCTCGTCGCGGCGACCGAAGCCTCGCAGGCGATCACGGCCGAGTATGAAACCGAACCGTTCACGGTGAAGATCGACGGCGAGGGCGCCGACCCCGTGTTGCAGGAACAGGCCATACCCGTACCAGAGCTCGCCGACATCAAGGTCGGTGATGCGGATGCGGCGTTCGAGGCCAGCCCGGTTCAGATCGCCGGGACGTACAATCACCCCCCACAGCACCCGGTGCCGATGGAACCCTTCGCGAGCGTCGTGCGCTGGGAGGGCGACAAGCTGCTCGTCCACGACAGCACACAGAACGCGAACGCGGTGCGGTTCGGCCTGGCGACCCAGCTCGGCCTCAACCCTGCGAACGTCGAAGTCACCTCGCCCTACCTCGGCGGCGGCTTCGGCAACAAGAACTCCATGTACGGGCACCTCGGGCCGATCGCGGTCGCGTCTCGCCGGCTCGGCAGGCCAGTCAAGATGGTGCTGCCGAGACCGCAGACCTTCCACGTCGGCTCCTTCCGGCCGAACTCGGTCCACCGGGTGCGCCTGGGCGCGGACGAGAACGGGAAATTGCTCGCCGCGATCCACGAGGTCGACCAGCAGACCTCGCGGCACGACCTGTTCATTTCGCTGACCACCGATGTCTCGTCCCGGCTGTACTCGGCACCGGCGTTCCGCGGCCTCCAACGTCTGGTCCGGACCGACGTGCAGACACCAGGGTTCATGCGCTCGCCGTTCGAGAGCCCGGCCATGTTCGCGTTCGAGTCCGCGATAGATGAGCTGGCGTATGCGACCGGCCGCGACCCGGTCCAGCTGCGGCTGGACAACGACGCCGTGGCCGACCCGGTCACCGGCCTGCCGTTCTCTGGCCGGCACCTGGCCGAGTGTCTGCGCCGCGGCGCGGCCCGGTTCGGCTGGGAGAAGCGTCTTCCGGCGCCGGGATCGATGATCGCCGAGGACGGTTCGCTCATCGGTTGGGGCGTCGCCGCCGGCTGTTACCCGGGCGGCATGGTGCCGAACATCGCGCACGTGTCGGCGAGGGAAGACGGCACTGTCACCGTCGCCGCCGGCGGGCATGAAATGGGCCAGGGCATCCGCTCGGCCATCGCGCTGCTCGTGGCACGGGACCTCGGCGTGTCGGTGGACAAGGTGGTCGTGGAGGTCGGCGACACCCGGGTCGCGCCGCAACACCTCACTGCCGGATCCTGGGGCACGGCGAGCGCGCTGTCGGCTGTGCAGGCCGCCATCGACGAACTGCGCAAGGCCTTGGACGTCACAGAACCCGGCGACGTCGACCTCCCGGCCGCGCTCCGTGCCAGGGGCAAATCAGTGGTGACTGCCGAGTCCGCCGTCGTCGCGCCCGGCCAGAACCGGCAGGCGCTCGACCGGCTCGGCGGCGGTCTGCTCGCTTTCGCCGGGCCGGTCTACCCGGACTTCGTCACGTTCAGCTGGGTTGCGCACTTCGTCGAGGTGCGGGTCGAACCGACCACGCGGCGCATTCGGGTGCCGCGGGTGGTCACAGTCGCGGACTGCGGCCGGGTGGCCAGCCCCGTCACCGCGGCCAGCCAGGTCCGCGGCGGGGTGGTGTGGGGCATCGGAGAGGCGCTGCGTGAAGAGAGCGCTGTGGACGAGCGGTTCGGCGGGTTCCTCAATACTTCGCTGGAGGAGTACCCGGTGCCGGTCAACGCGGACATCCAGCAGATCGAGGTGGACTTCATCGACGAACCCGACCTGCTGTTCAACCCGGTCGGTATGAAAGGCGTGGGTGAGGTGGCCATGGTCGGCTCGGCTGCCGCCGTCGCCAACGCCGTCTACCACGCAACCGGCCGACGCGTGCACCAGCTGCCGATCCGGCTGGAACATGTCCTCTGAACAGGTGGCGGCTCCATCGGCCGCCCCACTCGCCCACAGATTCGGTCCCCGACCCTCGCTCAGCCGGCCGGATGCCCTCACTCCCGCGGCGCTGGGCGACGCCCGCCGGCACCAGCCACTTCGCGGCCTGGCAGGTTTGGGCTTCGTCGTCCCTGTCACTGCGCTGCTGTCCGTATCCGCCGGCGGGGCCTACAACTCGCTGGTCCTGCTCGGGCCGATCATCACGTTCGCGTTGCCGATCATGGCCATGGTCGCGTTCTGGTGGGAAGACTGGCCGGGCACGCTTCTCCCGCGCCCTTGGTCCGGTTTGTACGACACCGCGATCATCGTCGTCGGCGGCATACTGCTCGCCGTGCTCGGCCAGCTCGTGGTCAACGGGCCAGACCTGGTCGGGGTGTTCGCGCCGAGTTCCGACCACCCCGGCCTGTATCCGGCGTCGAACTCCTTGGCCGGCAGCATCTTCACGATCATCCTGCAGCTGACGCTCGTGTGCGAACGCCGGCCGCTGGGCCGCCTCGGCCGCATCCCCTCGGGCCTCGCCGCCGTGGGGCTGTGCTGGGCGCTCGGCTTGGTCGCCTGGCTGGCGATGGTGCGCTCGAACGCGATCGACTCGGAGAACTACGGCGCCTGGTTCACCTCGATCGGCGCGTGGCAGATGTTCTTCTGGGTCGCGTTGCGCGGCTGGCCGTTCGCACGGATCGACCGGACGTGGTTGCGGCTGCTGGTCGGCAACATCGTCGTGATCGCCTGTGGGTGGGGCGGCTATCTGCTCGTCGACGACGGGCTCCGCTGGCCGGGAGTCCGGATCACGGCGACCGCAGGTACCGCCGTCGGCTGCATTCTGCTGGTGACCATGTTGTTCGAGGCGTGGCCGGCGATCCGAGTGGCCCCGGCGCCCGGGCCCGGGCGCACACTCGCCGTGGTCACCGAGGTGCTTCTCACCGCGCTGCTGGTCTGGTGTTTGCCGAAACTCGCCCACGCCCTCGGCGTGCCTTCGGCTCGGGAATGGAGCTGGACCACCCAGGTCGTGCTCAACGCGCTGAGCACCGCGGTGATCTTGCACGTCGCGGTGTGGCGGCGGTGGCCGATGAGCGCCCCGAGTCCCGGATGAGCTTGGAACGGTACGCAGAGGGGCGGCGGGTGAACTCAGCCGCCCCTCTGCTTCTCTCTGTTTCAGGCGCTCTTCGGGAACGCGTGTTTGTTCCCCCCGATGACAGCGACGGCCGCGGCGATCAACAGCACCAGCGACGCCCATGTGAGCGACGCAGTGCCCAGATCCTCCACCAACAGGCCACCCAGGAGACCGCCGAGTGCGATGGACGCAGAGAAGAACGTGATGGTGATCGACTGGGCGACGTCCGAGGCCGGCCCCGTCGCGGTGATGGCGCCGCCGATGAACAGACTGGGCGAACTGCCGAACGCGAAACCCCACGCCGCGGCAGCGATGAAGACCAGCGCCGGCACTCCGGTGAACAGGGCCAGCACGAGCACGCTGACAGCGAACAGCACGGTGCTGCCCACGACGAGCTTGCGCAGGTGACGATCGATGTGCGCGCCGACAACGACAACACTCAGGACGGATGTGACTCCGAACGCGAACAGGACCCACCCGGCTTCACTTTCCATGCGCGCGAACCGCAGGTAGTCGGTGACGTAGGTGTAGAGGATGTTGTGCGCGACCATGTACGCAGTGAGGGCGAACAGGATGGTGCGCAACCCGGGAATCACTAGGACCTGCCTGACCGTGAAGCGTTCCTCCACCGGCTGACCGGACAGGTTCGGCAGCGTAACCAGCACCCAGGCCATGGTCAGCACGATCAAGGCAGCCGAGGCCCAGAACGCGAGCTGCCACCCGCCGAAGCTGCTGAGCCACGTCCCCAGCGGGATACCGAGAGCCAGTCCCAGAGGTGTGCCGGCAAGCGCGATCGCGATGGCGCGGCCCTGCCAGGCCCCGGGCGAGAGCCGAGCGGCGTACCCGGCGAGCAGGGGCCAGATCAACCCGGTCGCCAGGCCGGCGACGAACCGGATCACCATGGTCAGGGTGTAGTCGTCGCACAACGCGGTGAGGGCGTTCGTGAGGGCGACGGTGCCGAGCGCGAGTTGCAGCACGTTCTTTCGTGGCGACAGTGAAGTCAACCGCGACAGCGGGATCGCCGCCAGCGCGGTGGCGAGGGCGTAGATGGTCACGATCTGACCCGTGAGCGCAACACTCCGGTCAAGCGTGCGACTGATTTCCGGGAGCAGGCCGGCAGGCAGGCACTCGGTGAGAATGCCGATGAACCCGCTGAGGAAAAGGCCGAACAAGGCCATGCCCGGAAGACGATCCCGACCCCGAACCGCGGCGGGTGACGAAGTAGTGGTTGTTTCGGTCATTCTCACAGTTCCCTGAGCTGTTTGTGGAGAGTGCTTCACCCCGGCGGGAATAACGGACGGCCCGAGGAGCTCTCGCACCTCGGTCGGGTGGACCCGGATAGTGTTTCCGGGGACGAATTCAGCGTGCGCCGGCGGGGCAGCCCTATCCAGATCCCCGATTTGTCTACGTCCCGGGTGACTGCTACTGGCAGGGACAGGCTCGCCGGCCCCGAACGGGGACATCCGGCGTGATAATGAGGAGCATGACGATCCACTCCGATCCCCACACCGACCCGAAAGCAGTGCCGGGACCCGGCCGGGAGCGGCAGCTCGATCCGCGCACGGAGCTGAGCGAGTTCCTGCGCTCACGCAGAGCCCGGCTGAAGCCTGCCGACGTCGGCATTCCCGACTACGGCCGGCGGCGACGCGTGCCGGGCCTACGACGGGAGGAGCTGGCCCAGCTCGCCGGAGTCTCGGTCGCGTACTACACGCGCCTCGAGCAGGGCAACGGCCACAACGTCTCGGCCGAGGTACTGGACGCGATCTCCGCCGCGCTCAGGCTCTCCGACGCCGAACACGCCCACCTGCTGCACCTCGCGAAGCCGGCACCGCGCAAGCGGCGGCCGGCCCCACAACGCCAGCAAGTGCGGCCCGCCCTGCAGGAGCTGCTTTCCGCGATCGACGGCGTGCCCGCATACGTGTGGGGCCGCCGCACCGACGTACTGGCCTGGAACGGCGCGGCCTCCGCGCTGTTCGGTGACTGGGCCGCCCGCGCCCCGCGCGACCGGAACTGGGCCCGCATCGTCTTCCTCGATCCCGAAGCCCAGCGCCTGTTCGCCGACTGGGAATCCAAAGCGTCCGATGTGGTCGGACAACTGCGACTTGACGCCGGCCGGTATTCGAACGATCCACTGCTTGCCGAACTGGTCGGTGAGCTTTCTGTCAAAAGCGACGACTTCCGCAGCATGTGGGCCACCCACAACGTCAAACGGAAAACCCACGACACCATGCGGATCACGCACCCACTGGTCGGGGAGCTCACGGTCCGCTACGAAACCTTCACCCTCCCCGGCGACCAGGAACAGGCACTCGAGACCTACCACGCCGAGCCCGGTTCGGCGTCGGAGGAAGCCCTGCGCCTCCTCGCGAGCTGGGGCACGGATGCCGCCCAGCCCCGAGCGGCCGCATCACCGGACTGAGCTGCCCACTTGGGCCCGCCCTCCGCCGGTGAGCGGCCATCACCGGCATGCGGAGGTCGGAAGGCGTGCTCACGTAAGACGAACGACCGAGCGCGAAGTTGTTTCACATTGCCGGCAGAGCCCCGAGCAGAATCGCCGACCCTGGGGGCGTCAATGGTGCGCACTCCGCCGAACGTCCTCCTCTCGCCGGCACCGGATAGGCAATCCCTTAGCCGGTGCGCAGGCAAACCAGTCTGTACCTCGCCGAACCTCGCATTCCTACGACCAACAGGGACAGGTTGAAATCTGGCCTCGGCGCGATAATTTCCGGAGAAGTTCCGAAAGACCATCACCAAGGAGCGACAATGAGTTTTACCACGATCAATCCGGCTACCGGAGAATTCGTCAAAGAATTCCCCTTGCAATCAGATGAGCAAGTCTTTTCCGCACTGGAAACCGCAGACAAGCGTTACCGCGAAGATTGGAAGTTCCAACCGGTCGCGGAGCGGGCTCGGATCGTCGGTCGCGCAGCCCAGATTCTGCGCGAGAAACGAGATGAGTATGCGAAGTATCTTACTCTGGAAATGGGTAAGGTCACCCGATTCGCCTACGTAGAAGTCGACCTCGTCGCGGACATCTTGGATTACTACGCCGAAAACGGCGAACAGTTCCTCGCGCCGCAATCGTTGCCGGACGAGCCCGGCGCGACAGTGGTCACCGAGCCCATCGGCGTCATCCTGGCGATCGAGCCCTGGAATTTTCCCTACTATCAGCTTGCCCGCGTCGTCGCACCCCAGCTTGTCGCGGGCAACGTGGTCATGCTGAAGCACGCCGAGAGTACGCCACAGTGCGCGCTCGCCTTCGCCCGACTGTTCGAGGAAGCGGGCACCCCTGAAGGCGTCTACACCAATCTCTTTTGCAGCATCGAGCAAATCGCGAGCCTGATCGACGACTTCCGAGTGCGCGCCGTCACGCTGACCGGAAGTGAACGCGCCGGGACGTCCGTCGGCGCGCGGGCAGGCCACAATCTCAAGAAGGTCGTCCTCGAGTTGGGCGGCAGCGATCCCGCGCTCATTCTCGAAGGCGCCCCCCTGGAGCACGCCGCCGATCAAATCGTGATGGGTCGCACCTTCAACTCAGGACAGGGTTGCGTCAACATCAAGCGCGTTATCGTGGTGGGCCGGGAACGGGGCGAGAGGTTGCTGGCCGCACTGACAGAGCGGTTCGCGGCGATCAACGTGGGCGATCCCACGGATGAAACCACCCTACTCGGCCCCCTGGCCAGCGAACGGGGTCTGGACGGCCTGCTCAAGCAGATCGAAGACGCCAAGGCGGCGGGTGCGCGAATCGTCCATGGCGGCGGACGTGTTGACCGCCCCGGATTCTACCTCGAACCGACGATCATCACAGACATCGCCGAGGACAATCCACTCTACCAGCAAGAGGCATTCGGGCCCGTGCTGTCCTTCTACGTCGTGGACAACGAAGATGAGGCAATCGATCTGGCGAATGCCACACGGTACGGCCTGGGCGGCTACGTGTTCGACGCAGATATCGAGCACGCCAAGCAGATCGCAGCCCGAATCGAGTCCGGCATGGTGTACATCAATTCGTGCTTCGCCGACTCACCGCGACTTCCTTTTGGTGGCGTCAAGAATTCTGGATTCGGTCGCGAACTGTCGGAGCTGGGAATCGGTGAATTCCTTAACCGCAAGCTGGTGCGGGTCTCCGACCCAGCCTGAGAAGCTCTTCGTCAGCTGGGATCGACATGCCGACCGAGGTAAACACGGCCGAACAGGCCAAAGAAGGAGATTCCGAAGTGAATAGTACGGACACAGCAGCCGTCCATGGCGCACGATCCGGGCACTGCCTGTGCGGCTCGATTAGCTATCGTTTCGAGGCGCAACCCGAGACTGTCGTCCTTTGCCACTGCGATGATTGTCAGCGACACAGCGGCGCAGCGTTCTCGGTAAACGTTCTTGTAGCGCGAGACGCAGTGAAGATCGAGGGAACGCCCAGGTCACACCAAACCACTGGCTCGGAAAACGGTGAGCTGAGGGACCGACTGTTCTGCGGCGACTGCGGCACTCCGATCTTCACCATCCTTCACGAGCTTCCCGACATCATGATAGTCAAGGCGGGAACCCTCGATGACCGGACGGGACTCGAACCATCCGCCGACGTGTGGTGGCGTCGAGCGCAGGACTGGATCGAACCGCACCCCACCCGCCCGCGGTTCGACGGCGACGCGAAATAGCATCCTCGTCGAGGAAATCTCAGCATCGACTCGGCACCAGTGCCAATACCGCGCGAGCCAAACAAGCTCGAACGCGGCCCGCCGCCCTCCGCGGCGACATGCCTGGCGCGTTGGACTCAGTGGTCGGCGACTGCGGTGCGGCGCCGCACGTTCCCTCCCCCGTGCGGTGCCGCACCGCCCCGGAGTCCAGTCGGAGTGCAACATGCAGCTACCGAGGCCAGACCGGTCAAGCCCGCGCGGCTGCTCGTGCTTCCTCACTCGCGCGTACTGGATCTTCGAGTGAATGTCATAGTGCGGTTTCGTGCGCTACTACTCAACCATCGCCCCGGCCCTGCTCCCACACCTGCACGGCCGGCGGGTCACGTTCTCTGTTGACCGGACTAAGGCGCAACACGCCGCATTGAAGGTCTCCCTCGATTGATCTCGGCCGGTAGACCTTCCGCGACGACGTAGTCGGGGGAGGGCGTCAGTGCAGGAGAACCAGGGATGTGACCGCGCTGCGGAGGTGATCAGCTTGCCGAGGTGGGGGCGGGTGGTGCCGGACGGTCATGCGAGGTCCCCGGTGTCGACCGGCATCTCGGCCAGCCGCCACTCCAGCATGCCGTCGTCCAGCCGGACCGCGCGGCGCCCGCGGTCGGTCAACAGCCGCACCGCGTCGTAGGCCAGTACGCAGTACTCGCCCCGGCAGTACACGACGATGTCCACACCCTCGGGAAGTTCGTTGATCCGGTCCGCCAACTCCTCCACCGGGACGCTCAGCGCGCCCGGGATGTGACCCGCCCGGTACTCGTGCACCGGCCGGACGTCCAGCAGCACCACTTCCCCCGCTGCCGCGCGCACCTGCAACTGCTCGCGGGTGATCTCCGCTCCGGGCGCGGCTCCGAGGTAGGCCTCACGCGCCGGTGACACGGCCGGTTGGTGGGCCTGGGCAGCGGTGCGCAGCAACGCGAACAGCTGCGCGACGTCGTCGCCGGCAAGGCGATAGTGCACTCGGACCCCGTCGCGGCGGGTCGCGACGAAGCCCGCCTGTTTGAGGGTCTGCAGATGCGCGGACGCGGTCGTCAGGTTCAGCCCCGACGCGGTGGCCAGCGCGTCCACGGTGCGCTCGCCCTGTGCCAGCAGGTCGAGCAGTTCCAGACGCTTGCCGTTGGCGAGCGCCTTCCCGCTGACCGCGAACGCCTCATACAACCGCGCCTTGGCCGCCGCCTTCACCGAACCGCCGACCGGATCGGCTGTGGTGCCCTCCACCATCTTCCCATCCTCCATAAATCTATGGATTAATGTATATCAGGCGACGGACACACCACGCGGCACGCACAGGAACGGCCGAGCGCCGCTCCGGCAAGGTTGGAGAACGTTGTGAGCTTCACCGACGATCACCTGCTCCCGCTGGTCGACGAAGGACTCGGAAACAGCGCCTACCTGGTGGACCTGGGAGACGGCCGCGCGTTGGCCGTCGACGCCTCCCGGGATCTGCGGACCCTGAACACCGCCGCCCGGCGGCGTGGCCTGCGGGTCGGCTTCGCCGCAGACACCCACCTGCACGCCGATTTCCTCTCCGGTGCCGTGCAGCTCGGTCACGACACCGGAGCCACGGTGCTCGCCTCCACATCAGGAGGCCGCCTCTTCGACCACACCCCACTGGCTGATGGGGACGAGGTCGATCTCGGCGGCCTGACACTGCGGGCCCTGGCGACCCCCGGCCACACCGACGAGCACCTGTCGTTCCTGCTGCTCGACGGCAAACGCGAGCTCGGCGTGTTCACGGGCGGCTCTCTCATCGTCAATTCAGCGGCCCGCACGGACCTCCTCGGCCCGGCGCGGACCGAGGAGCTGGCCAGCGCCCAGTACCGCTCGCTGCAGCGGCTGATCACTCTGCCCGACACCGTTTCTGTGTGGCCCACCCACGGCGCGGGATCGTTCTGCTCCGCCCCTCCGGGCAGCGAACGCACATCGACCATCGGCGACCAGAAGCGCGCCAATCCGCTGCTGACGGCACCGGACGAGGACGCGTTCGTCCACGATCTGCTCGCCGGCCTCGGAACGTACCCGGCGTACTTCACCCGCCTCTCGGAAGTCAACCGTCGCGGCCCGGCGATCCTGGCCGGCGCCCCACCGATCCCCGCGCTCAGCCCTGCCACAGTGCGGGCGCTGCTCGCGGACGGGGCCACCCTCGTCGATGTCCGCCCGGCCGCCGACTTCGCCGCCGCGCACATCCCCCGCGCGGTGTCGATCCCGTTGCGCGAGCAGTTCGCGACGTGGCTGGGCTGGCTGCTACCCGACACCACCCCGCTGGTGTTCGTTCTCAACTCCGACCAAGACCCCGCCGACATCGCCTGGCAGTCCGCGAAAATCGGGTACGAACGGCTGGCCGGTCACCTGGCGGGCGGCATCGCCGCCTGGACCGGGGAGGGCGGCCAGGTACGCAGCACTGCCTTCACCACCGCCACCCGCGCCCCAGCAGGGTCCTATGTGGACGTCCGCCAGGCGCCGGAGTACCGCGCCGGCCACGTTCCGGGCGCGATCCACCTCGAACTCGGCGACCTGACCGCACACGCCGCCGACGTCCCCACCGGTGCCATCGTGGCCTGCGGGCACGGCGAACGCGCCATGACCGCCGCCAGCCTCCTCGAGCGCGCCGGCCGCACCGACCTCACCGTGCTCGACGGCGGACCCGGCGGCTACACCCGCGCCCACGACCTGACCCTCACCGGAGGGACCGGGCCGTCATGACCACAGC
>NZ_JBFAHL010000030.1:0-76981 GCF_040654155.1 Amycolatopsis sp. NPDC050768
GGGGCGTGCTCATGCGCCTTTCCTGGGCTTCCGGGTTGGGCGGGTCGTTGGGCCGGGGGCCGATCGCACCGCCCCATCCGGAAGCCGGCGCGATCTCGCGCTGTGGTCGCCTCGGCAGGGTGAGTTGGGGGAGGGGACGCGCAGTTGGGTCGGGGGCGAGCAAAGGTGAGTGACCAGGAGGTGGCGAGCAGGAGGGGGTGAGCGAGGGATAGGCGAAGTAGCCGGGCGGTGGGTTATCCGCCACCGCGATGCGACCAGGCGCCGATCTCGGCGCGGTCGGCCAGGTCCAGCGAGGCCAGCAAGCGGCGAGCAGCAGGTGGGCGAAGTGACCGGGCGGTGGGTTACCCGCCACCGCGATGCGACCAGGCGGCGATCTCGGCGCGGTCGGCCAGGTCCAGCGAGGCCAGCAAGCGGCGAGCAGCAGATAGGCGAAGTAGCCGGGCGGTGGGTTACCCGCCACCGCGATGCGACCAGGCGGCGATCTCGGCGCGGTCGGCCAGGTCCAGCGAGGCCAGCAAGCGGCGAGCAGCAGATAGGCGAAGTAGCCGGGCGGTGGGTTACCCGCCACCGCGATGCGACCAGGCGCCGATCTCGGCGCGGTCGGCCAGGTCCAGCGAGGCCGGCAAGCGGCGAGTAGCAGGTGGGCGAAGTGTCCGGGCGGGTGAGTTACCCGCCGCCGCGGTGGGACCAGGCGGCGATCTCGGTGCGGTTGGCCAGGTCCAGCTTGGCCAGGATGCTGCGGACGTGGCTCTCCACTGTGCGTTCGGAGACCACGAGCCGCTCGGCGATCGCGCGGTTCGCCAGCCCGTCGGCGACGAGGCTGGCGATCTCGCGTTCACGCGGCGTCAGCGGTCCGGTCGTGCTCAGCCGGCCCAACAGCGCCTGGGCCTCGGCCGCGGCGCCCGGCATCACGAGCCGGCGCGCTTCGTCGAGGGCCTGACGCGCCAGGGAGCGGGCCTTGCCGGTGTCGCCGAGGGTCGCGAGCACCGCGGCCAGCCGCAGGCGGTTCTGCGCGACGAACGGCCGCGCGCCGACCCGCACGTTCGCCGCGATCGTGGCCTCGAACAGCCGCGCGGCCTCCTCGGCCCGGCCGAGCACCACGGCGAGGCGCGCCAGCCAGCTCGTGCCGCAGTCGCTGCAGTACACGCCCGCGCCGCTTGACAGCACCCGCTCGGCGGCCCGCAGCACGGGCTCGAGCAAGCGGGCCGTCTCGACGTCGCCGAAGGCCTCCACCAGCACCATCAGGTTCGGCGCCACCCCGCTGGACCGCAGGTCGAAGCCTTCTTGCCGCGCGAGGTGGCGCACGGCCTCGTACCCCGCGAGCGCCGCCTCGTCCTCCCCGAGGACGACGTGCACGAGCGGCCGGGACACCACGGCGATGGGCAGGGTCGGCACGGTGGCGAGCACCTCGTCGTAGTGCTCGTCGATCTCGGAGACGTCGCCGGTCACGAGCGCGAGCTGCAGGCTGAACGCGGACGACATGCCGAGCGCCGAGCGGTCGTCCGCCAGCTCGGCCACCGCCAGCTCCCTGGCCTGCCGGTTCAGCTCACGCGCCTCGGCGAACGCGCCGCGGAACGCGAGCAGCGACGTGCGCAGCCGCAGGTCGTGCCAGCGCACCAGGGGCAGCCGGCTCGTCGCCGCGAGTGCCGTCACGGCCGTGATCTCGTGGTCGACCACGGCCATCGCCCCGGTCTCGAACGCGGCGTCGATGCGCCACTTGTGGCCCCACAGCGCGGAAAGCGGCTGCCGGTTGCCGAAGCGCACGGCCAGGGAGCCGAGCCGAAGGCGGTCGTCGAGCGGCAGCTCGATCGGGAGGACCTTGAACCGCGCACGCACGGCGTCGAGCAGGGCCTCGTCGTCGGTGCCGCGTTCGGCGAGCGCGCGCGCTTCGTCGGCCAGCCGGCGGGCCTCCTCGGTGTGCCCGACGTCGGCGGCGACCGACGCGGCCTGCGCGAGCAGCCGGGCGCGCAGGGCATCGGGCACTTGCGCGCCGAGCGCCGTGTCGGCGAGTTTGCCCAGCCGGGGCAACAGTTCCGGTGCGGACAGGTCTCGCACGACGAGTGCCGCGGCGGCGAGCGTCTCGGGAGTCTCCGCGCGTTCGGCCGCCTGTTCCGCGTGGTCGAGGGACGGGCCGAAGCGGCCCGAGCGGTACTCGGCCGTGGCGAGGTCCACGAGCAGCTCGGCAAGCCCGTCGGTCCGGCCCGCTCGCCGTCGCGCGTCCACGGCGAAGGTCAGAAACCTTGCTGCCTCGGCGAAAGCCAGCGTCCGCGTCGCCTCGCGCGCGGCGACCACGGCCCAGCCGGCGGCGCGGCCCAGCGTCGCCGGGTCGGCGGCCGACCGCAGCCAGTGCACCGCGACGACCCCGGCGTGGGCGGAATCGGCTTCGGCTCGCGGGGTCAGCGCCAGCGCCGCCTGGGCGTGCAGGGCCTCGCGCACGCCCTGGTCGAGGTCCTCGTAGACGCCGTCGCGCACCACGGCGTGCGCGAACCGGCGCCGCCCGGCCGCGACGGGCACGAGCACACCCGCGCGCACGACCTCGTCCAGCAACGGCACGACCTCGGCGACCGGCCGGCCCGCGACGTCGGCGACCACGCCGCAGTCCACCTCCTCCCCCAGCACCGCCGCCACCGCGACCAGCTCGCGCACCTCCGGCGCGAGCCCGGCCACCGACGTCCGCACGAGGTGGCGCAGCTCGGCGCGCCCGCCGCCGGACCCGGCCGAGCGCGCGACCGCCCGCAGGTACAGGGGGTTGCCACCGGAGCGGCGCAGTGCGTCGCACACCTCGGCGTCGCCGACGGCCGCGCCCGCGACCTCGGTGAGGTACCTCCGCACGTCGGGCTCGGCCAGCGGCGCGACCGTGACCGCGTGCGTCGCGGGGCCGCCGAGCAGCTCGGGCAGTGTTTCGTCGAGCGTGGGGCCGGTGTCGCGGTAGGTCGCGAGCACCACCAGCCGCGAGCGGCGCAGCTCGCCGGCGAGGTGGCGCAGCAGCCGCAGCGACGCTTCGTCGGCCCAGTGCAGGTCCTCCAGCACCACCACGAGACCGCCGGGCTCGGCCGCGGCGACGAGGGCGTCGGCCGCGGTGGCGACGAGCCGGAACCGCGCCGCGACGAGGTCCGTACCAGCGCGTCCGTCCAGGTCGGCGACGGCGCGGGCGACCTCGGCACCGGCCGTGGGCAGGGCCGACAGCACACGACGCCACGGCCACAGCGGTGGCGCGCCGGGATCGTCCACGCAGCGGCCCCACACCGTGGCGAGGCCGACGGTGGCGGCCTCGGCGAGCGTGGTCTTGCCGATGCCGGCGGGCCCGCCGAGCAGCACCAGGGCACCCGTGCCCGCCGCGCCGGCGGCGAACCGGCCGCGCAGGTCGGCGAGCACCCCGGCCCGGCCGACGAACGGCACGGAGCCTGTCACGCAGGCAAGTATGCGCCCGGTTTCAGTGGTCCGTCTGCGTACTGGCACTGATGTCCGCAACGTCCGCGCGGCCGAAGGTGGACCTCGTCGAACTTCCCACCCCAGGCCGAAGGAGCAGCATGTACGCCACCGTCCACCAGTTCCGGCGGAACACCGCCACCGAGAGCGGCGACTGGGGCCGGGCCCTCGCCGCGGAGCTGCACCCCGGCCCGGCGGCCCTCGGCGGGTGCGTGCTCGGCCAGGTCGCCGGCGTGCTCGGCGCGGCCGTCGCGTTCTGGCCCGACGTCGTGTCGGCGGACGAAGCCGCCGCGCACACCCGTCCCGGCACCACGTGGCTCGACACCGACGTCTACGAGGTCGTCTCCGCCGAGTTCGCCCCGGGTGCGCCGAACTACGCCCAGGCCAGCCGGTTCGCCGGGCCGCGCGACGAGGCGCAGGTCCGCGCCGAGGACTTCGCGGGCCGCGAGCGCATCTGGCCCGCGGCCCGGCAGGTGCCGGGCATCGGCCCAGTGTTCGTACTGCGCGCCGAAGACGGCGCCGGGCTCGTGCTCGGGTTCGCCGAGTCCGTCGCCGCGATCGAAGCCGTCCAGAAGGCGGTGCTGAGCACCGAGCTGCTGCCGGACGAGGACCCGGCCCTGCTCACCGGTCCCGAGCGGATCGACCTGCACCGCGTTTTCCACCACACCCTGCCCGCATCCGTCACCACCGGAGGTACCCGATGAGCACCCCCACCACCACCCGTCTGCGTCCCGGCACCTGGACCGTCCACACCGGACGGACGTCGGCCACGTTCACCGTGCGCAAGCTCGGTTTCCACCTCGTGCACGGCTCGATCCCCGTCCGGTCCGCGACGGTGCACGTGAACACCGCCGGCACGCCGACCGCCCTGCGCGCGGAGCTCGACCTGTCCGCGATCGACACGGGGAACCGCCGCCGCGACCGCGACCTGCAGAAGTCCCAGTGGCTCGACTGCGGCACTGAACCGACGCTGACCTTCGCGTCCGGCGACATCACCACCTGCCCGGAAGGCTGGGCGGCGCAAGGGTTCCTGAGCCTGCGCGGCACCACGTGCCCGCTCACGCTCACCGTCGAACGGCCCGCCGACACCGGCCGCGGCTCGGTGCGCCTCCAGGCCCGCGCGACGCTCGACCGGGCACCGCTCGGCATGAGCGCGCCGCGCGCGATCGTGGGGCGCTACCTGGAAATCGGCATCGACGCGGTGCTCGTGGCGCCGCGCTGAGCACTCAGGCGGTCGCCTCGATCACGCGGCTCAAGACGGCATGGAGGGCCTCCAGTTCGGAGACCTCCATGCCGAGCGTCTCGACCACGCGGTACGGGATCTTCTCGGCCTCGGCCCGCAGCGCGAGGCCCTTCTCCGTGAGCTCGACGGTGAGCTGCCGCTCGTCGGAAGCCTTGCGGCCGCGGGTGACGTAGCCCATCGCTTCGAGCCGCTTCAGCAACGGAGACAGCGTCGCGGGTTCGTGCCGCAGCGTGGCCCCGAGGTCCTTCACCGACCGCGGGGCTTTCTCCCACAGCGCGAGCATCACGAGGTACTGCGGGTGCGTCAGCCCGTACGGCTCCAGCAGGGGCCGGTAGACCGCGATGACGCTGCGCGAGGCGACTGACAGCGCGAAGCACACCTGGCGGTCGAGCTTCAGCGGGTCGTCGCCCAAGTCGATCTCTGCCACGGGGTCCTCCTCCTGATCCGGGCCACCTTAACGGCTTCGGGTGTGGCCTCGGCTACCTTATCGATTAGCGCACTAATGATTAGTGTACCCTGAGGACAGCCGACAAGGAGGCGTGATGGACCGTCCGGGAGTCTTCCTCTGGTTCTGGTACGCAGTAGGCGGGCGTCTGCCCGAACGCTACCGGGACTGGATCCTGCACGACACGACGTCGAAGCACTGGAAGGCGCGGCACGTGCTGCGCAGTTCCGTGGGCCTCATCCCGCTGTGCCTCGTGTGGCTGCTGTTGCCGGGCCCGCTGGCGCTGCGGCTCGCGATCGTGCTCATGGCGGCGCTGGTCGCGTACTTCTACTCGTCGGTGTACATGGAGGAAAGCATCGAGCACCGCCTCTCGCGCAACGGCTTCCCTCCCGGCACGGGCAAGCGCCTCCGCCGCGAGGCCGCCGAAGCCGCAGACGCCGACGCAAAGGCCCGCTACATCGCGATCTACCGCCAGAACACCGGCGAGTGACCGCTCCCGGCAGCGGTGCCGCCGGCCACGACTAGAGTCGGCGTCCGATGAGACGCAAGCTTCGCGGCCCGCTGCCGCCGCGCCACGGGCTGGACCCGGCGCGGCTGAGGATGCCCGACGAGGGCCCGTGGGGCACGTTGCTGGAGCACCTCGTGGAGCGGCTGCCGCGGGTGGACCCGGCGCGGATCGAACAGATGCTGCGCGAGGAGCGCATCTTCGGCCTCGACGGGCCGCTCGGGGTCGACGCGGCGTTCGTGCCCGGCTCGTTCATCTGGTTCCACCGCGACCTGCCCGACGAGGTGGCGGTGCCGTTCGACATCAGGGTCGTGCACCGCGACGAACACCTGCTGGTGGTCGACAAACCCCACTTCCTCGCCACGATCCCGCGGGGCAAGCACATCCTCGAAACCGCGTTGGTGCGATTGCGGCGCGACCTGGACCTGCCGGCGTTGTCGCCCGCGCACCGCCTCGACCGCGTGACCGCGGGGCTGGTGATGTTCGTGATCACACCCGAAGTGCGCGGAAAGTACCAAACGATGTTCCGCGACCGACGCGTGAAGAAAGAATACGAAGCGATCGCACCGTACGATCCTTCACTGGAGCTGCCGCGCACAGTCCGCAGCCACATCGTCAAGGAACGCGGAGTGCTTGCGGCACAGGAGATCGAGGGTCCGGTGAACGCCGAGACCCGCGTGGAACTGATCGAACACCGCGACGGGCTCGGCCGCTACCGCCTGCTGCCCGCCACCGGCCGCACACACCAGCTGCGCGTGCACCTGTCCGGCCTCGGCATCCCGATCCTCGGCGACGACTTCTACCCCGTGCTGACGGAAAAACCGCTCGACGATTTCACGAAACCGTTGCAGCTGCTGGCCAAGGTGCTGGAGTTCGACGATCCCGTGAGCGGCGAGCACCGCCGGTTCACGAGTTCCCTGCGCTTGACGGCGTGGGACTCACCGGACGAGTGGGCGGCGCCCCCGGCGCACTGAGCCCGAGGACGCCGCGCCGAACTCACTTCGTCCAGAACTTCACACCGCTCCACTGCACGGTGATCGGTCCCGCACCACTGCTGGTGCGGTACGAACCGAACTTGTCGTAATAACTACCGCTCGGGCTGTCGATGGTCTGCTTGAGCGAACCGTTGATGTACACCTTGTGCGTGCTGCCCACCTGGTTGATGGTGTTGACCCGCACGGAAGTGCCCACGGTGGCGCCGCTGGCGAGCGTCTGACCGCCCTCCACCGCGTACATCCGGCCGCCCTTTTCCACCGCCAGCAGGAAGTACGGTCCGGCGTTCGACCCGTCGCGGAAGGTCTGCTTCACGCTGATGCGCGTGCCGCTCATGCTGGTGACCTTGAAGGAGCCCTCGAACTGGTGCGTGCCGCCGGTGTAAGTGTCGTACCGGCGCTCGGCGCGCTGGTCACCGCTGCCCGTGGAGCAGGTGAGCTGGAACGTGAGCCCGTTGATCTGCCCGCACCCGCGCTCCTGCTCGGAGAACCCCGGCGACCACGACTTCCACGGACCGGTACCGACCTGAGCATCGGCCACCGGAGCCACCACCGCGAGCCCGCACACGACCCCCGCGAGCACCCCGCCGAGGCGTAGTCTTCCTCGCACTTGCCAACCTCCGTACAACTCAGGGCGGCGGTAGGGGGACAGGTCCAGACCACTACGTCGAACCTGGATGATCACTGTACGAGCACGGACGAAAACAGACAAGAGCCGGATTCACGACTCTTGACAGCTTTGTTTGTCAATGCTTGGCTCGGACCGTGCGGGACGTCGAGGTGATCGAGGACCCGGCTGTCGCGGCAGCCGCGCTGGACCCGGTCCGTGCGCGCCTGCTGGCGGCGCTGGCCGAACCCGCGTCGGCGGCCTCGCTCGCCACGCGCGTCGGACTCACGCGCCAGAAGGTGAACTACCACCTGCGCGCGCTGGAGTCCCACGGTCTCGTCGAGCCCGCGGGCGAGCGCCAGTGGGGCGGGCTGACCGAACGCCTCTTCGCCGCCACGGCCGCGTCGTACCAGGTCTCCCCCGCCGCGCTCGGCGACGCCGGCACGTCGGCGATGCAGCCAGACCGGCTCTCCTCGGCGTACCTGCTGGCGGTCGCCGGCCGGACCGTGCGCGAGGTCGCCGGTCTCGTGCGTCGAGCGGCGCGCGCCGGCAAACCGCTGCCGACTCTGGCGCTGGACACGGAAATCGCGTTCCGCTCGGCGCGCGAGCGGGCGGCGTTCACCGACGAGCTGACCACGCTCGTGGCCGGGCTCGTCTCGCGCTACCACGACGAATCGGCTCCGGGTGCGCGAACGCACCGGCTGGTGGTCACCGCGCACCCGAAGCCGGCCGATCCGCCTACGCCGGCTGGATGATCACCTTCAGCGCCTGGTGGTCGGCGGCGTTGCCGAACACGTCGTAGGCCTGGTCGAGCTGGTCGAAGGTGAACGTGTGCGTGCCCATCTTCTCCGCGGGGATGCGGCCGCTCGCGACCATCTTCAGCAGCGTCGGGATCGACACGGTGTCGACAAGCCCCATCGTGAGCGTGATGTTGCGGATCCACAGGTCCTGCATGGGGAGTTCCACGCCCACGCCGTGCACGCCGATGTTCGCGACGTGCCCGCCGGGCCGCACTAGCGCGGCGGCGGTCTGCAGGGTCTCGGGGTAGCCGACGGCTTCGATGGCGACGTCGACACCGAGCCCGTCGGTGTGCGCGAGGACCTCCGCGACGGTGTCGGGCCCGGCGGCGACCGTGTCCGTCGCGCCGAACTCGAGAGCCTTCTCGAGCCGGAACTTGTTGGCGTCGATGGCGATCACCTTCGACGCGCCCCACAGGCCCGTGGTCAGGATCGCGGCGAGCCCGACCGCGCCGGAACCGACGACGGCGACCGTGTCGCCCGGCCGCACCTCGCCGGCGAGCACGCCGACCTCGTAGCCGGTGGGCAGGGAGTCGGCGAGGAAGATGGCCTGCTCGTCGGTGACTTCGGCGGGCACGTGGTAGAGCGAGGTGTCCGCGAAGGGCACGCGGACGTACTCGGCCTGGGTGCCGTCGATGAGGTGCCCGAAAATCCAGCCGACGCCACCGACCGTGCGGCAGTGCGAGGGCATGCCCCGCTGGCAGTAGTCACAGCGGCCGCAGCGCGTGACGGCCGGCACGAGCACCCGGTCGCCGACTTTGAAGCTGCCGACGGCGTCGCCCACCGCCGTGACCGTGCCGACGGCTTCGTGGCCGAGGATGCGGCCGTCGGTGACCGCGGCGACGTCGCCGTGGAGGATGTGGAGATCGGTGCCGCAGATCGTGGTGGTGTCGACTTTCACCACGACGTCGGTCACCTCTTGGATCGTCGCGTCGGGAACGTCTTCCCACGCCTTGTTTCCGGGTCCGTGGTACACCAGTGCCTTCATCGCCACCTCCGGGTCGGGACCGACTCTCGACGCTACGACGGGTCCGCGGCGTCGCCGGTCTCAAAATCAGACACCCGAACAGGTGTTCGATCCTCGTGTACGGTGGGGGCATGAGTCACGCACTTCAGGGATCGCTCTTCGGGTCCGGCTTCGAAGGCGCTGCTTTGGGTTCCCTCAACGGGATCCGGCGCACCGACCTCGGCCGCGGCGCGTGGGTCGACGTGCTGCCGGGCTGGCTGTCGGGGTCCGACGAGATTTTCACGCGCCTGGTCGCCGACGTCCCGTGGCACGCCGAGCAGCGGCAGATGTACGACCGTGTCGTCGCTGTGCCGCGCCTGCTCTGCTTCTACCGCGAAGACGAGACGCTGCCGCACCCGTTGCTGACCTCGGCGCGCGACGCGCTCTCCGCGCACTACGCGGCCGAACTCGGCGAGCCCTTCCGCACCTCCGGCCTGTGTTACTACCGCGACGGCCGCGACAGCGTCGCCTGGCACGGCGACACCATCGGCCGCGGCAGCTCCGAAGACACGATGGTCGCGATCCTCTCGGTGGGCACCGCGCGCCACCTCGCCCTCCGCCCCCGCGGCGGCGGGGAGTCCCACCGCTACCCGCTGGGCCACGGCGACCTGATCGTGATGGGCGGTTCCTGCCAGCGCACGTGGGAACACGCGATCCCCAAGACGGGCAAGGGGGTGGGACCGCGGATCAGCATCCAGTTCCGGCCGAAAGGGGTGCGTTAGCCGGTCGGCGTCGGGGAAAGCCACGACGAAGCGCGCCACGGGAGTTCCCGGCGATGTCGATCGCCGCGAACGGTCCGCCGACGACACCGACCCTGCGCGAGAGGTCCGGTGAAGCCGGCGGCCAGAAGCCCGGAGGCACCGGGCGTCGCGGAGGTCGGTAGCCCTGCTGCCGCGCAGAGTCCGGCGAACTCGTGCGCGTGAAACGGTCGCCGGTCAGCCGAGGCGGCGGAAAAGTCCCGCCCGGAGCCGTTCTTCGCCGAATCCTCCGTCTCGTGAGCCCGGCGTCAGCGGACCAGCACCGGCAGTGAGTCGAGGCCGTAGACGATCGAGACCTTGCGGAACGCCAGTTCGTCCGGCTCGACGGCCAGCCGCAGGTCCGGGAACCGCTTCACCAGAGCCGGGTAGGCCGTGCGCAGCTCCATGCGCGCGAGCTCCGCGCCGATGCAGCGGTGGATGCCGTACCCGAAGGCCAGGTGGGAAGACGGGTCGCGTTGGGGGTCGAAGCGCTCCATGTCGGTGCCCAGCACCGCGTCGCGGTTGGCGACGGAGAGGGACACCAGCACGATGTCGCCCTCGCCGATGTGGACGCCCGCGATGTCGATGTCTTCCTTGGCGAAGCGCGGGAACGCCATCTGCACCACGGTGAGGTAGCGCAGCAGCTCCTCCACGAACCGGTGCACGGAGTCGTCGTCGCCGCGGACCGCGTCGAACGCGGCGGGGTCGCGGAGCAGCACCAGGGCGCCGAGGGCGAGCATGCTGGCGGTGGTTTCGAGGCCACCGGTGAGCACGCCGTCGGCGAGGCCCGCGAGCTCGAGGTCGTCGATCTCGTCGCCGTGTTCCTTGATGAGCATGCCGAGCAGGCCATCGCCCGGTTCTTCGCGCTGCTTCTTGACGATGTCGAGCAGGTAGGTCAGCGACTCCGAGATCGCGCCCAGCGACGCGCCCGCGCCGCCGAACAGGTCGAAGCGCGCGGTGCTCAGGCGCTGGAAGTCGGCGCGGTCCTCATAGGACACCCCGAGCAGCTCGCAGATCGTGAGCGACGGGATCGGGAGCGCGAACGCCTCCCACAGGTCCACGGGCCCCTCGGCGGCGGCCATCGCGTCGAGCTGCTCGTTCACGATCTCGTCGATCCGCGGCGTGAGGCGGTTGAGCCGACGCATGGTGAACTCCGGCGTGAGCAGCTTGCGCAGCCGCGAGTGCACCGGCGGGTCGGCGAAGCCCAGCCCGCCCGGGTTCTGGTCCTCGGTCACGCCCGCGTTGCCGACGAGGTTCGTGAAGTCGTTGCTGAACTCCGAGACCTTGCCGAGAACGGCCTTGGACTCCTCGTAGCCGGTCACAAGCCACGCGTTCATGCCGAACGGCAGGTCGATCTTGCTGATGGGCTCCTCGGCCCGGCGCTGCCCCAGCGACGGCACGGGGTCCAGCCCCACGCGCCGAAGCGGTTCCAGCGCGGAGTCGGGAAGGAACGCCATCTTCTCGAGGTCGAAACCTCGCTTCTGCTGCCTCGCGATGTACCGGCGACCGGCCCAGGCGAGGATTCGCGAGCGGAGACTCCCCATGACAGCGACACTACCTCACGCCGCCGTTCGGGTGATCGGCGCGGAGACAGCCGTCACCTGCGGTTCGGGATCATGACATGCGCCGTGACCCGGCCGTGACCAGCGGTGCGGGAGCGGGGACGCGGCACCGGCTCAGGTCCGGCGAGCGCCGATTGCGCCGACGCATCCACAGTGGACACCGCGGTCTCCATCGGAGGGCGGAAAGCCCCGGCGTTCTCAGGTCGCCGGGGCCTCCGAGCGTGTTTCGGACGCGCCGACCCTTCCGGGTGAACGTGACGATTCGCACGCCCCGCACGAAAAGAAGTCAGGCGCGGTTGTTCACCCAGCCCTTCACCGCGCCGGCGCACTGGTAGCGGACGACCACGTGTGACTTGCTGGCGTAGGCCCCGCTGGCCCCGGCGAGATCCCACGGCCCCGGCCGGTCCGCGTCGACCTTTCCGCCGGCCTGGACGGTGACCACGTCCCGGCCCGCGACACCGGGGGTGTCCCCCACGAGCGAGATGCCGTCGAGGGTGATCGGCTGGTCGTAGCTCGACGCCAGCCGCAGGTACCGGCCGCCGTTCACCGGAATGTGGAGCTTGCCCCACTCGCCCGGCTCGGTCGCCTCTCCGCGGTCACTGCTCATGTCCTCGTCCTCCTCTTCTCCCGGGGTCTTGAGTGCGCCGAAGTGCGCCGTCGTGTAGCTCTCGTCGAGATCGACTCCGGCCGCCGAGATGCCCGGGATGGTCCCGGACGAGCTGTACTGGTGGATGTCGTAGCGGCCGGCGGCGGCGTCGGGCCGTGCGCCGTAGCGGGCGATCCAGATCACGAGACCGGGGATGCCCCAGCGGTCCGGGCGCAGCAGCGTCGCGAGCGCGTTGTTCATGTACACGCCGGGCCGGAACCCACGAGCGTCGATCCGTTGGCAGAACGCCCTGCCGAACGCGGCTTTCTGGCTGTCCGGGATGTTCTGCGCCTCCGAACCGGGCGGGTTGTCCTCCAGGTCCAGCATCGGGACGCAGCCGGTGGCGCCGAGCCGGATCACCTCGCCGAGGAGGACGTCGGCCTGCGCCGCGGCGCCGGGACTCGCCTGGACGAAGTGGTAGCCGCCGACCGGGATGCCGACGGACCTGGCGCCGTTCACCTCGTTGTCGGCGCGGCCGCCGGCGGGGGTACCGCCACCGTCGGAGAGCTTGACGTAGACGAACGTGACGCCGGCCCGCTTGACCGCGGGCCAGCTGGTGACGGTCTGGAACCTGCGGTAGATGTCGATGCCGAGCGCCATCAGGAACCGCCTTCCGTGACGTAGGTGGGCGCCGGGTAAGTGCCGCCGAGCTCGCGAACGGCGTCGACCACGCGGTGGTTCCACCATCGGCGCGTCGTGCCGCACGGATGTCGGCCACGCCGGGCCCGCCGCGGCGGCCGCGTTTCCGCGCGCAGCGCAGCGACCCGGTCGGCGCCGGTGGCGGTGGCCGTGTTCGTCGGCACGACTGCTCCCCCAGTTGCTCAGCTTGGGGACGACTTGTCCGTTTCGCGAGTTGGAGCCGCCTCGTAACCTGCCACCCGCGCCGCGCGGACGACACCGCCAGCATGGGTATTCGTCTCCCCCGAACGTTGGAGACCGGGAACCTCGGTGCAGTACCACGACGGCGAGTGCGTCGGTCCGCTTTCGCCTGTCGCACAGCGGGTTCACCACGAAATCGTCAGAGTCGGGCCGTGCCGGGCGCCGGTTCGGCACCACCGGTTGCCCGAAGCAGGTTCGGATGTCGGGCCGACGCGGGCGCGACCGGATTGTCGGTGTCGTCATCCAGAATGGGGTCGGCCGAGGAGAGGACCCTGGCGAGGAGCTCTCCTCCCGGCGTGCACGTGTCGTCACACCGAAGCCCGCCCGGAATGGGCGCGACGGACGGTGGGGAGGCGTGAGAGGCTCGGATCCGGAACGGGAGGAAACGGACATGACTGCGGCGCTCATCGGACGGGAGCACCCCGCCTCGGTGTTGCGCGCGGAGCTGGCGCGCGCGACCGCGAGCCACGGCGGCCTGGTGCTGGTCACGGGTGAGGCCGGCATCGGCAAGACCACGCTCGTCACGGGCCTGGCCGACGAGGCCCGCGAACGCGGGGCGCTCGTGCTGGCCGGCACGTGCTGGGAGTCGGGCAGCGCGCCCGGTTACTGGCCGTGGGTGCAGGTCGTGCGCGCGCTGCGCCGGGCCGCTGAACCGCACGAGTGGGCTGCCGCGGATTCCGCGACGCTGTCGGCGCTGCTCGGCGAATCACCCGAGCCCGGCGACGCGTTCCGCCTGCACGACGCCGTCACGAGCGCGCTCATCACGCTCTCGCACGACCGGCCCGTGGTCGTGGTGCTCGACGACCTGCACTGGGCCGACCCCGCGTCGCTGCGACTGCTCGACTTCGCGGCGCGCCACACGTGGTTCGAGCGGCTGCTGCTGATCGGCACGTACCGGGACGTCGAGGTCGACGCGCCCGGCCACCCGCTGCACCAGCTCGTGCTGCCGCTCGTCGCGAAGGCCACCACGGTCACGCTCACCGGCCTCGACCCCACGCAGGTCGCCGAGCTGATGGGCCGCACCGCGGGCACGGACCCCGGGGCCGAGCTGGCCGCCGACGTGCACCGCCGCACCGGTGGCAACCCGTTTTTCGTCGAGGAGACCGCGCGGCTCTGGCGCAGCGGCAGCCCCGTCTCGGCCGTCGCGCCGGGCGTGGCCGACGCGTTGCAGCGGCGGCTTTCGCTGCTGCCGGCCCAGGTGGCGGACCTGCTGAGCGACGCCGCCGTGCTCGGCCGGGAGTTCTCGCTGCACCTGCTCGCCGCGGTCGCCGGCGCACCCGTGCCGCAGGTCGACCACCTGCTCGGCCGGGCCGTCGCGACGCGGCTCGTGGTCGCGCTCGGCGAAGGCCGCTTCGCGTTCGCCCACGACCTGGTCCGCGAATCGCGCTACGCCGGCCTCGGTGCCGAAGGCGCGGCCCGCCGGCACGCGGCCGTCGCCGACTCCGACCTGGTCGGCCCCGCCGAACGCGCCCGGCACGCCTACCTGGCGGGCGCCCTCGTCGAGCCGGCCCGCACCGTCGAGCTGCTCTTGGCGGCCGCCCGGGATGCCAGTGCGCGCCTCGCCATCGAGGAGTCCATCGGCCACCTGCGGCGCGCGCTGGAACGTGCACCGACCATCCGCACGCGTGCGGTCGTGGAGCTGGAACTGGGCACGCTGCTCTGGCGCGTCGACGACAAGGACGAGGCCTGGGCGCACTTCGAAGGCGCCGTCGCGAGCGTGCGCGAACTCGACGACGCCGAGCTGCTCGCGCGCGCCGGCCTCACCCTCGCCCGCGTCGACCCGGGCGGCGCGCGCCACGAGCTCGTGTCCGGCCTCCTGCTCGAAGCCCACCGCCGCCTGTGCGCGGGCACGCCGGCCGAACAGCTGTCCCTCGACCGCGTCACGCTCGAGCTCACGGCCCGCGCCGCCATGCTCGCCCGCGACGACGAGGACGACCACGCGCTCGCGTTCTCCCTTTGGGCACGCCACGACGCCATCTGGGGCCCCGGCAGCGGCGCCGAACGCGAACGGCTGACGGACGAACTCGCGGCCATCGCCCGGCGCACCGGCGACCGCGAGAACGAATACTTCGCGTCGTCGCTGAAATGGGTCGCACTCCTCGAACAGGGCGACCCGCGCTACCTCGACCAGTTTCGCTCGTTCCAGGGCTTGACGGAAAACAGCGGCCTGCGCGGTGCCGAACTGGCCGCGAAAATCGACCGCAGCATCATCTGCGCGCTGCACGGCCGCTTCGCCGACTCGGACGTCGCCTTGCAGCAGGCGCTCGACGCGCACCTCGGCCTGAGCGAACGCGAGTTCGGCTTCATGGGTGACCAGTTGCGCTGGAGCGCCCTGCTGCTGCAAGGCCGCTTCGCCGAGCTGGCCGACCTGCCCGCCCGCATGAGCGACGCGGGGCACTCCCACCCGGGCCTCCTGCGCGCCCTCGCCGCCGCCCACGCCGGCGACGCCGCCGCCACCCGCGAGCTGCTCGCCGAGGCCACCGCGGAAGCCCCGTACTCCCGCGAGTTCACCCCGCTGTGGCTGCGCTGCCAGGCCCAGGCCGCCGCCGTACTGGGCGACCGCCCGGCCGCCGAACGCCTCCTGGCCGAGCTCGCGCCGTACTCCGGCGAATGGCTGGTTTCCTTGTACGGCTGCGATCTGAGCGGCCCCGTCGACCTCTGGACCGGCCTGCTCGCCGCGACCCTCGGCGACCACGACCTCGCCGTCGACCTCTTCACCTCCGCCGCCCGCTCCGCCGGCCGCCTGCGCGCACGCCCGTGGTCGATCGAAGCCCGCAGCCACCTCGCCACCGCCTACCAGAACCTGGGCGACACCCGCCGCGCGGCGGAACTCTTCGACACCGTCACCGCGGAAGCCACGTCACTGGGCATGCACCACATCCCCGCCCGCGCCCGAGCGGCCCGTACAGAACCGTTGCCCCTCAACGAGTTCCGCCGCACCGACGCCGTCTGGTACCTCCGCTACGCCGGCCACGAAACCCGCGTCCCCGACTCCAAAGGCCTGCGCGACCTCCACTTCCTCCTCGGCCGTCCCGGCACCGACGTCCCCGCCGTCCGCCTCCTCGCCCCCGAGGCCGACGTCGCCCCCACCTTCACCGGCACCCCCATCCTCGACGACGCGGCCAAAGCCGCCTACCGTCACCGCCTCACCGAACTCGACGCCGCCATCGACCACGCCACCACCCTCGGCGACGACACCCGCGCCGCCACCCTCGACACGGAACGCGCCGCGCTCCTCACCGAGCTCCGCACCTCCTCCGGCCTCGCCGGCCGCACCCGTCGCCTGGGCGACGAATCCGAACGCGCGCGCAAAGCCGTCACCGCCCGCATCCGCGACGCCATCCGCAAACTGGCCGACCTCCACCCCACCCTGGCCGACCACCTCCACGCGACCATCACCACCGGGTCGAGCTGCTCCTACCACCCACCCACCCCCACTACCTGGCGCCTGTAACCGCACAGCAACCGGCAACAGAACGCACGCACCATGGGCGGGTGGGGGAAGTGGCCCGCCGCATTCTCTCCAGCGAGCCGAGCACTCACTTCCTGTTGTACAACCTCATAGTCCACGTCCCGAACACCAACGTCAGCACGCCGGCCGCGATCAACGTCCACATGATCGCTCCGAAGTCCCATGCCCCGGCCATCATCGACCGAACCCCGCTCACCAGCTGCGTAATCGGGTTCAACTCGACGAACACCTGCAACCACCCCGGCATCGTCGACGGATCCACGTACACGTTCGACAGAAAAGTCAGGGGCATGATCACCATCATGCTCACCCCCATCACCGACTTCTCCGACCTGAGCAGCAGCCCGAACATCGTCCACACCCACGACAGCCCGAACGAGAACACCAGCAGCAGCACGACCCCAGCCACCACACCCCCGAAACCACCTGGCGGCCGGAACCCCAGAATCAACCCCACGACCATGATCACCACAGACGCGATCACGTACCGCAACGCGTCCCCCAGCAAGTACCCCACCATCGCCGAGGGCCGCCAAATCGGCAGCGTCCTGAACCGGTCGAACACCCCCTTCTCGATATCCGTATTGACAGCCAACCCCGTGTACATCGTGATCATCACAACGCTGGACGCCAAAATACCCGGCAAGAAAAACTGCAAATACTGCGAAGGCGACCCCGCCAACGCCCCGCCGAACAAATACGTGAACATCAACGTCATCATGATCGGAAACGCCGTGACATCGAACAACTGCTCCGGCACATGCTTGATCTTCAACACCGCCCGCCGGCCGAACGTGATCGACGTCGACAGCGCACTGGGCCTGGGCGGCCGTTCCACCGCCACCAGCAACGCGGCCAAATCCTCGACCTTCGGCGCCGCCAGCTCGACATCAGCCTCGCGTACAGTCGTCACACCGCCACCTCCTCATTTGCCGGACGATCAGTCAGAGCCAAGAACACCTCGTCAAGACTCGGCTGACCCAACGAAAACGTGTCAACAGTGATGCCGGCCCGCGCCAGCTCCGCGAGGGCCCGCGAGGCGCGATCGGCCGAGCCGAGGTGCTCGTCGGCCGACAACCGCGCCGTCAACGCCACCGGATCCGGCTCCAACTGCACCGTCGCTTCAAGCGTCCGCCCCAGTACCTCCGCCGCAGCCTCGCGCTGGCCGGCATCACGCAACCGCAAATGCACAGCCCCGACGCCGACGGAAGCCTTCAACTCCCCTTTCGTCCCCTCCGCGATCACCTTTCCGTGGTCGATCACCGCGATCCGCGACGCCAACTGATCCGCCTCGTCGAGATACTGCGTAGTCAGCAACACCGTGGTCCCCTGCGCGACGATCGCCCGCACGATGTCCCACACCTGGTTGCGGCTTCGGGGATCCAGCCCCGTCGTCGGCTCGTCGAGGAACAACAGATCGGGCGTGTTGAGAATGCTGGCCGCGATGTCCAACCGCCGCCGCATGCCACCCGAGTAGTTCTTCACCTGTCGCGCCGCCGCGTCGGTCAACCCGAACGCCTCCAGTAACTGCGCCGCACGCGACCGGGCCGCGGGCTTGCGATGCCCGAGCAGCCGCGCAAGCATCACGAGGTTCTCGGTGCCGGTGAGGTCCTCGTCGACCGACGCGTACTGCCCCGTGAGGCTCACGCGGCTGCGCACGGCGTCGGCTTCGCGCACCACGTCCTTGCCGAACACGCGCGCCTCACCGCCGTCGGGCCTGGTCAGCGTCGCCAGCATGCGCACGACCGTGGTCTTGCCCGCGCCGTTGGGGCCGAGGACGCCGTAGACGGTGCCCGCGGGCACCACGAGATCGATGCCGTCGACCGCCCGGGTCTCCCCGAACACCTTGACGAGCCCGGCGGTCACGATCGCCGGCTCGGCGGTGGCACTGCTCATGTCTGTCCTTCCCCGTTCTTGTTCGGCCACAGTCGGTCGGCCACAGTCGGTTCACGCGCAGTAGGGCCGCGCGCGCCGCCCGTCGCGCAGGGCGAGCCCCCACCAGACGAGCTCGTCGAGCAACGTCGTCACGGCGGGCGCGTAGCGCTCCGGATCGGGGCGGAAACCGCCGTCAGCCACACGGGCTTCGAGCAGGTCGAGGCACACCGCGTCGCGCAAGGTCGCCGTGTGCAGCTCGGTGAACACCCCACGAAGCTGCTCCACCGCGTACCGGCCCGCGGCGCGGTAGCCGTAGGAGACGAACCCGACCGGTTTCGCCCGCCACTCGTCGTACGCGCAGTCGATGGCCTGCTTGAGCGACGCCGGGAAGCTGCGGTTGTACTCCGGCGTGACGACCACGTACGCCTCGGCCGCCGCGATCCGCCGCGCGAACCCGGCCATCGCCGGGGTCGGCCGCGCGGGGTAACACGCCGGGATCGCGAAGTCGGCGAGGTCGACCACGTCGAGGTCCAGCCCGGTGCGCGCACCGGCCCGCTCGACGAACCACCGGCCGACGCCGCCGCCCACCCGGCCCTCCCGGGTGCTGGCGACGACCACGGCCACCCGCAGCTTCTCCTGCACACCCTCAGGGCGCCAGATGCGCGCGAGCCGCCGCCAGATTCGATCTGGCGGCGCGCGTCAGGCGTAGAACGGGTACGGCCACGCCCGCAGCACGGCGAGCGCCACGAGCAGGAACCCGAACACCCAGGTGGTCCCGCCGCCGTAGTGGAAAACGCGGTCGAGCACGACGGTCGTGACGAGCAGGACCACGGCCGCCGCCGGCACGACCCACCGCGCGTGCAGCACGTCGAGCACCGGTGAAACGAGCGCCGCGGCGCCGACCAGCATCACGACGCCGGCGGTGAAGCCCTCCCCGCGCGTGAACAAGGGCTTGCCCGTCAGCACGCTCCCCCGGCGGTACCGGGCGAGCGAATCCTGGAGGCGCACACACGCCGAGAAGAGGAACACGACCGCGAGCGCCCACTGGACGCACCACAACACGACGTTCACGGCGCCGACGCCAATGTGCTCCCACCGGGACCGGTCCCCATGCCGACAGCGCCCGATGAAACGTTTCATCACCGTGTTAGGCTGGCCGCCCCAAGGGCGAGGGGAGGGCCGTGGTCGGCATCAAGGACGTCGCGAAGCGCGCGGGCGTTTCGATCGGCACTGTGTCCAATGTGGTCAATCGACCCCACGTCGTCGCGACGGCCACGCGCAACCGGGTGCTGTCGGTCATCCAGGAGCTCGGGTACGTGCGCGACGAGTCCGCGCGGCAGCTGCGCGCCGGGCGGTCGCGGATCATGGCGCTGCTCGTGCTCGACCTCGGGAACCCGTTTTTCGTCGACGTCGCTCGCGGCGCCGAGGAAGCCGCCCACGCGCAGGGGATCAACATCATCACGTGCAACAGCGGGCAGCGGGTGGAGACCGAGGCGTCGTACCTCGCGATGCTCGCCGAGCAGCGCGTGCGCGGCGTGCTGCTGAGCCCGGTCGACACCGCCGGCGACGCGATGCAGGCGTTCCGCCGTAGTGGGATTCCGTACGTGTTCGTGGACCGCAAGGTGCCGGCGGACGAGGCGAGCTCCGTGTCGGTCGACGACGTCGCGGGCGGTGCGCTCGCCGCCCGGCACCTGCTGGAGACCGGGCACCGCCACATCGGGTTCGTGAACGGTCCCACCATCCTCACGCAGTGCCGCGACCGCGACGCCGGCGTGCGCTCCGTGCTCACCGGCTCGCGAGCGCAGCTGTCGGCGGTGGAGGCGATCGGCCTCGACGTCGCGTCGGGCCGCGACGCGGGCGCGCGCCTGCTCGGCATGAGCCCCCGGCCGACGGCCGTGTTCTGCGCCAACGACCTGCTCGCGCTCGGCGTGCTGCAGGCGATGGTCGGCGCCGGCGTGCGCGTGCCGGACGAGATGGCCATCGTCGGCTACGACGACATCGAGTTCGCGGGCGCGGCGGCCGTCCCGCTCACGTCCGTGCGCCAGCCCGCGTTCCGGCTCGGGCGCACGGCCGCCGAGCAGCTGCTCGCGGAAACCGAGGAGAACCCGCCGCCGCACCGCGAAGAGGTCTTCACGCCGGAGCTGGTGGTGCGGGAGTCGACGCGCGTTCGCCGGTAACTGTTTACACCGGGGTGTACAGAGCGCTATAAACACTTTCGTGGACACCGGCCGCAAGCTCCTGCCCCGCGCCGAACGCCGCGCGCAGATCCTCGCCGCGGCACGGACGGCCTTCGCCCGCGACGGCTACGCGGCCACCACGATCGAGCAGGTCGCCCGCGAGTCCGGCGTGACGGCGACGATCATCTACCGCCACTTCGCCGGCAAGCCCGACCTGTACCGCGCCGTGCTCGACGACGTCCGCGACCGCCTGCGGGTGGCCACGTCGGGCCGTCCTGACCTGGTGCGTGCGGCGGTCGCCGCCGCGGCCTCCGATCCGGACGGCTTCCGGCTGCTGTTCCGCCACGTCGCGCGTGAACCGGAGTTCGACTCGTGGGCGGCCGACTTCCGCTCGCGGAGCTCCCTGGTGGCCGAATCGGCGCTGCCGGCGGAAATCCCCGATCCTGAGCGCCGGGCTTGGGCCGCGACCTTGCTGACCACCCTCTCGGTGGAAACGATCCTCACCTGGCTCGACGCCGGCCGTCCCGCTTCCGAGGAGACGGTCGCCACCGCCATCGACGCCGCCTCCGCCGCCCTCATCGCGACGATCGGAGCACCATGACCTACCACGACGTCGGCCGCTTCGACGCCCGCGCCGACACCTACGACAAGCCGACCCTGCAGGGCTTCTTCGGCGCCGTCCACCGCGCGACGCTCTCCTTCGCCGCAGCTGCCCCGCCCCACTCGGTCCTCGACGTGGGCGCCGGCACCGGCGAGCTCCTCGCCCTGGTCCACGCCCGCTTCCCGGATGCCGCCTTGTCCGGTGTGGACCCCGCGTCCCGCATGCTCGCGCGGGCGCGCGAAAAGCCTTTCCCTGCCGCGCTTTCCGTCGGTTCCGTGGAGTCTCTCCCCTACCCTGCCGGGCACTTCGACCTGGTGCTGTCCACGATGTCGTTCCACCACTGGGCCAATCCCGCCCGGGGCCTCGCGGAAATCCACCGCGTCCTCACGCCGGGTGGCACCGCGGTCGTGGCCGAACACTTCACCCGCGGGTGGCTGCGTTTTGCTTCCCGGGTCCTGCCCCGCCGCAACCGCACGGAGACTGTGCAGGAAGTAGTCGCAATGGCTCGCAATGCGGGCCTCGACTTCGCCGGCCAAGCCACCGTCTTCCGCTTGGCTGGGCTGCCTTTCATCACCGCCGTGCGGCTGCGCAAGCCACAAGCTCCCGAGTAACAACACAAGAACCATGTGCGGGCCACCAGCCGCCGGGAGACAGGCCCCCGCCCTCCCTGGGGGGCGTGCCCTTGTCCATTCTATCGGCCACCCCCGACAAAAACGGGGCCCACGCCGAAAAGGGGCCGAGCTGTCCACAACTCGGGCCCGCTGTGGACAAACGTCTGAGGGGCGGCACCGAAAACGGCACCGCCCCTCAGAACGTGGGTACCCGAAGCTGTGCCGGGTCGGGGCACCGGCACACCTTCGGGCAGCTATCCCCCGGTACCCAGCCGCATGGCCAGAGCCACCGCGCCGAGCAACGACGCGTCCTGGTCGAACCGGGCCGCCACCAGCTCCGGCGGGAACGGCACCGCGCCCGCCAGCCGATCGCGCAGAGCCGGCAGCAACACGTCGGCCGACCGGACGAGTCCGCCACCCACGGCGATCCGCGAGGGATCGAACGCGATCGCCAGGTTGGCGACGTGCATGGACAACTCGTCCAGCGCCGACGTGACCAGTTCCTTCGCCTGCGTGTTCTCCCGAGCCAGCGCGAACAGCGATGCAGCCGTCACCGGGCGACCGAGCAGCTCCGCGGCCCGGCGGCCCAGCCCCCGCCCACCCACGGCTTCCTCCAGCGGCGCGGAGCCGCTGGCGAAGCCATCGGTGTCCTGGGGCGCGAGCAGGTTGTAGCCGATCTCGCCCGCGGCCCCGTTTGCGCCCGACAGCACGACACCGCCGATGAGGACCGCGGCGGCGATGCCGGTGCCGAGGGACAGGAAGACCGCCGGGTCGGCGCCGGCGAGGGTGCCGAACTCCCATTCCGCCAGGGCGGCCGCCTTGGCGTCCGTGCCGGTGGCGATGGGGATGCCGCCGAACTCGGCCGCGACCAGCGACCGCAGGTGCAGCTGTTCCCACCCGGGCACGTTGGGCGCGAGCAGGATCCGGTCCTCGAGGACGATCCCGGGGCTGACGACACCGACCGAGTCGACGCGCGCGCCCTCGTCCGCCACCAGGGCCTTGGCCCCGGCGAGGGCACGCGTCACCACCTGCTCGGCCCCCGCCTCGGCGTCGGTGTCCAGCCGGCGCGTTGCCAGCAGGGTTCCGGCGTCATCGGCGAGCCCCAGCGCCACTTTCGTGCCGCCGAAGTCGATACCCAGGATCACTCGCGAGTCCCCTCGATCGCCGGCGGGCGGACGGCGTGGCCACCGTGGTGGCCGTAACCGCGGGCGGCGGGCACGACCACGTTGCCGGTGTTGAACCCGTCGACGCTGATCACGGCGGGAGCGCCGTGCAGGTCGGCGGAGCGGTAGGTCACCGTCAGCGTCTGCGACTCGCCGGGCCACAGCGTGATGTCGTTGTCGTTCCACGTCGCGGCGGCGAGCTGGCTGTCGCCGGACGCCACGCCACCGGAAGCGGTGCCCCGGCGGACGTCGGCGCGCAGGAAGAACCCGACGGACGGCGTCTTCGACGTGTTGGTCACCGTCACCGTGGTCGCCGTGTCGGCCCCGTCCGGACCCGCCATGTGCTTCGTCGAGCTCTCGACGCCGATCTGCGCCTTCGGCAGGTCGCGCAGCGCGGACATGTCGCTGTACTGGCTGAGCGTGGCCTGCGGCTCGCCCAGGGTCTTGTTCCAGTCGACGACGTCCTTCTGCGTGGAGAGCCAGTAGACGTTGCGGTCCACGACCTTCCCGCCCTGGGTCACCTGCAGCTCCACGAAGTACACCTGCGCCTTGGCCGGCGCCTTCGTCTCGGCCGGCACCTTCGGCTTGAGCAGACCGGTGACGACGCCCTGCGAGTTCAGCGACACGTTCTTCGCCGTCTGGTCGTCGAGCACCTTGCCCGCCGTGTCGTAGACCTTGGCCTGCACCGAAACGCCCGCCTGCGCGCCGCCGCCGAGGTTGGCCACGGTCACGGAACCGTTGTCGTACCCGTAGATCGCGTGCAGCGGTTCGTTGGCCTTCTTGGCCCCGAAGAACGCGCCCGGCTGGTCACCGTCGTCGTTGTAGAGCGACCACAGCAGCGTCGGCCAGCCCTTGTTCAGCTGCCAGTACACGACACCGGTCGACGGGTTGTCCTTGTCGGTCGAGTGCGCGATGAAGGACTCGAACTGCGAACGGGTGTTCTCGTAGTTCGCGACCTGCGCGGACTCCACATAGGACTCCAGCGAGTCCCACTTGCCGTAGCGCTGGGTGATGGAGTTGTCCAACGTGTACAGCGTGCCGAAGGCGTAACCGCCGTGGTCGGGCTCGAAGTTCGCGTGGTACTGGTTGTACGCCGGGTCCTGCCACAGCTTCGCCTGCTCCTCGGGCGAGAGGAACCGCTTGATGGAGTCCAAAGTGGGCACGGTGTGCCCGGCGCTCTGCTCGCTCGCGAAGCCCCACGAGCCACCGGCGTTGGTGCGGCTGGAGTCACCGGAGTCGAAGTGCGACGTGTCGTACCAGTAGGCCGGCGGGACCCAGTCGTACGGGCCTTCCTTCTCACCGGAGACACCGAGCGTCGGGGTGCTCTTGTACTCCGCCGAGGCGATCACCGGCACCTGGAAATCGGCTTCCTTGAACGCATTCAGCGTCTCGGACTCCTGACGTGCGACGGGTTCGTTGTCGCTCCAGCCGGAGTTGAACACGCTCGGGTGGTTGCGCTCGCGCTGCGCGATCGAGTACGCGGAGTCGTGCATGATCCGGTAGTCGCGATCGGTGAGCTTCGAGGCGTCCTCGGGCTGCCACGCGTCGCAGCACAGGAAGCCGCCGATCACCAGCAGGCCCGCGCGGTCGGCCTGGTCGTAGAAGTCCTGCGGCATGTCGTGGCCCTCGAGCCGCACGCCGGACAGGCCCATGTTCTTGATCAGCGCGATCTGGTGCGCGGTGTCGGCCTTGTCGTAGCGCAGGAACAGGTCCGGGGCGAAACCGCCGCCGCGGAACACGAAGTCCTTGCCGTTCACGGCGAACAGCCGCGAGCCCTGCGGCAGCGGCGCCGATTTGCCGACGAGCTTCGAGGTCACCGTGCGGATTCCGAAGGTGTCCGAAGAGGACGTCGAGACGACGCCACCCTGGGCCACCGAGGTGTCCAAGGTGTACAGCGGCTGCGCACCCAGCGAGTACGGCCACCACACCTGCGGCTTGCGGATCTTCAGCGCGGCGAACTTCGCCGGCGTGAACGTCACCGTCTGCTTGGCGCGTGCCGGGACCTTCACGCTCTGCTTGACCACGATCGGCGCGCCCGACGGCGGGTTCACCGTGGCCGTGACGTCACCGGTCTGCGCCGAGTCGGCGTTGTTGGTGACGTCGACCTTCACCGTCAGCGAGGAGGTGGACAGGTCGGCGGCGTTGTCCTGCACCACGTGGGCGTTGTCGCCGGTGAGCGCGTCGGACAGCTGCAGCGTGGGCGGGTACTGGATGCCGGTGTTGTTGTCCGGCGGGATCTGGCCCCAGTCGACCTGGTCGAGCGTGTACATCGTGAGCGGGTTGTTCGGGTAGACCTTGATCGCCAGCGTGTTCTTGCCCGGCTTCAGCAGCTTGGTCACGTCGAAGGTGTGGCCGGCGAACGCGCCACTCACCACGTCCTTGCCCGCCACCAGCGTGCCGTTGACCCACACGTCGCCCTCGCCGACGATGCCCGGGATCGTGAGCTTGCCGTTCTTGCCCTTGGCGAAACCGGGGTCGAAGTCCGTGCGGTACCACCACGGGTCGGCGAACGGCTTCGTGGTCACGGGGCCGAGCTTGTCGACGTACCCGAAGCACTTGCGCATGTTGTCGGAGTAGAAGACGTCGGGGCACTTGCCGTTCTGCACCAACGCGTTGATCTCGGTGCCCGGCGCGCCCGCGTCGTCGGACTTGACCGGCAACCAGCCCTTCGTGGCGTACCCGGGCTGCGAGACGCGGTCACCGCCGTCCTTCACGCTCGCGGTGGTGAGCACCTGCCAGCCGGAGGTGCCGATCGTGGACAGCCCCTGCTCACGCGGAGCGTGGTGCTGGGGCGACGCGGCGGGCGCCTGGGCCGACGCCGTCGCGCTCACCACCCCGGGGACCAGGATCAGCGCGGCGGCCGCCGCGATCCCGGCGACGAGCGGTTTCCTCATGCCTCAAGCCCCTCTTCGGTCGGCTGCTGCTGCTGCTGCGCGAGGACGAACTCCTCGCGGATCTCCTTCGGGCCGAACGGCCACGTCTTCTCCGCCGCCGCGTAGATCAAGAACGCGACGACGCCGAGCACGATCCACGCCACCGAGAGGATGATCGAGAGCGTCGTGGCGGAGATGTAGATGTACACCCAGCCGGCGAGCGCGATGATCGTCGGGATCGGGTAGAGGAACTGGCGGTACGGCCGCTTCAGCGCGGGCTGGCGCCGGCGCAGCACCCAGATCGCGGCGACCTGCGCCAGCGACTGGATGATCACGAGCACGGTCACGGCAGCGTTGATCACGTCGGTCAGCGTGAACAGCGAACCGATCGCGGTGATCACGCCCATCGTCAGCACGCCGGCGGTGGGCAGGTTCAGCTTCGGGTGCAGCTTGGCGAACACCGGCAGGAACACCTTGTCGCGCGCGGCTTCGAACGGCACGCGCGAGCCGCCGAGCAGGCCCGCGAAGACCGACCCGATGGCCGCGATGATGATGAAGACGGTGATCACCTTCGCGGTGACCGTGCCCCACGCCTGCTCCAGCACGGTGGAGGCGACCGACGTGGCGTTCTTCAGCTCGTCGAGCGGGATCGAGCCGAGCACGCCGACCTGCAGCAGGAAGTAGAGCGCCATGATGCCGAGGATCGAGAAGATGATCGACCGCGGGATCGTGCGGCCCGGGTTGCGGACCTCACCGCCGAGGTAGGCGCTGGTGTTGTAGCCGAGGTAGTCGTAGATGGCGATCACGAGGCCCGCGCCGAGGCCGCCCCAGAACGCGCCGCCCGAGCCGAACGCGCCGGGCGTGAAGGCGAACGCCTGGCCGCCGCTGAAGTGTGAGAAGGCCGCGACGATCACGGTCAGCACGGCGAACAGCATGATCACGAACAGCACGGTGGTGAGCTTGCTGATCTGGCCGATGCGCCGGAACAGCGCCAGCACGATCACGGCGATGATCACGATGCCGATGATCTTGCCGAGCGGTGTCACGCCGCCGTCGTCGACCACGCCCGGGATGAGGTACCCGAGGTACTGGACCAGGCCGATGATGCCCGTGGACATGATCAGCGGGATGAACAGCACGGCGCTCCAGGCGAACAGGAACGGCATCAGCCGCCCGGTGCGGTACTGGAAAGCTTCGCGGAGGTAGATGTAGGTGCCGCCGGCGCCGGGCAGCGCCGCGCCGAGCTCGGCCCACACTAGGCCGTCGGCCAACGCGATGATGGCGCCGATGATCCAGCCGAACATCGCCTGCGGGCCACCCATCGTGGCGACCATCGCCGGGATGGTCACGAACGGGCCGATCCCGCACATCTGCGTCATGTTGATCGCGGTCGCCTGCAGCGGCCCGATCTTGCGTTCGAGACCGGTCCGTGGAAGATCCGCCGTTCCGGAACCCCCCGAACGGGTGGGTGAGCTCACGTCGTGCCTCCATCCAATAGTTAGTAAAGCTTCTTAACATAAGATTTGCGGGGTCGGAAGAGCCGCGTTCGTAAAGTTGTGGAAACGGCGGGGAGCATGGCAGGGCCGCGGGTGGGCACACCGGCGAACATGCGCGAGCTGAACCAGCGGCTGGTGCTGGACCGGTTGCGCACCGGCGGTGAGGCCACCCGGCCCAGGATCGCCGCGGACACAGGGCTTTCGAAGCCGACCGTAGGCCAGGCACTGCTCGACCTGGAGCAGTGCGGATTGGTCCGGGCCACCGGCCACAGCCCGGAGGGGCCGGGGCGCGCCGCCGTCGTCTACCGCGTGGCGCCCGAGGCCGGACACGTGGTGGGCGTGGACATCGGCCGGCGTTCGATCCGCGTAGCCGTCGCCGATCTGGACGGGAGCGTCGTCGCGCGGTTCGACGAGCCGAACCGGTGCCGTTCGGGCAGTGCGCTCGCCGAGACGGTCGGCGACGCGGTGGGCCGCGCGGTCGCGTCGGCCGGACTCGAGCCGGCCGACGTCGTGGCCACCGTGGTCGGCACGCCGGGCATTCCGGACGCGCGCACCGGAACCGTGCACCGGGCGCCGAACCTGCCGGGGTGGGAGCGCAAGGGGCAGCTGCACACGCTGGCCGAACGGCTGTGCGCGCACGGTTCGGACCTCGTGGTGGAGAACGACGCGAACCTGTGCGCGGTCGGCGAGCACGCGCTGGGGGCTGCGCTGGGCGTGGACGTGCTGGTGTGCCTCACGGTGGGCACCGGCATCGGGATGGGCGTACTGGTCGGCGGGAGGCTGTTCCGGGGCGCCCACGGCGCGGCGGGTGAGATCGCGGACCTGCCCGCGGGCGCCCGTGTTTCCGGGGCGCGTGCTCACCGGCCCGTGCCGATGGAGGACGTCGCTTCGGCGCACGCGATCGTCGCGCGCGCCCGGGCACTGGGCTTGACCGCTCGAAGCGCTCGGGAGGTCTTCCTGTCGGCCGCGGACGGGGATCCGCGCGCGCTGCGCGTGGTCGAGGAGGAGGCCGCGCACCTGGCGCACGTGGTGGCCGCGGTGACGGCGGTGCTCGACCCCCGGCTCATCGTTCTCGGCGGCGGCATCGGGAGCAACGCGGCGCTGCTCGCCGGGCCGATGCGACGCGCGCTGGCCGCGACGACACCGTTCGCCCCGGAGATCGTCGCCGGGCAGCTGGGGTCCGACGCCGTGCTGGCGGGCGCCGTGACGACGGCCCTGGGCACGGCGCGGGACCTGGTGTTCGAGCGCCGCGAACCGCGGCGGACGGCCGCGCAAGCCTGAGCGTCACTTCGCGGCGGCCTCGACGATCGTCAGCAGGTCTTCGAGGTCTTTCGCGAACTCGGCGTCGCAGTCGACGTGGTGCGGCAGCGGGCCGAGGCGGTGGTGGGCGGGCAGGTCGGCGGGGCCGAGCCCGACGCGGCGCGAGCGGGCGAGGCGGGTGCTCGCGGCGAAGCGGCCTTCGACCTCCGAGAGGACGTAGCCGAGGACGAACGTGGACAGCAGGCGTTCCAGGCGCGGGACTTCGGCCTCGGGCACGCCCGCGTCCAGCAGGGCTTGGTAAACGCGTTCGGCCGGGAGGAGGGACTGCTCGCTCGCCGCCGGACGGGTGAACAGGAGACCGGCCACGGCGGGATGCTCGCGCGCGACCGCCCGCAGTCCCCCGGCCAGTTCACGCAACCGGGTGAAGGGGTCGAGGTCCGCGGCGGGCGCGGGCAGCAGGGTGAGCAGCTGGGCGGCGATGCCGTCGAGAAGGTCGTTCTTACTGCGGAAGTAGCCGTACAGCGCCATGGGCGTGAGGCCGAGCCGGGCGGCGACGCCGCGCATGGACAGGGCGGGCAGACCGCGTTCGGCCGCCAGCTCCCAGGCCGCGCCCACGATCTCGGACCGCCGGGCGGTCTTGAGTCTGCGCACCCCGCGGAGTCTGCACCGTAGACCCGCGAGTCTACGGCGTAGATCACACCGGGGCCACCCGATCGATCACGCATCGGAACCCGATCGAGCGACACCGCGCAGCCAGGCCGTGGTCCGCACTGTCCACTGTGGTCACTGGCGCCCGGCGATGAACGGGGTTCACCCCGGCGTGCCGCGGAGGCGGTTGCCGAGGGCGATCACCGACCCCATATCGTTGCGCGGCAGCCATTCGGAGGTGGAACGCGAACGTGCCCGAAGTCGACTACTACGCGGTGCTCGGCGTGGGGAAGACGGCGTCGCCCACGGAGATCAAGGCTGCCTACCGCAGGCTGGCGAAGACGCTGCACCCCGACGCGGGCGGCACTGTCGGCACGTTCCAGCTGCTGCGCGAGGCCTACGACACGCTGAGTGATCCCCGCGCTCGCGCTGCGTACGACGCCGGCGTCCCGACCGTGCACGCGCGCCCGCCGGCGAAGCCGAAGCGCCGCCGGTTCAGCGAGGAGCCCGGGTTCGTGCCCGAGCCGCTGGACCTGGAGCCGGACGAGCTCGAGTGGTGGGAGTTCGCGGCGCAGGACCCGCGCGTACGCCACGGGCGGCGCCGCGGCCCCGGGCACACGCCCGGGGCCGCGGCCGTCGCCGGGATGGTGCTGGTGCTGGCGCCGCTGGTCCTGGGCGTGGACTTCACGCCGCCGGTGCTCATCGTGTGGCTGGTGCTCACGGCCGGCACGGCACTGCTGGTGCAGCGCCTGGCCCGCGGCTACCTCGCCGCGCGGCGCGCCCGCAGCGAGTTCGCCGCGGAGTTCGGCGGCGGCGCGGTGTTCGGCAGCCCCGGCGTCGAGGCCGACGAGCTCGCCGAACGCCTCACGGCCGACCTCCTCGAGCGCTACCTGACGCAGCTGCCCGCCGCCCGCATCTTCCACGGCCTCGCCTGGCCGGGCTCCGTCTTCGCCGACGTCGACCACGCCGTGCTGTGCGGCAAACGCCTCGTGCTCATCGAGTCGAAACAATGGCTCCCCGGCCACTACGAAACCGCCGACGACGGCCGCCTGCTCCGCAACGGCCGCCCCTTCCGCGGCGGCGGCTCCCGCCTGGCCGAAAGCCTCGACTCCTACCGCGACCTGCTGCCCGGCATCGCCCTGCGCGGCGCCATGATCGTCTACCCGAGCCACGCGGGCGCCATCACCACCGCCGACGACGCCGACTACGCCGACGGCGCCCCGCCCATGACGCCGGAACAGTTCCTGCACGAAATCGGCGGCTGGCTGTCGGCCGAACCGTCTACTGTGGACCACAATGCGCTGCGGACGCTGCGGGGGCAGGTCGTGGGGAGTGGTCGGGCCGCCTGACCGCGCCGTCGGTTGCGGGTGACGCGGGATCATGCCCGCTCCTCGCAGGGTCGCGCGGCAGTGCCCGGGCACGGGCACCGCCGAAATTCGCCACCGGGACGTCCCCGCCACCCGGCGCGCACGCGCGAAGCAGCAAAGCTCGACCTGACGGCCCCGGACCCGCTCCGCGTTCAGCCACCGCGAGTGCCCCGGCCGAACTCGGCACGGCAGTCCCCCGCCCTCCGGCAGCCAGGGCAGTCCGCGAGAGGATGGCGGTGTGAATACCGCAGCGACTCTCGGCACGGTGCTGCTCGTCTACGCGCCCGCGGCGGTGACGCCAGGGCCGAACTTCGTGCTCATCGCGCACACCGCGGCGGCCGGGTCGCGCAGGGCGGCGGTGGCCGTGGCGGCCGGGGTGGTGGTAGCGGGTGGGCTGCTGGCGGCGGTCGCCGTGTTCGGGCTGGGGGCGTTGCTCGCGGCGACGCCGTGGCTGGCGACCACGTTGCGGATCGTCTGCGGGCTTTACCTGGCGTGGCTGGGGATCAGGCTCTGGTCGAAAGCGCGAGCACCCGACCGAGAGCCGCTGCCGGAGCGCAGGAGTGCGTTCGGGCAGGGGATGCTGAGCAACGTCACCAACCCCAAGGCCGCCGTGTTCTTCGGGAGCGTGCTGACGGCCACGCTGCCGCCGACGGAGCCCACGACGACGAAGGTGGCGGCGATCGCGCTCATCGTCCTGGCGTCGGCGACGTGGCACCTGTCCGTGGCGCTGCTGTTCTCCTCCCCCGCCACGCAACGCTGGTACGACCGGGCGCGGCCGGTGCTCAACCGGGTCGTCGGGGCGGTGCTTGTCGTGCTCGGCGTCGCGTTGGCCGTGACCGGCTGAGCAGGTCCGTGAAGGGCCCCGAGGCGGAGCCCTTCACGGACCGAAACCTCAGCCGTGCGAGCGGTTCTTCGCCGCGCGCGCCGAGTTGGTGCAGATCTCGCCGACGTCGATGGTCTGGCCGCGGTCGAGGTACACGTCCGCGATGCCCGCCAGCTTGCCCTTCGCGTTGGTGCAGGTCAGCTGGTAGGCCTCCTTCGGTCCGTACGTCGGGGGCACCGGCGACGCGAACGACACACCACCGGTCCAGTCGTCCACCTGCGCCGGGTCGGCCTGGGCGTAGTTCACCAGCACCGCGCGGTAGTCACCGGCGGGCGGGTCGAACAGCACGGCGTGCTCCGAGGTGGTGCCGCCGTTGGCCGACGACGTCACGGCGTTGCCCGCGGCGTCGTACACGTACAGGTCCCAGTCGGTGTCCGGGTTGGCCCAGTTGACGTCGACGCTGAACTTCCCGTTGTCCACCTTCGGCAACCCGTCGACGTGGAACGTGAAGCTCTCCGACGCCGGGTTGTCCGGGTACGACTCGTTCACCGGCGGCACGCCCGCCGGGTTCGTCACGGCGTACCCGGCCTGCGCCGGCCCCTGCGGGTCACGCCCGTAGCGGCCCGCGACGTACGGCCGCGTCGACGGGTTCACCGACCACGCGAACCGGCCACCGGTCGAGGTGTAGGTGGAGTTGAGGTTGTCGGTCACGTACACGGGCGGCTTGGTGGAGCCGTCCGGCTGCAGCACGGGGGACGTCGGGGTCTGGAACGTCTTGTGCAGCCTGAGCTGGTAGCCCTTCGGCGCGGTGCCGATGAGCGTCGAGTGCGCGGCCGGGTCGGCGGTGTTGCGCAGCATCTCCAGCAGCGCGCCGCTGTTGCCGCCCTTGCCCGCGCCGGTCGACGGGGCCAGGCCCGCGTACTCGGCGACCACACCGACCTCGTACGGAGTGTGGAAACCGGCGCCGCCGATCTCGATCGTGAAGCCCCAGCCCCCGGTGGCCCAGTACGACCAGTCCTCCGTGGTGCCGGTGGTGTCGTAGAGCGCCCAGCTCGGTTCGTTCGTGTAACCGTTGTGGGAGGCCAGTTTGTCGCCCAGCGCCCGGTACACGGGGTCCTCGAGCGGCGGGCGCACGTCGGCGACGCCCGGCGGACGCAGCACGAGCGCCGCGTTGGTGTGGAAGGTGATCAGGTTCGTCACCTGCCGCGACGACACGACCGAACGGATGTTGCGCGACTCCGGCTCGCTGAACGGCGCCGAACCGCGGAACGTCTCACTGCTCCACGACAGGCCCGCTCCCCCGCCGCCCCAGAAGCCGGCGTAGTTGCGGTTCGGGTCGGTGCCGCGCTGCGCGCCGCCCGGGTTCGCCTTGCAGACGCCGGTGGCGAACTGCGGCGGCGAGTCGGCGGAGTTGCAGTTCTTGCGTTTCATCTCGTAGTCGAACCTCGTGAAATCCCCACGGGGTTCGGCTTCGCGGGAGATCGAGAAGCCGTCGGGGTTCACGATCGGCACGATGATGTTGCGCGTCTTGCCGACCAGCCCCCGGATCGTGGTGTCGTGGGCGTAGCCGTTGATCAGCTGGTACGCCCACTCCATCGTGGTCTCACCGGCCGGCCATTCGCGCGCGTGGTGCACGCCCATGGTGAAGTCGACGGGCTTGCCGTCGGCGGTGTTCGCGACGTCCGTGGCGATCTCGAGCCCGACGACGTCGCGACCCTCCCACGTCGGCTCCGGCAGCGTGAACGCCTTGACCAGCTTGGGGTTCTTGCGCGCGAGCTCCTTCATCTCGTACTCGTAGTCGTACAGATGGCGGTAGCTGGTACGGCCGGACGGCAGCACCGAGGAGGTCGTTTTCGCCGCGTACTCGCGGTCGGTTTTCGCGTCGCGGATCGACTTCGCCGACAGATCCGGCTCGACGACGGTGGATTTCAGCCCGCTCGCCGCGAGCGTGCGGCGGTCGGCGTCGCCGGCGAGCACGACCTCGACGCCGGTCGCATCACCCTTTTCGGTGACGTCGAGGCCGAGTCCGAGGAGCTTGTTCTTGTCCGCGCGCGAAGGCGTGTGCACGCGCACCAGCTCGGCACGCTGGGCCGGCGCGGCGGATCCGGTCGGGGTGCCCTGCGGAGTCAGCGCGAGGAAGTCGACACCCAGCTTCGCCTCCTTCGCGTTGCCCGCGTACCGGCAGCCCTGGATCACGAGCTGCTGGCCCTTCTTCACGAAGCTCTCGGCGAGCTCATGGCTGCGCAAGGCCGCCGAGGCCGCGACGAGCGCCCCAGTGGCCTTGTCGAAAACGGCGAGGTCCCAGTCGCCCTCGGCGCCGGCACCCGGCGTCAGGCGGGCCTGGACCAGGCCATCGACCGTCGAGGCGACCTCGCGACGGTCGGTGCCGGGCGCACCGGCCGGCTGGAGCGCGGCGAAACACGACCGCACCACGGCGCGGTCGGCGTGCACCACGTTCTGCGCGGCCGTGGCCGACGTCGGCAGGGCGACGAACGTCCCCGCCAGGACGCCGGCCGTGGCCAGCAGAACCCATGGTCTGGATCTTCTGAGTGACAGTCGTTGTGAAAGAGGTGAATTCCCCACGTTCCCGGACCTCCCAGAGCCGAGCCGAAGCTGGGACGCTTCGGCAGCGAACGACCATATCGATGCAAAACGCCCCGGGTAACCTTCGGAAGTACGGGATCATCCGCTCACAGCGGGCACATACCCGTCCTGGCTAATCTCGAAGGATGACCGCCCTCGCCGTGGACCGCCGCCCCGCTCTGCTGTCGATCGCCGGCATCGCCGCGTTCGCGATCGGCGCCGCACTGGTCCTGCTCCTCCAACTGGTGCCGCCCACCGACGAGATCAGCGTGACCAGCCGGACCATCAGCGAGTACGGCCTCTCGGACAACAAGTGGGTGTTCGACCTCGCGGTGGTCCTCGTGGCCGTGGGCTCCGCCGTGACGCTCGCCGTGCTGCGGCTGCAACGGCGGCTGCCTGTGGTTTCCGCCTTGTTCGGTGCACTGTGGACGATCGGCTTGCTCGTGATCGTGGCGTTCCCGAAGACCAACTGGGCCACCGCCACCGGTGGTGCCGCGGGCGGCACGCTGCACCGGGTCGCGAGCGTGGTCGCGTTCGTCTGCCTGCCGCTGGCGATCCTGGTCGCCGCGCGTACGACGTTCCCGCACTCGCCGCGCCGCCGGTTCGCCGCGCGGCTGCTCGCCGTGCTGTCGCTGGGCTGGCTGGCGATCATCGTCGGCGCCGTGGCGGTCGCCGCGGTGAACGACGAACGCTGGTGGCTGCTCATCCCGCTCGGCCTCGTCGAACGCGGGATGGCGCTCACGGAGCTGGTCGCGTTGGCAGTGCTGGCGGCGCCGGTGGGCGCGAAGAAACGGGCCCGCGTTTCGAGCTGAAGCTCAGTGCGCGCTGCCGGCCTGCGATCAGAACTCGTCGCCCTGCCCGAGGTCGTGTTCGAGCTGGTCGGCGCGGTCCACCAGGGCGCGCAACGGCCGGTCCAGCTCGTCCTCGATGTCCAGCGACGCGAGCGGCACGGCGTGCTTGATCAGCGCCACGCCGTCGACCACGGCCGCACCGCCGACGCCGGACTCGCCGACGAGCTCCAGCAGCCGGCGCAGATCGACGCGGTCGGCCCAGCCGACGGGCGAGGACAGCTCGGCCCAGGCCACCCCACCGTGGTCGGGCAGCAGGTGGACGGTCGCCTGCTGGCTGCGGCCGTCCTCGGTGGGCAGGCGGAAGCGCAGCCAGCCGTCGTGGTCCTCGAGCACCTCGTAACGCAGGCGCACGAAACTGATCACGTCGTTCCAGATCGTCACGGTCGACACCTCTCGCCCCTCGGCCACGGCGCCAGCTTATCGGGCAGCGACGCCACCCCGCCCGGCGCACGCTGCCGGCGAACCGGACGCGCCACCGGTACGGGCCGACGGCTCCGAAAGGCGGGGAAGGTCAGCGGGCCGCGGACACCGCCGTCAGCACCGCGTCCAGGGCACCGGGGTCCTCCATGGCGCTGGTGTCGCCGCGCGGAGCGCCCTCGACGAGGACGTCGCGCAGCAGGCGCCGCATGGTCTTGCCCGTGCGGGTCTTGGGCAGCGCCGTGACGGGATAGACCTTGGCCAGCCGCGCGTAGCCGCCGAGTTCCTCGCCCACGCGGCGGATCAGCTCGGCCGACACCGAGTCGGCGTCGGCTCCGGCCAGGAGCGTGACGAAGGCGATCGGGACCGTGCCCTTCGTCGGGTCGGGCACGCCGACCACGGCGGCCTCCGCGACGCGCTCGTGGGCGGTCACGACGCCTTCGATCTCCATCGTGGAGATGCGGTGAGCGGCGACGTTGATGACGTCGTCCGCGCGGCCGAGCACCCACAGGTGGCCGTCGGCGTCGAGGACGGCCTCGTCCTTGGTGTTGTATTTGCCGGGGTACTGGCTGAAGTACGCCGACAGGTACCGCTCGTGATCACCCCACACCGTGCGGGCCAGGGTGGGAAACGGGCGGGTGATCACCAGATTTCCCTTGGTACCGGCGGGAACCGGCACGCCGTCGTCGTCCACGACCTCGCAGTGGTGGCCGGGCAGGGGGCGGCCGGCGGAGCCCGCCTTCAGCGCGTCGACGCCGGTGACCGGGTAGGTCCAGGTCGAGCCGGTCTCGGTCTGGCCGTAGGCGTTCACGATCGGGACGTCGAGGTGCGCGCCGCCCCACGTGAACGTCTCGGCGTCGAGCGGCTCGCCCTGCACGGTGATCAGCTTGAGGTGCGGCAGCGGGTGCGCGGCACACAGGTCCTCGCCGAACGAGCGCAGCATCCGCAGCACGGTCGGCGCGGCCAGCACCTGCGTGACCTCGTGGCGTTCGCAGAACTCGTAGAAGCGTTCCTTCGTCGGGGTGTCGAGCGCGCCCTCGTAACACGCGATCGTGGTCCCGCACGCCAGCCCGCCGATCACGGCCTGGATCGGGAAGGTCAGCCAGCCGACGTCGGCGGCCACCCAGTAGACGTCGCCCTGCTCGAGGCCGGCCTGCCAGTAGGCGTTGGCCCACGTGCCGACCAGGAACCCGGCGACCGAGTGCACCACACCCTTCGGCGTCGACTCCGTGCCGCTGGTGAAGATCAGAAACGCCGGGTCGTTGGCCTCCAGCGGCACGGCCGGCGTGCCTTCGGGGTGGCGGGCGACGAGGTCGGCGTAGGAGACCTCGCCCGCTTCGAGCGGCAGGTCGCGGCCGGTGCGGTCGAGCACCACGACGTGGCCGAGGTCGGGCAGGCCCGGCCGGGCGGTGCGCAGGGTCTCCAGCAGCGGCACCAGCTTCCCGCGCCGGTAGGACGCGTCGGCGACCACCACGGCCTTCGCGCCGGAGACCTTGAGCCGCGCGGCCACGGCGTCCTTGCCGAAGCCGGAGAACAGCACCGTGTAGATCGCGCCGATCCGGTTGCACGCGTGGATGGCCGTGAACGCCTCGACGAGGTTCGGCAGGTAGATCGCGACCACGTCGCCCTTGCCGACGCCCAGCTCCAGCAGCCCCGCCGCCAGCGCCGAGGTCTCCCGGGCGAGCTCGGCGTAGGTCACCGTGCGGGTGTCCCCCGGCTCGCCCTCCCACACCACGGCGGCGCGGTCGGCCGTCGCGGGGTCCTCGGCCCAGCGGTCGACGCAGTTGTCGGCGACGTTGAGCAGGCCGCCCGTGAAGTAGCGGAACTCGGGCAGGTCACCGCTGCGCACCTCGTCCCACGGCCGCATCCAGCGCTGCTTGCCCGCGGCCCACGCCCAGTACTCGTCCGGGTCGCGATCGTGCAGTGCCCGCGCGCCCGCGATCTCCTCGGCCCGGCTCGCCGAGCGCCACCGTTCCGGAAGTTCCTGCAACGGGACGGAGATCAGCTGTTCCACACTGTCTGCCACGGGCACACTCCCTTGTGTGTTCGATCGATCGGCACCTGCTCAGACGGCCAGCCCCAGTGAACGCGCGATCAGCATCCGCTGCACTTCGGACGTGCCCTCGCCGATGGTGAGGATGCGGGCGTCCTGGTGGTGGCGGGTCGCGGCCGTCTCTTCGATGAAGCCGTAGCCTCCCTGCAGCTGGGTCGCCAGGTAGGCGGCCTTGTTCGCGGCTTCCGACGCGACCAGCTTCGCCGTGGCGGCGGCCTCCCTGATCGACAAGCCGTGATCGTACTTCCACGCGCCGTCGTACGTCAGCGTGCGGGCGGTGGCGGCGAGCGCGGCGATGTCCGCGGTCTGGAACGCCACCGCCTGGTGGTGGCCCAGCGGCTTGCCGAAGGACGAGCGTTCGGTGACGAAGCGCAGCGTGTCGGTCAGGCAGCCGCGGGCGAGCCCGGCGCTCATCGCGGCGATCGGCAGCCGCGCCCACGTGAGGAACTCGAGCGCGTCGCGGTAGCCGCGGCCCGGTTCGGACAGCAACGCGTCGCCCGGCACGCGGACGTCGTCGAAGAACAGCGGATGCGTGTCGGAGGAGCGCCAGCCCAGCTTCGGGTACCCCTTGCCGACGGTGACGCCCGGCGCGTCGAGCGGCACGAGGAACGCCGAGACCGGCGGCCGGCCGCGCTCGTCGTCGCCGACCGCGGCGAGCAGGATGACGTAGCGCGAGAACGGGGTGCCGGAGTTGGTGATGAACTGCTTGGCGCCATTGATGATCCAGCCGTCGCCGTCCTGGCGCGCGACGGTGGTGATGTTGCCGGCGTCCGACCCGCCCGACGGCTCGGTGAGGCCGATGGAGATGAACGTCTCGCCGGTGGCGGCCGAGGGCAGGATCTCGTGGCACAGCTCGGGCCGGTCCTGGGCCAAGTGGGCCAGCAGGGCGGCGCAGATCGCCTGGACGTGCACCGTGACCGCCAGCGAAGAGTCCACTGTGGCCAGTTCCTCGATCGTGAGGCACAGCGTGCGCAGGTCCGCGCCGGCGCCGCCGAACTCGGCCGGCACCATCAGGCCGAAGACCCCGAGCCGGCCCGCCGCGCGGACCAGGTCCGCGTCGAACCTCGACTCGATGCTGCGCCGGCCGGCCTCGGGCGCCACCACCTCGGCGGTGAACTCCCGCACGGTGTCGCGCCACTGCAGGTGCTCGGGGGTGAAGGCCCAGGGCAGCTCGTACCCGTGGTCGGCGTGCTGGCCACCCCGCACGGAGTTCGTGGTGGTCGCGGTCATGGTGCATCACCTGTTCTCGGGGTTCCCCGCCTCGGGGCGGCGGGAGCAAGGGATCGTCGGGCCCGGCCGGAGACTGGGCCATCCGGACCAACGGTAGGCGCGGCGGGGTCGCGCAGATACCCACGAGTGGGGGTGGTCAGTCGTCCTGGCGAAGGAACGGCGCGACGAGCAGTTCGGCGAGCTCGTCGGCCAGCTCGTCAGGGCTCACGTCACCGGCCGGGTCGTACCAGTCGGGCAGGTAGGCCAGGGTGCCGTAGGCGATCTCCAGGCACAGCCGGGCTTTGCGTGGGTCCGTGCCGAGCTCGCGCGCAGTCTCCTCGAACACGGTCGCGTGCTCGCGTCGCAGCCCCAGCACGGCTTCCTGCAGCGCGGGCACGCTCACCCGGGCCTTGAAGAACAGCGGCACGTACTCGGGGTAGTCGCGGACCTCGATCAGCACCTGTTCGCGGAAGAGTCGCCGTAGCCGTTCGCGTGGCTCGGGTTCGGCCTCGGCGATCGCCCGCAGCCGGGCGGACACGTCGGCCGCCGACTGGCGCAGGCAGCGCAGGAACAGCTCTTCCTTCGAGGAGACGTAGTAGTAGAGGCTGGCGCCGCGCAGGTCGAGCTCGGCCGCGATGAGGTCGAAGTTCGCGCCCTCGTAGCCGTGGTCGGCGAACACGCGCGCCGCGGCGCGTTCGATGCGCGCCACCCGCTCGGCCCGCTTGCGCTGGGCCCGGGTCACCGGTGCGGCAGTCACCGGTGCCTCGTCGGACCCGCCGGCCGTCAGGCTCCCCACCGCGGTCACGGTAGCAAGCCGGCCCTCCGGGCGCGGTACACGGCTTCGCCGCGGGTGTGACTGTCCAATTTGGCCATCGCGCTCTTCAGGTACGACTTCACGGTCTGCACGGTGAGGCCGAGCCGCCGGGCGACGTCCACGTTCGAGTGGCCCATCGCGACGGCCGTGAGAACGTCCAGCTCACGCGGCGAGAGCCGGATCGGCAGGTCGTCTTCCGCCGGTTTCCCGGTCAGGCTCGACAGGCTCGCGCTCAGTTCGGTGAGCCGGTGGCGCACCGCGGGATCGGGCACCGCGGCCGCGATCTCGGCCAGCTCCGCGGCGATGTCGCCGGCCGAGCGCGGCGGCGGGCTCGGCGGCTCCGGCACGGGCGGGCGGTTCACGAGGTCCACGGCCTGGTCGATCAGGCCCTCACCGAACTCCACCGACGTGCGCGCCGCGCCGTAGACGACGTCGCGCACCACGCCGTCGGTCTTCACCGGCACGGCGAACATCGCGCTCAGGCCTTCGCCCGCCACGGCGCCGTCGAAGCGGTGCGTGATGCCCTTGGCCGCCACGTAGTCGCGGACGAACACCGGCCGTTCCAGCGCGATGCAGCGGCCGCCGACCCCCTCGCCCATGGGGATGACCAGGTCCCGCAGCAGGTCGGTGCGCGCGCCGTCGAACCGGTCGAGCACGAACGTGCCCGTGGCGCGGTCTACGGAAGCCGCGAACGCGATGTCGACGGGACCGAGCGCCCGCACGGCGCGCAGCACCCTGCCGACGCGTGCGCGCTCTTCGCGCGGCGTCACCGTCGACATCCGCGCCTCCTTCCACCGCGAACGGACAGCAGCTGAGACGCAGGTCACTTTACGCAGGGGATCCTGGAATTTCTAGTCGAGCCTAGAAATCCGAGAGCCAGGAATCCCGCCCTGACCGGCGCGGGTCGAGGCGAAGGTGATGTCGGTCACAGTGGGCTGCCGAGAGCGCTCAGCGCCCGCCGACCAGCCCTGAGGCCACGCGGTTGAGGGCCGGTCAGTAGTGGCTGACGTACTTGGCGACCAGCCGGCGCAGATAGTCCTCGTCGGCCCGTACCCAGGACAAGTCCGGTGCGAGGCGTCGGAGCTTTTCGTTCGACACCAGCGTTTTCATCGGTTTCGTGTCGACCGTTTCGCGGTGCGCGCGCACGCCGAGCTCCGCCTCGATCGCCGCCGCGAGCCGCTCGACCGGGTAAGGGGAGCCGGACGCCACGTTGACCACCTCGTCGGTGCAGTGCGCGGCCAGCAGCGCGTCCACCGCCGCGACCACGTCGTCGATGTCGAGCAGGTCGCGGTGGCTGTCGCGGAACACGCGGACGCTGCCTGAGCGCACCGCCCGCACCAGGTACGGGAACAGCTGGTGCGCACGCTGGTTGCCGCCGACCGCGTGGCTGAGCCGGATGCCCAGCCAACGAACCCCGCTGGCAGCGACGGTGTCTTCCAGCTTCTTCTTGTGCACACCGAACACGCTCGCCGGTGTCGAGGGGCCGGACTCGGTCGCGGGCGCGTCGGTGTGTCCGTACATCGCGTGCGAGGCCGTGGAGAAGAAGACGACCTGCCGGTCATCACGTTTGGCCCGGGCCAGCACTCCGTCCATCAGCTCGAACTCGCGCTCGAACTCCGCGGGTTCGCAACTCTGCGTACTCGAGGGGCCGGCCGCGACCAGGATCACGTCCGGGTGCTTCGCCGCGAGCGGAAGGTGGCTCTGGGCCAGGAATCCTCGTCCGATGATCTCCATCGCCGGCCCCGTCAGCCCGCGACCCGGACGGAGGCGTCGAAGATCTTGTCCAGTCGTTGCGACAGTTCGTCGGACACGTGGAGATCCAGGGCCCGCACCGCGTCATCCAGATGCGCCATGGTGCGCGGTCCGATCACCGCCGCGGTGACGCCTCGGGACAGCACCCAGGCGAGCGCGACCCCGGCGGGCGGGACGTCGAGCTCGTCGCAGTAGGACTCGAATTCGGTGAGCCGCGCGCGCAACCGGGGCAGCGCGACCTGTGCCCGGCCCTGTGCCGATTTGACCGCGGTGCCCTCGGCCAGCTTGCGCAGCGCGCCACCGAGCAACCCGCCGTGCAGTGGCGACCACGCGAGTACCGCAACCCCGTAGGCGTTGGCGGCGGGCAGCACCTCGGCCTCGGCCTCGCGCGAGACGAGGTTGTACACGCACTGCTCGGAGATCAGGCCGAAGTAACCCCGGCGATCGGCCCGTTCCTGGGCCGCCGCGATGTTCCACCCGGCGAAGTTGGACGAGCCGGCGTAGCGGATCTTTCCTTGCGTGGTCAACGTTTCCATCGCCTGCCAGATCTCGTCCCACGTGGCGTGCTCGTCGACGTGGTGCATCTGGTACAGGTCGATCCAATCAGTGCGCATGCGCCGCAGGGACTGCTCGCAGGAGGCGATGATGTTGCGAGCGGACAGTCCCTGGTCATTGGGCCAGTCCGTCATCGGGTTGAACACCTTCGTGCCCAGCACAACCTTGTCGCGACGCCCGCTCCCCAGTGAAAACCACTCGCCGAGCAGCTCCTCGGTGAACCCGCGGTGAACCTGCCAGCCGTAATCGTTCGCGGTGTCGAAGAAGTTGATCCCGCGCTCCAGGGCGGCGTCCATGATCGCGAAACTCTCGTCTTGCGGAGTCCGGTGGCCGAAGTTGAGCGTGCCGAGGTTGAGCCTGCTGACCTTCTGCCCACTTCGCCCGAGGTAGGCGTACTGCATGAGCGTTACGTCCTTTCCACTCCTACGCTCAGGTTGGTCGACCGCACTGGCGGCACCTACCCCTAGCGCACCCCTCAGACCAGCCTCCGACCCCGGCATCGCCGAGGCGGTGCCGGGTTGCTCGGCGGCGCCGGCCGGGTACCGGCGCTAGGCGGCCTGGGCCGCGCAGCGCTTCTCCAGTTCCGCGACGACCTCACCCGGGCTCGGCTGGGACAACACCTCTTCGTCGCGCAGGCGCGCCGCCGCCGCGGCGACCGACGGGTCGGCGAGCATCCCGGCGAGGGCCGCAGGCAGTTCTGACAGGTCGGAGACACAGGCGCCGGCGCCCGTCGCGGCCAGGTGCTTCGCCTTGTGCAGCACCTCCCAGTTGCTCGCGATCACGAGCTGGGGCACGCCGGCTTGCAGCGCCGTGCTCCACGTCCCGCCGTTGCCGAAGTGCACGATGGCCGAGCAACTGGGCAGAAGCGCGTGCATGGGGACGAAGTCGACGACCCGGACGTTGTCCGGAATGGACGCCCGGTCGACGTCGGCACCGAGCTTGATCGTCGCGACGAGTTCGATGTCCAGTTCGGCGAACGCGGCCAGGTCGGCGATCCCCAGCGCGTCCCGGCCGGTCTGCTCGCGCAAGGACATCCCGCTCGTCAGGCAGACCCTCGGCTTGACCGGGTCGGCGTTGAGCCACGACGGCACGACCGCGGGCCCGTTGTAGGGCACGTAGCGCATGGGCAGGAGGTCGAGCCCGAGCGGGACGCGCACACCGGCCGGGCACGGGTCGATCGTCCACTGGCCGGTCGCCACGTCCGGGCCGAACTCGGCGCCGCTGCGCTCGAGGAACGGCTTCAGCCAGGTCTCGAGCGGATCGGCGGCCAGCTCGCTCGGCTGGTCCGCGCGGGTGCGCAGGAACACCTGCCGCATCTGGAGCAGGAGATCGGGGCCCCAGACCAGGCGCGCGTGCGCGGCGCCGACCGCCTTGGCCGCGACCGGCCCGGCGAAGGTGAACGGTTCCCAGATCACCAGGTCCGGCCGGTAGTACCGGGCGAAGTCGACCAACCCGTCGACGTAGGAGTCGTTGTTGACGCCCCTCATGTAGTACTCGACGAACGCCCGGTACAACACGCCCTGGCCCGCCCAGGTCGCGTCCGGTTCGATCCGGCCGTCGTGGGTGAGGGCCGACGAGCTGTCGGTGAGCCCGGAGGACCAGTCGGCCGTGTTGAGCTCCTTGAGGATCTCCGCCATCCGGTGGTCGGTCCCGACCGGCACGGCGGTCAGGCCCGCCGCGGTGATGTCGCCGGACAACGCCGGCTGCGACACGACACGCACCTCGTGTCCGGCCGCGCGCAGCGCCCAGGCCAGCGGAACCATGCTGTAGAAGTGCGATCTCTCGGCGTGGGTTGCGAATAGGACGCGCATCGACTCTCCTGGATCGCGGTTGCACTGGAGGACAAGGCTGATCAACACGTGGTCGTCGAACCGTCAGCGTGCTCCCGCGCCGGGCCGGCGCGTACCCCTGGTGCACCCCTGCGTCCGGCGCACGCGGGCAGGCCGCCGGCGGCGTGCCGAGGGCGCCACGGTTAGGGGTTCTCCGGCCCCGCGACGGTGATTTTCACTGGCCCGTATGAATACCGAGTCGCCCACGTCGAGCACGTATTCGCCGGAGTTCGCCGAACTGTTGGACTGGTGCACGCAGCAGCGGGCATCGGGCACGGTCAACCCCGATCTCGTGCCGGGCCAGTGGAACGTCTTCGGGTTCGCGGAAGCCACGCGGGTGCTGTCGGACCCGGCCACGTTCTCCAGCGACTTCACCGGGCTGCTGTCGTCGGACCCCGAGCTGATGCTGTTCACCAAAGGCAACTTCGTCGGCGTCGATCCCCCCGAGCACAAGCGGCTGCGCACGTTGGCGGGCAAGGCGTTCTCCCCGCGCCTGGCCCATTCGCTGCTGCCCCGGATCGAGGAGATGACGGCGGAGCTGATGGATTCCGTGCGCGACCACGACACCATCGAACTGGTCGGGAACCTCAGCTATCCGTTGCCCGTCACCGTGATCGCCGAACTGCTGGGCATCCCGCCGGAGAAGCGCGGCATGTTCCGCGACTGGGCGGACAAGCTGATCCAGACCGGTGGTCAGGACGGCGCGCTGCCGACCGAGGAACAGCTCGAAGACTTCAAGCCGATGGCCAAGCAGATGAACCAGTTCATGCTGGACCACATCGCCGAACGCCGGGCGAAGTCCCGCGAAGACCTCATCAGCCAGCTGGTCCTGGTCGAGGAGGAAGGCGACCGGCTGGCCGACGAGGAGATCGTCGGGTTCGCCGCGCTGCTGCTCATCGCCGGGCACATCACCACCACCGCGCTGCTGGGCAACGCCGTGCTGGCCATGCAGGAGAACCCCGCCGCGGCCGACGCGATCAGGGCCGACCGCGCACTGGTTCCGTCGTTCATCGAGGAGACCATGCGGATGCGGCCTCCGGTGGTCCGGCTGCCGCGGATCGCCAAGCGCGAAGTCGAACTGGGCGGGGTCGTCGTGCCCGCCGGCAGTATCGTCGCGGCCTGGGTGCTGGCGGCCAACCGTGATCCCGGCGAGTTCGCCGACCCGTCGGAGTTCGTGCTGGGCCGCACACCCAACCGCCACCTCGGGTTCGGCTACGGCATCCACTTCTGCCTCGGCGCACCACTGAGCCGCCTCGAGGCCAAGGTCGCGCTGAACACCCTGATGGACCGCTACAGCACCATCCGCGTCGACCCGGCCGACCGGATCGAGTTCTACAACCCCAAGAGCCTGGTCTCGGTCAAGCGGCTGCCGCTGGCGGTCGAAGCCGCGCGGTGAACCGCCGGCCGTTCGTCGCCGGGAACACAGGACGCGAGATGAGCGTGAGGTAATGAATGGGCGTCGACTCGGTCACCACGTTGCCGGACAGTCACCTCGCCACGCAGCCTGACCGGTTCGCCGGCCGCGTGTGCCCGCCGCGGTGATGGCGAACCCCGGCGGAGGGCGCCTGCGGCTCGGTGTTCTCGGCTGTTCCGGTATCGCCTGGCGCCGCACCTTGCCCGCGGTGGCGGAGGAGCCGAGGCTGGCACTCGTCGCCGTGGCAAGCCGTGACGCGGCGCGGGCCGCGGAGTTCGCCGCGCGGTTCGGCGGTGAACCGGTGCAGGGCTACCAGCGGCTGCTCGACCGCTCCGACGTGGACGCCGTGTACGTGCCGCTGCCGGCCGCGCTGCACGCGCACTGGGTGCTGCGCGCCCTTGACGCCGGCAAGCACGTGCTGGTGGAAAAGCCGTTCGCGACCAGCCGAGCCGAGGTCGCGGCCATCCTCGACCTGGCGAGCGCACGGGGCTTGCGGGTCATGGAGAACTTCATGTTCCTCTACCACGGCCAGCACGAATCCGTGCGCAGGCTGGTGGCCGACGGCGAAATCGGCGAGCTGCACACGTTCTCCAGCGCGTTCGGCATCCCCTCGCTGCCCGATTCCGACGTGCGCTACCGCAAGGACCTCGGCGGAGGCGCGCTGCTCGACGTCGGCGTCTACCCGCTCCGGGCCGCCCAGCTGTTCCTGGGGCCCGAACTGGTCCCCGTCGCCTCGATCCTGCACGTCGACCCGGTCCGGGAGATCGACGTGCGAGGCCACGTGCTGCTGCGCTCACCCTCGGGCCGCAGCGCCGAGCTGACCTTCGGGTTCGGGCTGTCCTACCGGTGCACGTACTCGCTGTGGGGCAGTGCGGGCCGCATCGTCGTCGACCGCGCCTACACCCCGCCGGCCACCTGGCAGCCGGTGCACCGCATCGAACGGCAGGACGAGGTCCGTGAGCTGACCCGTCCCGCCGAGGACCACTTCGCCGCCGCGCTGCGCGCGTTCGCCGCGGTCGTCCTGGACGGGGTCGCCCCGCCCTTCGGCCCAGAGGACCTACTGAGGCAGGCGGCACTCGTCGACCGGGTGCGTGCCGTCGCGACCGAGGTGCCCGGATGAACGCGAGGCACGCGAGTGCGGGCCGGGTTGCCGACCACACCCCAGGAAGAGGAAGGCGACCCCGATGCGCGTGGCACTGCTGAGCATCGGTACCCGCGGTGACGTCCAGCCCTTCGTCGTGCTCGGCAAGGCGCTGCTGGCCAGGGGCCACGACGTCGTGGTGGCGACCGGCGCCGAGTTCGAGCCCATGGTCATCGGGGCCGGGCTGGGCTTCGTCCCGTTCACCAGCCTCGGCACCGACACCACCGCCGACATGCTGGCCAGCCCGAAGGTCAGGGCCGCGCTGCGCAAAGGACCGTCGCTCTTCCGGATGTCCCTCGCCGCGCCCCGGCGCAGCGCCGCGGACATGGACGCGTTCGTCGAGGAGATGGTCGCCGCCGCCGACGGCGCGGACGTGATCGTGAACACGACGTTGACCCGCATCGGCGCGCTGGTGCGTGAAGACACGCCCTGGTGTTCGGTGGACGGCTGGCCCACGACACCGACTGCCGCGTGGCCCGCGCTCGGCGCGCCCGAATTCCCCTGGCCCGGGCGGCTGGCCGGCCGCTACAACCGGGTCACGCACGCCAACCGCGACTACCTCGAATGGCTGATCTACCGCGTCAGCATCAACAACCGGCGCCGGGCCGGAGGCCTCACGCGGCTCGGTCTCCGGTCGCGGCTGCGCGAATCCGGGGTGCTGCGCCCGCTGCTCTACCAGTTCAGCCCGAGCCTCTTCCCGCCTCCTCCGGACTGGCCGCAGCGCTGCTACGTCACCGGCAACTGGGGAACCAACGATGCCGGCAACCGGCCACCGGCCCTGGCCCGGTTCCTCGCCGACGGAGACAGCCCGGTGGTCGCCGCGTTCGGCAGCGCCTGGTCGGTCGGGAAAGACGAACTATGGGAAGCGTCGGTGGACATGGGCCGCCGGCTGGGCAAGCGGCTGGTGTTCGTCGGCGGACCCGACCGCGAACTCCCCGGCGATCTCGACGCGATCCGGGTCGAGACCGCCGAGTACGGCTGGCTGCTGCCGGCCGCGGCCGCCGTGATGCACCACGGCGGCCAGGGCACCACGGCCGAAGTGGCCAAGGCAGGACGACCACAGGTCGTCGTGCCCTGCTACGCCGACCAGCCGATGTGGGCCCGGCAGCTGGCTGCTCTCGGCGTCGCCCCGCGTCCGGTCCCGTTCGCGAAGCTGACCGGAGACCTCCTCACCGCGGCCGTGCGAACCGCGGTGACCGATCCGTCGATCACCGCGCGGGCGCAGCGACTCGCAAAGGCTGCCGGTCAGGATCCGGGTGTGGAGCTGGCCGCGCAGGTCGTCGAGGACTGGGCCGCGGGGGTTTCGACGCCGCAGATGTCTTGACAACCCCTGGCGGGACGGGCGCGCGCCCGCACCCCGCTCAGCAGCTCCTCGGCGCCGTCGGTGCAGGGTCCATTAGGGGTAGAGGGCCCCACCGGCGCCGGGAATCCTGAATTGACAGTCGCTGGCGCGATCATCTGAGCGTCCAGCCACCGCGCGACAAACCCGAGGCGGTCTGAGCATGTTCGCGGATCTGACGGAATTCCACGACTGGTTTCTCGAACGCAGGCGAGCACACGAGTACCAGGTGACACCGCGGCCACTCGACCAGCTCGACGGGTGGTCGGCCGACGGCGAAACCGGCGACATCACCCACCGTTCCGGGAAGTTCTTCGCCGTTCGCGGTATCCACGTCGAAACCAACCGGCGAGCGATCGGCAGCTGGTCGCAACCGATCATCCTGCAGCCGGAAATCGGCCTGCTCGGGATCATGGTGACCGTTGTGGACGGTGAGGTGCATTGCCTCATGCAGGCCAAGATGGAGCCGGGGAACATCAACCTGCTCCAGCTCTCCCCCACCGTCCAGGCGACCCGCAGCAACTACACGCAGGTGCACGGTGGCAGCCGGGTGCCTTACCTCGACTACTTCATGCGCCCCCGCGCCGACCGGACGGTGTTCGACGCGCTCCAGTCGGAACAGGGGTCCTGGTTCCTGGCCAAGCGCAATCGCAACGTGATCGTGCAGATCGAAAGCCCCATCACGCCCGGCGAGGAATTCTGCTGGTTGAGCCTGCCCCAGATCGCGGACCTCCTGGCCGAGCCGAACCTGGTGAACATGGACGCGCGGACGGTGCTTTCCGGCATGCCGTTCATCGGCGTCGCCACCCGCAACGGTCGCGACGGCGCGCGCGGCAGCCGGTACTCCGACGAGGAAGTGCTGAGCTGGTTCACCGAGGTGAAGACCAACGCGCACCTGGACCGCCGGTTGCTGCCCCTCGCGCAGATCCCCGGCTGGCAGCTGCGCGACGGCATCATCAACCGCCCGGACGGCAAGCACTTCACCGTGCTCGGGGTGCACGTCAGGGCCAGCAGCCGCGAGGTCGCGGAATGGTCCCAGCCCATGATCAAACCGGTCAACCGCGGCATCATCGCCTTCCTCGGCCGGTTCATCGACGGCGTCTTCCACGTCCTCGTGTGCGCGCGGACGGAGGCGGGAACCAGTGACCTGGTCGAGATGGCCCCGACCGTCTCCTGCATCCCGGACAGCTTCCACGACGAGCCGCCCGAACGCCGTCCGCGTTACCTGGACCTGGTGCAGAGCGCGGCGCCCGATCGGATCCTGGTCGACGCGGTGCACTCCGAGGAGGGTGGCCGGTTCTACCACGCGGAGAACCGCTACCTGGTCATCGACGTCGGCGAGGAGTTCGACCTCGACGCGCCGCCCGACTACTGCTGGACGACCCCCGAGCAGCTCACGGGATTCGTCCGGTACGGCAACCACGTCAACGTCGCCGCGCGCTGCCTGCTGAGCTGCATGGTCGGGGAACGGGGCGCGTTCCAGTCGCGCGACGTGGTCGCCGATCCCGTCCTCTGAACCGACCGAACCACTCGTCCCCGATTGCGCCCAGGAGATCACCTTGACCACGGACCAGCAGCACACCACGCAGGTACGCCTGCCCGACGGCCGCGAGGTGGCCTGCGACCACGCCGAAGAGGTGCCGGCGCTGTGGGACGAGATCGTCCGCAACTCGCCGTTCCCGGCCGCGCTCGACGCCATCCGGCCCGGCGACACGATCATCGACGTCGGGGCGCACATCGGTCTGGTGTCGATGTTCCTGGCCGACCGGCTTCCCGACACCCGCATCCTGGCCTTCGAGCCCGCGTCACGGACGCACGCCTGCCTGCTGCGCAACTTCGCCGCGCACGTGCCCAACGGGATCGCCTCGGCCACCGCGCTGAGCGACCGCACGGGCAACCAGGAGTTCCACTATTACCCGGACAACCCGTCGATGTCCACGTTGTACGTAGACCACGACGACGACGCGCACAACCTCGGCACCTACCTGACGAACCTGGGAGTGCCCGAGATCAAGCCGGCGGAAGTGCGGGCAGTCACCGAGAAGCGCGCCGCCCTGTCCGACACCGTCGGCACAAGCACGCTGACGACGGTCATCGAGGAGCAGGGTGTCACCGACATCGGCCTGCTCAAGATCGACGTCGAACGGGCCGAACTCACGGTGCTGGACGGCATGCGAGCGGACCTGTGGCCGCGCGTGCGCCAGGTCGTCGTCGAGGTGCACGACCTCGACGGGCGCCTCGGCGTCGTGGTGGCCCGGTTGGCAACACTGGGCTACGAGGTTCGCGTGTCCCAGGCACCCGCGTTCCGCGGCGCCAGCGTGTACCTGCTGTTCGCCGGTCGCTGACCCGACAGCGACGACGGTGCGTCGCGTCCGCGATCACCCCTAACGCACCCCGCCGACGGGCCCCGGCCGGCGCGGTGCACGGGACACCACCCGCGCCGCGAGCGCAAGGCCCGCCGGACCGGTTAGGGGTTCCAGCTGCCTGATCGGACTCGCTTGACTGAAGGCCGCGGCAGAGCGCGCTGACGCGCCCGATGCCCCGCCGGCGGTCAAGGCCCGGTGAGCCGAACGCGCCGTGCCCTGTGCGCAGCGCTTCCCCTGTTACCCCAGCCAGTGAAGGGCACGCAGTTGACCGAGGAATCGCAGCTCGTCGACTATCTCCGGCGGATGACTTCGGACTTGCGGCAGGCGAACCGCAGGATCAAGAAGCTCGAGGACGACGCCGTCGAGCCGATCGCGGTCATCGGCATGGGCTGCCGCCTGCCCGGCGGAGTGTCCAACCCGGACGAACTGTGGACCCTCGTATCCCAAGGCGTCGACGCCATCACCCCCTTCCCCACCGACCGCGGCTGGGACCTCGACGCGCTGTATGACCCCGACCCCGACAACCCCCGTACGACCTACGTCCGCCACGGCGGTTTCCTCCACAACGCCGCCTACTTCGACAACGACTTCTTCGGGATCTCCCCCCGCGAAGCCCTCGCCATGGACCCCCAGCAACGACTTCTGCTCGAAACCGCCTGGGAAACCCTCGAACACGCCAACATCGACCCGAACACACTCCGCGGCACCCGCACCGGCGTCTTCACCGGCGTCATGTACCACGACTACGCGGGTGGTGAGCGGTCCCGGCTGCCGGACGAGGTCGAGGGGTTCCTGGCCACCGGCATGGCCGGCAGTGTCGCGTCCGGACGGATCGCCTACACGCTCGGGTTGGAAGGCCCCGCGATCACGCTCGACACCGCCTGCTCGTCCTCCTTGGTCGCGATCCACCTGGCGATCCAGGCGCTGCGCAACGGAGAATGCGACTACGCCATCGCAGGCGGCGCGACCGTGATGGCGACGCCCACGACGTTCGTCGAACAGGGACGCCAACGGGGTCTGGCACCCGACGGGCGGTGCAAAGCCTTCTCCGACAACGCCGACGGCACCGGCTGGGCCGAAGGCACCGCACTCATCCTCCTCACCCGCACCACCACCGCCACCCACCACAACCACACCACCCACTCCCTCATCCGAGCCACCGCCACCAACCAAGACGGCGCCAGCAACGGACTCACCGCACCCAACGGCCCCTCCCAACAACGCGTCATCACCCAAGCCCTCGCCAACGCCCACCTCACCCCCCACGACATCCACGTCGTCGAAGCGCACGGCACTGGCACCACCCTCGGCGACCCCATCGAAGCCCAAGCCCTGCACAACACCTACGGACCCGACCGCACCACTCCCCTCTACCTCGGCACGCTCAAATCCAACATCGGGCACACCCAAGCCGCCGCCGGCGCCGCGGCCCTCATCAAGATGACGGCCGCCCTCCACCAGGACACTCTCCCGCCGACCCTCCACACCACACCCAGCACCACCGAGAACTGGCCCCACCACCACCTCGCCCTGCTCACCGAACCCCGGCCGTGGCCCACCACCACGACCAGACGCGCCGCCATCAGCAGCTTCGGCGTCAGCGGCACCAACGCCCACCTCGTCCTCGAACAACCACCCACGCCCGAACCCGCCGCAGACGACCGCGAACGGCCGCTCGGCGCGGCGACCCTGCCGTGGGTCCTGTCCGCCCACACCGGCACCGCCCTGCGCGCCCAGGCCGCCAGGCTGCGCGACCACCTGGCCGGACACCCCGATCTCCCGCCCGGCGACGTCGCCCGCACCCTCGCGACCGGACGCGCCCACCTCGACCACCGGGCCGTCGTCCTCGATCCCGCCGCGGCCGACCCCGCGTTGGCCGCGCTCGCCGAGAGCGGCGCGGACGGGCTCCCCGCGAGCACGGTCGCCGGGAGCGTCGTTCCCGACCCCCGGGTGGTGTTCGTCTTCCCCGGCCAGGGCTCGCAGTGGGCCGGGATGGCCGTGGAGCTGCTCGACTCGGCACCGGTCTTCCGCGCCGCTTTCCGCGACTGCGAAGCGGCCTTGGCGCCGTACGTCGACTGGTCGCCGACCGCCGTTCTGCGCGAGGAACCGGGCGCCCCGGAACTCACCCGGGTGGACGTGGTGCAGCCGCTCCTGTTCGCGGTGATCGTCGCGCTGGCGGCGCAGTGGCAGGCGGCCGGCGTGCACCCGGCGATGGTGGTGGGACACTCGCAGGGCGAGATCGCCGCGGCGTACGTGTGCGGAGCGCTCAGCCTCGCCGACGCGGCGAAGGTCGTCGCGCTGCGGAGCAAGGCCATCGGCGAGCTGATGGCCGGCCGCGGTGACATGGTGTCGATCCCCTTGCCGGTGGAGCAGGTGCGGGAGCTCGTGGCGGAGTACCCGGACAAGCTCGCGGTCGCGGTGGTGAACGGACCGTCGTCCACCGCGGTGTCGGGTGACCTCGACGCGCTGGACGCGATCGTCGCGACCTGCGAGGCGGCCGGGGTGCGCGCTCGCCGCCTCGCCATCGGCTACGCGTCGCACTGCCCGCAGGTTTCCGTGGTCCGCGAACGGCTTCTGGCGGAGCTGGCGGAAATCACGCCCCGCCGCTCGGAGCTGCCGTTCGTCTCGGCGGTCACCGGAGCGGTGTTCGACACCAGCGGGCTCGACGCCGAGTATTGGTACCGCAACCTGCACGAGCCGGTCGAGTTCACGCGGGCGACGACCGCCGCGCTCGACCAGGGACTCGGAGTGTTCGTGGAGGTCAGCCCCCACCCCGTGCTCGTGCCGGTGGTGCAGCAGATCCTCGACGCCGCCGACGCGGACGCCGCGGTGACCGGCACGCTCCGCCGCGGCGAAGGCGGTCCGGCACGGTTCCTCCGTTCCGTGGCCGAGATGTGGGTCCGCGGCGCGACGGTGGACTGGCCCGCGCTGTTCGCCGGTTCCGGCACCACCATGGTGCAGCTGCCGACGTACGCGTTCCAACGCACGCGCTACTGGCTGGAGCAGCTGCCGACGACCGGCGACCCGGCCTCGGCCGGTCTTCTGCCGGCCGGGCACCCGCTGCTCGGCGCGAGCGTGACGCTCGCCGACGGAGACGGCCTCTTGCTCACCGGACGGCTCTCGCGCAAAGACCAGCCCTGGCTTGCCGACCACGAGGTCGCCGGATCGACTTTGCTGCCGGGCACGGCTTTCGTGGAGCTGGCAGTGCGAGCGGGCGACCAGGTCGGCCGGTCCTGCGTCGAGGAGCTCACGCTGCGCCGGCCGCTGGTCCTGCCCGCCGACGACTCACCGGTGCAGGTGCAGATCCGCGTCGGCACTGCTGGTGCCGACGGCCGCAGCCCCCTCGGCGTGCACTCGTCGCGGGACGGGCACACGTGGGACCTGCACGCCACCGGCACGCTGGCCGAGCGGCCCGCGCAGCACGTCGCCGCCCTCGGCACGTGGCCGCCGCCGGGCGCCGAGGAGATCGGCACAACCGACGTGTACGCGGATCTCGCCGGATCCGGGCTGCGGTACGGGCCGGCTTTCCAGGGCCTGCACCGCGCGTGGCGGCTCGGGACCGACTTGTTCGCCGAAGTGCGCCTCCCCGAGCCCGCCCGGCCCGACGGGTTCGGCATCCACCCGGCCCTGCTCGACGCCGGCCTGCACGTCATGGCCCTCGGCGCACCCGCGGGCGGGCAGCGCGTGGTCCGGCTGCCCTTCAGCTGGGCCGGGGCGACGCTGCACGCGAGCGGCGCGACTTCCGTCCGGGTCCGGCTGACGCGCACCGGCGAAGAGGCCGTGGCTCTCGACGTGTTCGACGACGCCGGCGCACCGGTGGCGTCCGTCGCCGAGCTGACGCTGCGGCCACTGCCCGCCGGCGGTGCTGCCGTCCCGCCGCCACCGTCCACTTCGGACAATGACCTCCTCCACCTCGACTGGCGGCCCGTCCCGGTCACCGGCGGGGCCGGGTGTGCGCTCTGGGGCACCGACCCGTTCGGTCTCGGGCTGCCGGCTGTCCCCGACCTCGCGGCGCTGCCGGACGACGGCGCCGCGGTGGTGCGCTGCTTCACCACCGACGATGACCCGGATCTCGCCGGCGCGTTGGCTCGAGCCGCGGAACTGGTGCGCGCGTGGCTCATCGCCCCGGAGGCCGCGGGCCGCCGGCTGGTCGTCGTCACGCGCGGCGCACTGTCCTGTTCGGACTCCGAGGACGTCACCGACCTGGGCGCCGCGGCAGCGCTGGGCCTGCTGCGGTCGGCCCAGAACGAGAACCCGGACCGGTTCGTGCTGGTGGACCTCGACGCCGACGAACGATCGGCCGCGCTCGTCCCGGCCGCGGTTGCCACGGCCGAGCCGACCCTCGCGATCCGCGCCGGCGAGCTGCTGACTCCTCGGCTCGCACCGCTGTCCGGGCACGGCGCCCTGCTCCCGCCCGTGGACGCACCCGCCTGGCGCCTCGACAGCACCGGCCACGGCACCCTCGAGAACCTGCAGCTGGTCCCCACCCCCGAAGCGACCGAGCCGCTCGGACCCGGCGAGGTCCGGATCTCCGTGCGCGCCGCCGGGCTGAATTTCCGCGACGTGGTCGTCGCCCTCGACCTCGTCCCCGGGATGGCGAACCTGGGCGGTGAGGTCTCGGGCGTGGTCCTCGACGTCGGCTCCGAGGTGACCGACCTCGTCCCCGGAGACCGCGTGATGGGGTTGTGCGCCCGTGCGTTCGGCCCGATCGCCACGTCCGACCAGCGCTGGCTGGTCCGCATGCCCGAGGAATGGAGTTTCGAGCTCGCCGCCGCCGTGCCGGTCATCTACCTCACGGCCTACTACGGCCTGGTCGATCTCGGCGGACTGCGCGCGGGCGAGTCGGTGCTGGTGCACGCGGCCGCCGGCGGCGTCGGTGTCGCCGCGACGCAGCTCGCCCGGCACCTGGGGGCCGAGGTGTTCGGCACCGCCAGCACGGGCAAGTGGGACACCCTGCGCGCCAACGGCTTCGCCGACACGCACATAGCCAACTCCCGGACCCTGGATTTCGAGCCCGAGTTCCTCGCCGTGACCGGCGGCGAGGGGATCGACCTGGTGCTCGACTGCCTGGCCGACGAGTTCGTCGACGCCGGGCTACGCCTGCTGCCCCGGGGCGGACGGTTCCTGGAGATGGGCAAAACCGACCGGCGGGACCCGGCCGAGGTCGCCGAGCGGCATCCCGGCGTGCGGTACCAGGCCTACGACGTGCTGGAGGCGGGGCCGGAACGCACACAGGAGATGCTGCGGGAGATCCTCGCGCTCTTCGAGCAAGGCGTACTGACCCCGCCGCCGATCACCACGTGGGACGTGCGCCGCGGGCGGGAGGCGTTCCGCGCGCTGAGCCAGGCCCGGTTGGTCGGCAAGGTGGTGCTGACGATGCCGCGGCCACTGCCGGCCGGCGGGACCGTGCTGATCACCGGCGCGAGCGGCATGCTCGGGTCCCGGGTCGCCCGGCACCTCGCCGACCGGCACGGGGTGCGGCACCTGCTGCTGCTCAGCCGGCGCGGAGCCGACGCGCCGGGCGCGGCCGAGCTGGCCGCGGAACTGGCCGGGCTCGGCTGTTCGGTCACGTTCGCGGCGGCCGACGTCGCCGACCGCGACGGGGTCGCTGCCGCACTGGCGACGATCCCCGCGGCGCACCCGCTGTCCGCGGTGGTCCACACGGCCGGGGTGCTCGACGACGGGCTTGTGGAGACGCTCACCGAGGAGCAGATCTCCCGGGTGCTGCGGCCGAAGGCCGGTGGAGCCCTGGTGCTGCACGAGCTGACCCGCGACCTCGACCTCACGGCGTTCGTGCTGTTCTCGTCCCTTTCCGGGGTCCAGGGCGGCGCGGGACAGGGCAACTACGCGGCCGCCAACGCGTTCCTCGACGCGCTCGCCCAGCACCGCCGGGCGCACGGCCTGCCGGGCCAGTCCCTCGCGTGGGGGTTCTGGCGCGAACGCGGCGGGATGACCGCCCACCTCAGCGACGCCGACGTGACCCGCCTGGAGAGGTCCGGCGCCCGCCCGATCGAGACCGACGAGGGCCTGGCCCTGTTCGACCGGGCGCTGTCGGCCGACCTCGCGTTCGTCGCACCGGCGGGGCTGGACTTCGCCGCGCTGCGCAGCGGCCCCGTCGGCCCGCTGCTGCGCGACCTGGTGGGTACCGTCGTCCGGCCGTCCGCCGGGGCCGCGAAGCCGGCAACGGCCGGTGAGCCGGAGCTGCCGGCCCGGCTGCGCGGGCTGACCGGCCAGGAACAGCGCCGGCTGCTCGTGGACCTGGTGCGCACCAATGCCGCGACCGTGCTCGGCCACGGTTCGGTGGAGTCGGTGCAGCCCAACCGGGCGTTCCGCGACGCGGGTTTCGACTCCCTCACGGCGGTGGAGCTGCGCAACCGGCTGACCACCCTGACCGGGCTGCGGCTGCCGGCCACCCTGGTCTTCGACTACCCGAGCGCGCGAGTCCTCGCCGACTACCTGATCGATCAGCTCGCCACGCCGGACGAGCGCGCGGCGGCGGCGACCACGACAACGCGGACCCCGGACCCGGTCGCGCCGGCGGACGAGCCCATCGCGGTCATCGGGATGGCGTGCCGCCTGCCCGGCGGAGTGTCCAACCCGGACGAACTGTGGGACCTCGTATCCCAAGGGATCGACGCCATCACCCCCTTCCCGGTGGATCGGGGCTGGGACCTCGACGCGCTGTACGACCCCGACCCCGACAACCCCGGCACCACCTACGTCCGCCACGGCGGCTTCCTCCACGAGGCGGCTTATTTCGACAACGACTTCTTCGGCATCTCCCCCCGCGAAGCCCTCGCCATGGACCCCCAGCAACGACTTCTGCTCGAAACCGCCTGGGAAACCCTCGAACACGCCAACATCGACCCGAACACACTCCGCGGCACCCGCACCGGCGTCTTCACCGGCGTGATCTACCACGACTACGGCTCCTGGGTGGCCCCAGGCTCACCGGAAACCGAGGACTACATCGGCACGGGCGTGTCCGGCAGTGTCGCGTCCGGACGGATCGCCTACACGCTCGGGCTCGAAGGCCCCGCGATCACCCTCGACACCGCCTGCTCGTCTTCCCTGGTCGCCATCCACCTCGCGATCCAAGCCCTGCGCAACGGAGAATGCGACTACGCCATCGCAGGCGGCGCGACCGTGATGTCCAACCCGACGCCCTTCGTGGGCTTCAGCCGCCAGCGCGGTCTGGCGCCGGACGGGCGGTGCAAAGCCTTCTCCGACAACGCCGACGGCACCGGCTGGGCCGAAGGCACCGCACTCATCCTCCTCACCCGCACCACCACCGCCACCCACCACAACCACACCACCCACTCCCTCATCCGAGCCACCGCCACCAACCAAGACGGCGCCAGCAACGGACTCACCGCACCCAACGGCCCCTCCCAACAACGCGTCATCCGCGACGCACTGGCCGCGGCCGGGCTCGAACCGTCCGAAGTGGACGCTGTCGAAGCCCACGGCACCGGTACGACGCTCGGCGACCCCATCGAAGCGAACGCCTTGCTCGCGACCTACGGCCGCGACCGCGCCACCCCGCTCCTGCTCGGATCGTTGAAATCCAACATCGGGCACGCGCAAGCCGCCGCAGGAGTCGCCGGCGTGATCAAGATGGCGCAGTCGGTGCGGCACGGGGTGCTCCCGGCAACGTTGCACGCCGACGAGGCGTCGCGGAAGATCGAGTGGTCGGCGGGCACGGTGGAGCTGCTCACCCGGGCCAGGCCCTGGCCCGCCACCGGCACCCGACGGGCCGCCGTCAGCAGTTTCGGCGTCAGCGGCACCAACGCCCACCTCATCCTCGAACAACCACCCACGCCCACACGGCCGGTGGCCGAGGCCACGCCACCGTCGGTGCTGCCGGTACCGCTCTCGGCGCGGTCAGGGGAAGCCCTGCGGGCTCAGGCAAACCGTCTTCGTGAGTACCTCGGCGCGCACCCGGACCTCGAGCTCGGCGACGTCGCCCACACCCTCGCCACCGGACGCGCAAACCTGAGCCACCGCGCGGTGCTCGTCGCGGCGGACCGCGACGAGCTGCTCGCCGGGCTCGACGCGATCGAGCACGACCGGCCGATCGCCCACGGCAGCACCGCGACGGCCGGCGAACGCCGGTGTGCGATGGTGTTCACCGGTCAGGGCGCACAGTGGGCCACCATGGGAAGTGTTCTGTACCAGGAGTTCCCGGTGTTCGCCGCGGCACTGGACAAGGTCTGCGCGGAGCTGGACGGCCCGCTGGGCCGGTCGCTGCGTGACCTGATGTCCGCCCCGGACGGCTCACCGGAGGCGGCACTGCTCGGCCAGACCCGCTACACGCAGGCGAGCACGTTCGCACTCGAGGTCGCGCTGTTCCGGCTGTTCGAATCCTGGGGCGTGGCGCCGGAGGTAGTGGCCGGCCATTCGGTCGGCGAGCTTTCCGCCGCGCACGTGTCCGGGGTGCTCTCGCTGCCGGACGCGGCGGTCCTCGTCGCGGCGCGGGGCAGCCTGATGCAGGCGCTACCCGCCGGTGGTGCGATGGTCTCGCTCGAAGCCGGCGTGGACGAAGTGCGGCCGCTGCTCGAGAACCTGGTCGGCCGAGCCGACTTGGCCGTGGTCAACGGCCCGGCCTCGGTGGTCGTGTCCGGCGAAGAGGAGCCGGTGCTCGAAATCGCCGGCGCGTTCGCCGCCCGCGGCCGCAAGACGAAACGGCTGCAGGTCAGCCACGCGTTCCACTCGCCGCTCATGGAGCCGATGCTCGCCGAGTTCGCGACCGTCGCGAGTGGACTCAAGTTCGGCCGGCCGGAGGTCCCGATCGTGTCGGCTGTCACCGGAACCCGGCTGGACCCTGAGACGGCGGCCACGCCGGGCTACTGGGTCCGGCAGGTGCGGGCCACCGTCAGGTTCGACGCGGTGCTGCGTGAGCTCGCGGGCTCGGGCATCACGGCCTACCTCGAACTCGGGCCGGACGCGGTGCTGAGCGCACTCGTGCCCGAGGACGGAGACCCGGTGCGCGTCCCGGCGATGCGGTCCGGGCGTCCCGAAACCCGCACCGCGTTCGGCGCGCTGGCGGCACTGCACGCCCACGGGGTGCCGGTGGACTGGGCGGCGGTGTTCGCCGGGCAAGGCCACCGGTCCGTCTCGCTGCCGACGTACGCCTTCCAGCGCAAGCGGTTCTGGCTCGACCGGCCGACCGGCAGCGCGGACGTGGCCGCGGCCGGGCTCACCCCGGCCGGGCATCCGCTGCTGGGCGCGGCCGTCGCGCTGCCGGAGTCCGAGGGAATGGTCTTCACCGGTCTGCTCGGCACGACGACGCACCCCTGGCTGGCCGACCACACGATCGCCGGCACCACCCTCCTGGCGGGCACGGCGTTCGTCGAGCTGGCCCTGCACTGCGCCGGCGAGGTCGGCCTCGGGCGCGTCGACGAGTTGACACTCGAGACACCGCTGGTGGTCCCGCCGACCGGGACCGTGCGGCTGCAGGTGCGGGTCGGCGGCCCCGACGCCGACGGCGCCCGGGCCCTCACCGTCCACTCGGCCAACGGTGACGGCGAGCCGTGGACGCGCCACGCGAGTGGCCGGCTCACCGACGCCGCCGACACCGTGACCGACGAGCCCGCGGCGTGGCCGCCCTCGGGCGCGGAGCCGGTGGACGTTTCGCAGCTCTACGATCGGTTCGCGGAAACCGGGTTCTCCTATGGGCCGGCGTTCCGCGGGCTCACCGCCGCCTGGCGCCTCGGTGACGACGTGCTGGCGGAGATCAAGCTGCCCGAGCCGGCCACCCCCGACGGTTTCCTGCTCCACCCCGCGCTTCTCGACGCCGCGCTGCACGCCGCCGTGTGCGCGAGCGGAACGTTCGATGTGGACAGTGAAACCGGCCGGCTTCCCTTCGCCTGGACCGGGATCGAGTTGCACGCCACGGGTGCGTCGGCGGTGCGGGTGCGGCTCACACCGACCGGCCCGGACTCGTTCTCGCTCCGGCTCGCGGATCCGGCCGGGCTGCCCGTGGCCACCGTCGGCTCACTGGTCCTGCGGGAGGTCGTGGCCGAAGCGGCACCGGACCGGAGTCTCGACTCGCTGTACCGGCTCGAGTGGCCGGTCACCGAACCGGACGCCGTCGCCGGTACCCGGGCCTGGGCCGCGCTGGGTGATTCCGCTGTCCTGGCCGAAGCCGGTCTCGGTGCGCAGTCCTACTCCGATCTCGCCGCGCTGCGGACCGCGCTCGACGCGGGCACGCCGGCACCGGACTTCGTACTGGCGGCCCTGGCAGCTTTGGGGCCCGACGAGCCTGCCACAACACTGGATCAGGTGCTGTCACTCGCCCAGGAGTGGACCGCCGGTGAGGAGTTCGCCGCGGCCCGGCTGGTCGTGCTGACGCGCCGGACACAAGCCGTCGACGACAGTGAGGATGTGCTCGACCTCGGCGGCGCCGCCGCCTGGGGGCTGCTGCGGTCGGCGCAGACCGAGCACCCGGACCGGATCGTGCTCGTGGACGTCGACGACGATCCCGCGTCGCTGCTGCTCCTGCCCCGCGTGGCCGGGCACGACCAGGTCGCGGTGCGCCGGGGCGAGGCCCGCGTACCCCGCCTGGCCCTCGCTTCCACAGGAGAGGCGCTGATCCCGCCGGCCGGCACCTCGTGGCGGCTGGACACCACGGGCACCGACACCGTCGACGGGCTGCGCCTGCTCCCCGTCTCGGACGTCGAGCGCCCGCTCGAACCGCACGAGATCCGCCTGGACGTCCGCGCGGCCGGGGTCAACTTCCGCGACGTGGTCACCACGCTCGGCCTGGTGCCCAGCCAGGCCGGGATCGGCGGTGAGGCGGCCGGGGTCGTGCTGGAGGTCGGCGCCGAAGTGACCGGTCTCGAGGTCGGTGACCGCGTCTTCGGCGTGGTGCCCGGTTCCTTCGGTCCGCGGGCCATTGTGGACCGTCGGTTCGTGGCGCGTGTTCCGGAAGGATGGGGTTGGGCCGACGCCGCGTCGGTCCCGATCGCCTACCTCACCGCTTACCTGGGACTGGTGGAGCTGGCGAAGATCGGTCCCGGGTCCACGGTCCTGATCCACGCCGCCGCGGGCGGAGTCGGCACCGCCGCGGTTCAGATCGCCCACCACCTGGGTGCCACGGTGTTCGCCACCGCCAGCCCGGGCAAACACGCCGCGGTGATCGCCGCCGGGGTACCGGCCGAGCGGCTGTTCAACTCCCGCACCCTCGACTTCGAACAGCAGGTTTCCGCCGCCACCGAGGGCCGGGGAGCCGACCTCGTCCTGAACTGCCTCTCCGGTGAGTTCACCGACGCCGGCCTCCGCCTCACCGCGTCCGGCGGGGACTTCCTGGAGCTGGGCAAAACCGACCTGCGCGACCCCGAGGACGTGCACAGCCGGTTCCCCGGGATCCGGTACCGGGCCTACGACCTCCGCGACATCACGCCCGAGCACACCCACACCCTGCTCACCCACCTGACCCACCACTTCACCCGGCACGCGCTGACCCCGCCACCCGTCACCACCTACGACATCCGCCGCGCCCGCACCGCGTTCCGCCACCTCTCCCAAGCCACCCTCGTCGGCAAAGCAGTGCTCACCATCCCCACCGCCGGCCTGCTGTCGGGAACCGTCGTCATCACCGGCGGCACCGGAACCCTCGGCTCGCTGCTCGCCCGGCACCTCGCCACCCACCACCACACCCCCCACCTCCACCTCGTCTCCCGCCGCGGCGCCACCGCCCCCGGCGCCGCGGCCCTCAAACAAGACCTTGAATCCCAGGGCACCACCGTCACCATCACCGCCGCCGACATCACCGACCCCCACACCCTCACCCATCTCCTCGACACCACTCCCCACCTCAGCGCCGTCATCCACGCCGCCGCCACCCTCCACGACGCACCCCTCCACGGCCAAACCCCGACGACTCTCGCCACCACCCACACCAAAATCGCCCCCGCCCGCACCATCCACCAGCACAAGCCCGCCATCCCCCTCATCACTTTCTCCTCTGCGGCAGGCATGTTCGGTGCCGCGGGCCAAGCGAACTACGCCGCGGCCAACGCTTTCCTCGACGCCATGGCGGTGCACCGCCGGGCCCGCGGCCTCCCATCGCTGTCCCTCGCCTGGGGCGCTTGGGATTCCGAGTCGAGCCTGACCGCCGGGCTCAGCGAAGCCGACCGGCAGCGCATGGCCCGCGGTGGCGTCAGGCCGCTCTCGCCCGAAGACGGCTTGGCGCTGTTCGACGCGGCCTTGCGCACGGACTCGGCATTACTCGCCCCGATCCGCCTCGACCCAGCGGCGCTTCGCACGCAGGCAGGCAACGGCGCTCTTCCGCCGTTGCTGGCGAACCTGGTCCGGAGCGGCCCCCGCCGGGCGAGTGGCGGGGAGACCACCGCCGACGGGCCGGCACTCGTGGCGCGGCTGTCCGGGCTCACCGCGGCCGACCAGCACCGGGAGCTGATCGAAGTCGTCGTGTCCGAGGTGGCCACGGTGCTCGGCCACGGTTCCGCGTCCGGAGTGGACCGTCAGCGCTCGTTCCGCGAGCTGGGTTTCGACTCGCTGGCGGCGGTGGAACTGCGCAACCGACTGACCACGCTCACCGGGCTGCGGCTGCCGACGACACTGGTGTTCGACCACCCGACCCCGGCCGAGCTGGCCACGCACTTGCTGACCGAACTGGCACCGGAGTCGGCCTCGCCGGTGGACGCCGCGCTGGCCGGCCTCGACGGGCTCGGTGCACTGCTCACCTCGATCGGCAACGACGACCAGGGTCGCGGCGAGGTGTCCCGACGGCTCCAGTCGCTGCTCACGCTCTGGAACGGGCGCGGTGAGACCCACGACGACACCGACCTCGACGCCGCGAGCAACGACGAGCTGTTCTCCATGATCGACAACGACTTCCGGCTGTCCTGAGTCCCGGCAGGCGATCGCGCGAACCCGTAGGAGCTGAAGAACGTCATGTCCGAAGAAGCGAAGCTTCGCGAGTACCTGAAACGCGCGATCGCCGACGGCCGGACCCTGCAGCGCCGGCTTCAGGAGCTCGAGGGCAGGGCGGCCGAACCGGTCGCGATCGTGGCGATGGCCTGTCGGTTCCCCGGTGGAGTGCGCACCCCGGAGGACCTCTGGCACCTCGTCGCCGACGGACGGGACGCGATCACGCCGTTCCCCGCCGACCGCGGCTGGCCGGCCGAGGACCTCTACCCCGACGAATCCGAAGTGGACGGTGAGGCCCGGGCACACACGGTCGAGGGCGGCTTTCTCGCCGACGCGGGCGGGTTCGACGCGGGGTTTTTCGGGGTGTCGCCGCGGGAGGCGCTGGCGATGGATCCGCAACAGCGGTTGCTGTTGGAAGTGTCGTGGGAGGCGGTGGAGCGCGCGGGGATCGATCCGTCGTCGCTACACGGCAGCCGCACCGGCGTCTACGTCGGAGGCATGTCGCAGGATTTCGGCGGACTGCTCGCGACGTCGAGCCACGGCGATGAGGGCCACCTGCTGACCGGCGGCTCGGGCAGCGTGCTGTCCGGACGCCTGTCTTACACCTTCGGGTGGGAAGGACCCGCCGTCACCCTGGACACAGCGTGTTCGTCGTCCTTGGTCGGGCTGCACCTGGCGGCGCAGGCGTTGCGCGGCGGTGAGTGCGACCTGGCGCTGGCCGGTGGGGTGACGGTGATGTCCACGCCGGGCGTGTTCCTGGAGTTCTCGCGACAGGGCGGGCTCGCGGCCGACGGAAGGTGCAAGGCGTTCTCCGCTGCCGCCGATGGCACGGGCTGGTCCGAAGGCGTCGGCATGGTCGTGCTGGAACGCCTCGCCGACGCCCGCCGTCACAACCACCGGATCCTCGCCCTCGTCCGGGGCTCGGCGATCAACCAGGACGGTGCCTCCAACGGACTCACCGCACCCCACGGCCCCTCCCAGGAACGCGTGATCCGCGACGCGCTGGCCGTCGCGGGGCTCGATCCGTCCGAAGTGGACGCCGTCGAAGCCCACGGCACCGGCACCACTCTCGGCGACCCCATCGAAGCCCACGCCCTGCTCGCCACCTACGGCCGCCACCGCGACACTCCCCTTCTGCTCGGCTCCCTGAAGTCCAACATCGGCCACACCCAGTACGCCGCCGGTGTCGCGGGTGTCATCAAGATGGTGGAGTCGTTGCGCCACGGGGTGCTTCCGGCGACGTTGCACGCGGACGAGCCCTCGCGTGAAGTCGACTGGACCGCGGGTGCGGTGGAGTTGCTGACCGAGGCGAGGGGCTGGCCGGAGACGGGACGGCCGCGGCGGGTGGGGGTGTCGTCGTTCGGCATGAGCGGCACGAACGCGCACGTAGTCCTGGAGCAGGCACCGGAGGAAACCGCGGTGGTGCCGGCACCGCCCGACGGTGAGGTGTTGTTGTCGTTGTCGGCGGTGACCGGTGCGGCGCTCTCTGAGCAGGCCGCGCGGTTGGGTGAGTTCCTGACCGCTCATCCGGAGGTGCCGGTCGCGGACGTCGCGCACTCGCTGGCGGCGGGCCGGGCGCGGTTCGAGCACCGCGCGGTGGTGATCGGTGACCGGGCGACGGTGCCGGCCGCGTTGTCCGCGCTCGCGGAGGGCACCGAATCCCCGGATGTCGTGCGTGGGGTGGTGTCGGGTTCCGGTGGTGTGGCCGCGGTTTTCGCCGGGCAGGGTGGCCAGTGGGTCGGCATGGGCCGCGCGCTGGGGGAAGCGTCGCCGATGTTCGCCGAGTCGATGGCCGCGTGTGAAGAGGCACTGTCGCCGTACGTCGACTGGTCGCTGTCGAGGGTGCTCGACGACCCGGACGCGATGGCGCGGGTATCGGTGGTGCAGCCCGTTTCCTGGGCGGTCGCGGTGTCGCTGGCCGCGCTGTGGGCCGGCGTGGGTGTGGTTCCGAGCGTGGTGGTGGGGCATTCACAAGGCGAGATCGCGGCCGCGTGCGTCGCAGGAGCTTTGAGCCTGGCCGATGCCGCCCGGATCGTGGCCGTGCGGTCCGCACTGATCGAACGCTCCCTCTCCGGTCTCGGGACCATGGGGTCGATCGCCTGGCCCGCCGAACGGGTCGAGGAAGCGATCAGCACGCTGGGCCTGGCCGGTGTCGGCGTTGCCGCGGTCAACTCCCCGGGCGCGGTCATCGTGTCCGGCACCACCGATGACCTCGACGCGCTGGTCGCGTATTGCGCGAACGAAGGTGCTCGGGCCCGGCGGATCCCCGTCGACTACGCCTCGCATTCGGCGCAGGTGGAGATCATCGCCGACGAACTGCGCGCCGCGCTGAAGGGAATCACCCCGGGGGAATCGACGATCCCGATGATCTCCACCGTGACCGGGCAGCGCGTCGACACCACCACGCTCGACGCGGAGTACTGGGTGCGGAACCTGCGATCGGCCGTCCGGTTCGCCGACGCCATCACCACGATCACCGAGAGCGGCTTCACCCGCTTCCTGGAAATCAGCGCCCACCCCGTCCTCACCACCGCCGTCGAAGAAACCGCCGGCACGCCCGCCCTGCACACCCTCACCCGCGACCACGGCGACCTCCGGCAGTGGCTCACCGCGGTCGCCACCGCCCACGCCGCCGGCCTCGACCTCACCCTCCCCCAGCCCGCCACCGGCTCCGGACGTCCGGTGGATCTGCCGACGTATCCCTTCCAGCACCAGCACTTCTGGCTCACCGCCGGCACGTCCATGGTCAGGAACGAAGGCGGGCACCCCCTGCTCGGCAGGCCGGTCGAGGTCGCGGGAACGGGCACAGCGGTCTGGACCGGGACGCTGTCAGCGAGCACACCGCCCTGGCTGGCGGACCACCGCGTCGCCGGCACCGTCTTGCTCCCCGGCACCGCGTTCGCCGAACTCGCCGCCTGGGCCGGTGAGCGGCTGGGGTGTGCCACGGTCCGGGAGCTGACATTGTCCGCTCCCTTGGTGCTGGCGGAGCGGAGCAGGGTCGAAGTGCAGCTGTTCGTCGACGAGGCGGACGACGACGGGTCCCGGCGCGTCACGGTCCACAGCCGTCCCGCCGGCAATCCGGATCCACTGTGGACACCGCACGCCGAGGGGGTGCTCGAGGACGCCGGCGAGGTGGCCGAGCCCGCCTGGCCGGGTGCCTGGCCGCCGGCGGCCGCGGAACCGGCCGACGTCGACGAGCTGTACTCGGCGCTGCACGACGCCGGCCTGGACTACGGCGCGACGTTCCGGGCGGTTCGCGCGGCTTGGCGGGCCGGGGACGAGGTGTACGCCGAGGTCGCCCTGCCGGACACGCTGGAGCCCGGCGCGTTCGCGGTGCACCCGGCACTGCTCGACGCCGCCCTGCACCCGCTCGGCGGCCCGGGCACCGGCGCCGCACACCTGCCGTTCTCATGGGCGGGTTTGCGCGTCCACGCGACGGGTGCCCGCGCCCTGCGGGTCCACCTCTCGCGGGACGCGCGGGGCGGGGTGACAGTGCGCGCCTACGACGGCGCCGGACTGCCGGTGGTCACCGTCGAGTCCCTCGTGCTGCGCCCGGTCGGCGCGGCCCAGCTGAGCGGCCTCGGCTCCGCCGCGCCGGAATCCCTGTACGAGGTGCGCTGGAAACCGGTGTCCGCCGGCGAATCCGGCGGCGGACCGGTGGTCCTGCTGCGGTGCCCCGACAAGGCAGCCGGCGACGTCGCCGACCTCGCGCACGAGGTCACCGGCTGGACGGTCGCGGCCTTGCGGGACGCGCTCGCGCAGGACGAACCCGCGATCGTCGTGGTGACCCGCCGCGCGGCCGCCGTGGCCGAGGAGGACGTGCACCTCGCGCACGCGCCGATCACCGGTCTCGTGCGCTCCGCGCAGGCGGAGCACCCCGGCCGGATCGTCCTGCTGGACCTCGACGACTCGACGGAGCCCGACGCCGAGCTGGTGAACCGCGCCCTCGCGACCGGCGAGCCCGTGCTGGCGGTGCGCGACGGCCGGCTGCACGCGCCCCGGCTGGGCCCGGCTCGCCCCGCACCCGGCACCTTGGCGCTGCCCCCGGCCGGCGAAAGCGCCTGGCGGCTGGACTGCGTACAGCGGGGTTCGCTCGACGGCCTCGCGGTGGTCGCGAACGCGGCCGCCGACGCGCCGCTCGCGCCGGGTGAAGTCCGGATCGCGGTGCGGGCCGCGGGCGTCAACTTCCGCGACGTGCTCATCGCGCTCGACGTCTACCCCGGTGCCGCGCGCCCGGGCAGTGAAGGTGCCGGGGTCGTGGTCGAGGTCGGTTCCGCGGTCACCCGGTTCGCGCCCGGCGACCGGGTGATGGGCATGTTCGACGGCGCCTTCGCCCCCGTCGCGGTGTGCGACGAACGGACCGTGGTGCCGATACCCGACGGCTGGTCGTTCGCCGCGGCCGCCGCGGTGCCGGTCGCGTTCCTGACCGCCTACCACGGATTGGTCGACCTCGCGGGGCTGCGGGCCGGGGAACGCGTGCTCGTGCACGCCGCCGCCGGCGGGGTGGGGACCGCGGCGGTGCAGCTGGCCCGGCACCTCGGCGCGGAGGTCTTCGGCACCGCGAGCGAGGGCAAGTGGCCGGCGCTGCGGGCGGCCGGCCTGGCCGACGACCACATCGCCTCGTCGCGGACCACGGAGTTCGAGAAGTCCTTTTCGGACGGTTCGGACGGCGTCGACGTGGTGCTGAACTCGTTGAGCGGGGAGTTCGTCGACGCGGGCCTGCGGTCCCTGCGCTCCGGTGGCCGGTTCGTGGAGATGGGCAAGACGGACCTGCGTGACCCCGAGACGGCCGGCCGGGACCACCCCGGCACGCGGTACACGGCGTTCGACCTGAGCGCGGTGTCCGCGGACCGGGTCGGTGAGATCCTCGGCGAGCTCGCCCGGCTCTTCGCAGCCGGGGTCCTCGAGCCGCCCCGCGTGACGACCTGGCACGTTCGCGAGGCGCCGCAGGCGTTGCGCGCGCTGAGCCAGGCCGCGATCACGGGCAAGGCCGTGCTCACGTTCGACGCGGGCGACGGAGCGGTGATCCTCACCGGCGGCACCGGCCGGCTCGGGCTGCTCGTCGCCCGGCACCTCCTGCGGCGCCACGGCTTCCGGCACCTGGTGCTCACGAGCCGGTCGGGCACCACGACCCCGGAGGTCCTCGAACTCGCCACCGAGGCGTCCGGGCTCGGCGGCGCGGTCACGGTCTCGGCCTGCGACGTCGGCGACCGCGCGGCCGTCGCGGGCCTGCTCGCCGATGTCGGCGCCCGGCACCCGATCGCCGGGGTCGTGCACCTCGCCGGGATCACCGACGACGCGACGCTGGACTCGCTGGACCCCGACCGGCTGCACCGGGTCCTCGCGCCCAAAGTGGACGGTGCCTGGCACCTGCACGAGCTGACCGAGCCGATGAACCTGTCGCTGTTCGTGCTCTTCTCGTCGGCCGCCGGGACCTTCGGCAGCGCGGGTCAGGCCGGCTACGCGGCGGGCAACGCCTTCCTCGACGGGCTGGCTCGCCACCGTCGCCGGCACGGCCTCCCCGGCACTTCCCTGGCTTGGGGACTGTGGGCGGCCGCGAGCGGCATGACCGGACACCTGGAGGAACGGGACCGTCGCCGGCTCGGCCGCGGCGGCGCCCTGCCCCTCGAGACCGCCGAGGGCCTCGCGCTCCTCGACGCGGCGCTCGGCGCCGGAAACCCGGCCCTGGTCACCGCGCGCTTGGACCTCGCCGGCCTGCGCCGGCAGACCCAGCCCGTGCCGGCCCTGCTGCGCGACCTGGTCCGCCCCGCCACCCGGCGCGCCGCCGAGTTCGCGGGCGACGGCGACGCGCTGCGGGAACGCCTCGAGCGGATGTCCCGGCCCGACCGCCTCGACCTGCTGGTCGAGATGGTGCGCCGCCACGTCGCCACCGTGCTCGGCCACACCGACCCGAAGTCGGTCGGCCTCGACAAGTCCTTCCGCGACCTGGGCTTCGACTCGCTGACCTCGGTGGAGCTGCGCAACCGCCTCGCCGCGGAAACCGGCCTGCGGCTGCCGGTGAGCCTCGTGTTCGACCACCCGCGCACCTCGGCACTCGCCGAACACCTGTCCGCGCAGCTCGTCCCGGACGACGCCGACGCCGGTGCGACCGCCGACCCCGACGACGAGATCCGGCAGGCCCTCGCGGCCATCCCGGTGGCCCGCCTGCGCCAGGCCGGTCTCCTCGACCCGCTCCTCGACCTCGCCCGCACGCCCGACCCCGAGACGCCCGAGCCCCCGCCGGACGACACCGACCGGATCCTCGAGGCGGACGACTCCGAACTCGTCCGCCTCGCCCTGGCCAGCCTCGGCAAGGACTGACCGGAACCCGTCCACCGGCAGGAAAACAGCGCCGCCCTCCCGAAGGGTGGCGCTGTTTTCGTACCCGGCGCGGACGAACTCCCCCACCGGAAACCACGCACGCACCAGCGAAAGACCCCGCCGGACGCGGTGCGCGTCCGGCGGGGTCCGGTCGGGGCGTGTGCGTCATTCCCGTTCGAGCAGCCACTCCTGCATGGCGCGGGCGGTGACCTCGCGGTGTTCCTCGACCATGCTGTAGTGGTTGCCCGGCACGTCGACCTGGTCGTGGGTCAGCGGCCAGGTGGTCTGCCACTGCTCGCCCGGCACGGGTTCCGCGTCGGGTTCGGCGCCGACGAACTCGGTGGCCCGGACGAGGAGTGTGGGCGCGGACACCGGTGCGGGGAGCCAGTGCTCGAACAGCATCAGGTAGGCCGCCATCGCGGTGAGGCGGACCCCGGTCATGCGGCCGAAGTCCTTTTCCATCTCCAGGGTGCGCATCTCCATGACCGGCATGATGTAGTGGGTCTGCTCGTTGTCGGACAGGTAGGTGTCCACCAGGACCACACCGCGGACCGGCACGCCGAGGGCCTCGAGGCGGGCGGCGACGGCGTGGGCCACCATGCCGCCCGAGGACCGGCCCGCCAGCGCGACGGGCCCGTCGCCGAGGCGCGCCACGATCCGCCGCGCGCCGTAGTCGGCGAGGGCGGCGAGATCGGCCGCCACGTCCTCGCCGGGCACGAAGCCCGGGAGCATCAGCGACCACATGTCCCGGCGCCCGCGCAGGGTGCTCGCCAGGCTCACGAACTCCTGGTCACTGGACCACACCGAGGTCGACGGGAAACAGACCAGCGGCAACCGACCGTCGCCGGAGGCGAGCCGGACCAGGTCGGGTCCCTTCTCGACCGCGCCGGCGTCGGTGAAGCTGCGCCGCAGCCGGGCCGTCGTGGTGAGCACCCGGTGGGCCACCTCGTACTGCCCGGCCTCGCACGCCTGGCGGTAGAGCGTCTCGATGCCGTTGACGAGCGCGGTCTGCCGGTCGACCTCGGCCGGCGGCGGCACGGCCCCACCGGTCCGGTCGAGCAGGGTGCCCAGCTCGCCGGCGAGCGCGCCCAGCGTGGGGTGGTCGAAGACCAGGGTCGGCGCGAGCCGCAGGTCCAGGGCGGTGTTGAGCCGGTTGCGCAGCTCGACCGACGTCAGGGAGTCGAAGCCCAGCTCCCCGAAGGCCCGGCCGGTCTCCAGCGCCGATGGGTCGGAGTGGCCGAGCACGGCCGCGGTCTCCGCGCGCACGAGCTCGACCAGCGCCGCCTCCCGCTCGGGTCCGGCCAGGCCCGCGAACCGGTCGCGCAGGCCGCCGCGCCGCGCGGTGCGGCGGAGGGGCAGCCGGACCAGATCCCGCAGCACCGGCGGAACCTCGAACCCCGCGGGCGGAGTGCCGCCGGCGAGCCGCATCGGCACCACGACCGCCGCGTCGACGCCGAGGGCGGCGTCGAACGCCGCCAGACCGCGCTCGGGCGTGAACCCGATCATCCCGCTGCGGCCCATCCTGGTCCGGTTCGTCTCGTCGAGTTGCCCGGTCATCCCGCCGTCGACCTCCCAGGCGCCCCAGGCCAGCGACCGGGCGGGCAGACCCTCGGCCCGGCGGTGCGCGGCGAGGGCGTCGAGGAACGCGTTGGCAGCGGCGTAGTTGGCCTGCCCCTGGCTGCCGAGGATCCCCGCCGCGGAGGAGAACAGCACCAGCTCGGCCGAGGTCAGCTCGTGCAGGTGCCAGGCCCCGTCGACCTTCGGCCGGAGGACCGCGTGGAGCCGGTCGCCGTCGAGTGACGTGACGAGCCCGTCGTCGAGCGCACCCGCCACGTGCACCACCCGCTCCAGCGGCCGCTCGGCCGGGACCGCCGCGAGCAGGGCGGCCACGGCGGCGCGGTCCGCCACGTCGCAAGCGGCCACGGTCACGTCGGCGCCGAGCTCGGTCAGCTCCGCCAGCAGACCCGGGTCGACGGTGCCGCGCCGGCTCGCCAGGACGAGGTGCCGCACTCCGTGGGCGGCGGCGAGGTGCCGGACCACGTGGCCACCGAGCGCCCCGCCCGCCCCGGTGACGAGGACGGTGCCCCGCGCCTCGAGGCCGCGTTCACGGTCGCCTGGTTCGGCACCGGCCGCTTCGGCGGCCTCGACCCGGCGCAGGCGAGGCACCAGCACCGCGCCGGCCCGCAGCGCGAGCTGCGCCTCCCCGGTGGCGACCGCCGCCGCGAACACGCGGTGCGAGGCGGGTTCGTCGTCGAGGTCGACCACGACGATCCGGGTGGGGTTCTCCTGCTGTGCGCTGCGCAGCAGGCCCCACGCGGCCGCGGCGCTCACGTCCTCGGGCTCGTCGTCCGGCGCGGTCGCGACCGCTCGGCGGGTCACCACCACCAGCCGGTGCTCGGTGAGGCGGTGGTCGGTGAGCCAGTGCCGGACGAGCTCCAGCACGCGGCGGGTGAGCGCGTGGGTTTGCGCCACCACGCCGTCTTCCTGGCCGGCCGCGCAGAACACCAGGACGGTCCGCGGCACCGGTACTCCGGCGTCGAGGGCGTCGTCGAGCGACTGAGGATCGAGGTAGGTGCTGAGCGACATCCCGGCCTCGATCAGCCGCGGTCGCAGCTCGAGCGGGTCGAACCCGAGCACAGCCCAGTCCGTGGCGACCTCGCCCGCGGCCGGCTCGACCGCCCCCCATTCGAGGGCGAGCAGGTCTCCGCTGTTCTGAGCCACCGGAGCCACGGCCGGGGCCCGCAGCGTCAGCGCGTCGATCGTGAGGACCGGCTCGCCGGCGTCGTCCGCTATGAGCACCGACGCGGTGCCACCGGGTCCGCGCGACAGGCGCACACGGGCGGTCTCCGCGCCCTCGGCGAAGAGCCGCACGCCTTCGAACGCGAACGGCACCCCGCGGACGTCCGGTTCCCCGTCCGCGGCGGGCACCCCGAGGGCGAGCGGCTGCAGCGCGGCATCGACCAGCGCCGGATGCACCGCGAACCCGGCCTGTTCGGCGGGAAGTTCGATCTCGGCGAACACCTCGCCCGCTCGGCGCCACATCGCGCGCAGCCCCCGGAACGCCGGCCCGTACACGACGGCACCGTCGGCCAGGCTTTCGTAGAACCCGTCGAGGTCGACCGGGACCGCGTCCGCCGGAGGCCAGGCGGTGTCCGCGAAACCGGCCGGCGCCACGGCGGACGAGCCGAGCAGGCCGGCCGCGTTCACCGTCCATTCAGGAGCGTCGTCGCCCCGGGAGGAGATCCGGACCGGGCGGTGGCCGGCGTCGCCGGGCGCGCCGACGATCAACTGCACGGCCACTCCGCCGTCGGGCGGGAGCACCAGCGGTGCGGCGAGGGTGAGCTCCTCGACGCAGTCGAGGCCGACCCGGGTGCCGGCGTGCAGCGCCAGCTCGGCGAACGCGGTGCCGGGCAGGATCGCGGTCCCGCCGAGCGCGTGGTCGGCGAGCCACGGCTGCGTGTCCCGCGACAGCCGGCCGGTGAACAGGACCTCGTCGCTGCCCGCCACCGGGGTCTCGGCGCCGAGCAGCGGATGCCCGCTGGCCGTGAGCCCGATCGCCGCCGGCGCACCGCCGCCGCCGGGCTTCAGCCAGTAGCGCTGGTGCTCGAACGCGTACGTCGGCAACGCGACCCGTCGCCCGGGGACACCGGTGAACGCCGTCCAGTCCACGGGGACGCCGCGGCTGTGCGCGTGCCCCACCGCTCGCACGATCGCCCGTGCTTCGCCGTCTTCGCCCCGCAACGCCGGGAGGACAATGAGGTCTTCAGGTTCAGCGCAGATCTCGGCGACCATCGCGGTGAGCGTGGCGCCCGGGCCCAGTTCCCAGGCGGTCCGGACGTCGTACCCCAGCAGGGCGCGCACGCCGTCGGCGAACCGCACCGTGCCGCGCGCGTGCCGGACCCAGTACCCCGGATCGCCCCACAGCTCGGCGGACAGGGGCTCACCGGTGAGCGTGGACACCGCGGCGATCCGCGGCTGCGCGAACCCGACCTGATCGAGCACGGTGGCGAACTCGTCGAGCACGGGCTCGACGAGCGGCGAGTGGAACGCGTGGCTCACCGGCAGGAACTTCACCCGCCGGCCGAGGTCGCCGAACCGCCGCGCCAGCGTTTCGAGGGCCGTTTTCCCACCGGACAGCACCACCGACGCCGGCCCGTTGACCGCCGCGACGCCGATCGCGGCCGGATCGGCCGTGGCGAGCGCGTCGGCGACCTCGCTCTCGCTCGCGGCGACGGCGAGCATCCCGCCGCCCACCGGCAAAGCCGCCATCAGCCGGGCCCGCGCGGCCACCACGCGGCAGGCGTCCGGCAACGACCACAGCCCGGCGACGTGGGCGGCGGTCAGCTCGCCGATCGAGTGGCCGGCCACCACGTCGGGCCGTACGCCCCACTGCTCGAGGAGCCGGTGCAGGGCCACGCCGATCGCGAACAACGCGGGCTGGGTGAACGCCGTGTCATCAAGGGCCGCCGCGTCCGCGGACCCGGCATCGGCGAACAGCACGTCACGGAGGGGCCGGGTCAGCTCGCCGTCGAACTGGGCGCACACCTCGTCGAGCGCCTCGGCGAAGACGGGGTAAGCCTCGGCCAGCTCCCGGCCCATCCCCGGCCGCTGCGCGCCCTGGCCGGGAAACAGGAACGCGGTGCGACCGTCGCGGACGAAGTCGCGCACGACACCGGGCGCGGCATCGCCGGCGGCGAGCGCGGCGAGTCCCGCGCGCAGCTCGGTTTCGTCGGCACCGAGGACGACGGCGCGGTGCTCCAGCGCGGCGCGCGTCGTGGCCAGGGCACAGGCGACGTCGCCGGCGTCGGTGTCCTGCGCCGCGGCCACCCGGTCGAGCAACCGGGCCGCCTGGGCGGGCAGGGCCGTCGCCGACCTGGCCGACAGCGGCCAGGCCCACAGGCCGGAGGGCCGGATTTCCTCTGGCGTCTGGGTTTCCGGGGCGGGTTCGGCGACGGACGCCGGTTCCTCGATGATCACGTGCACGTTGGTCCCGCTGATGCCGAACGACGAGACGCCCGCCCGCCGCACCCGGTCACCGGCCGGCCAGGCCCGGGCCTCGGTGAGCAGCCGCACCGTGCCCGCGGACCAGTCCACCTGCTCGGTCGGTTTGTCGACGTGCAAGGTGCGGGGCAGCAGTTCGTGCCGCATCGCGAGCACCATCTTGATCACCCCGCCCGCGCCCGCCGCGTACTGCGTGTGCCCGATGTTGGACTTGAGCGAACCGAGCCACACGGGGTTGTCCTCGTCGCGGCCCCGGCCGTAGGTCGCGAGCAGGGCCTGCGCCTCGATCGGGTCGCCCAGCCGGGTGCCCGTGCCGTGGCCTTCGACCGCGTCGACGTCGACTGGGCCGAGCCCTGCGTTCGCGAGCGCCTGCGCGATCACCCGCTGCTGCGACGGGCCGTTCGGCGCGGTGAGGCCGTTGCTGGCACCGTCCTGGTTGGCGGCGCTCCCCCGGACCACCGCCAGCACCTCGTGCCCGTTGCGCCGCGCGTCGGACAAGCGCTCGACCACCAGCATCGCGACGCCCTCGCCCCAGCCTGTGCCGTCGGCTGCATCGGCGAAGGCCTTGCACCGGCCGTCGGTCGCCAACCCGCCCTGGCGGGAGAACTCGGCGAACGCGCCGGGTGTCGACATGACCGTGACCCCGCCGGCGAGCGCCAGGTCGCATTCACCGCCCCGCAGCGCCTGCCCGGCCAGGTGCAGGGCCATGAGCGAAGACGAGCAGGCGGTGTCGACCGTGACGGCCGGCCCCTCCAGGCCGAGTGTGTAGGCGATCCGGCCCGACATCACGCTGCCCGCGGACCCGGTCAGGCCGTAACCCGCCGCCACCTCCGGCGCGCTCATCAGCACGGCGCCGTACTCCTGCGGCGTGCCGCCGACGAACACGCCGGTCCGGCTGCCGCGCAGAGCCAACGGGTCGATCCCGCCGTCCTCCAGCGCTTCCCACGCGGACTCGAGCAGCAGTCGTTGCTGCGGGTCCATGACCAGCGCTTCGCGCGGCGAGATGCCGAAGAACGCGGAGTCGAAGTCGCCGGCCTCGGCCAGGAACGCGCCCTGCCCCGACGCCAGCGCCCCGCGTCCCGGGTCGAAGAGCCCGGCCCCGCCCCAGCCGCGGTCGGCGGGGAACCCGGTCATCTCGTCGCGTTCGCCGGCGACCAGCTGCCAGAGGTCCTCGGGGCCGCGGACGTGACCGGGGAACCGGCAGGCCATGCCGACGATCACCATGGGGTCGGCCTGCGCCGGCGCCGGTGCGGGAGCCAGGGTGAGGGCGTCGGCCGCGCCGCCGAACAGCGCGTCGTCGAGGTGCCGGGCCAGTTGCGGCACGGTCGGGTAGTCGAAGATCAGGGTGGCGGGCAGCCGCAGGCCCGTGGCTGCGCCGATCCGGTTGCGTAGCTCCAACGCGGTCAGCGAGTCGAACCCCAGGGACTGGAACGGCTTGCCGAGCGAGACGTCCGCGGCGGAGGCGTGGCCGAGGACGGCCGCAGCTTCCCGGCGCACGAGATCGGCGAGCGCGCCGCGCCGCTCGGTCTCGGCCAGCGGCACGAGGCCGGCGGTGAAGGCGGCGTCGCCCGAGCCGGTGGTCGCAGCGCTTTCGGCCTCCTCCTTCAGCACGGCGGCGACCTCGGGGATGTCCTCGATCAGCGGACGGCGCCGTGCCATCGTGTAGCCCGGGGTGAACCGAGCCCAGTCCATATTGGACACCGTCAGTGTCGTCTCGCCGCTGCCCACGGCCTCGGCCATCGCCGTCACCGCGAGTTCGGGATCCATCATCCGCAGGCCCAGCCGGGTCAGCAGCTGACCGGCGTCGCCGGCCGCCATGCCGGAATTCCGCCAGCCGCCCCAGGCGATCGCCGTCGCCGGCAGGCCACGGGCGCGGCGCTGCTCGGCCAGGCCGTTGAGGAAGGCGTTCGCGGCGGCGTAGGCACCGTTGCCGTGGCTGCCCCAGATCGCGGCGCCGGAGGAGAAGAGCACCAAGGCGTCGAGGTCGAGATCCGCGGTCAGCTCGTCGAGGTTTCTGGCACCGTCCACTTTGGCCGAAAGCACGGAAGCGAAGTTCTCGAGGCTTGTCGTGGCGGTCTCTTCGTACGCGGTGACCCCGGCGGCGTGGACAACGGCGGTCAGCTCGGCCGAGAGGCCGGCCAGCACCTGCGCCAGCGCGGCCCGGTCCGCCACGTCGCAGCGCACCACCGAAACCCCGGATTCCAGCTCGTCCCCGGCGTTCGCCCCGCTGCGCGAGAGGAGCACGACCCGCTCCGCGCCGTTCGCGACGAGCCAGCGGGCCACGTGCCGGCCGATGCCGCCGGTGCCACCGGTCACCAGCACCGTGCCTCGCGGAGCCCACCCGCCCGGACGACCGGCAGTACGAACCAGCCGGCGTACCCACACTCCGGACCCGCGCACTGCCAGCTGGTCCTCGCCGGTGTCCCAGGAAAGCGCGGCGGCGAACAGCTCGGCGCTCCGGCGCCCCCACTTCCCGGGCAGGTCGACGAGACCTCCCCAGGTTCGCGGCTGTTCCAGTCCGATGACCTGGCCGAGCGCCCACACCTGGGCCTGGCCGGGGCGGACCGGCGGTTCGCCGTCGAGCGCGCCGGCTCCCTGCGTCGCGACCCACAGCGGCGCGTCGATCTCCAGGTGCCGCAGCGCCTGGCTGAGCGACACGGTGCCGTAGAGGCCGGCGCCGACTCCGGGCGCCGCGGGCAGTGGTTCTTCGTCGAGGCCCAGCAGGGAAAGGATCCCGGCGAGGCCGCCGAGCCCGTCGAGTTTCTCGGCGAGCAGGGCGGTCAGGTCGTCGCGAGCGGGATCGACGACGAGCCGTTCGGCCTTGGCGCCGTGGGCGACCAGCGCGTCGTGGATCCGGTCGGGCCAGACCTCGTCACGGGTGGTCACGAGGAGCCAGATGCCGGCCAGGTGCGCGGGCGGCGCGGACGCGGCCGCCCAGGTCACCCGGTAGCGCCAGTCGTCGAGGGTGTGGCGGCGACGGTCCCGATCGCGCCACCGGTTCAGCGCTGGCAGTGCCTGTTCCCAGAACTCGGCCGGGACGCCGCCGCCCACCGCCTGCGCGATCACCGAGGCGTCCCGTTGCTCCACAATGGACCAGAACGTGTCGTCGGCCGGTGTCCGCTCGGGCGAAGCCTCCGGGGTGAGCCAGAAGTGCTGGTGCTGGAAGGGATACGTCGGCAGGTCGGCCAGGTAGGTGGGACGGGGGGTGGGTTGCGGGAGGGTGACGTC
>NZ_JBFAHL010000031.1:0-72885 GCF_040654155.1 Amycolatopsis sp. NPDC050768
ATCACCATCACGCAACTCCAACGCCGAGGCCACGTACATGACTGTGATTCTCTCAACACCACAGACGTAAATCAATCAACGACACGCAACACTAGAGGCCGAATTCTACGTTCGTGGCGCAACTGGTCAGGGACTGCCGGATGACATGGTGGGCGGGACGGGGAAGCCCGGTCAGGTCTCCGGTGGACGTCAGGTCGAGTTCCGTAGTGCTGTGGTCAAGAACATCGCCCGCGAGATCGCCATGGACGAACGAGCCCACGTCGCGTTCCTCCGCAACGCACTCGGCGACGCGGCCGTCGCGCGCCCGCAGATCTCCCTTGACCACAGCTTTACCGCAGCCGCGACTGCGGCCGGATTGATCAAGCCCGGCGAGATCTTCGACGCCTATGCCGGCGACCGCAACTTCCTCTTCGCCGCCTTCCTCTTCGAAGACGTCGGAGTCACAGCCTTCAAAGGCGCGGCACCGTTCATCTCCAACAAGACTTACCTGGATGCAGCAGCAGGCCTGCTGGCGACCGAGGCCTACCACGCCGGGATCGTGCGGGCCACGCTCTTCGCTGAAGGGCTCGCGGATGACTCGGTGTTCGATGTCCTGCACAAGATCTCCGCGGTTCGCAACGCGGTCAGCGGCCCCGCCGATGACGATCAGGATCTCGGCACCAAGGACGAGGCCAACCTGGTTCCCACCGATGAGTACGGTCGCGCATTCGGCAGGAGCGCCGCGGAGATCCTCAACATCGTTTACCTTGACCCGCAAGGGGTCTCCTCCGGCGGCTTCTACCCGGATGGACTCAATGGAGACATCGTTCAAGGCGCGGCACCGACCGCCAGCTAGTTTCCGCCTCCGCCATTCATCGCAAGTGCAGGCCCATCGCCGTCCTCGGACGGCAGCATCGACTCGACGTCCTCCACAGCCAGCTGGAAGAACTGCACCAGTTCATCTCGGCCGACCTCGGCCGGCCAGGACTCCAGCTCACCGATCTCGCTCGCGGAGAAGAACTGCGTCGCCACCAGACACCGCCAACCCGTGCACCAACTCGACGATCGAGATCATCTCGGGCGGCACTCGACATCAGCTCTCGGGGTGTCGTCAGCGCTGGTCAGTGGCTATTCCGTTGGATATTCCGCGAGATGTCCGGGAACCCCGAGTACGACCGGGAGATGATCGTCGAGGGCACGATGGACGGTCTGGCCGCCGCCCGGGCCCGGGCTCGTGGCCGCGTCGGTGGCCGGCCCCCGGCGCTGACGCAGCGGCAGCTGGATCAGGCGCAGCGGATGTATGACGCGGGGGAGCACACCGTCGCCGAGATCGCCGAGACCTTCCGCGTCGGGCGCACCACCCTCTACCGGCAGCTGCACGCCTACCACGACGGCGGCGACTGCGCGCTGGTCGTCTACCGCAATACCCGCACCCGCAAGATCGACGCCGACACCAGCCGCCGCTACGGCGAAACCGGCGCCAGCGAGAAGGTGCAGCTGGAGGCCGACCGCAAGTGGTTCCCGATCGCCCCGGCCCGTTGGCCACGGCTCAAGGCGGTCGTCTACGTCGTCGACGGCGTCGTCGCCCGCATCCGCGGCGTCGAGGCGGACCTGTCGAAGTGGGACACCGACGACCGCGGCTACGCCGACGTGCCGGTCACCAAGCCGCTGACCGAGCTGCAGATCGCCAAACGGCTCCCGACACTGCGCATCGCGCTCGGCGACCACCGCCCCCACCTCCGCGGCAAGATCCGCGAATACGTGCCTCTGTAGCCACGTCGGGCTCCCACACGGGCTGGCCGGGCACTCCGAGCAGCCCTCGACAACGCTGGGCTAACGGTTCGTGACCTCGTTGATCGCGGTCCCCGGCGGCAGACTCAGCGCGCCACGTCGCAGCTGGCCACAGATCGACCAGTAGACCTCCAGGTCGCTGACCTCAAGGTTCTCGATCATGTCCTGGCCGCCGAGGAACATCGGGACTCGGTAGCCCACGCACTGGTCGCGGCGCAGCGGCACAGAGTCGCTGGTGACGGCTGACCACGAGTCGAAGAATCCTGTCGCTAATGCGGCGTCTGCGTACTCGACAAGTTCTTCGTCGTGGAATGCCGCGAACGGCAGCGGGATCTCCAGAGCCTCGCCCGTTCCCGGCTCGAGTAGGAGGACCTGCGGCTGCCCATCCACAGTGCGGCCGGAGTCGACGGCGAACTGCCGCCCGAGCCAGTCGTAGCCGAACGGGCAGACGCGAGTCGCATACTCGGAGAACGCCTCCGCGATCAGCGTCAACGCCTGCGCGCCAGACGTGTGGTCGTGGACCCGGTACAGGCCGCCTCCGAAGGTCGCTCCGGCGAACTCCGAAGCGAAGTCGAGGTAGCCCTCGACGCCGACGAGCCGTTCGTGCTGCCACGTCGAGCCAGCCGGAACCGCGTCCCGGAGCGGGGCGTACTCCGCGCGGAAACGTTGGAACATCCGAAGTCCTCTCACCAGATCATCACTGATATCACGAATGTGCCTGACTTGAGGCCTCGGAGCTGCCACATGATCTGCGACCCGAGACTCCGGTTTACCGAACTCAAAGCCCTCTCACCAACATGACCCGCGAGGCACTGCGGACCTGGGAGACCATGCAGGAGACGGCCGGGGCGTCAGCGGACACGCGCAAGGCCCGCCTCAGCGCGGTCGCCGCGTGGTCGCCGCGTGGTGCCGGGGCGCGCCTCGGAGTGGGGATCGCTGGTGGACGCCGTCCGTAGCCGAGCCGCATGGACCAGACCATGCAAAACCCCCGATAACGCGACATTGGCGCGGACACGGCAGGCATTACAGATCGGACCTGCGGAAACGCTGATCAGCCGCCTGTGTCTCGCGGACGATCGTTTTAGAGACTCATATGCACAGGCGCGGTGAGGCGACTGCTTCCGAAGCGAGATGTTCAACTGCTTCGATCGGTCGGGTCGCGAGTAGGTGTCGGAGGCAGCCCTCAGTGACTGGTGAAGCCTTGCGTGCCGCGGGGCCGGCGCAGTCTGACTGCCCTCGGCCCGGTTCGCGCCAGGTGACGCGGCGAGCCGATCCAGGTAGGAGGCGAGGGTTCCCGGACGCACCGGTGGCACGGTGATCGGCAGCCGCCGCAGCGTGGCCGGTGCCCAATTCGCGCGGCTCCGGTACGGGCCGGACGTGCTGGTGGCTCCCGCGGCGAGCCCGGGTACCACCGCCACCACAAGTATGTGGTTCCCGCCCGGCAGCGACTGGACGGACTACTTCACGGGCAAGACCTACCACGGCGGGACCACGGCGCAGATCACCACGGGCTGGGACACGATGCCGGTGTTCCTGCGCTCGGGCGGCATCATGGTCACCCGCAGCGGCGACGTCCCCGGCGACGCGGGCCACCCGCTGACCGCCGCGACGGTCACCGTGGCCGGCGGCCACCGGGGCGCGTTCACCCTCTACGAGGACGACGGGCAGTCGGCCTCGGCGAAGGGCGCCACCACCGGCATGACCTACACCGAGGACGCCCACTCGGCGACACTCGCGATCGACGCCCCACACGGGTCGTACCGCGGGCGGCCGACGCAGCGCACCTGGACCGTGCGGTTCACCGACGCCAAGGCACCGTCGGCGGTGCTCATCAACGGTCACCGCAGCCCGGAGAACACGTGGACCTGGGACCCGGCGACGAAGACCGTGATCGTGCGGACGCCGGCGCAGCCGGTCACGCGGCCGCTCACCGTGCGGTTGCTGAACTCGTAACCGCGTCCGCCCTTCGCCCGGAAGGAGCGTCACCTTTTCGGATCGATGTCGTGAGGGTTGGTCCACCGCGCGAGCAGGACGGTGGCGTCGTCCTGCAAAGAGCCGTCGTGGTGGGCGAGCACGGCCTGGATCAGCCGCCGCACGGTCTCCGGTGGCGGGTACCCGGTTGACGCCTCGCGGCGCAGGAAGTCGGCCAGTCGCGCCTCTCCGAAGAACTCGCCTTCGCTGTTGCGGGCCTCGGTGATGCCGTCGGTGTAGAGGACCAGCCAGTCGTCGGGCTGCAGTCGTTCCTCACCGACCACCAGCTCGCCGGAGCCCAGCCCCAGCGCGGCCCGCCTCCCGTCGGTCAGCTGTTTCACGACTTTGCCGCCGCGCATCAGCAGGGGCTCAGGGTGGCCGGCGTTGATGTATCGCATCCGCCCGGTCGCGAGGTCGATCTCGGCGAGCACGGCCGTGGCGAAGGAGGCGTTGCCGAACGCCGCGCCGATCGTCTCGTCGATCTGCCGGGCCTGTTCGAAGAGCCCGTAGCCGGCGCGGCGGGCGCTGCGGTGGGTGGCCAGTGCGATGGCGGCGATGTGGCCGCTGCGCAGGTCGTGCCCGACGGCGTCGACGATGAACAGCACGGCGGTGGTGTCCGAGAGCGAGTAGTCGAAGGCGTCCCCGGCGACGGCGTGCCGTGGTTCGAGCACGCCGGTGACGACGAAACCGTCGACACCGGCGGTCAGGGGCGGGAGCAGGGACCAGATCAGCTCGCCGGGGATCGTGCGGTCCCTGCGGCGACGCACGGCGTCGAGGCCGTCGCCGTACTGCGTCATCAGCACGACGAGGTGCCCGACGAGCAGGGCGGTCCACCGGCATTGAGCACGCAGGCCAGGGTCCTCGAGCGTGTCGTCGTCGGCCACGTCGGCTCGCAGGACGCCGATCCGCTCGGCGCCGTCGACGAGCGGCACCCACAGGCACGGCCGGCCGGCCGAATCCGCGGGCAGCATCTCGAGGCTGCGGAAGGCTCGCCCGGCCAGCGTGCTGTCGATCGGCAACGGTGGCCCGGGATCCGCGGCGGCGGATACCGGGTGCAGGAACTGCTGGGCGTAGTCGGCGAGGTAGGCGCTGAGTCCGATCCCGATCAGCCTGCCCGCGGCCTCGATGAGGCGGGGGAGCCGTTCGGGCGGCGCCAGCTCCGCGCCTTCGAGCAGGTGCACGAGGGCGGCCAGCGAGTCGTCGTGCGGCCTGCGGGGGCGGAGCGCGCGGCTGTAGGGGGCGCGGCGGGTCCAGGCGATCTCGTCGAGGCACTCGTTGACCGCGTGGGCCAGCAGGTCGCATTGGTGTCGTGGCAGTCCGACGAGACCGTCGAGGTACGCCTCGACCTCCACCAGGTCGCGGCTGCCGCCGAGAGCGAAGTACCGCGTCCAGAGCTGTTCCGGCGTCAGGTCGGCGTGCCGGCGGGCGAGGACGATCTCGCGACGCTGCGCGCCGTCGGCCACGCTCATCGGCGTGGCCGAACGGTTGCGCGCAGCATTGCCTCGGCGTTTTCCCGCAACGGTTTGCGGGCTCGCGAGGCCTCGTCCGCCAGCACGAGAAACGCCATCTCCTCGGAGACGTGGTCGCGGCCCATCACGACTCCCTTGGCCATGCTGACGATGTCCCGGGCACGCAGCGCCGATCGCAGCTCGGTGCTGAGTCGTGCGGCGGCTTCGGCAGACCTCACATTCGCCACCAGCACCGCGGCCTGTGACGCGAACATCGTGAGCAGCGTCCGGTCCCGCTCGTCGAACGCGTGCGGCCGGTCGGCGTACGCCTTCACGGCGCCGAGGCTGCGGCAGCCCGTGACCATCGGAGCGCTCAGCACGGATCGCAGGCCGAGTCGCGCGGCCGACGCCGCCCACTCCGGCCAGCGGTCGTCGTCGTGCAGGTCGCCGACGTCGATCACCGAACTCTCCTGCCACGCCGTCAGACACGGCCCGGCCCGGAGCTCGTACTGCAGCCGGTCCGCTCGTTCGACCTCTTCGCCGGTGGCCGCCCAGGTCACCGGCGCGCCCTGGCCGCCGGCGGCTGTCACCGCCGACCCGAGCGCCGAGGGGAACACCTCCCTCGCGGTCGCGGTGATCAGCTTCAGCAGCGACTGCACCGTTTCGGCGGTGAGCAGCAGGCCGGACAGTCGGGCGAACACGGCGGCGAGCTCGTCGGCCAAGGGCAGCTCGGGTTCCATCGAGTCCTTCTTCCCCGCAATGCGGCGTTGCAGGGGCGGCTACCCGGCTGGGGTCGGGTCCAATCGGCGCGCTGCGGCGACAATCCGAGCCAGGTCATCGCCAGAGGTGGCTCGCCGATCGGCGTGCTGTGTCGCCTGGCTACCTTCGCGGCCTCCCGGGGCGGACGCCTTTGGCCGTGCGGCGAATCCGGCCGACGGTCCGGGCGACGGCCGGGGTCAGGCGAGTGGGTGTCGTCGAGTGCGTCCAGGAGGTCGCCAGGGGTGTCGTAGATGGCGACGGTGCCGGCTTCCCTCAGCTCGTCGTCCCCGAAGCCGCCGGGGCGCACGACGATCGCCGGCATCCCCGCGTTTTCGCCGCCTCGACGTCCCACACCGAGTCGCCCACAATGACGCTGGGCGCGTCGGGCGGCGCGCCCAGCTTTTCAGCGCCACCTGCAGCAGGTCCGGCGCCGGTTTGGAGGCCTCGACGTCGGCGCTGGCGGTCCAGTCTTCGGCGATGTCGCGGGCGTGCAGCTTGTCCAGGTAGACGTCCACGTGGCGCTGCTGACCGGAGCTGGCCAGCACCAGCCGGTGCCCGCGTTTCCTGATCGCCACGAGCAGGCCGTGGGCACCGGGCAGCGGCGCCATCTCCTCGAGCAGGGCGTCGGCCTCCTTGCCCTGCTGCTCTCGGAGCTGGTCGCCCACGCGGTGCTCGAGGTCCTCGCCTCCGAGAGCCGTGGGCTGCTTGTCCCCGCCCATGCCTATCAGCCGGTGCAGCCGCCACACCGGGTAGGTCTCGCCCACCGACCGCAGTGCCCGGTACCAGGCGAGCGCGTGCTGGTAGTTGGAGTCGACGAGCGTCCCGTCGATGTCGAGGACGGCGATGGTGGAGTCGGTCACGGTCGGCGGCTACCCGTCATCCCGGTTTTTCAACCCCGCAGTCTCGGCTTCTCGTTCCTTCGGTTGCGGCCACCGTTCGCCAGATCCGACTGTGAGGGTCGGCCAGCTGTTCGTCCGGCGTCGGCGGTCGGAGATCGCCTCGTCGCGCACGCGGCCGCTTTCCGCGCCGATGTCACCGACCTGGCCGGCGAGCTCGACGTGGTCGGCCACGAGGTGGCGCCGGGTCGCGGCGAGCGGTTCGAGCAGTGCCGCCGCGTCGTTTGCGGCCAGGGCTCGCGCGACACCCGCAGCGACTCGCCGGCCCGGGGCGGACATGCCTTCGGCCCCGGTGATGTGTGCGGCGAGCTGACGCAGAACCGCGGCGTTGCGCCGCGCCCATTCCGACACCGTGCGGTCGCCGGCTCGGCGGTCGCGCTGGGCGTCGACGCAGCCCTCGCCTGTGGCCTCGCCGGTGGAGGAGGGCCGCAGCCGCAGGTAGCGTCGCTCGGCTGCCTGCCGGCTCGTGACGCCGAGCGACGGCGCCGGGGCCGCCGTCCACGAACGCGATCGTGCTGTTGAAGAAGGACCACAAGACGGTGGAAGGCTTGTTCAGGCAGTTCGAGAAGGCGGGCGAGAAAGCGTACAAGGTGAAGCGCCGGTTGTCGTTCACCGCCACGACGGTGAACGACCCGGTGCGGGACCTGTCCACGTCATCGACGGACGCCGGCGGGTTCGTGACCAAGGAACAGTTCGACGCGCTCGGGCGGCTCACCTCGGTCTTGAAGCCGGGAATCTCGGCGCCGTCGTTGAAGTACACCTACTCCATCTCGAACAGCGCCCCGTCCGTTGTGGACACCTACACGCTGAACTTCAACGGCACCTACCGGCTTTCGGAGACTCTCTACGACGCGATGCTGCGATCGAGGGAGGTCCAGAACCAGACGCCGGACAACGGCCGGGACATCACCGACACGATCTACAACACCGACGGCTGGGTCTCCGAGACCACCAACCCCTACTTCAACTCCGACGCAGTCTCGCCGACCTACGTCCAGGCCCCGGCGGGCGACCCACCGTCGCCTTCCGGACCGCCGGCCGCAGGGCAGCCGGCCGGTGAAACCCTTGGGGCCGGGTAGCGGCAGGCTGGCATGTTTTGCCTGAAGGGTACGAGCTGGTCTCATATGCGCAGCGCGTTCTCCCGCAAGCGCCTGTGCTGGTCTCAGACATGATTCGCGCCATCAGATCGTCGCTTTTAAACAAAGGACCGGACGTTGTCCTATGCGAACAGTCTGGTCCTCATGGCTGGTCCAGCCCACTGCAACTGCGTACGGTTCAATGCTGATATCGCCACTCAGTGACCAGCGACCGGTTCCGAGCGCGTGGCCTGGGAACCTGCTTTGTGGCCTGGCGCTCGGTAGAGCGCCAGGCCACAAGCTTATTTTGAGGGTTCTAACTCTCTTCCCGAAGGCGTTGGGTCGTGGGCGCCCAACGAGATCGGACGCGTCGCGTGCCTTGCTCCGAGTCGTCGTTGAAATCACGGTCCTGCTCCAGGTTTGCTCCAGATCAACTAGTGTCGTGCAAGGTCGGCGCCCGGGCCAACCGGTTACGGCTGTCTGCACAACGCCGTTGACGACCACTCCCGCCTGGCCCCCACCGAGATCCTGCCCGACGAGACCCAGGAAACGCCGCCGCGTTCTGGGGCCGAGCGCAGGAGTTTCTCGCCGGTGCCTGGATCACCGTCCTGCGGGTATTGACCGACAACGGATCCTGCTACCGCTCACGCCTCTGGTGCGACACGCTGCCCTACCGGTCCGAGGCCGAAAGCCGCGCCGCACTGACACACTGGTTACACACCTACAACCACCACCGCGGCCACACCGCACTTGCGGGCCTACCAACCGGTGGCTGCGTTCCTAACCTCTCAGGGCAGTACGACTAGTAAGGAGACAGGGGTGCCTCTCGACTCGACCGGCAAGATCTCCTTCGACCACATCTACGCCGAGCCCGATCCGCGTGCCTACTTCGGCACGCTGGGCCGGGTCGGCTACCTCATTCCACAACTGGCCAAGCCCTACTTCAGCAAGCTGATCGAGGAATACCGCGCCGAACGCGGCGTCGCGGAACCGACCGTGCTCGACGTCGGCTGCTCGTATGGTGTCAACGCGGTCTTGCAACGGTGCGACGTGACGATGGACCAGCTCTACGACTACTACACGGGCCCGGATGTGCTCGCCCTCGACCACGAAGCATTGCTCGCGGCCGACCGTGGCTGGGTCCGCTCGCATGCGGGTACCGAACACATCCGTTTCATCGGTCTCGACAACTCGGGTCCGGCGCTGGCCTATGCGCAGTCGGCCGGGTTCATCGACGCCGCGATCCATGCGGATCTTGAGCAGGACGATCCGACGCCGGAGCAACAGGACCTGTTGGCCGGGGTCGACCTCGTCATCTCGACCGGCTGCGTCGGGTACGTCACGGACAAGACCATCGCCCGGGTCGCGCACGGGTCGCGGCCGTGGATGGCGCATTTTGTGCTGCGGATGTTCTCCTACGACCCGGTCGCGGCAAGTCTGGCCGAGCTGGGCTACCAGAGCGTCGGCGTCGACGGTGTGTTCCGGCAGCGGAGGTTCGCCTCGGCGGAGGAGCAGACCCAGATCCTGGACACGCTCTCGAGCGCGGGTATGGACCCGGAGGGCCTGGAGACCGACGGCTGGCTGTACGCCCAGCTGTACATCTCCCGGCCGGCCGGCGCGGCCACAGAGCTCGCCACCGTGATGAACACCGTGTCGCCTGGTTCAGCCACCAGTCTCGCAAAGTTGGCGGATCCGCCACCGATCGGCGAATGCCACTGAGAATCCGGCATCGCGGCGACCTTCGGGTCGGACATTCAAGATGATCCCACTCGCCCGTCGATCATCGGTAGGCGGCCTCGCGGGCGGCCATTTCGGGCAGCATCCCGTCGTGGCAGATGATCAGGGCCAGCCGCGAACCTGCCGGTCCGTCGCACACGGGGACGCCGAGATCGCCGGGCTGCCAGGGTTCGGCGGGCACCCAGGGGTGCATCTTGCGGTAGTAGAGCTTGATCTCCCCGGAGGCGTCGACAATGATCCCGCTGTTCCATGGGGCACCGCCGGGGTTTCGCTCCATCAGCGAGAAACAGCCCCACACGCCGGCTTCGGCGCAGGCCTTGGCCTGCTGTGTGATCTCAGGGCCGTCGAGATCACACAGCAGGCGATCGTCCAGCCAGGTGCCGGGGTCGAGCCCGTTGAGGCTGTACTCGGGGAAAACGAGCAGATCCAGCGACGGCATGGCCTTCTTGGCTTTCCGCAGTTGCGCGGCCAAGCGTTCCGCCGTCGCGGTCAGGTCGGCGGGTTCGCTGATGACCGGCACCCGCGCCTGGACCAGGCCGAGAACCAGGGCACCCGGGGAAGGGTTGAGTCCGTCCAGGCCGGTCATCACGCCTCCCCGGTTTCCGACGTGGCCACGACGCAAGCCGGCCACGAGCTCGCCCACGGTGCCGCGGCTTCGAACGCGGCGGAGGCGGCGAGCACGCTCGTGTCGGCCAGGTGACGGCCGACGATCTGCAGCCCGACCGGGAGGCCGTGCTCGGTGAATCCGGCCGGGATGGAAGCCGCCGGCTGCCCGGTCATGTTGAACGGGTTGAGGAATCCCAGCCAGGACCCGGGGCTGGTCAGCCGGCCGTCGATCAGGTCGGGCCCTTGGAACCCGATGGGGAACGCCGGCACCGCGAGGGTGGGAGTCAGCAGGAGGTCGTAGTCGCTCATGAACCGCCACATCTGGTTGACCAGCCGCTTGCGGGCCGTCTGGGCGCGGGCGAAGTCTTCCGCGGTCCAGGGCCGCACCACGAGCTCGACCAGGTGCGGGGACATCCGCGCACCGTGTTCGGCGACCATGGCGCGCATTCCGTCGAGGTCGGTGTCGTTGAGCACCATCGCCCAGAAGTGCGCCTGCGGGTCGGTGAAGCCGGGATCGACTTCTTCCACCGCGCACCCGAGCCGGTCGGCGAAAACCCGGGCAGCGGCGTCGACCACGCGCCGGACTTCGGGGTCGACGGGGAGGTAGCCGAAGTCGGGCGCGTAGGCGACGCGCAGACCCGTGAGGTCCGGGTTCACCGTGGTCGCGAGCCAGTCGACGTCCGCGGTCGGGATCGAGTGCCGGTCGCGGGGATCCGGACCGGCGATGACCGACATCAGCAAAGCGGCGTCGTCGACGGTGCGGGTCATCGGTCCGATGTGTTCCAGCGTCTCCCAGCTGGACATGCCGGGGTAGCGCTCGTCGCGGCATCCCGGGTAGAGCGGTACGCGGCCCATGGAGGCTTTCAGCCCGTAGATGCCGCACAACGACGCCGGGATCCGGACCGAACCGCCGCCGTCGGAGCCGAGCGCGAGCGGAGCCATGCCGGTGGCGACGGCGACACCGGATCCGGCCGACGAGCCACCGGGCGTGCGGGTGGGATCCCACGGGTTGCGTGCGGTGGGGGACACGGGGTTCTGCGCGACGGCGCTGAAGCCGAGTTCGGGGACGGTCGTCTTGCCGAGGATCACGGCGTCGGCCGCGCGCAGGCGTTCGACCACGATGTCGTCCTCGTCCGGGACGAAGGTGGCGTAGGCGGGTGAGCCCGATCGCGTGGTGATGCCTCGCGTGGCGATCAGGTCCTTGACCGCCACCGGCACTCCGGCCAGCACGCCGACCTCGTCGCCGCGAGCGAGTGCGGCGTCGATCTCGGCGGCCCGGGTGCGTGCCTCGGCCGCGGTGAGTTCGACGAACGCGTGCAGGTCGTCGTCGAGGGCCTGCACCCGATCGAGGGCGGCTGCGGTCACTTCGGCCGCGGACACTTCGCGGTCTCGGATCAGCCGGGCGAGGGCCGTGGCCGGGAGCCCGGTGAGTTCGGTTCCGTTCCGGCCGGTGGCGTGCGCGGGTGAAGGGGGAACGAGAGTCATGTGGGCTTCTTTCGGGACGTTCAGACGCCGGGTTCGGTGGCCGGTGCGCGTTCGGTGCTCGGGGCCGCCGACGGGGCCAGGGCTTCGATGACCGCGTAGGCGATCGCGGTGACGACGATGCCGGCGCCGGCCTCGCACCAGGCGGGGACGTATTCGTGAACCGCGAAGGCACCGGCGGAGCCCAGCGCCCAGGCGATGAACGGTTCAGCGCGCACCGACCGGATCACCCGGTTCCGGTGGCGGCGGGCGATGAGCTGGTCGCAGATGAGGACCGCGCCGATGGGCGGGACGAAGATCCCCAGCAGGTTGAGCCAGGTCGAGAAGTAGCTCCACACGCCCGCCAGCGCGGCGACCAGTCCGATGACACCGAGGATGACGGTGAGCAGGCGCATCTTGGAGCCGGTCAGCTGACTCCAGCCGACAGCGCCGTTGTAGAGGCAGTGCGTGCACACGGAGCCGAGGTTCACGAAGACGAAGATCACCGCGAGGGTCGAAAGCAGTGGGCCGTGCGAGGTGAGAATGGGCAGGAAGTCGCCGCCGTCGGTGGCCGGGTTGGCGGCGGCGCCTGCCGCGACGATCAGGCCGCCCACGAGCAACGCGATGAAGTTCGCGACCGGGAACGCCGTGAACGCGGCTGCGACGGCTTCCTTGCCGGTACGGGACCAGCGGGTGAAGTCGGCCGTCATGGTGCCGGAGTCGGCGAAGCCGGCGATGACGATCGTGATGGCCGCGCCGACGCTGAGCACGGTGGCGTTGCTGCTGCTACCCGAGTACGAGGCGAACTCGCCCAGATGTCCGTCCTTCGCGGCGAACACGAGCGCGACGATGGCGAGGATGACGAAGAGCGGCGCGGCGATGATCCCGATGACGGTCAGCGCGCGGATGCCGATGAACGTGATGGCGATGTAGAGCACCCCGGCCAGGAGGATCATCGCCGTTTCGTTCCACCCCAGCGAGGTGTTGAGTGTTGCGCCGGTGAGTCCGGTTTGGAACGCGAACCAGCCGATCACCACTGTGGCGAGGAATCCCGCGGCGATCTTGGCGCCGGTCCGGCCGAAGGTCTCGGCGGCGGTGAGGGCGAAGTTCTTGCCCGAGTTGCCCGCGATGTAGGACAGGCAGCCGACGTAAGCGAGCAGCACGAGGTTGCCGACGACGATCGCCAGCATGCCCTTCCAGAAACCCAGTCCGTAGACGATGGTGCCGCCGAAGACGGCGTTGGTCAGAACCATCGGGAACCCGAACCAGACCGCGGACACCGAGGCGAGGCTGCGCCGGTGAGTGCGGGGGACGGGTTCGTGCTCGAACTCCGATTCGAGGTGGTGTTCGGACGCGCTGGGGGCGTTGGTTGTCATGGCAAAGCCTCACTCCTGGTGGGGACCGGTGGACGCACGCGGCGATGAGGGGCGCGAAACGTCGTTGTGCCGCGGAGCCGAGTGGCGGTTCTGGTGGATCAGGACGCCGGCAGTGCCGGAGCCCTCAGCCCGGTGTCGTGTTCTGCCGGGGTCTGCTCGGGCGCGCGCGGCGAGAAGCCGGCCGTCGCCAGGTGTTGCCGAAGGACGCGCAGGTAGCGCGGCGCGTCGACGGTGTCGCTGTGCACACAGACGGTGCCGATCCCGCCGAGCGCGCTGAACTCGGGACCGGTCAGCGCGGCCAGGGTCCGGGCGGCCGCCTGCTCCGGGGTGCCGGGGTCCTCAGTGGATCGGCGGTACATCTGCACTTCGGTGCCCGCGTAGGGGCGGTCGGCGAAGTACTCGCCCACGAGTCGCAGGCCCGCGGCACCCGTGGCCTTGGCCAGCGCCGAGCCCGGCAGCGCGTACACGGCCAGGGAGCTGTCGAAGTCGAGCACCGCCTGGCACGTCGACGCGGCAAGGTCGGGGTCGCGGTTGGCCATCACGTACAGCGACCCGTGCAGCTTCAGGTGCCGCAACCGCGCGCCGGCCGCGCGCACGAACGCGTCGAGCGCTCCGAGCTGGGCCAGGCACAGGTCGTAGAGCTCTCCGGCGCTGGTCGGGATCTCGCGCCGCCCGAACCCCCACCGGTCGGGCAGCCCGACATGTGCCCCCATCGCGACGTCGTGGTCCAGCGCGGCCCGGACGCTGCGGCGCATGGTGGCCGGGTCGCCGGCGTGGGCACCACAAGCGATGTTGGCTGAGGTGATCAGCGGCATCATCTCGGCGTCGGCACCGTAGCTGTACACCCCGTAGCTCTCGCCGAGGTCGCAATTGAGGTCCAGGAATCGTGTCATCGTCGTGTCCACCGGTGCTCAGGCCGGTGCCGAGGTCAGCAGGGGCGACGGCCGGCGCGGGCTGGTCGCGAGTTCCCAAGCGCGGGCGAACCGGAGCAGGGCCCGCTCGGCCAGTGGTTTGCCCAGCACTTCCAGCCCGACCGGGAGACCGGCGGGGGTGAACCCGCAGGGAATGCTCATGGCAGGCAGCGACGATTGGGAGGCGAGTACCGTGTTGGTCGGGAAATCCAGTGCGGTCCAGCGCTTCGCAGCGAGTGCCTCGCGGGTGGGTGGGGGCACTTGGACGGTGGGGTAGACCAGGAAATCGGTCCCCGAGCGAGCCATCAAGTCGACCAGCCGTCGGCGAAGCTCTTCCTGACGCAGCCGCCGGGCGTAGTACGCCGGGTCATCGGCCGGGTCGGCCGGGCCGGCCGCGATGTCGGGCAACAGGTCGGTGAGCTCGTGGAAGACGCCGCTGGCGTGGACCTGTTCGACCGAATGCACCGGCGCGTGCGGCCGGGCGGCGAGGAACGCGTCGATGTCGTGTTTCGAGACGGTGGTGTACAGCGACGTGGCCGCCACCCAGCCGGCCAGATCCAGCTCGCCGTCCCCGAGCTCGACGTCGTGGACCACGCGAACGCCCAGGCCCGCGAGGTGTTTGACCGCGGTCGCGACGACCTCGTTGGTCTCCCCGGATTCCGGCTGTGTGCCGAAGGCATCGGCGAGGACGCCGATGCTGAAGCCGGCGAGTGTCCCAGGTGTCACGTCGTCGAGAGCTTCTTGGTAGCGGCCGACTTCCGGGCTGCTCGCGGCGAGGGAGGTGTAGGCGTCGGCAGGGTCGTAACCGACGACGACGTCGAGTGTGGCGGCGAGATCGGGCACGGTGCGCGCCAACGGCCCCGGAGTGTCCTGGAAGTGGACCAGCGGCGAGAACCCGGTGCGCGGAATCAGGCCGGTAGTCACGCGCAGGCCGAACAGGTTCGTGAACGACGAGGGCAGCCGGATGGACCCGCCTGTGTCCTCGCCGATCCCGACCAGCGCGAGGTTCGCTGCGACGGCGGCGGCGGTGCCGGCGCTCGACCCGCCGGGTTCGCGGTCGAAGTCGTAGGGGTTCTTCGTGAAGCCGCTGCGAGAGGAGAAGGAGAACCAGCCTGCCGCGAAGTCGCACATCGTCGACTTGCCCAGGATCACCGCCCCGGCCGCCCTCAGGCGCGCGACCACCGTCGCGTCCTGTTCGGGCACGTAGTCGGCGAACAATCCGGACCCGAAGGAAGTCGCGATCCCGGCGGTTTCGGCTTGGTCCTTGAGCACGACCGGCACTCCGTGCAGTGGGCCGGTGAGCTCGCCCGTGGCGGCGTAGCGCTCGTCGAGTGCGGCGGCTTCGGCCACGGCGTGGGGGTTCAGCGTCACGTACGAGCCCAGTCGCGGGCCGTCCTGCGACTGGTCGATCGCCTCGATGCGGCCGAGGTACCACCGGGTCAGGTCCGCGCTGGTCGTGGCCCCCGCGGCGAGCGCGGCGTGGAACGATTCGATGGTGAGTTCGTCGTAGGTCATGGCCTGGTCCCCTTCGAGAGCTGTGCCGGCGGCGCTGGCGAGGGCTGTCACGACGGTGGTGGCGGTGTGTTCGAGGTGCTCGGCGGTCATCGCGAGCAGGGCCGGGAGGTCCTTGGTGGCGAACAGGTGCAGGATCTGCTGGTGCTGGCGGTGGGCCTCGGCGAAGTCCTCGACCGCGGTCGCGTAGATCGCCATCGACGGAGTGACCCGGTCCCAGATGTTCCGGATCAGGTCGAGCAGATGCGGGCTGTCCGAACAGCTGTAGAGCCGGTCGTGGAACCGGCGGTTCAAGCCACGCCAGACCACCGGGTCCAAGTTGGCGTCAGCCATCTCGTCGAGGATGGCACGCAGGTCCCGTAGGTCCTCCTCCGTGGCCTGCTCCGCGGCCCATTGGGTCGCGAGACCTTCCAGCCGCTGGCGGATCTCGAAGATCTGCCGGACCTCATCGGTGCTCAGGTTCGCCACCGTCACGCTGCGGCGCCCGAAGACCACCAGTCCCTCCACACCCAGCCGCTTGAGTGACTCGCGCGCGGGCATAGTGGACACTCCGAGCTCGTCGGCCAGAGTGCGCAGTGAGAGCCGGGTGCCAGGGGGATAGGTGCCGTCGAGGATGGCCTCGCGGATGCGCCCGTACACCTCGTCCGCGACGCTCGTCATCGCGATCTGGTCGCCGAGCCGGCCACCTGCTCGGTCGACTGCGCGCCGTCCACCGGTCGTCAATCCGGACCCCTCTCCGCCGTGCTCGAAAGCTTCGAGCCCGCTGTGATCTGAGATCACAATCGCTCCAGAGCGGCGATCGTGGGTTACAGGGAGGCCCGCCGTTTGTGAACTCTGCGGCGGACTTTCGTAACACCGCGCTGCGGAGGAAGACAGAAGGCGTTGACGGACCTGTTGGCAGGGGAGGACGACGGTACCCCCGTATCCGGGGCCGAATTGTTGGTCTACAACGGCGACGCGGAAGTCGTACGGACGGCTCTGGCCCGGCACGCTCGCCGCGAGGAGGCGTCCCTTTTCTGGATCCGCCCATCGGCTTCGCCGAAACTGGTCGGGCGAGTGGCCTGCCCACCTTCGACCCACTGGTGGGCCGACGCAGGGCGCTCGGCGTCGTCTCCGCCGAGCAGCGCGGGCAAGAACTCGAGTTCACGCTCTCGACCGGGGAACGCGCAGTCATCAGGTCGGCGGCCGGAGCTCAGCTGCAGGCGCTACAGGACTTCGACACGTGGACCACAACCCTTCCGGCCGACGTGATCGAAGACCTCGAGCACCTCGACCACGACTGAGCATCAAACCCGCAGGCACCGACGCGTGTCATCACCGTGGGCAACTTTTGGACAGCGACACTGGGAGCGCTCACGGGCGCCGCGCTCACGCCGATCGGAGTGCTGGTCGCGCGGAGCACGGCGCACACCGCGCTGCAACGCCGGCATGAAGTCGTGCTCACGGCAGTGACAGTGTGCGGCGGCGGTGCCTGCTCTTTGTGGCCTCCCGTGCTCTTCGTGCCGGCGGTCCTGTTGATCGTCCTACGTATTCCGGCCGCCACGGTCGATGCCGTGGAGCACCGGATCCCGAACCGGTTGAGCATGCCGCTGGCCGTCAGCATGCTCGTAGCGCTGACATGCTCCGATGATCCGTCAAGACTCCAGCGCGTGCTCGCCGGAGCAGCCGTGTGGAGCGGTCTGCTGCTCGCGACCTTCCTGGCGACCGGACAACCCGGCCCTGGCGACGTCAAGCTCGCTCCCGGCCCCGGCCCCGGCATGCTGGCGATCTGGCGGAGATGGTCGACGTTGGCCACGACGATCGTGGCCGCATACCTACTGGCAGCGCTGGTCGGACTCGCCGGGCTTGCTCGCCGCAAGCTCTCGCGGCGGGCCGGACGACTTCCGCTCGCGCCACCGATGGTAGCGGCGACAATCGGCATCGTCACCGTGTTCTCTTGCATCAGATCCTGAGTCCTCGGCCATGTCTGGGGCGACACAACCCCGACGGCGAAGGAGAGTGCACAGTGGATGGTCACCTCTGGCACGACGACGAGCTCGACTACGCGGCGTCGAACGCGGCACAACGATTCGACCTGGACCAGGACGTCCGGGAGTCGGTGCAGGTTTGTGGTGATCCACACCGAAACCCGAGGTCCTCACCCATATCAAGATCATCACAACCGTGTCGCCACATCACCAACGTGCCCGAACAGCACATCTAGTGAGGGCGCCAGAGCAGATGATGACGTGCTACGCGCGCTGGCCACCGAGATTAAGGTGCCGACCGCAGTTCTCGCCGTCGCACCGGGCACGGCCGAGGTCCTCGTCATGATGACCGCGCTCGCCGACACGAGCACCAGCGCCCGCCCGGTGATCGATACCCGCGTGCCACAGGTTGCGACGCTGTTGCGCCAGGCCCAGCAGCACACTGTGGACTACGTGACGCTGCGGCCGTTCCGACCTCGTCGCGGCTCACGACCACCTCATCGCCCATCTCCGCGTGGGTGGCGCGCCGGAATCGGAGCGGTCGTCGCGGCACGGCTGGGCGGGCTGCGAACTCCGCCGTCGCTCACTCGTCGTTCGGCGAGGTCTGCGTGCGGCATTTCGTGTCCACGGACGTCCGCTCCTCCCGCCGGCGCCGGTTTCGTCCTTGGCGTTCCCGCTCACGGGGCTGTAGGTCGCGCTGCGGACGGTCTCCTTGTCCTCCGGACTGGACCCGAGCGCACCGGCGACGATCCCGACCGAACTGCACAGCCACACCAGGTTCAAGTACGAACCCACACCGTCCGGGTGCCCCAAGGTCTGCGCGAGATAGCCGCTGTCGAGCAGGACGGCCGCCGCGAGCAGCGCGAGCACGAACAGGATCGCGTACATGCACGCCACCCCGACCGCCAGCGTGGTCGCCGTGGAAACGTTGTACATCACGGCCTTCCGTCGCTCGGCAGCCTCGGAAGGCCGGTCCCACATGTGGTTGTACACCACCAACCACACCGTCATGACCAGGACGGTGACCACCGTGATCGCTGTGAGCCGCAGCGGGGACAGCGCGTCCGCGAGCTTCCAGAACGAACTGGTGATGATGCCGTAGGCGGCGGTCCCGGCCGCCGCGGTGGCGCCCGCCAGATGCGGGACGAGCCGCCACGGACGGTTGTCCCGCACCATCCCGGCCAGCAGCCGCACTTGACCACGCAACCCGACCAGAGCGAGATGGGTCTCGGCGGACCGGTGTCCGCCCGACACCCGCTGCGTCGGGGCCAGCGCCTCACGCGCCCGTGCCACCGCCCCCCGTCTGGCGCGGTCCCCGTCGATCCCGAGCCGCCGCGACACCAGCTGCCGCACCACGCGGATCAGCAACGCCCGTGCCCGGTGACGCACCATCACCGCACCGAGCGCGGGAAACGAGATCATCGCGACAGCGTGCTCGACATCGACACCGGCGACGACAGGTTTCGTCCCCGCGCGCCGGAGCAAATCGGTGACCAGGACCACCAGGTCCCAGCCCCGGTCCTGCCGCTGCCGCTGCGACAACGTGCGCATCGGAATGCCACCGTCTGCGTCCAACGGCAACTGCTCCACCCGATGCTCCACTCGCCACCGCGTCCGCCCGCTCACCCTCGCGGCGAAAACCCCGGGCAGATCGTCGGCGATCGTCGTGATCACCTGCTCCGGCGGCCCCTCGTCAGCCAGCACCCCGACGACCACCTGGTGTGGTGCGTTCATCCGGTTCACCTCGCTCATCGGCACCCGCCGGGTTCCCTGGGGATCCCGGCCCAACCGCCGAGTTCCGGCGACGTCGACCGGAGCGTGGTTCGGAGTCACCCAGGGTTGCGAACCGGTCGCCGTACTCGTCTACGTGGCCCGGAACGTCTCGACGGTGAACACCAGCTGACGCACGTGTCGAGAGGCGCGGACCTTGACCCCCGGTGACAGGGGTGGACACGGTCGGCTGGTTGCGGCCGCGCACTGCGTACGCGCCGACAGTGACCGTCGGCGCTTGCGCGGCCAGTCGACGCCGGGTAGCCGCTGATGCTGCGGAGGGACGTCGGCGACACCTTGAGCGAGCCGACCGACTCGGCGGGGCGCGACCTGAGAAGCTGCGTCGTGCAGCACGGTCGAGCCCAGCTCGGTCAACCGTGTACGCGCCGAGCGGACCAGGTCCAGGGTGGCGGATAGCAGTCCGTGCCGAGCACATTCTCGCGGACGTTCAGGACATTCGGGTCGACGCGATCACCCTGCAGGGGAACACCGAGCTCCATTCGAGGGCGGCGCCTACCTGGTGCACGCTCGTGACGCGCACGTCGGCGTGCCCACGCCACGACGGTTGCCAGCACCAGGAGCTACCGAGCAGCACGAAAGTGGGAATGAGGTTGGGGCTCCGGGTCAGGTAGGTGACGATCGCGGACAGCAATCCTAGGACCAGGCAGGCTCCGAATATCCGAAGTCCGTACGTCGTTTCGGCCGTTCAGTAACGGCCTTCATCTGCGCCTTCCCCATCGCTCGCCTGAGCCGTGGGCGGCTGTATCGATGAAAGTCCGATACCGGGCTGCGGATCCGGGCTCCGCGACGTCCTCGAGGCCTTGGGGGCAACGCAATGACGACCACAGCACGGCACGCGGTTTCGGGTCGTCGATGACGGCGCGGTACTGGGAGAAGACTTCGGCCAGCAGGGCGTCGTCCATCGCGTACAGCACGGGCGGCGCGAGGCCGGTCAGCTCGAACAGGCCGTTGAGGGCGGTGAGCCTGTCCTCTACTTTGTGCACGAGTTCGAACAGGCCGTCGTCCACCGGCTTGACCTGGGACAGATCGACCACCAGGTGCCGCGTGCCGGCGTGGAGCAACCCGGCGAAGTGAGCGGCCAGGAGGCGCAGCGCCCGCGCGTCGATCGATCCACTGACGGTGACGACGGTGTAGTGCTCGCCCCGCAATGTTGAGGTGACCGTGAGATCTTCCGTTTTGCCGGTGGTCTCGGCCGGTGCACCGCGTGCCTGCCTTGTGAGGCGTTGCAGCTCTGCGAACGCGGCTACGTACGCCGGCTGATCGAGGGTGAGTGAGAGTCCAATGACCATACAGCGATCGTGCTGATCACCGGCCTCGACGGCTTCACCCTGGTGGCACCAAAAAGAGGAGTCGCTGCTGGCACATCGGGACAGTGTCTGGCGTGCCTTCCTACGATCGTGATCAGGCGGAGGTAAGTTCATGTCCGCGAAGGACGGCCGGACTCGCTGCCTGCGGTATCGTCGCCACGCCGCCCGGGCCGCCGTTTTCCCGGCGGATGAATGCCTTCCGGTGAACCTCGTGCGCGCCTGCCTAGAGGAGCAGTTCGAACATTCGGAAGACCTGTTCCCATTCCGCGGAGCCGGGGTTCTTGAGGCGTGGGTCGGTGATCTTGAACGCCTGGGCGAGAGCCACGCTGAGGCCGCCGGCGATGGCCGGGAGCCGTGCCTCGGTGTCTTCGGAGATCGCGATCCCGAGCGGGGGACGCGTCAGGAGCTGATCGAGCAGCGGCACCACTTCCAGGTCTTCTTCCATCTTGAGGAACTCGTGCATGCACTCCTGCAGCCCCTTGGTGATCGGCAGGTCTCTTTGCTCGATGACGTCCCGTCCGTTGGCCTTGGCCGTGGCCTTGGCGACTACGAAGAGGTCGTAGATCTTGCGGTCCAAGAATTCGTCGTACCGTTTCAGATCGCTCTTGTCGACATTCAGGCTCGCGGCCACCCGGAAGAACCGTTCGAACCTTGCCGCGCCCATGACCGGCATCAGGCCTCCATCGAGAGATGTTCGTGTACGAACCGGACGGCCATGGCGCCTTCCCCGATCGCCGAGGCCACTCGTTTGACTGAGCCGTGGCGTACGTCCCCCACAGCGAACACACCTGGCCTGCTCGTCTCGAGCACCAGTGGCGGGCGCTGTACTCCGCGCCACACGTCGGCATCCCGGTGCCCCTCGGCGTCCGCCCCCGTGAGCACGAAGCCGTCCTCGTCGAGGGCGACCATCCCGGAAAGCCAGGCGGTGTGCGGGGAAGCCCCGATGAAGACGAACAGCGCACGCGCGTCGAGGAAGCGGCGCTCGCGGGTGCGGTTGTCCTCGACGACCAGGGATTCGATGCTGTCGCCGCCGACGAGCTCACGGACTTCGGTGTGGTCGAGCACGATGATCCGCGGATGCCGTTCGACCTGGTCGACGAGATAGCGGGACATGTTCACAGCGAGATCGCCCCCGCGCACCACCAGGTAGACCACCGGCGAGCCTTCCGCAAGGAATACCGCCGCCTGACCGGCCGAGTTGCCGCCGCCGACCACTGCCACGGGGGCGGCCCGGCACCGACGCGCTTCGTGCAGAGTCGCGGCGTAGAAGACGCTGGTCGCTTCGAACTTCTCGATGCCAGGTACGAAGAGCCTGCGGTACCGGGCACCCGTAGCGATCACGAGGGTGCGGGAGACGATCTCGATGCCGTCGTCGAATCCGACGGCGTAGTGGCCTCCGCGTGGATCGAGGGTGCGCGCCTCGGCTGAGACCGCGACGCGAACACCGAACTTGGCCGCCTGGATCACCGATCGCTCGGCCAGCTCCGCACCGGAGATCCCCGGAGGGAAGCCCAAGTAGTTCTCGATGCGGGAGGTCGTCCCGGCCTGGCCGCCCGGGGCCACGGCGTCGAACGCCGAAAGCCTCAACCCGTCGGAAGCGCCGTAGACCACCGCGGCCAGACCGCCGGGCCCGGCGCCGACCACGAGCAGGTCCTGTACACCGCATTCCGGTTCCGGTGGCCGCAGCCCGACTCTCCTGGCCACCTCGGCGGTGCTCGGGTTCCGCAGCACTTCGGTGCCGTTCAGCACGACCACCGGGGTGTCCTCGACGTCGACGCCGAAGCGCTGCAGGAGCGCCTCGGCCTGCTGATCCTTCTCGACGTCGACCAGTCGGTACGGGAGCCGGTTGCGCGCCACGAACTCCAGCAGCCGCCTGGTATCGGGGGAATAGCAGGAGCCGACGATCCGCATCCCGTGGCCGGACCCGATCAGGAGTGCCCGTCGCACGAGGTAGGCACGCAGGATCAGGTCGCCAAGCACAGGATCGCCGAGCACCAGGCGCCGCAACGCGCTCACCGGGATGGCGAGCACCTCGCCGGACTCGGCGGCAACGGCGCCGACGAACGCGGGCTGCTCTTCGAGCAGGCCGAGTTCGCCCAGGAACCGGTGGTGTCCGTGCACGCGCACAACCTTTGCGTCGCCTCCGGTTCCCTCCACGACGGCAACCTTGCCGCTCAAGATCACAAAGAACTCGGAAGTCTGTTCCCCTTGCGCGTACAGCACCTCGCCCGCCTGGACCGGACGACGTTCACCACCTGCGCCGAGTGTGCGGATCTGCTCGTCCGTGAGCCGGGGGAATGCTCCGTACGGATCCGGGGTCTCGGTAAGCGGCGCGCCGACCTCGATCCGGGTCGCGGCTGTCATACGAATGCCTGATCGACGTAGCACCAGCGCCAGGTCTCGCCGGGCTCGAACGAGCGCACGATCGGATGTCCGATGGCGTGGGCGTGACTACTGGCGTGCTTCATCGGCGACGAGTCGCAGCAGCCGACGTGCCCGCACGTCAGGCACAGCCGCAAATGCAGCCACGACGTGCCGGCGACCAGGCACTCCTCGCAACCCTGCGGGGTTCGCGGCACGACGTCTCGTACGAACTCGAGATGCCGGTCGACGACACTGGTCATCACAGGTCACCTTCCTCGCTCATGGCTGGCCTCGTGAGCACTTTCCGGTTGCGCTATCGCCTGATCGAGCCACTCGCGCAGCACGTTCACGGGCGCAGCTCCCGCCTGCCGCGCGACTACCTCACCGCCGCGCAGCACCATGAGCGTCGGCACGGCCTTCACGTCAAACCGCTGCGACAGCCTCGGTGCCCTGTCCACGTCGACCTTCACGAGCTTGACCTTCCCGGCCCGCTCCCGTGCGAGCTGGGCCAGCGCGGGGCTGACCTGGCGGCAAGGCCCGCACCAGGCGGCCCAGAGGTCGACCAGCACCGGCATCGTGGCCTGCTCCGCGACTTCCGCGAAGTCGGTCTCGCTGGTGTCGACGATCCAGGGCAGCGGCTCGTGGCAATGCCCGCACGTCGGCTTGCCCGCGGCAGCCGTCGGTACGCGGTTCTTGTGCCCGCAGTGTTCGCAGACGACCGTGCCGGTGCTGCCGGTGTCGGTGCTCATGCCGCGAACCTCCCTTCGCCCCCGCCGAAGGTGACGACGAGCTCGCCGTCCTTGGCGTCGACGGTGATCACCAGCCCCTCGGTCGGTTCACCGCGCAGAAGCGTGCGGCCGATCTTGGTCTCGACCTCGTGGGAGATGTACCGGCGCAGCGGCCGGGCGCCGTACACGGGGTCGAAACCGTGCTGGGCGATGAGCTTCCTCGCCTCTGCGGTGAGCTCGACCGAGATGCCCTGTTCGTCCAGCCGCTGGCGCAGCTCGTCGAACTGCAGGTCGACGATGCGCTCGATCTCGGCCGGTCCGAGCGGGGTGAACAGCACGATGTCGTCGACGCGGTTGAGGAACTCCGGCCGGAAGTGGTGCCGCAGCCCGGCCAGCACGGCGTCCCGGGCATCCGGCTTGATCTCGCCGGTGGAGGTGACCCCGTCGAGCAGGTGCTGCGAGCCGATGTTGGAGGTCATGATGATCACCGTGTTGCGGAAGTCGACGGTGCGGCCCTGCGCGTCGGTGATCCGGCCGTCGTCGAGCACCTGGAGCAGCGTATTGAACACGTCCGGGTGCGCCTTCTCGATCTCGTCGAACAGCACGACCGAGTAAGGCTTGCGCCGCACGGCTTCGGTGAGCTGCCCGCCCTCGTCGTACCCGACGTAGCCCGGCGGAGCGCCCAGAAGCCTCGAGACGGTGTGCCGCTCCTGGTACTCGCTCATGTCGAGCCGGACCATGTTCTCCTCGCTGTCGAACAAGGCCGCCGCGAGGGTCTTGGCGAGTTCGGTCTTCCCGACACCGGTCGGGCCGAGGAAGATGAATGACCCGATCGGTTTGCGCGGATCGCGGATGCCCGAACGTGCCCGGATGATCGCGTCGGCGACCAGCCGGACGGCCTCGTCCTGACCGACCACCCGCTCGTGCAAGATCTCATCGAGCCGCAGCAGCTTTTCCCGCTCGCCTTCCTGCAGCCTGGAAACCGGGATCCCGGTCCACGAGGCGACGATCTCCGCGATCTCTTCCTCGGTGACGACCTCGTGCAGCAGCCGCTTTCGGCCCTGCTTGCCCGCCAGCTGTTCTTCCTCCGCAGCAAGCCGGCGCTCGGCTTCGGTGATCTCGCCGTAGCGCAGCTCGGCCGCGCGGTTCAGGTCGTAGTTCCGTTCCGCTTGTTCGGCTTCTTGGCGCAGTCGTTCCAGTTCGGATCGCAGCTCCTGGACCCGCCGGATTGCCTGACGCTCGGCTTCCCACTGCGCCTTCTTCGAGTCCGCTCCGGCACGAAGATCGGCGAGTTCCCCGCGGAGATCCTCCAACCGCGCCTTGCTGGCGTTGTCGGACTCCTTGGACAGGGCGGCTTCCTCGATCTCCAGGCGGGTGACGCGCCGGGTGAGCTCGTCGAGTTCGGCGGGCATGGAGTCGATTTCCGTACGCAGCCGTGCGCACGCCTCGTCGACGAGGTCGATCGCCTTGTCCGGCAGGAAACGATCGGTGATGTAACGGTGGGACATGGTCGCGGCGGCGACCAGCGCGCCGTCCTGGATCTTGACGCCGTGGAACACCTCGAGCCGCTCCCGCAGTCCACGCAGGATCGAGACGGTGTCCTCGACGGAGGGTTCATCGACGACGATCGGCTGGAACCGGCGCTCCAGCGCGGCGTCCTTCTCGATGTGCTTGCGATACTCATCGAGTGTCGTCGCGCCGATCATGTGGAGCTCACCGCGCGCCAGCATCGGCTTGAGAATGTTCCCGGCGTCCATCGCGCCTTCGGCGGCGCCGGCGCCGACGACCGTGTGGAGCTCATCGACGAAGAGGAGGATGCGCCCCTCTTCCGCTTTGACCTCGGCCAGCACGGCCTTGAGCCGCTCCTCGAACTCGCCGCGGTACTTCGCCCCGGCGACGAGTGCGCCCATGTCGAGGGAGAAAATCGTCTTGTCCCGCAAGCCTTCCGGCACGTCGCCGCGCACGACCCGCTGGGCGAGGCCCTCGACGATCGCCGTCTTGCCGACGCCCGGGTCGCCGATCAGCACGGGATTGTTTTTCGTCTTCCGCGACAGGATCTGGATCACCCGGCGGATCTCGGCGTCCCGGCCGATCACCGGGTCGAGCTTGCCCGACCGCGCGTCGGCGACCAAGTCCCGGCCGTACTTCTCCAGCGCCTCGTACGCGCCCTCAGGGGTCGCCGAGGTGACTCGCTGGTTGCCGCGGATCTTGGTCAGCGCCGCCAAGAACGACTCGCGCGTCACGCCGTATCGGGTCAGCAGCCGCCCCGCGGCGGACTTCGCACCCTCGTCGGCGAGGGCCAGCACGAGATGTTCGACGGAGACGTATTCGTCCTTGAGTCGCTTGCCTTCCCGTTCGGCGGCGTCCAGGAGGCCGGCGAGGCGCCGGGTGAGGTAGACCTGGCCGGGTGCGGCGCCGGGGCCGGTCACCTTCGGTCGCCGCGCGAGTTCCGCCTCGGCGGCTTCGCGAAGACCGTCGACGTCCGCGCCCGCCTGCACCAGCAGCCGGGGCGCCAAACCGTCGGGCTGATCGAGCAGGGCGAGCAGCAGGTGCTCGCCGTCGGTCTCGGTGTGGCCGTGGCGCTGCGCCACGCTCTGGGCCTCCTGCAGCGCTTCCTGCGATTTTTGGGTCAGCTTGCTCATGTCCATCGCCGGTGGCTCCTGACTTGGGCTTCGAGGACGTCGATTCGGTCCAGCAGGTCGAGCACGAGCCCGATGGCCGCGTAGTTGAGGGAAAGGCCCGCGCGCAGGCGCTGGATGCGCGCGAGGGTGGCGACGGCGGACGGGGCGAACCACAGCCGCCCGCTCGCATCGGCGGTGCCGTCCACCAGGCTCAGCGTGACGAACCGGCGGATCAGCTCCGGGTGCAGTCCGCTTCGCGCGGCTACCGTGTCGAGGCTGAGCCGGACGGGACGGGTGAGCAGGTACTCGGCCATCAGGTCCTCCTCGGGTCGAAATCGGACACCGCGGCGAGTTCCTCGAAGAGCTCGCGCTCCCGCTTTCCGAGCTTCTTCGGCACCATCACGCGTACCTCGGCGTAGAGATCGCCCGGCTTGCCCTTGGGGTTGGGCAGGCCCTCGCCGCGCAGCCGCAGCCGCCGTCCGGTTGACGAACCGGGCACGACCCGCACCTTCACCTCACCGTCGGGGGTCAGCACGGGAACCGTGGCGCCGAGCGCCGCCTCCCAGGGCGCCACCGGCAGCTCGACCGTGATGTCGCGCCCGGACAGGCGGTAGCGGGGATGCGGCTTGATCCGCACCACGAGGTAGAGGTCACCGGGCGCGGCGTTCCCGGACGCCCGCCCGCCCTGACCGGTGAGCCGGATGCGCTGCCCGTCGAGCACTCCGGCCGGAATGTCGACGTCGTAATCGCGCTCGCCCGCGCCGGCGATGCTCAGGTGCCGTCGCCCGCCCCGGTAGGCCTCCTCGACCGTCAGTTCGAGTTCGGCCTCCTGGTCGGCGCCCGCGATTGGCCCGGAACCCCGGCTCCGGAAGAAGCCGCCGAGCAGGTCCTCGATGTCGACGTCTTCGAAGCCCGTGAACCCACTGCCGAATCCCGGCCCCGCCTGGGCGTAGCGGCCGCGGCTGCTACCCCGCCCACCGGCACCGGCGTACACCCGCTCGTCGAAGTCGTCGGGAACGCGGCGGAAGTCCGCACCGAACCGGTCGTACTTCTTGCGCTGCTCTGGGTCGGACAGCACCTGGTAGGCCTCGCTGATCTCCTTGAAGCGCTCTTCGGCGCCCGGGTCGGAGTTCACGTCGGGGTGGAGCTGCCGCGCCAGCTTCCGATACGCCCGCTGGATCTCGTCTGTGCTCGCGGTTTTGGCGACACCGAGGGCCTCGTAGAAATCGGTTGCCACCGGCCATCACCCCTGTGACTTGGACACCGTCACGGCCGTCGGCCGCAGCTGGTGCCGGTCGGTCCCGTAGCCGGGGCGCACCACACGGGTCACGGTGTTCGGTTCGGTGGCGGGGTCGTCGACGACGGCGACGACCTCATGCCTGTTCGGGTCGAACCGGACGCCGGTTTCGTCGTCCCGCGGGTACCCGAGCGCGGCGAGCAGCTGGACGGCTTGATCCCGGATCGCGTGGACGCCCTGCACGATGGCCGACGGGTCAGCCTCGGCGTGCGCGAGCGCCAGTTCGAGGTTGTCGAGCACCGGAAGCCAGGCCGCCGCGACCCTCGCCCGCTCGGCTTCCACCTCCCGCCGCATCTCCGTGGCATGGCGCTTGCGCACGTTGTCGAGGTCGGCCACGGCCCGCCGCCACCGGTCCTCGAGCTCGGCGAGTTTCTCCTCCGCCCCGGCCGCCGGGGCCGGCACTTCCTGCGGGCCGGGCGCTGTGCCGGCCTCGGCGACCTCCTCGGAGGGGTTTCCCTGCGCCGCTGCCTTTCCTGGGGTGGTCATCGATCCGCCTCACGCCCGGTCGAAGTCCGCGTCGATCACGTCGTCCTCGTCGGCCGATTGCTGCGTGCCGCCGCCGGAACCGCTGCCACCTTCGCCGCCGCCGCTTGCCCGGGGAGCGTTGAGCCCGGCCAGCACCTGCTGCAACTCCGAGGTCAGCGAACGGACCTGGTCCACCGGAGCCGCGTTCTTCACGGCTTCACGAGCCTCTTGGACGAGCATCTCCGCCCGCGCCTTCTCGTGTGGCGGGGTGGTGTCCGTGATCGCCCGTTCGACCTGGTACGCCGCCGAGTCCAGCAGGTTGCGCGCGTCGACCTCCTCACGCAGCCGCAGGTCCTCGGACCGGTTGCGTTCGGCTTCGGCGACCATGCGGTCGATCTCCGCCTGGTCGAGATTCGAGCTCTCGCTGATCGTGATGCCCTGCTGCGCACCGGTGTCCTTGTCCTTGGCGGTGACATCGAGGATGCCGTTGGCGTCGACGTCGAAGGTGACCTCGACCTGGGGCTCGCCCCGCGGCGCCGGCCGGATGTCGGTGAGCTGGAAGCGCCCGAGCACCCGGTTGTCGGCGGCCCTTTCCCGTTCGCCCTGTAGCACCACGACGTCGACCGCGGGCTGGTTGTCCTCCGCGGTGGAGAACACCTCGGTCCGCCGCGCCGGGATGGTCGTGTTGCGCTCGACGATCTTCGTCATCACGCCGCCCCGGGTTTCGACACCGAGGGACAGCGGGGTGACGTCGAGCAACAGGACGTCCTTGACCTCGCCCTTGAGCACACCGGACTGGACCGCCGCACCGAGCGCGACGACCTCGTCCGGGTTGACGCTCATGTTCGGGTCCTTGCCACCGGTCAGCCTGCGGACCAGGCTCTGCACGGCCGGGATCCGCGTCGATCCGCCGACCAGGATGACCTCGTCGATGTCGTTCGCGGTCACCTTCGCGTCGGTCATTGCCTGCTTGACCGGGCCAAGGCACCGCTCGACCAGGTCCGCGGTGATCTGCTCGAACACCGAGCGCATCAAGGTGGTCGTGAGGTGCTTCGGGCCGTCTTTGTCCGCGGTGATGAACGGCAGGCTCACGCTCGTCTGGCTGACCGAGCTGAGCTCGACCTTCGCCTTCTCCGCGGCTTCGAAGAGCCGTTGCAGCGCCTGCGGATCCGCACGCAGGTCGATGCCGTTGTCCTTCTGGAACTGATCGGCAAGGTGGTCCACGATCCGGCGGTCGAAGTCGTCACCCCCGAGATGAGTGTCCCCGGCGGTCGACCGGACCTCGACCACGCCGTCTCCGACGTCGAGCAGGCTCACGTCGAAGGTGCCGCCGCCGAGGTCGAACACGAGAACCGTCTCGTGGTTCTTCGAGTCGAGCCCGTAGGCGAGCGCGGCGGCGGTCGGCTCGTTGATGATGCGCAGGACCTCGAGGCCGGCGATCTTGCCGGCGTCCTTGGTGGCCTGCCGCTGAGCGTCGTTGAAATACGCCGGCACGGTGATGACGGCCTCGGTCACCCGCTCGCCGAGGAACTTGCCCGCGTCGTCGGCGAGCTTGCGCAGGATCTGCGCGCTGATCTCCTCCGGCGAGTAGAGCTTGTCGCGGACCTTGAACCGGACGACGCCGCCCTCACCCTCGACGACGTCGAAGCCGACAGCCTTGGCCTCGTCGCCGATCTCGTCGTATTTCCGGCCAATGAACCTCTTCGCGGAGTAGACGGTGCCCTTCGGGTTGAGGATCGCCTGCCGGCGGGCCAGCTGGCCGACAAGCCGCTCCCCGCTTTCGGTGAACGCGACAACCGACGGCGTGGTCCGGGTGCCTTCGGAGTTGGCGATGACCGTGGGTTCGCCGCCTTCCCAGGTGGCGATCACCGAGTTGGTCGTACCCAGGTCGATGCCGACCGCCTTGGCCATCAGACACTTCCCTTCATCTTGGCGAGCAGGTTCTTGGCGTCGTCGGCAACCGCTTCGTCGGCGACGACCTCGTAGCGGGTGGGCGTCATGACTCGGACCGAGGCGAAGTCGCGGCGGCCACGCTGGAGCGTGTGGATCACCAGGCCGAAGATCGCGCCGATCACTGCGCCGAACAGCAGTCCATACACGGCGAGGGTGAAGGCGGCCAGCAACGGCGTGAACCAGTTGAAGATCCCGAACAGCCAGCCGATCAGCAGTCCCGTGACGGCACCCGAGCCGGCTCCGCGCAGCGCGGCGCCGCCGTAGTTCAGGCGCCCGACGACCTGCTCGACCAGCTTGACGTCCGAGCCGATGATGGCGACCCGCTGGACCGGGAAGCCGTTGTCCGACAGGTAGTCAACGGCACGCTCGGCTTCGCTGTAGGTCTCGTAAGCGCCGATCGGACGACGCTGGCCCGCGGCGCGCTGTTCCGACGTGAGCTTTTCTGAAGCTTGCTGGTCCGAAGAGTGGCGCGGTGATGGCGCCGCGGCGCCCGGCTGCGCAGTCATCTTCTGGCTCCTAGACGTTCGCGTGTTCTTCTCGGGAAGCCTTGATCTGAGGCTTCTTTTCGGCCGTCTCGGTGCCACTGCCGACTTCGACCTTGCGAGGCTTGCTGGCTTCGGCAACCGGGATACCGAGCATCAGCACACCGTGGTCGACCTCCGCGGACAGCCGCGTGCTGTCCAGGTTGTCGCCGAGGAAGAATTGGCGGCTGAACTCACCCTGCGGCCGTTCGTCGACCACCAGTTCGTCACCTTCACGGCGCAGCGGGGCGCGACGGGCACGCACGGTCACCACATTGCGTTCCACCGTCACGTCGACGTCGTCGGGGTCCACTCCCGGTAGGTCCAGCGCGACGACGAACTGGTCGCCGCGGCGGAAGGCCTCGATCGGCATCGCCCGCGGGCCGCGGGCACCTACCAGGGCCTGCTCGGTCAACCGTTCGAGATCGCGGAACGGGTCGAAACGCATCAATGTCATGACTCTCCTCATTCCTCGTCCGGGTACTTGTCGCACAGAGACCTACCGCGTCCAACGGACTTTGCGACGCGTTTCTCCTAGCGGACACGAGTTTTGCGGGTACCGAGAGAATCGGGACCGTCGCAGCGGCCTCTCGGGACACAACACACCGTGACAAGGACGGCCATGTTCGCGCGTGCGCCCGGCAGGTCGAAATTCGCGCGAACGATCGACCCGGCAGAGCAGGATCATCCGTGTAAAATTTTGACCAGTCGGCGGTCGGAGGCCCGGATGACATCCGCGGCGGCGGGCGGAGCCCACCAAAATCCACAAGGGTCGGACAGCTGGTGGCGTGGCCACTTGTCGAATTTGCGCGGGCTCTTCGTCGTTTCGGCGACGATGTTCGACGGCCGCGAAGCCGACGACATCATTCGGCTGGCCGCCACCTCGGTGCTGTCGCTGAGCGGCTGTGGCGCCAAGGCGGTGTACCTGATCATCGACGGCGCACTGAGCCGTCGTGATGACGCGGAGCCGGACGCGGAGCTCGACCGACAGGTCCGTCTCCTCGACGGCGACAGCGGCTCGCTCGTCCTACCCGACGGCGATTGGTACTGGGGCTTCGCGCTGCATGGCCTGAGCGGCCTGAAAGGCTACCTGGTGGTGCACGCGGCAATGGAGCCGTCGAAGGACGAGTTCTTCTTGCTCGAGGCGCTCAGTCAGCAGGCGGCGGATGCGCTGGCGAACGCCGCGCTCCACCGGCGGGAGCGGGAACAGGCCCTCGACCTGCAGGAGCTCAACGGCAGGCTGTCCGCATCGGTCGCCCGGCTCGAGCAACAGACACACGTGCACGAGGTACTCACCAACATCTCCGTGTCCGGTGCGGGCGAGCCCGGCATCGCCCACGCGCTGCACCAGCTGACATCGTTGCCGGTCGCGATCGAAGACCGGTTCGGCAACCTGCGGGCCTGGGCCGGTCCCGGCAAGCCCGACCCGTACCCGAAGCCCAAATCCCACCGGCGCGAGGAGCTACTCAGGCGCGCCGCGGCGGTACCACATCCGGTCCGGGAGAAGGACCGGTTGATCTCGCTGGTCAAACCGCGCTACGAGGTGCTCGGGGTGGTGGCGCTCGTGGACCCCCGCAGGACCGTGGGCAGCCACGAGGTGTTCGCGCTCGAATACGGGACAACGGTGCTGGCGCTGGAGCTGTCCCACCAGCGCAATCTCGCCGAGGTCGAGCTACGCCTGCACCGTGACCTGGTCGACGACCTGATCACCGGCACCGACGACGAGAGCGCCTACGCTCGCGCCGACGCGATCGGGCACGACCTGCGCGGCCCTCATTACGCGATCGTCGTCCAATGGGGCGGACGGCAGGCCGACGACGCCCTCGCCCACGCCACCGGCCGGGCGGCTGCGTCGCTTCAGCTGAGCTCGATGATCTCGCGGCGCGCGGGAGCGGTGGTGCTCCTCGTCAGCGGCCGCCTGGACGGGGACGCGCTGTACCGCACCCTCTCGGAGAGCCTCGGAAGCGCCTGCGCGATCGGGGTCGGTGCCCGCTGCGACAGCCCTGGCGATTTTCCGAGGTCCTACTCGGAAGCCTTGCGAGCCTTGGACATCCGTCAGAAATCAAGGTCACCCAATGGTGCGACGGCCTTCGACCAACTGGGCATTTATCGCATTCTGGACACTGGAGACAATCGCGCCGAAATCGTCGCGTTCGTGCGGGAATGGTTGGGCCAGCTTCTCGACTACGACGAGCAAAAGAACACGAATCTGGTCCAGACGCTGTCGCAGTACCTCGAATGCGGCGGACACTACGACGAGACCGCTTCCGCGTTGGTGATCCACCGCAGCACCCTGCGCTACCGGCTGGGCCGGATCCGGCAGATCACCGACCGCGACCTCAATGACGTCGACAGCAGGCTCAACCTGCACGTGGCCTCCAGGGCATGGAAGGTCCTGCAGGGTTCCGAGTGAGCGAGGAGGGCTTGCTCGAAGCGACGGCGCGGCGGTAGCGGATTCGCCTGGTGCTATCGCCGGCGGGTTCGGTCTGATGACGCGCCCCCGGCCCGGCGAACAGCTCGCCAGGTAACGCTTCCGGTCAGCCCGCCGTAGGACCTGTCAGCTTTTACCGAGTTGCGGGGCGGGCGGCGCGGAGGGCGGTGCGCCCGGGCCAGCCTGCTAGTGCCCGGGTTCACCGCGGTGTGATTTCGTGCTGAGCTGGAGCGCAACGATGACCGCGGCGAGGACTGCGAGACCGGTCGCGATGAGAAATGACAGGCGGTAGCCATCCACCAGTGATCCGCCGTGGCCGTCGGTGGCCGCCGCGGCCGCGGTGGCGAGGATCGCGAGGCCGACTGCGGCGCCGGTCTGCTGGCTGGTGGTGAACAGCGCCCCGGCCAGTCCCTGGTCGCTGCCCCGAACCCCGCTGGTGATCGCGATCGACGCGGTCGGCAGCGCCAGCCCGACGCCGGCCGCAGTCAGCACCAGCCCCGGCAGCACCGCCGCCGGGTAGCTGGCCCCGGTGGTGATCTGCGCGAGCCACAGCTGCCCGGCGCCCATGCAGGCCAGCCCGGCCAGCAGGACGGCCTTGATGCTGAACCGGGCCAGCAGCCGGCGGGTACCGAGGGTGGAGACAAACACCACGGTCACGGTCGACGGGCCCAGCGCCAGGCCGGTCGCCACCGGGCTGAACCCCAGCACCCTCTGCATGTACAGCGACGCGAAGTACACGTAGCCGGCCAGGATGGCGCCGATCAGCAGCATCGCCGCGATCGCGGCCCGCCGGGCCGGCTCCGCCAGGATCGACAGGGGCAGCATCGGGGCCGCCGACCGTTTTTCGGCGAACACGAAGCCCGTGCTCAGCAGCACCGCCAGGGCGAGAGCGATGATGGTGACGGGCGCGGTGAAGCCGTGCTGTTGCCCGCTGCTGAGTCCGAAGATCAGCGCTGCGATGCCGGTGGTCACCAGTAGTGCCCCGCGCACATCGACGCTGCCGCCGCCACCGGACCGGTTCCCGGCCGGCAGCTGCGGGACCAGCGTGAGCATGATGGCGATGATCGGCGGGTTGATCAGGAACACCGCCCGCCAGCCGAAGTACTGGGTGAGCAGCCCGCCGGCCACCACCGCGGCGGTTGCGCCCGCGGCGGTGGTGGCCTGCCAGATCGCCAACGCCCGGTTGCGCGCAGCCCCTTCTGCGTTGGTCGTCGTCAGCAGCGACAGCGCAGCCGGGGACACCATCGCCCCAGCCGCGCCCTGCACGATCCTGGCGATGATCAGCATGATCGGCCACTGCGCGAGCCCGCAGGCCAGCGACGCGATCCCGAACAAGGCCAGGCCGGCGGCCAGCACCTGCCGCCGGCCGAGCAGGTCCGCCAGGCGACCACCTGCCAGTAGCAGCGACCCGAAAGCCAACGCGTACCCGGTGACGATCCACTGCAACTCCGCCGCGGGCATGCCCAACTCCCGCTGGATCGACGGCAATGCCACGTTCACGATGCTGAAGTCCAGCTGCAGCACGAATTGGGCGGCGCAGATCAGCGAGATGACGAACACGGCCCGCCGCGAGCCGCCCGCAGCGGGCAGTGGCGCGGCGCGATTCGTCGAGTGGTCTGCCATGGGCGGATCTCCTGTCCTGACTGTGTTCCTTACTGGTTCGTCGGCGTCAACCACGCCCGTCAGAACTTCGATGCCGGTCCGGCGGCAGTGCGCACAGATGCACTGCATCTGCCTGACAGATGACACTGTCCAGATATGCTGCAATTCAGGCCTGGAGGCGGTGTCCGATGGAACTCAGACAGCTACGTCATTTCCTGGCGTTGGTCGAGGAACGCAGTATCACTCGCGCTGCCAAGCGCGAGCTCATCGTGCAATCAGGCCTGTCGAATTCCCTCCAGGCCCTCGAACGCGAACTCGGTACGCCCCTCTACGTCCGCGGAACCCGGCCCGTCCGGCTCACTGCGGCCGGCGAGGCTTTGGTGGGCCCGGCTCGCCGGACCTTGACCAGCGCTGCGCAGGCGGAACAGGCCGTACACCACACCCGTGACGTGCTCATCGGCACACTGCGCGTCGGCGTCTCGCACTCCACTCAGCATCTGGTGCCGTTCATTTCCTATCTCGGCGAGTTCACCCGCGAACATCCCGGCATCGACCTACGCCTGCAGTACGCGCCCGCGTTGACGATGATCTCGATGGTCGAGGCGGGAGAACTGGATTGCGTGATCGGGCCCGCGGTCAACCAGGTCCCGGGCCTCCGGATGACTCGCCTGGCGCGAGAACCGCTGCACCTCGTCTGCCGTGCTGATCACCGCCTGGCAGAGCAGGCTGAGGTCCACATCAGACAACTCGCCAACGAGCGGTTCGTCGAAGTACCCGCAGGTTGGACGGGTCGCCTGTTGAGTGACGCCGCGTTCGCCGGCGAAGGCATACCGCGCCGCATCGTCTGTGAGGTCGGCGACTGGGAACTGTTCCTCGAGCTGGTCAGCGCAGGCGTCGGTATCGGCTTCGCTCCAGCCGGCCTGCACTACCCGGTGCTCACCGCACCAGACAGCGTTCTGCGGCTCATCGCCGTTGAGGACATGCACCCGGAAAGGCACATCTACCTGATCCTGCCCTCGGTGGGCGAGACCAGTCCGGCAGCACAGCGGTTCGCCGATCAGCTGCTGCGCATCCACCACGCGGGCAGCTGATCGTCACCGGTAATCCAACCCAGCCTTGCCACCTCGGAAGTGGCGGCTGCCGGTGCGCCCATGGGGCGACCATCTGATCGTCAGATGCACTCCATCTGTGACAGGTGCGCCGCAGGCGACATCGGCGGCCACGGAGACACGGTTGTATGAAGCGAAACTTCCATGCCGACCGTGGACGCCGACCCAACGGCCGCCGCAGCCGCTCTGGAAGATCCACCACCCAGTCGGCGCCTACACGGCCGAAGAGAAAAGGAGTTCGCCGAGATGAACCTCACCGACCACGCCGGAGTCCGGCTCACACACGGCAAACCCAAGGTCAACGGCGTGGAGATCCACTACGCCATCGGCGGGGCCGGCGAGCCGGTGTTCTTGCTGCACGGCGTGCCGAAGACCATGTCGTACTGGCGCCACCTCGTGCCGCTGCTGACCCCGCACTACACCGTCGTCGCGGTCGACAACCGAGGCGCCGGCGGCTCCCAGCGCCCCCTGACCGGCTACGACACCGCCACGATGGCCGCCGACGTCGCCGACCTGGCCACCCACCTGGGATTCGACCAGTTCCGCGTCGCGGGAGAGGACTGGGGCGCGGCCATCGCCTACGCCGTCGCGGCCTTCCACCGGCCCCGGGTGCGGCAGCTGGTGTTCCAGGAAACGCTCCTGCCGGGATTGCCGGCCGGCCCGGGATTGCCGGGCGGCGGACCCGACCCTTCGCTCGCTGCCGACGACGTCCGCACCGGCTGGCACTTCAGCTTCTTCAGCCTGCCGCACGTGCCCGAGCTGTTGCTAGCCGGACGGGAACGGCCGTTCTGGACCTGGTACGCCCGACGCCAGATGTGGGACCCCACCGCGCTGGCCGAGGAGGACGTCGACGAAATAGTGCACTCGGCCGAGCAGCCGGGCGGCACCCGGGCCATCTTGGAGATGTACCGCGCCCGCCAGGCCGACGCCGAACAGAACCGCCCGCATTACGCCGACCCGATCACCTGCCCGGTCCTGGCCGTCGGCGCCCAGGCCTATCTCGGGGACGCGGTGTCCCAGCAGCTCGCGCAGGTGGCCGGCGACGTCCGCAGCGTCGTCATCCCCGCGTCCGGTCACAACATCGCGTGGGAGAACCCCGCCGCCCTGGCCCAGGCCTACCTCGACTTCTTTGCCGCCGGCTAAGAGCGTGTCTCAGTAGGGGTTTGGCTGGTCTTGGTGGATGATCTTGGGTTGTGGATGATCTGTCTCGGCGGTTGGTGCCGGATGAGTTGTGGGCGCTCGCGGAGCCGCTGATTCCGGAGCACGGGGTTCGTCGGCAGGGTGGTGGACCGGCGCGGATCGACGACCGGGCGGTGTTCACGGCGATCGTGTTCGTGTTGACCAGTGGGCCGAGATGAGTTGACGGGTCGGGCGTAGGTGGTGATTCTGCGTAAGCTCGTGGGTTACCAGATCGCCGGGTTTCGTGGTGCTGTGCAGAACAGTCGCGCCGCTGCGATCACGCTGGACCCGCTCGAGGACCGATCGTGGTCGTGGGCATTCGGCAGTACCTGCAGCAATGGGTGCAGCGGGACGGGAACCTCGCCGGCGGGCCGGCGAAATGCGAAATGAGGCGTTCAGCGAGAACCCACCGGACGCGCCGGCCACGAAAGAAGATCTCCTCACCACCTCCGCAGAAGTGACCACTTCCTCCAGCTGCCTGGTTTGTGGTTGCTGGTAGAGGAAACGTGCCCGAAACGCCGGCGCTGGACCGTCCACCGACGGATCAAACGCCCGGTTCGTCGTCGACTTAATATGCCAGTTATGACGACGCACCGGGCGCCGGAGTTTTGCAGCCACGGGTTGGCGGCGATCGAGCCTCAGTGCAGGCGGTCCAGCACCAAGGTGTGTTCGACGAGATCGTACGGCCCGTCCCGCCCCTCTCGGAGGTCACGTCGGTACAGCAGCGACTGCTTGGTGCCGAACACCGGGTCGTTGGTGAGGTACGGGTCGTCGTCGCGGAACAGCATCGTCGTCACGGTCGAGAAGCCTGGTGCCGCGATCCGGACGTGGATGTGTCCGGGACGCATGACCGGCCGTCCGGTGGCGTGCATCAGCTCGCCGACGGGTCCGTCGTCCGGAATCGGGTAGGGCGCCGGCGCGATGCTGCGGATCGTGACCGTCCCGTCCGGGCCGGTGCGGAACAGTCCGCGCATCGCGGCGGCGTCCAGGCCGGGCACGTCGGAGTCGTAGTGGCCGTGGCTGTCGGCGTGCCACACGTCGAATTCGGCTCCGGGGACCGGAGCGCCGGTGGTGTCGACCACGGTGGCGTGGAACAGCAGTGGTGTGCCGGGGAGCCCGTTGGAGATGTCGGCGCCGTCGGCGAACTCCGGCCGTACCTCCCGGTAGAAGGGGCCCTGGACGCTGTTTTCTGTCGTGCCGGTGCTACGTCGGTGGTTGACCGTGTCGACGAGCATGGTCACCCCGAGCACGTCGGAGAGCAGGATGAACTCCTGCCGTTTGTCATCGGACTTCTGTCCGGTTCGGGTCAGGAACTCGATCGCATACGCCCATTCGGCCTCAGTGAGATCCACGTCGCGGACGAAGTCGTGCAGGTGCTGCACCAGCGCGGACAGCACCGTGCGGATTCGCGAGTCCGGCGTGTCCACCAGTGTCTGCAGCACCGCTTCGGTGATGGTCTTCTCGTCCGGGTCCAGCATTTGTTCCTCCTCGTGCTTGCGCCGGAAACGTAGCCGGACTGCCGTTAGCCGCGGCGAAATCACGTGTTAACTCAGATTCACCCGGCGAGCTCGAGTTTGTCTCACCCCGCTGCGCGGCATGGTCGGTACCGGCGCATCGAGACGCGCCACTGATCGGAAGGAGCGACCTGTGCTGCGAACCGGTAAGGAATACCTGGACGCACTGGACGACGGCCGTGTGGTGTGGGTCGGGGACGAAAAGGTCGACAACGTAGCCACCCATCCGAAGACGCGTGACTACCCGAAGCGCATCGCGGACTTTTACGACCTGCACCACCGGGACGACCTGCGCGATGTCATGACCTTCATCGACGACGCCGGTGAGCGTCGTTCGATGACCTGGTTCCGTCACACGACGAAGGACGAGTTGAAGCAGAAGCGCGGTTATCTGGAGACGGTGATCCGCGAGCTCGACGGCGGCGCCGTACCGAGGACGCCGGACGTCAACAACTACGTGCTGCACACCTACAAGGACGATCCCGTGCCGTGGAGTGAGCAGTCGCAGGGCACCGGTGGGCGTGACCTGACAGTGGGAATCCAGGAGTTCTGGGACCTGATGGTCGACGGCGACCTCAACGCCGCGCCGGCGTTCGTCGACCCGCAGGCGGACCGGTCGCGTGAGTCGGCTCAGGCCGAGTCGCCGGCGCTGCGGATCGTGGAGACCCGCGAGGATGGCATCGTTGTGCGGGGTGTGAAGGCCATCGCGACGGGTGCGGCGTTCGCCGACTACATCCACATCGGGGTGTTCTTCCGTCCGGGTATCACCAGCGAACAGGTCATCTTCGGCGCGGTCCGGGCGAACACCCCTGGCGTCACTCTGGTCTGCCGGGAAAGCACGGTGAAGGAAGGGCAGTACGAAGAGCACCCGCTGGCTGCCAAGGGCGACGAGCTGGACACCACGATCCTCTTCGACGACGTGTTCATCCCGTGGAACCGGGTCTTTCACATCGGCAACCCGAAGCACGCTTCGCTCTACCCCCAGCGGGTGTTCGACTGGCTGCACTACCAGGCGCTCGTGCGCCAGACGATCCGCGCCGAGGTGATGGTCGGCCTGGCCCTGCTGATCACCGAGCACGTGGGGACCTATCAGCTGCCGCCGGTCAAGGCTCGGCTGGCGCAGCTCGTCGGCTTCCACCAGACGCTGCGCGCCCACGTGCTCGCCTGTGAGGAAGACGGGTTCACCACACCAGGCGGTCTGTACAAGCCGAGCGTGCTGCTGTTCGACTTCGGCCGGGCCTACTACCTGGAGAACGTGCCCCGGATGGTCAACGAGCTGGTCGATCTGGCCGGGCGATCATCGCTGATCTTCCCCACCGAGAAGCAGTGGAACCAGCCGGAGCTGCGCCGGTGGCTCGAGCCGTTGCAGACCGGTCCGATCGGGCGGCCGCACGACCGGCTCAAGATCAGCCGGGTCATCCGGGATCTGTACCTCTCGGACTGGGGTGACCGGATCAGCGTGTTCGAGAACTTCAACGGAACCCCGTTGCTGGCGGTGCGAATGCTGACCATGGCTCGCGCCGAGATGGCACCGTCGGGTCCGCTGGCCGACCTCGCGCGAAAGATCGCCGGTATCGAGCCGGCAACCCCGAAGGACGACGGGAAGACGGAGTACGCCGGGCAAGCCGCCTACGCACGCCAGCAGGACGCGCGGGCCCATTGACCGCCAGACCGCGGCTTGGGACGGCCGGTGCCCACCACCCGGCCGTTTCGGGCCGCCACCAAGCCGGAGAGTGAGACAGGCGGGCACCGCACTTCATCGGCTTGGCGAGGCCTGCGCCGGTCACGCTCCGCCGGTAGGCGCGGCGCGGTCGGTAACCGTGCCGCACGCGGCTCCCCGGCTGACGGCATCGGCGCGGTCGTGGGCACCCAGCTTGCGGAACACAGATCGGACATGGGTTTTCACGGTGTTGTGCGAGACGTGCAGTTCGGCTGCGATCTCACGCAGGGTCAGCGGCCCGGACAGGGCGCGGAGCACGGCGCGTTCCCGGTCGGACAGCACGGCCGGGCGGAGATCCGGAGCCCCGCAAGGCCATTGCTCCTCGAACAAGTTGGCGAGCACCGGGCCGTACCGGAGGTCGGCGAGTGCGGCGCGCGCCTGTGCGTGGGCTCTCCGCCGGTGCCGAGCGTCCCCCAAAGCGGACGTGGAGTGCGCGTGGAGGAGAGCCGAGAACGCCTCCGCGTGGGGAGCGGCGGGTACCAGAGTCGCCGTAGGGGGCGGAATTCTGACGCGGTCCGCGCCCGCCCTGGCCGCCAGACACGCGGTTGCGACGACGGGAGCTACACACCGCGTCGGATCGAGCTCGTGCAGGGCAACTGCTTGCGTGGCCGAGGCCAGCGCGGCTGTGGCGTCGCCGGCGAGCAGCAACCCGGCGGTGCGTGCGTCCAGTGCCCGCACCGCGACATCCCGATAGCCGAGCCCGTCCGCGTCGCGAGCCGTCACGGCGAGCTGCTCGGCGACGTCGGCTGCCTGCCCCTCCCACACCCCGACTGTGCCGAGCGCGGCGTCAGCCATGAACAGCCACCAGGGCTGGGCTCCTGCCTGTCGGTGGGTAGCGATTGCTCGCATGGCGTCGCACTGTGCGGCGGCCAGATCGCCGCGATGCAGTGCCAGCCACGCCCGCACTGCAAGCGCCGGGCCACCGTCTGAACCGGCGAGCCGGGTCGCCGCACGGGCGGGGTGCCCGCAAGCCAGCTCGGCTGCCGCGGCGATCGCGTGAGCCTCGGCGGGCATCGTCGGCACCTCGTCGAGCCGTGCGAGCAGGGTGTGCGGGTGCGCCGCCGGCCAGGTTTCGATTGCTGTGCAGATAGCGACGTCGGGTAGCCCGGCCATTCGGGCATGCTCGTAGGCGGCGTCCGGATCGCCTTCCTGCCGCAGGCGCTCTGCCGCGCGGGCGTGCAGAACCTCTGTGGCATCGGGGTGTTCCGCCGTCAGCACCGAGCTGAGCACGAGCCGCAGCACCGGGTGGCACCGCAGACCGGACCCGGTCCGCCGCAACAGCAGCGAGGACGCGGCCAGTGTGCTCAGCGTCTCGCCGGCAGCAGGTAGCGCCGTCACTTCCGCACAACGATCGGGCGTCAGCTCCGTCAGGACGCTGCTGTACAGCAGCAGCCGACGTTGGCGTGAGGTGACGCGTTCGAGCACCTCGGCGCGGAAGAAATCCTCGACCGATGGCACGGGATATGGCAGGGGAGCGCCGGGCGGTTGGTTCCGCAGGGCCATGCCGGCCAGCCGCAGGCCGGTCGCCCAGCCCTCGTACCCGCGCCACAGTGCTGCCGCTTCTGCCCGGTCGACCAGGCGGCCGGCCGTGGCCGACAGCAGTTGCCGTGTCTCCGCCAGGTCGAGCCGCAAGTCCTCTTCGGTGAACTCGGCGAGGCGCCCGGCAGCGCGAAGCGCGGCGACCGGCCCGCTCGGCCGGCGTGCCGTGGCCAGCAGGACCCTGACTGTGTCGGGGGCCCGGCGTACGAACTCGTCCAGCGCTGCCCTGGTTACCGGGTCCTCGATGACGTCCAACCCGTCGAGCACGACCGCTAATGACCCGGTCGAAGCCAGCGCGTTGAGCAGCTCGGGGATGATCTCGGTGAGCAGGGTCGTTTCGTCGTCGAGCAGTGCTGCCGGGGGTGTCGGAACGTCGGCGCAGTAGGGCCGTACCGATTCGAGCACTGCGGACCACACGCCCGCCGGGCTGTCGTCGTGGCTGCTCAGGCTTACCCAGGCACACCGCCGGGGGGCGACCCATTGGGCCAGCAGCACGGTTTTCCCGGCGCCTCGAGGCGCGGCCACCAGGATCACTTGTTCGATGACCGCGTCCAGCCGGGCCAGCAGTCGCGTGCGACGCACGTCGTCCGGGTGCGGGGCTGGTGGCCGCAGTCGGGTCCGGACGACGACGGCCGAACGGGTTCGGGGTGCGGTCACATCGCCGACGCGAAGTGCCAGCCCCCGGCAGTCCCGCTACGGGTCGCCGGGTCGGAAAGGCTGCCGAAAGCGCTGGCAAAGTACACAAGCGGGTTTGTGCCCGGGACGTGATCGCAGTTCACCACGTCGCCAACCACGATCGTGTGGTCACCGCCCGGCAACGTGTCCGCGACGGCGCAGACGAAGTGCGCGATCGCGTCAGTGAGCACCGGGACGTCACTGTCGGTTCGCAGCTTGATGCCGGCGAACTTGTCTTTCCTGCGGGTCGCGAAGTGCTTCGCGATGTGTTCCTGGTCTTCGCCGAGGACGTTGACGGCGAAATGCCCGGACTCGGTGATCGCTTTGCAGGTCGGAAGATTCGAGCCGATGCAGACGAGCAGCTGCAGTGGGTTCATCGATAGTGACGCGACCGCGCTTGCGGTCATGCCGGAAGGCCCGTCCGCTGTGCGAGTGGTGATCACGGCTACCCCTGTGCTGAACCGGGAAATGGCCTGGCGGAAACGAAAAACCCCGTCGTCTGTGTCAGCGGGCACGGCAAGATGCTTCGCGCTGTCCATTGCTACCTCCATGGGAGCACGCGGGTGATGTTGGTAAAGACCACCGTGCCACCGACCCCGTTATTGACCGGGAAATCAGTGCGTCAGCTCCGCAGCCGGGTGACAAGGCGGTGCACTTCCGCCGACGGCGGGACGGCCAGCTCGTGCATGGTCGCCACGTAACGTTGGTACAGCGCGAGCACGTCGTCGTCGTTGCCGCTGGCTTGAGCGAGAGTGATCCGCAGCAGCCAGCCCTGCTCGCGGTACGGATCGAGGCGCAACACCGTGTCTACGTTGACGACCGCCTCCCGATACCGGCCGAGCCGGAACGCAACCCTGGCGACGTCCAGCCGAGCCCGGAGGATGCGCTCGTCAAGTTCGGCGCGCCGCGCCTCCACCCACGCACCGGACAGGCCACTGAGGTAGCTGCCTCGCTCGGTCCGCGCCAGCGCTGCGGTCAACGTGTCCAGCCTGGCTTCCCCGTTCTGGTGATCGGCCTGCGCGAACGCCTCCAGGACCTCGGCCGCGCTGCTGCCCACCAGGTCGGGTCCGGGTAGGCAGAACCGGTCTTCCCGCAGAACGGGCGACAATTCGTCCGGCAGCACCTCACGCAGGCGATACAGCGCCTGCCGCAAGTAGCTGCGCCCAGCCGCTTCGTTGTTCGAGTCGAACAATGAGCCGAGCAGTTGCTGACGGCTTGCCTCGTGGTCGGGCGTGGCCAGCAGGTATGCGAGCAGCTCGATACTTTTGCGCAGCCGCGGCGTCGCGGGAACGCCGTCCACACGCAGTTCCGGCTCACCCAGGTCCTCGAGCACCAGCCTCGGCGCCCGGCCGGCCGCGGTGATCCGGCGGCCGTTCGCGAGCGACGCGTTCAGCTCGTGCCAGCGCGACAGCCGGTTCGATTCGGTGTCCGCGCCGCGTACGGCCACGGCTGGCACGTCCGCCAGTGCGTTGAGCAGCAGATGCACCGAACCCCGTTCCTCGGCCACGCTGATCGCCAGTGCCGCGGACTCGTCGGAAGCATCCTCCGCGCCAAGCCGCCACAGGACTTCGGCCAGGTAACACGCGACCGTCGGGATCTCGAGCATGCGGTCTGCGCCGCGCATGCTCTCCAGGCCCTGGTGCAGCAGATCACGCGCCTCGGCGTCGCGGTGCCGCAGCAGGAACGCGAGCCCTCGCCACAGCCAGGCCAGTTCGCGAGTGAATGCGTGCGTACGCGAGCCGCTCGTCTCCGCCTCGTCCAGCGCGCGATGCGCGGCTTCCGGGTCATGATGCAGGCGCAAGCACAACTTCGCCTCCATCAGGTGCAGCAACACCCGGTAGATCTGGGACCCGGTCGCCGCCACGAGTTCGTGGCCGCGCCGCAGGGCCTGCCATGCGTCCTCGGCGCGCCCGAGGTCGATCATGAGTTCCACGGCGTCCAGCGCGTGCAGCCACAGTGGCTGAGCTGCGTCCCGGTGCGCCTCGTAGCGCGCCATCGCCTGTTCGATCCGCCCCGTCGCGCGGAGGCCGGCGATGACCCAGGGGGCACCGAGAACGCTGCGCCAAGGACCATAGGCGCCGGGGTCGGCCAAGCCGGCCAGCCGCCCGCGCATGAAGGCCAGTCGCATGAGCATCCCGTCCAGCGGTCCCGACGGGGTGGTCGCGAAAGCCGGGAACGGGGGCGGTGATTCGTCGCGGCTCAGTGCAAGCACGGTAAGCGCGATGTCCTTGGCGCGCCCCGGTGACATCAAGTCGGCTACTTGCCCGGCGTCCGCGATCCGGCCCGCGTGCCACAGGCACCACACCAGCAGGACCAGGGCTTCGCCCGAGCCGTTGTGCTCGTCGGCTGCCAGTTTGGTGATCCAATCGCGACCGTGACGGTCGTAAAGCTCAACCGCCCGCCCGGCCTGTTCCAGGGCGAAGGCAACGCGCAGCACGATCCCGCCGATCCGTGGGCTGAGCGAACGCTCGGACGCCTGCAGTTCGTCGAGCCATCGCGCCGCGGGACCGAAGTCCATCCGCTCGATCAGGCGCGGCAGCAGCTCTGCCGCCAGCACCCACGCCTCGTCAACCGCACCGACACCGAGAAGCGCGTCCACAGCCTCCTCCTGCTCGCCGCGGCGAACCAGCAGCCGGGCGTGCCGCAGGCGGACCCGCTTCAGCTCACCAGGCTCCTGCTCGGCAAGGAGGTCGCGCAGGTGGTCACGTAGCTGTGGGCTGACGATCAACCTTCGATCGTCGGGCCAGGTCGCGGGGAGGTGACGGTGGCGCAGCGCCGCCATGATCCGGGGTGCGTCTTCGAGCTGGAGCGCGACCGCGTCGTCTTGGGTTACCTCATCCAGCAGGCTCGTGTACACCAGGAACCTTCGCTCCTGTTCGGACAGTCCGGACAGGACGTGCGTGGAGAGGTAGTCACGAAGCCGGTGCGGCGAGTCGGCGACGGCACCATCGGCGAAGAGAATTCCCGCCACCCAGCCGCCGGTGACACGAATGGCCTCAGCCGCGTCCGATGCCGATCGCCCGGCCAGACGCAACGCTTCCCCGGCCTCGTCGAGGTCGAAGGCGAGGTCCGGACCGGTGAGTTCGGCGACGCGGGCCAGTTCACCGGTCGAACCGGTGTCCAGCGGCAAGGCGGTCCGGGAAATGAGGATGATCCCGACGCCCATGGGTGCGTAGCGGGTGAGTGCGGACAACACGGCGAGTGCCTCGTCGCTGCCGGAGATCCGCTCGGCGTTGTCACAGACGAGCACGATTCTGGTGCCGTGCAAGCTTTCGGCGAGCAGACCCGCCGCCTCACCGATCAGGATGCCGGCGGCAAGCGCATCGGTCGCCGCGCCACTCGCCTCGGGGGCGTGCGGCGCGACCGCTGCCTCGAGGTACAGCAGGAGGCGCCCTGCGGCTGATTCCGTACCGTCAAGCGACAGCCACGCCACCGGCCGGTCGAGATCCTCCAGTGCCACGGCAACGGCGGTGGTCTTGCCCGATCCTGCTGCCGCGTAAACGGTCAGTACGTTCGCCCGCTCGAGCAGAGCGTGGGTGCGGGCGGTCACCCGACCCCGCCGGACCAGATGATCACCGAGAATCGGTGGCGCCAGCTTCCGCCGGATGACAGTACGCGCACCTGATTCCGGCGACACGCCGCCATCGGCAGGCGCCACGCGACGCACCTCCCATCGCTGTGTTGCTGAGCCGTGTGGCTCTTCCGCACCCGAGTGTCCCCTGCAGGACGCAGGTCGGCAACGTGCGATTTCGCCTGGATTAACAGGCCTGGGCCACCTCAGCTCCGGCGCAGGAAAACCACCTCGACCAGGCGTACCTCGCGCCGCGGTACCCCTTCGATGACACCACCGTCGAGAACGGTCACCTCGGTCGTCGAGCCGTCGACGACCGTCGTGTAGCGACCTGGGCGCGGAATCGCCAGAGCCGGATCGAGCAACAGGCGATCGTCACCGAGCGCGCGAGCGGGCAGTGCGTGCGGCCGACCGAGCAGCCGCGCGGCCCGCTCGACGTCACCGGCGGCGACGAGAGCACGGATCCGAGACGAGGACACGATGTCCCCGCCGACTGTCACCATCCCCGCGACGGTAGTGGTGAATCGCCGATCTTCCCGCAGGGTCTGCGCATCGCCCATGCCACGCGCGCCGAACCGGAAATCGGCCCCCACCGCCACCCGGACCGCGCCGAGTCGTCCGACCAGCACCTCGTCGACGAACGTGGCTGCGTCCATGGACGCCCACTCGCGGTCGAACGGGATGACCACGACTTCCCTCACGCCCAGTGCGGCGAGCCTCCTTCGCTTGCCGGCCGCGTCAGTCAGCAGTCGTGGGCCATCGCCTGGTCGCACTACCGACCGCGGGTGCGGATCGAAGGTCAGCACCGTCTCGCAGCCCGCGATCACTCGTGCATGACCCAGGTGGACACCGTCGAAGGTGCCCACCGCCACCGCGCGGCGGCCCGGCCGCACCTGCAGCGCATCGATGAGACGGGTCGGTGAGCTGTTCGGTGTCCGGAGCACTCCGGGACTATCCATGATTCCTCCCCGTTTGGGGCTTGAGCGCCTCGATCGTGCCCCAGCGTGTGTTAGCGACGCGAGAGCCGGGCAGCTCGGTGGCGAGCACTACGTGAACGGCCCTGTTAGGCCGACTTGTCAGCCCAGGCTGGACCGCGTTGCAGTGGAAGCACCGTTCCGGCGGAACTTTCCGGGGACAAGCAGAAGGAGACACGAATGGTGTCACGCACCGAGCAGTCGGGGCGGCGCACGGCGCTGGTGACCGGGGCCAGCCGCGGTATTGGGTACGCCGTAGCGCAGCTACTGGTCGAGCAGGGCGCCGCTGTCGCGCTGCTCGCCCGGGATGAGACCGCCGTGAAGGACGCCGCGGCACGTCTGAGTGGGGAAACGCTGGCCGTACACGCAGATGTGCGCCCCAGCGAGTCCGTCGCCGCCGCCGTCGGCAACGCGTACGACTGGAACGGTCGGCTCGACATTGTCGTCAACTGCGCTGGACCCCAGATCACGTCGGCGCCACTTGCCGACGCCGAGCACGGTGTGCTCGGTGCAGCGCTCGATACGAAACTTCGCGGGTTTGTCCGGATCGCCAAGGCCGCTCTGCCCAGGATGACCGGCGGCGCGATCGTCAACGTTGCGGGAGCTACTGCGCACGTTCTGGTTCCAGGCGCCGCGGTCACTGGAATCACGAACGCCGCCGTCGTGGCTTTGACCAGTTACCTGGCGGCCGAAGCCGCGCTGCGCGGGGTCCGGGTCAACGCGGTGTCGCCGGGAATGACGCTGACTGAAGGCTGGCTCGCACGACACGCGGCGATGGCCGAGAACAAGGCCTGACTGCCGACGCGGTGCGCGCCAACATGGTCGATGCGCTCGGGATTCAGCTGGGCCGTTGGGCGCGCACGGGGGAGGTCGCCGCCGCGGTCGCGTTCCAAGCCTCTGACGACGCGTCCTACATCACCGGTCAGGTGCTACGCGTCGACGGCGGCCTGACGAAGCCGGTGGCAGATCGCGTTCTTCGACCGCTACTTGAAGGACGAACACAACGAAGTCGACACCTGGCCGCACGTGCGCATCGAGATCCGCGACGCGCACTACTCGGGCTGGTGGCGAAACGAGAACGAGTGGCCGATCAAGCGCACCGTCCATAAGCCACTGTTCCTCGACGCCGCGACGGCGTCCGTCACCGAGCAGCCGGTACCGGGGGAGGCCACGGCCAGCTACGACGCGACCGCGACCGAGATCACCGCCACCTTCTCCTACACGTTCGCGGAAGACACCGAGATCACGGGGTACGCGCGCTGAAACTGTGGATCTCCCTCGACGGCTCCGACGACGCCGACCTCTTCGTCGCGGTCCAAAAGCTCGATGCCGAAGGAGTCGTCGTCAACTTCCCGTACTTCACCTGGCAGGACGACGGCCAGAGCACTCACGGCTGGCAGCGCGTCTCTCACCGGGACCTCGATCCGGCGACGTCAACTCGGCAGCAACCGGTCCACACGCACCGCACCGAACGCCGTCTCGTGCCCCACGAGATCGTCCCCGTCGAGGTCGAGTTGTGGCCCTCCAGAACCTTCTACCGCGCCGGGGAGTCGCTGCGAGTGCTGGTGAAGGGCACCGACATCCAGTCGTATCCGGAGACGGTGTTCGTCGCCGGGCACACGTTGGATCGCAACCGCGGCCGTCACGTCATCCACACCGGAGGTCGGTTCGACTCTCGTCTGCTCATCCCCGTCGTTCCCTCTGCCGACAACGAGTCCTGACCGAGACCACCTGGCTCGCCGACCACCTGAACGATCCGGACATCCGGATCGTGGACATCAGGGGTTCGACGTCCTGTTCGCCAGGCTCCGCAACGAAACCCCCTACCGGCCACCCGAGCGCCGGGCCGCTTGACAACCGCTGTAGGGACACGGACCGCGCCACTCGTTTCGGAAACAGCCGGGCACTCCGAAACGACGGAGGCCGTCCGCTCCAGCAGGTCCGCTCTGGGGCGGACACGGCGTCCGGGATCTGGGTCATGGAGGACCTGCTGACCTTCCCTGCCGGAAAGGACGCCCGGGGGGCCATGACGGCTACGGACAGTACCGAGACCTACCGAAAGGTCGACGGGCACTGGCTGATCGACTCGCTGGTGCTGACCCGATTCCGGATGGACAAACTGGAGAACTGGACTCCGGACGCCTGACACGGAGGCTGTATCCGCAGCCGCGCAATCACGCAGCGCAACCGGCTCCGCCTGACCCTCGCCTGGGGAATTACGCTTCTCACCGGCGGGAGGTTCCAGCGGTCTGTCAGGCCTGTTCGGCGTCGAAAGTCGTTCTTGAGTCCAGGATGCCGCCGGAGTTGTCCTCTGCCCAACGCGCCAGTGACTGGACAATGCCCAGCAAGCTGAGCCCGCGCGCGGTGAGGGCGTAGTCGACGCGCGGGGGCTTGGTGTTGTGGACGGTCCGCGTGACGAGACCGTCACGCTGAAGCCTTCGCAGGGTGGCGCTGAGCATCCGCTGGGTAATGGGGCTGGGGCCGCTGAGGCGGCGCAGTTCGTTGAACCCGCGGGTGGTGTCGGCGAGCTTGCAGATCACCACGACCGACCACTTGTCGCCGATGCGTTCCAGCACGCTGCGGATGAGGTCATGGCCTCGTTCGCACAGTTCGGTGTCTGTCTCCCGTGGTTCCGTGATCACCTGCGTCATACCAGGAAGTATACAAGCGTAACCAGGTATAAAGTTGGCGGCAAATTGCGGATCACAGGAGCAGCCCCCGTCCCGGGGGTCGGTTCCCTCGGTGATACCTGGGCACTTCAAAATGCCCTCTTGTCGCGTTGATTCCTGTTCCGGAGACTTGATCCAGGTACGGGAGACGTACCAGGTAATTGTCAGGTACCCCTCTGGGAATGGCGGCGGGCGAGCCGTTCCACTCTACGCATTCGCCGAGCCGGACGTGCTGCAGGTTCTCGACCTACCAAGTCCGCATACGGGGCCGTTGAGGTCCCCCGGCGGCCGTGGCCTCCCTGCCATGCCGGGCAACGAAAGGAGAAGCATGTCCAACCGTCTGCAGTCCAAGGTCATCGTGGTTACCGGAGGATCCTCCGGTATGGGCGCGGCCTTTGCGAGGCGCGCCGCGTCCGAGGGGGCAACGGTGCTCATCGGGGCGCGTGACAAGGAGCGTGGCGAGGCGACCGCGGCGGAGATCGTCCGGGAGGGTGGCAAGGCCCTGTTCGTTCCGACGGATGTGACGGTCGAGGAGGAGGTTGCCCATCTGGTCGATGTCGCGGTCAACGAGTTCGGTGGCCTGCATGGCGCCTTCAACAACGCGGGCGGCGGCAACAGCCAGGGAGCGCTCGGGGACATCGACGCGTCCTTCTGGGACAGTGTCATCGCCCTCAACCTGACCAGCGTTTTCTACAGCCTCAAGCACGAGATTCCGGCGATCGTGGCCAGAGGTGGCGGTTCCATCGTCAACAACGCCTCCGTTGTCGGTGTGGTGGGTGACCCGGGGGCTCCGGCCTACGCGGCTGCCAAGCACGGTGTCGTGGGCCTCACCCGTTCGACGGCGCTCGACGCGGCCAGGTCCGGCGTGCGGGTGAACGCCCTGGTGACGGGGCTGGTGAACACGCCGCTGTGGCGCAGCGTTGTCGACGGCAATCCGGAAGCCGCGCAGGCCCTCCTCGACAAGCAGCCGACCGGCCGGGCCGCCGATGAGGCGGAGATTGCTGCGTTCGCCGCCTTCCTGCTCAGTGACGAGAGCCCGTTCATCACCGGCGCGGCTCTCGCCATCGACGGCGCGCTGACCGCCGGCTATTGAGCTGTCATAGGTCGGCCAATCGGTCCGGCGGCCCCGAGCGAGGGCGTCGCACGCATGCCGGCTGTACAACGCTCCGGTCAACTGCGGCGTCCCCCGCCGGGCAGGGCTTGCCCGGTCGGCGCACACACCAGGCTGACGACGTTTTGCGTCAGCGCCTCGGAGCGCTGTTGCCGCCGATGCATACGACGTGAGGTGTACCGAGCAGCGCTTGCTCCTGAGCCCCATGTACCCGGCTGCGCCGTATCCGCATCCCCGGCAAGGTAGCCGTTTCCGTTCCCTGCACTGCTGTGCGGACAAGCAGGAGCGTGGCGGCGCCGCCGCCTGCGCGGAGGGCGACGCCCCCGAACCACCGGGCGAAACTTCATTATGGAGAGAAGAGAGATTGTGGAGGATGTGATGACGGTGGAGCGGGACAAGACGATCGGCGTGGGCATTGTCGGCGGCAGCACCGGCGGATGGGCCGCACTCGGCCATGTCCCCGCGCTGCGGGCGCTGCCCGGGTACGACCTGCGTGCGGTCAGCACGTCGCGACAGGAGTCCGCCGAGGCCGCCGCCAAGGAGTTCGGCGCGGACGCTGCGTACGACAACCATGCGAACCTCATCGCCGACCCCGCCGTCGATCTGGTGGTGGTCGCCGTGAAGATCGCCCACCACAGGGAGATCATCTCCGCGGCACTGTCCGCGGGGAAGACGGTCTACAGCGAATGGCCCCTGGGCGTCGGCCTCGCGGAGGCCGGGGATCTCACCGCGATGGCCGCACACGCCGGAGTGCGGACGGCCGTCGGGCTGTAGGCGCGCTTTGCCCCCGAGGTCCACTACGCCCGTGACCTGGTCGCCCAGGGGTACGCGGGCAGGGTGCTCGGCAGCACGCTGGTCGACTCCGGCGTCGCGTGGGGCCCGACCGCGGACCGGGGCCACCTGTACTGGTACGACGACGCCAACGGCGCCACCACCCTGACCGTACCCACCGTGCACGCGCTGGAGGCCGTCCACCATGTGCTCGGCGGGTTCGCCGACCTCGACGCCCGCCTGGTCCGCGGACGCACCGAGGTGACGCTGTCGGACGACGGCAGCACGGCGCCGGTCAGCGCGCCCGACCAGGTGATGATCGCCGGCACCCTGGACTCGGGAGCCGCCGCGTCGATCCACTACCGCCGCGGAGCCTCCCGCGGCGACAACCTGCGTTGGGAGATCAACGGCACCGAGGGCGACCTGGTTGTGACCTCCGCGGTCGGCAGTCTGCAGGTTGCGCCCCTCCTGCTGGAAGGGGGCCGGGCGACGACCCGCGGGTGGCCGAACTCGCCGTGCCGGACGCGTACTTCGCCGGAGTGGGGCGGGAGCTGACCGGCCCGGCGCACAACGTGGCGCAGCTCTACGCACAGCTCGCCCGGGACCTCGCCGACGGCACGCACGAGGTGCCCAACTTCGCGTACGCGCTCACTCGGCACCGCCTCGTCGACGCCGTCGAGAAGGCGTCGGCGACCGGGGTGCGCCAGAGCCTGACCGGCCCCGTGGGCCCGGAGGGAGACTGACACGAAGGCCGTCGCGGTCCGAGCAATGCTTGAAACCTGTGGATCAGCCCGGTGAGGGGCGTACCTTCCCGGTGATCAGCTCAGGCTCTCAAGCAAGGCCGACGTTGGCGCGTCGGTCGGGAAGGCACGCCCGTGAATCTCCTATGTCAAGCGGCGGTTGGTTGGCGTCCCTGTTCGGGTGTGTGGGGCGTGTCGTTGATGAGCTGGCGGTAGACGACGTCGGCGAGGTGTCGGCGTAGGACGCGGATCGCTTCGGTTTTGGAGTCGCCGTGGTTGATGCGGCGCTGGATCAGTGTCTGGGCCGATGGGTGGATCCGCAGCTGGGTCACAGCGATGCGGCGCAGGGCCGCGTTGAGTTGTCGGTTGCCACCGCGATTGAGGTGGAATCGCGTCCGGTTGCCTGTCCAGACCGGGATCGGAGCTGTTCCGGCGTGCATGGCGAACGCAGCCGAGGATCGGAATCGACTTGCTCCGGCGGTCTCGCCGAGGATCTTGGCGGCAGTCAGGCCCGCGCAGCCGGGGATGGTCATTAGCCGCGGTGCGATGGACTCGACGAGCTTCTCGATGTGACGACGGAGCTGGCTAATCCGGCGGGTCAGATCGATGGTCCGGTCGATGAGCTCGGTGGCGATGTCGGCGCGCACGCTGCTGGGTAGTGCGTTGAGCTGCTCGCGCAGGGCGAGTAGGGCAGCGATCCTAGCCTTCGCCGCGAAGCTGAGCCCTGTAGCGCCGGGGAACGGGGTCGTGGCTCCTCGGTAGCTCCACAGGCCGGCGACGTAGCAGGCGAAGGAACGTCAGGCCCTTACCGGTTGCCGTTGACCAGCTCGGCACCGAGGCGGGCCAGCGTTCCGCATCTGCCGGCGGGTGGCCGGAGGCGATGAGGCGGATCACCAGGAACGCGTGGCCGCGTTTCGTTCAGCCAGGGATGGGGAGGTGTGGGTATCGCTTGAGGACGTGGGGTTCGACGATGGGGCCGGGCCAGAGGACGACGTGGTAGGTGTCGTTGCCGTCGATGCGGTCGTCGGAGATGGTGTCGAAGCCTGTGGCGTAGGTGTGGGCGGTGTAGTTGCCGGGTGGGACGGCGGTGCGGGGAGTGGTGGGTCGGTAGTCGAGTTTGGACACGACGATGCGGCCGCTGGTGATGCGGAGGCCGGCTTCGGCTGACGTGGTCCCAGTCGTCGAGGTTGTCTTCAGGTGCTCGGTGCGGATGTCGAGGGTGACGGGGAGGGTGCGGCGGCGGGCGGTGCCGACGCCGATGGCGCCGTCGGTGGTGGCGATGAGGTTGTTCATCAGGTCAGTGATGAAGGCGCGGTTGGTGTGGGGGCGGACGGTGTCGTCTTGGACGAGGAAGCTGCCGTAGTCGGCGAAGACGTCGAGTTCGGTGTAGCGATCTGGCCGGGTGCGGGGCTGGGGGTGTCGGGCATGTTCAGCCTCCGCGGAGGGGGAAGCCGAACCCGGCCCCGGTGGCGTGTTGTGCGCCGGCTGCCTGCACGACATCGCCACCGCACCGCTGGCCTACGACGTGGCTCTCGCCAACGCCAAGAAGCTGTCCAGCCAGTACCGCTGATTCAGCTCCTCAGGGATCTCAACTCGGGGAGTACCAACTGCCCGGCGTGCCGGATTGACCGGCCGCTGGGCGTTGTCATTCATCGTCTTGTTCAGCCCTCTGACCTGCACGTGGTGTCGAGTTAGGTGTGGGTGTGGAAGGGAAGTTCGCCGGTGGCGGCGAAGCGCAGTCGGTTGGCGACGGCGACGGCGTGGTCGCCGAAGCGTTCGTGGAAGCGGGCGAGCAGGGCGAGGTTGATGGCTGTCTGGATGCCGTGGGGCCACTGGTCGCTGGTGATCAGGGTGAGGATGTGGGCGTGGGTGGTGTCGATGGTCTGGTCGATGTCGGCGAGGTCGGTGAATCCGCAGGGGCATTGGTGGTCGATCAGTTCGGCGAGTCGGTCCGCCATGCTGGCGGCGGCGTCGGCCATCTCGGCGAAGTCGTATTCGAGCTGGGCGGGCACGGCGTGGTGGGGGTGGGCGAAGCGGGCGATGCCGGCGATGTGGGCGGCCAGGTCGCCCATCCGCTCGAGCCGTTCGGCGCAGTAGATCGCGGCCAGGATGGTCCGCAGGTCGTGTGCCTTGGGTGCTTGGAGGGCCAGCAGGGCCTGGGCGTGCGACTCGCAGTCTGCACGGGCCCAGTCGATCTCGGCGTCGGCGGCGATCACCTGCTCGGCGAGGTCCTGGTCTGCGGTCAGCAGTGCTCTGCTTGCCCGGCGGATCGCGTCGGCCGCGAGCGTGCACATCTGCCCCGTCTGTGCACTGAGGCGGTTCAGCTCGTCGTGAAAGCTCTCGCGCATGTCCGCACCGTGTTCCTCATCGGGCCGCCGAATGCCGGCCTCGCGGGCGTCGTGGCGGCACTCGCGTAATGCGGCCCACCGGCAGGCGAGGGGGGTGAACGTCCTGCCGGTGGGTCCGCCGCGCGCCATGCCGTCGCGCTGCGTGTCTACGATTGTCGTCTCGGTGCGGGGTACCGGCGCCGTGGTGTTACAAGATCTTTTGTGGTGGGCTCTCCGCCGAGTCGGACGTCTTCGGTGACGAGACCGAGCAGAACGGCCGCATGTTCGCCATCCATGCCGCGATCGCGCGCTCGTCGGTGCCCAAACCGAAGCTCCGCGGTCACCAGCTGTGTCGGTGCGGGTGGCGGTGGACGGGGCCGGCGCGCACGTCTGGTTCTGGCGGTGTGGTGCGGGGGTGCACGCGCACGTGGATGTCGTGGCCTGGTGTGGAGGGCCGGTGCGGTTCGGTGGGTTGCCGCGCGAGGTGGTCGCGGAGGTGGCGGTAGGCGGTGATCACGGCCGCGAGTCGTTCGCGGTCCGGGTGTGGTGCGTCGGGGTGGCACTCACGCACGGCGCGCCGGTAGGCGGCGGTGATCTCGGCCGCGCTGGCGCCGGGAGCCACGCCGAGCACCGCGTGGGGGTCGGGCAGGTCTGCGGGGTGGGAGGGGTTCATGGCCAGGACCGGAGCGAACCGGGCACAGCTGGGTTGAGCTGGCTGATCTCGGTGTAGTAGTCGCGCGCCGCGCTGTGGGCGGTGTCGAGGGCGCGGCGCAGGGTGGCCAGTTCCCGGCATGCGGAGGCCAGATATGCGGTGCCCGGCGCGCCGTCGGCCTGGCGAAGCTGCCCGGGACGTTGGGTGTGGTGGCCGGTGTGTTCGGCCAGGAGGGTCACCAGATCGGTCAGCTCGCCGGTGAGCTGGGTCAGCTGCCAGCCGGAGTCACGCAGCTGTGCCAGGCTGGGCGTCTTGGCCGGATCGGCCGCGCGGACCGCGCGCCGAAGGTCGCGGGCCGTGGTGGCCAGCGTGGTGGCGATCGTGACCGGTCGGCGTCGGGTGGTAGCCATCGGTACCGCTTTCCTCCTGCTGTGCGAGGGTCGACGGCGACGCGGCCCCGCCCGGCAGCATTCGATGCCACGCGGGCGGGGCCACAACGCCGAGCCAGGGGTTCGAGACGCTCAGGCGTTGATCTGCTTGGACTCGCTCTCGCCGCTGATCGCGATCTTGCGTGGCTTGGCCTGTTCGGCGATCGGCATCCGCAGCGTCAGCACACCCGTCTCGTAGTGCGCTGCGATGTTGTTGGCGTCGAGGGTGTCGCCCAGGAACAGCTGGCGGGAGAACACCCCGCGTGGTCGTTCGGACACCTGGACCTCGGTGCCTTCGTCGTAGGCCGGCGTGCGTTCGGCTTTCACGGTCAGCACGTTGCGCTCCACGCCCAAGTCGATGGAGTCCGGCGCGACCCCGGGCAGGTCGAACTGCACCACGTACTCGTTGCCGGCCCGGTAGGCGTCCATCGGCATTACCGCCGGGTGCGATGTGGTGCCGTTGGCGCCGAAGAACTGCTGGGTCAGCCGGTCCAGCTCCCGGAACGGGTCGGTCCGCATCAACATGACCATCCCTCCTTCGCTCCTTCCCTGTACCGCCACCGGTGTGCCGGGGCCGGAGGCGGCTCGTCAATCTGTACGCCACCCTGCCTTGTGCGGAGGCAAGGGCTGGTTTCGTGTCATCGTCGGGGTCCGGCTCCCGCCGCAACGCTGGCGGCGGGGCCGGGACCAGTTCGGTGGGAAACACTTCTTGAGAATCCTGTGTGTGCAATCGATCCTTCGATCACCCGGGGCCCGTCCCGGCTGCCATACCGCCGGGCCGGAGGTGTCGCGAGGGGTGCGCCACGAGACGCCGGGCCGGGACCACTGCCAGGTCTCCTCGGCCGTCTGTCGATGCAGACATCCCCGCCGGGGCGAAAGAACGACAGCCGAGCGGGCTCCAGGTGTGCTGGCATCACCTGCCTTTCGAGATCACCGTCGCGTTCGCTGACCACAGGAGCGCACCGGTCAGCGGAGGGGAACGCTGCCGATGCCCACCTCGTATCGCCGGCACCACGCCAACCAGCCGGCCGCCGGTGGCGACGGCGCGGGGCCTGCGGCCGGATCGCTGCGGACCTGTGGATCCAGGCCGGCGCCTCGCTGGATACGGAGGGAAAGCGTCGAAATTGGCGGACATGATCGCGTCGAACTCCGCGCGCAGCCAGGCCGCATCGGCGCACACCAGCTCGGCGAACCCGCTGGTCACCGCCTCGCGGCGGGTGATGTCCGGCATCGTCGATCACTCCCCGGCAACGTCGTCGTGCTTGAGACCAGGTCATGTACCGCTCATCCATTTCTATAGCGCGCACTGCAAGTTGTGTCAAGTGCTCGCGCTAGATAATCTGGAGTTCCTGGGGAGCGTGACGACCGGTCAAGGAGATGTGTGTGGCTGATCTGGGCAACCTCGACGACCAGGACTATCCAGCCTTCACCACCGGACAGGCCGCGAAGATGCTGGGCGTGCAGGAAGCGTTCCTGCGTAGCCTGGACACTGCGGACCTGGTGCGCCCACAGCGCTCGGACGGCGGCCACCGCCGCTACTCCCGCCGCCAGCTCACCCTCGTGGTCCGGCTGCGCGAACAACTCGACGAAGGCCACACCCTCACCGCCGCCGCCCGCATCATCGGCCTGCAAGACCAGCTCGCCGACGCCGAGAACACGATCCACGACCTGCGCACCCAGCTTGACCAGCGCTGACTCCGCTCCACCGTGCAGAGCGCGGTTGACCGGACCAAGAGGCATGGCCGATGCCGCCACTCAGGTCGAATTGCTTGCGTGAGCCCATGGCCGCCGCCATCGGCGCCCTCGTGACCTCGTCGGATGCGGTTCTGCCGAGGGCGAAGCAGGGGTCGAGCCAGGCCCCGCTGAACGTCGCTGCGTGACTGCGTCTCGGGCGCAGCGCCGAAGGACGTTGGATCGCCAGCGCCGGGACAGCTGGCGCGGGTAGCGACTCACCGGTTCACGAGCGCCCGGAGGCCGGCAGACGGGCCCCGCGATCCGGGGTCTGGGAACCCCCGGGCCCGCAGGGCGCGACTCTGCGCGGGTGCAGTGCCTGCGGCTAAACCCAAAGGTGGGCGTCCGGACATTCACGCTGTCGCTCGCGCGTTGCATCCGCCCACCGTTCTGCGTGTTTCCCACGGGGATGATCGGGTAGACCCCGTGGTGGCGCGCCGACGAAGACCACCATGTGGCCTGGAGATGGCGTGTCCGCAGGTGGCCCTGCGGTCAAGCAGCGGCTGTTGGGCCGCCTTGCGGTTCCACAGGCACGGTAGCGAGGAACTCGTCCGCGAATGCTCGCGCGACGTCGCGGAGCTTGATCGGTTTTCGGGGAGCCGGTTCGGACGATCCGGCTCCGGCGGGCGTTGAGGATCGCGTCTCTGGAGCTGAAGCTGGATCGGTTTCGGTTTCGGTTTCCGGTGCTGGCGTTGGTGGTGCCGTCGTTCGAAGCTGTTCGGGTGCCGGTGGCGCGGCGGTAGCTGAACCGGGTTCCGGGAAGAGGTCGCCGGAGATGGTGCGGGATTCCGAGGCGCGTACCCGTGTCGTCACGGGTTCCGTCGCTACGCCGACGGTGGCAGTCTTTCCGAGGCGGGGACTTCGGATCGCCGGTGGGGGTCACCGGTCGTGCTGTGGAGGAGGGGGCTTCCTGGTTGCCGGAGAGAGCTCGCGGGACCGTGAGCGACTGCGGTTGCCGCCAACCGGCGCCGTCGTTGTGCTGCATCTTCTGCGTGATCCGCGGCAGCATGAGCAGGGTGTGCGCCGCGTCTGCGTCCGGGAGAGCGGGCTCGTGCGCGCTCGGGTAGGCCGCCAGCGGATCCACCGACTCCCGCGTCTCGGGCCGGTGCAGCCAAAGCAGCCCGAAGTCCCCGGTATCCCCACCAGCGCTGCCAGTCCCCACCAGGCTGTCATGGCTATCCTCGCTTTCCCCGTGCCGATGGTTTGTCCCGGATAATCGATTGCCTTACGCGGTGGCGACGCCGGAGCCGCAGCCGGTGCGCAGCGCGGTCAGCACCACCGGTGGCTGGTCGGCGCCGTCGACTGGGTACACGCCAACGTCGAGACCCGGTGGTTCGCCTTCGCGGGCGCAGATGCGCCCGGGCAGCCACGCGCCGAGCCGACCGGTGTCAGCGGCGAGGACGAACACCCGGTCGGGGGCGCCCGGCATCCGGCGCTCTGCTTCGAACTCGCTCGTCGGCGCCTGATTACCCGGCTCACCCGCGGGTAACCGGACCGCAAACGAAGGGGGCCACCGATGCCCGAGGTCAGCCGACGGCTCCGGCACGAGCCGGACACGACTGTCCGCAGCACAGCGCAGGGTGCCACCGCGTGTGAGCGCCCACTACCACCGCGGCAGGGCTGAATGCCGGCCGCCGAGGAGGGACTGATGATCGAAGTGACCCGCGTGGTCGACGCCCCACCGTCTGCGGTGTTCGCCGTCCTCGGCGACGGCTGGGCCTATTCGGGCTGGGTGGTCGGCAGCTCCCACATTCGGGACGTCGACGGGGTCTGGCCCGCGGTCGGCGCGCGGCTGCACCACAGTGTCGGTGCGTGGCCGTTGCAGCTGGAGGACACCACGGTCGTCCTCGCCGTCTCACCGGGGGAATCGCTCCGGCTCGAGGCACAGGGCTGGCCCTTCGGCACAGCGGACGTCGAAGTGACGCTGACCCCCGACGGTGGGTCCAGCGGAGGCACGCTCGTGCGCATGCGCGAGCGTGCCTTGCGGGGGCCGGGAAAGCTGCTCCCCGAAGCCCTGCAGGCGTTGGTGCTGCGGCCGCGCAACCGCGAGTCGCTGGCGCGCCTGGCCGCGCTGGCGGAGGGCCGGGCCCGCAAGGCCGTCGGGCCGTAACCCGGAACCGCGTTCGGCCGCACCCGGTTCATGAATCCTCAATAGACGCCCGACGGCTCTCAGCCGTACACCGCGCGGTGCGCCGCCTTGATCAGCGTCGCGTAACCTCCACCGAAGATTCCGTTGCGCGCCAACGCCGCGCGGGCTGCGTTGGCGCCCGGTCCGCCGTGGACGGCGCCGCCGGGGTGGGCGGAAGCGCCGGCGAGGTAGAGGCGGTCCACGGGGGTGTCGGCGCGGCCCAGGCTGGGCACGGGTCGAAAGAAGAGCTGCTGGTGGATCGCGGTGGTGCCGCCGTTGATGGCACCGCCGACGAGGCTCCGGTCGTGGGCGGCGAGCTCGGCCGGACCTTGGACGTAGCGCGCCAGGATGCGGTCTCGGAAGCCCGGCGCCTGGCGTTCGATCGAGTCCTCGATGGCCGACGCCCGCCGCGACAACGCGGACGGCGTCGTGACCGAACCGCGCGGCACGTGGGTGTAGGCCCATGCCGCTTCGGTTCCCGCGGGTGAGCGGGTCGGGTCGGCCGTGGTCATCTGGCCCAGCAGCAGGAACGGTCGCCGGGGCACGCGGCCGTGGGCGAGTTCGGCGCCGAAGGCGGCCAAGCCGTCCTCGTCGCAGCCCAAGTGGACGGTCCCGGCACCCGCGGCTTCGTGCGCCGTCCACGGCACCGGGCCGGACAACGCCCAGTCGACCTTCACGGTCGCACTGTCCCACTCGAACCCGTCCAGATCCTGGATCAGCCGGCCGGGCAGCCACTCCGGCGCGACCAGCTTCCCGTACAGCGTGGGCGCCGGCACGTCGGCCAGCACGGCCCGCCGGGCGCGGATCGCGTCGCCGTCGGCGCACCGCACGCCCACCGCCCGGCCGCCGGCGACGAGGACTTCGTCGACTTCCCGTCCACACTGGACCGAGCCGCGGTCGCCCAGCCGTTTCACCAACGCCGATACCAGCTCTCCGGCCCCGCCTTCGGGCACCGGGAACCCGACGTCCTGCGCCAGCATCGCCAGCAGCCAGCCGAAAACCGCACTGCCGGCGTTGTCCACCGACAGGTCGCTGTGTGCGGCGTTGCCCGCCAGCAGCAACCGCGCGCCCGCCCCGGAAAACCGTTCCTCGCTGAACCGGCGGGCGGGCAACGTCAACATCCGCGCGAGGCGCAGAGCCTCCGCGGTGCCGGTGCGCCGCAGCAACCGCGCGGCCGGCCGCACAGGCGGGAACGGCGTGAACAACGCGTCGAGCAGCCGGTCGCGCAGGTGCTGCCACTGCGCGAACAGCTCCTGCCACGCGTCGCCGTCACCGGCGGAGAACCGGTCCACGGACGCGGCCGTGCGTTCGACGTCGCGCGACAGCAGGGCGCAGCGGTTGTCCGGCAGCACGTGCGCGAGCACGTCGGGCGCGTGCCGCCAGCGCAGGCCGTGGTTTTCCAGCCCCAGCCCGCGCATGATCGGCGACGCGGCCGACATCGGAAAGAACGCGCTGCACAGGTCGTTGCGGAAGCCTGGCGCGGTCACCTCGGCGGTGCGCACCGCCCCGCCCGGGGTGTCCGTCGCCTCCAGCACCAGCACGTCCCAGCCGGCGTCGGCCAGCAGGTTCGCGGCCACGAGTCCGTTGTGCCCGGCCCCGACCACGATCGCGTCGACGGTCTCCACCACGCCCCCTCACGCCTGCGACTGGTGCGTCGGCCGCCACCGCGCGAGTGCGCGCATTCGCGCGCGCAAGCCGGTGGTCGCTCCGGCCAGCGGTGGCGACGCCCCGGCCGCTTTGCCGCGCAACCCCTCGACCAGCTCCGCCAGCGTTTCCTCGGTGCTGTGCCGAGGCTGCCACCCCAGCACGAACTCCGCACGGGTCGTGTCCACGAGTGCCGCATGGTTGGCGAGTTCGAGCCATCCGGGGTGCAGCGGCTGCAGCCCGGCCGTCCAGGCGAGGCGGGCCGCGAACCGCGCCACCGGCTTGCCCACCGGCAGGCGCAGGCCGCCGAAGAGCCGTGCGAGGGCGTTGGCGTCCAGCACGTCCGGCGCGGCGAGGTTGAACGGTCCGGTCGCGCGCTGCTGCAGGATCAGCCGCACGGCCGAGGCCACGTCGTCGGAGTGCACCGCCTGCACTCGCAGGCCGTTCCACAGCGGGATGGGCAGCAACCGCCCGGCCAGCAGCCCGGGTGGGATCACCGGGCCCAGCAGCCAGCGCGTGAACTCGCCCGCCGCCGGCCGCTGCAGCACCGCGCACGGTCGGATCCGTGCGAGCTCGACTTGCGGGTGCGCCGCGGCGAACGCGTCGAGCACCGTCTCCAGCTCCGCCTTGCCGCGGCTGTAGGCGCTGACCGGGATCCCGGTGCGCGGGAACTCTTCGGCCACCTTTTCGCCGCGCGGCCCTGGCCCGTACGCGGCTACCGACGACGCGCACACCACGTGCCCGATGCCCGCTTTCGCCGCGGCGTCGAGCACGTGTCGGGTTCCGTTTTCGTTGGTGCGCCACATCGCCGGCTCACCCCACCCCGGCGAGATCGCCCACGCGAGGTGCACGACCGCGTCCGCACCGTCAAACTCCAGCGCCAGTGCTTCCTCGGCCCCGGGTTCACCGAGATCGAGCTGCAGCCAGGACACACCGGAGTACGGCTCGACGGCGAGGTCGGGAACGCGCCGAGCGACGCCGGTCACCTCCCACGAGGAGTCCAGCTCGCGCAGCAGCGCCGTCCCGATGTTCCCGCTCGCACCGGTGATCACGATTCGCACTTTCCAGAACTACCCTGGTACAGCGCACGGTAATCCGACCGGCCTCTTGGTCACTCCTCGGCCGAACCCGGTTTCATCATCTTCCCCTGCTGCGCCGCCTTTGCCGCGTCCGGCAGCGTCCGCGACGCGGCGGCGGTCGCCTTGTTCTTGGCCCCGACCACGACCTTGTCCTCGCCCGCGATGAGCGCGGCGAACCCGGCTTCCGCGACGTCGGCCGCGCTGTCCTTCTTGCCCGCGCCGATCTTCGTATCCTCCATGCCCGCGCGTTCGAAGAACCCCGTGTCGGTAGCGCCGGGCAGCAGCGCCGTCACCGTCACGCCCTTGTCCTTCACGTCCGCGCGCGGGCCCTCGGAGAACGAGGTGAGGAACGCCTTGGACGCGGAGTAGACGACCTGGTACGGCGCCGGCGCGGTCCCCGCGATCGACGATGTAAACAGCACCCGCCCGCGACCGCCCGCGACCGCACGCGACCGCGCTCGACCATGACCGGGTACCACGCGCTTGGCCAGGTGCACCGCCGAGCGCACGTTCAGGTCCACGACGGTCAGCTGGTCGTCGAGGCGCGTGTCGCTGGCGAACTCGCCGTTGATGCCGACGCCTGCGTTGACGACAAGCGCCTCGACCGGGCGGCCCGTGGCGGCGACGCGCTCGACGAGTTCTTCCACGCCTAAGCGGCGGGTGAGATCCGTCCGCACTTGCTCGACCGTCGCGCCGCAAGACCGGACCTGCTCGGCGGCCTCGGTCAGCTCATTGTCTTCAGCGGCGAGCATGACGTCGAAGTCGTGGTGGGCGAACTGCTTGGCCAATTCGAGCCCGATGCCGCTCGACGTGCCGGTCATGACGGCCAGTGGCTTCTCCGCGGTGGTCTTGGGTGGTCCCCTCGTGAGCCCGCCCTCCGGGGGCTCCGCTGGTGCAGCGCTCACGGCCCTCGGCGCGCAACAGCCGCGCGATGAGGAGCGCCCGCAACCCGACTGGCTCGTGCCGATCTCGCCGCGGCTCGACGTCACGTTGCGCGAGGCCTGTCTCCGGCGCGCGATCCCGGTTCACCGCCGCGCAAACGGGTAGCCGAGTTCTCATGGATGGGGCGGGGACGACGATCGGGGTCGAGGAGGAGTTCCTCCTCGTTAACCCGCGCACGGGCCGGACAGCACCATGCGCGGACCGCGTACTGGCGCGCTGCGGGCACCACGGCCGGTTGCCGGAAGGCGCGATTGTGCAGCGGGAGCTGCGCCCGACGCAGCTGGAGCTGGCCACCGGCGTCTGCACGAGTGCCGACGAGCTGCGGGTCCAGATGACCAGCGGGCGCCGGTTGCTCGCCGCTGCCGCGGCCGCCGAGGACTGCGCGCTCGTCGCGTCCGGCACGCCCGTGTCTCTGCCGGGTCGTGGGGCGCAGCCGGAGCCGCAGGGCCGGTACGCGGAGATCCACGAGGCCTACGGCCCTCTCGCCGCCGACTACGAAGCCTGTGGCTGCCACGTGCACGTCGGCGTCGACGACCCGGACACTGCCGTCGCGGTGGTGAATCACCTCGGCCCCTGGTTGCCGGTGCTGCTGGCGCTGTCGGCCAACTCGCCGTTCGCCGACGGCCGCGACACCGGCTACCACAGCTGGCGCATGGTGCTGCAGACCCGTTTCCCTGGTTCCGGCGTCGCTCCGCATTTCCGCAGCCACGCGGAGTACCAGAGCACGGTCGACGCGCTCGTGGAGTGCGGCGCGCTCGTCGACCGCAACCAGAGTTTCTGGCTGGCCCGGCCGTCACCACGGCTGCCGACGGTGGAACTGCGCGTGGCCGACACCGCCGCGACGGTCGACGGCGCGGTACTGCAAGCCGTGCTGTCCCGCGCCCTCGTGCGGACCGCGCTGGCCGACCTGGAGCGCGGGATCGAAGGCCCGCGCCTGTCGCCGCAGGTGTGTGCCGCCGCTGTCTGGGCCGCCGCGCGCCACGGCCTCACCGGGTTTCTGGTGGATCCTCGGCTCGAACGGCAGCGCCCGGCCGCCGAACTCGTCGAAGACCTGCTCACGCACACCGCCGGCGCGCTCGAGGAAGCCGGCGACCTCGCCCTTGCCGGGTCGCTGGCCGGCCGGGTGCTCGTCGATGGCACGGGGTCGGCCGCGCAGCGCGCCGCGGCGGCCGGTGGGCTGCGCGCCGTGGTGCGGCTGCTCGAGGAACACACCGTGCCCGTCGCGGGGCATGAAGCGGCCGCCGCGGGGTAACCCTCCGGTCATGAAGACTCTGCAGTCCACCGAGCTGCCCACAGGCCGCGGGCCGTTGTCGGCTGCCGTCTCCGAAGCGCTGTCCGCTCCTCCACCGGGGCAGGCTGTGCCGCTCGACGCGATCGCAGACGCCGATCCATTCGGCGATGACCTGCAGCTGGCCCTGCACCTGTGTTACGAGCTGCACTACCAAGGTCTGCCCGGCGTCGACGCCGGCTGGGAATGGGACCCCGAGCTGCTACGGCTGCGGGCCGCGCTGGAAGAGCGCTTCCTGAGCGCGTTGCGCGCCGCGGCGCCCGGTGGCGACGACGTCGACGGCGAGTTCGCCGCGCTGCTGGTCGAGCCGATCGACGCGGCCGGCGTATCCCACTACCTGCGCGACGAGGGCGAGTGGTGGCAGGTGCGGGAGCTGTTCGCCCACCGCTCGATTTACCACCTCAAGGAAGCCGATCCGCACGCGTGGGTCATCCCGCGCCTGCGGGGCCGGGCCAAGGCGGCGCTCGTGGCTGTGGAGTTCGACGAGTTCGGCGGCGGCCGCCCGGAGTACGTCCACTCGCGGCTGTTCGCCGACCTGCTGCGCGGCGCCGGGCTCCCCGACGGCTACCTGGCCCTGCTGGACTACGTGCCTGCGCCGATGCTGGCGATCGTCAACGCTATGTCGCTGTTCGGGCTCCACCGCGCCCTGCGGGGCGCGCTCGTCGGCCACTTCGCCGCCGCGGAGATCACCACCGCGCCCTCGGCGCAGCGCATGGTGCAGGCGCTCACCCGGCTCGGCGCGGCCACGGAGTGCAAGTTCTTCTACACCGAGCACATCGAGGCCGACGCGGTGCACGAACAGGTGATGCGCCACGACGTGGTTGGCGACCTGCTCGATCAGGAACCGGCGCTTGCGGCGGACGTGGTGTTCGGTGTGCATGCCACGAACCACCTCGAGGACCGCCTCGGCGAGCACCTGCTGGGGTGCTGGCGCGCCGGGCGGTCATCATTGCGTCAGCCCTTGCCCTGAGTCCGGACCCGCTGACGGTGGCTGGTGTCGCACAGCGGGAAGCATTTGCTGCGCCGGCAGGTGCACACGGCCACGAGGAATCGTTCGGAGCGCACGACGTTGCCTTCGGGCGTCTGCAGCTCCACCGGTCCTTCGATCAGCAGCGGCCCACCCGGGACCATCCGCACCCGCCGGTGGTCCCGGCCCTCACCGGTCGGCACGGAGCACCACCAGTTCCTCTTCGCGCACCTGCGGGGCCACGAAGCCGGACTCCTCGAGGAAGTCCGTCCGTCCGGAAAGGACCGGCCCGAACGGGACCACCGCCCGGGCGACGACCCGCGGCCGCAGGCCCGCGGTGGTAAGCAGCCGGGCCGAGCGGTCCACGCCGGCCATCACGGACTGCACCAGCAACAGGAACCCTCCTGGCGCAACCAGTGCTGGGGCGCCCTCGCACAACGGGTCCAGCACCGCGCGTCCGTCGGCCCCGGCGTCGCATCGGCGGTCGGGCCGAGCCTGTTCCGCCGGCACTGGCACGTACGGCGGATTGGTCACGACGACGTCGTAAGGACCCCCGGTCGCGGCGGCGAGCAGGCCGCCGTGGCGCACGCGCACCGGCAGCCCGCGCACGGCGGCGTTCACCCGTGCCGACGCCAGCGCCCGCCGCGAAAGATCCACGGCCAGCACGGATTCTGCCCCCGCCCGGGCAAGTTCGATAGCAAGCGCGCCCGTGCCGGTGCACAAGTCGAGCGCGCGGGCGGCGACGGGCACCCCGGCCCGGCGCACCGCGGACGCCAGCAGGCACGTGTCAGCTTGCGGACGGTAGACGCCAGGCAGGCGGAGCAGGCCGCGCGCGGGGAGCGCCGACCCCGCAGGGAACGCGGGCAGCACCTCCCGCAGTGCCGTAGCGCCGGCGGCGGTCTCGTCCGCTTCTTCCGCGGGTACGGTCGTCATCGGGGCCTCCTCGGCGTCAGGGTCACCGCCGATTACCCGCCGACCGACCGGACAAACTTCGCGCTGTCGCGGCGAAACCAGGTTTCGACCTCCGCGCCGGCGCACCACTGGGACCTGGCGGCTCTGCCGTCGCCGCTCTCGCTATCGGTGAACACCGGACCGGCCTGTGATCGCACGGCTACCGGGATTGTGCCGCAGGATTCCCGGCCGTCGCACGGGAATCCCGTACGGTCCCAGCGCTACAGCCGCCGCGTGCACCGGCGCTCTACCCCCCGCCCAGACCAGCATCGTCCGAGAGTGCCCCAACCGCGCCTTCCACCTCAAAACGCGGAACAGCTGGGATAACTCCATCGGGGTGCTTCGACGTCGGCGCGCCCTGCGCCAACAGTTCCCAGTCGGGCTACACACCTGCGGCCTTTCGGTGCAAGTTGGCGAGTAGCAGCAGCCCACTAATCCGACTAACTCCCCGCCGGGTCGCCCTCGCGATCGTTGCGCTCCACGTCCGAGTCGGCGACGGCGGTGTACGCCAGCGCCGCGACCGTTTCCTCCAGGCCGCGCTGGATCTCCTCCCCGGAGCCCTCGCGGACGCTGCGCAGCGTGACCTCCACGCGGCTCGCGGCGGGGCCGGCGTCGGCGATGCTCAGCTCGCCCTGGTAGTCGTGCGGGCCCTGCGAACCCCAGGACAACGTGCGGTTGGCTTCGTCGACTTTGAGCCAGGCCTCACCCTCGATGTGCTCGCCGTGGATCTCCGCCTCGACGTGGACAGCCTCGCCGCCCTGGGGCTCGGCCTCCTGCATCTGCGTGAAGTAGTGCGGCAGGTTCCGCGGCTCCCGCAGATAGGCGAACAGTTCGTCCGCCGGCAGCTCGACCGAGGCACTGTGGTGGTAGTCGGCCATGGGAATTACCTCCTGGATGTCGGATACGCGAGGTTCTCGCGGCCGACGCCCGATGAGGGGGCCGTGCCGAATCTTCGCCGATTCGGCGCCCGCGTGGTGGACGCCCAACCGAGTGTGCAAATCGCGCCAGATCCCGAAACGACGGAGTGACCACCGGCGGCCGCACCCGCGCTGTTGGCGTACGGTTCGTTGCCAGGATTGATCTCCGGCCCCGCGCGGACTGCGCGTGCAAGAAACACGCGAGGCCACGCTACTGTCCTCAATGGACGTCGAAGCCGGGAAGTGCGATCAGGAACCCCGTTCCACCCGTATTCCCTTGTGGTGGGTGCGGTAGTCCTCGTGGCTGACGAGGGAGCCGAGCTCGTCGCGCACGCGGTGAGCGACGCGGCGGGCCTTCGCCATGTGCCGCCCCGTTTTGACGGCGATCGCGCGGTCCTTGAACGTGTTCGACGCGCGCTGATAACCGTCGATCTTGTTCTTCCACAAGCCGTTTTCGTGGAACGTCTCGACATCGCCGTCCATGAGACGGGCCTCCTCCCGTTGTCCGGTCGGGCCCGGATACCCGCCTCCGGCCGCGTCACACGTGCCTGGGTGGAGATACTGCGTTCGCGCAGCGGAGAAGTACATCGCGCGCAGCACGTCGCAGAACGCCTGGTGCGGCACCGTCGGGAGATCGGCCCGCACCAACGTGATCACCGTCTCGGTGTCGACGTGCGGGTGCTCGCGCAACGCCGCGACCACAGCCGACAAGTACCGGAAGCCCAACCCTACCGCCGGCCGCCGACGAATTCCGGTCACGGCGCGCCTGATCGGCGTTTGTCGGACCCCTCGGGTATCGTCGCTTACGTACGAACACACGTTCGAAAGGGGGAAACCATGACGGACCAGATCGACCCGAATCCGCAGAAGGACCCAAGCGACTGGACGACAGGCGACGAACCCATGACCGGCCCGCAGAAGTCCTATTTGCGGACGCTGGCGCAGGAAGCCGGCGTGGACGTGCCGGAGGAGCTCACCAAGGCCGAGGCATCGGAGCGGATCGACGAACTGCAGCGAACCACGGGCCGCGGCACCTGAGAACCGCCTGGCGGTCGGAATGCTCGACGACGCCGAGGACACCGGGCAGCGCGTGATCGGCGAGCAATGCGAACGCCGGCGACAGTGACCGATGACCGCACTCATCTCGTGCAGTCCCTTCGCACACGGCGGCCGCTTCGTTCGCGTCCATCGCCTTCGTATCGCGTGGCGGGCAGGAACGGCTCGCCTTCATCGGAGCCGCCGCCCGCGTCGCGCCGGCGGCCGCGTGCCGGCTCGGCATCGAGCTCGGCACCGAGCAGGACAGCGATAGTGGAGATCCACATCCACGCCAGCAACACGATGGCCCCGGCGAGCGACCCGTAAGTCTTGTCGTACGAACCGAAGTTGGCCACGCAGAGCGCGAAGCCCGCCGACGCCGCCGCGCACAGCGCAACGGCGACCAGGTCTCTCGGCGTGAGCCACCGGAAGTTCGGCTGCCGCACGTTGGGCCCAGCCCAGCAGAGCAGCGCACCCACAAGGCTCACGAGCACCGCGATCACCGGCCACTTCGCGATCTCCCACACCAGAACCCCGGTCCTTTCCAACCCGAGCAGATCACCCAACCGCCGCGCGACGGTCACGGCGGCACCGCCCCGAGCGCGCAGACCACCAGACCGCGACAACGCGCGCCCAGCCCGGCGAGCCTCTGGGACTCGACGACCCAGGATCGACCCACTTGAACCTGTCAGCCCGGCCCCGGCACGACCTGATTGCGTAGTACGTGAGGTCCGCGGCCCAGTCGGTGCAGTTGTCCCTCCCGAACTGCCGCGCCGTGCGCCTGAGCACCATCCACCAGGACCCGCGGACAGCTTCGTCGGTCCTTCCGGCTCTGGTCGCCGTCCGTTCACCGGAACCACCTCCTGCTCGGACGTTTACCGGTGCGAGCCGCGGGAACCACGGCCTCACGGGCGGCGCCAGACCGGCCCGTATTCCAGTCACCACGGTAAGTTCGAGAGGAACCGCTTATGGCTACCGGAGAGACCGGCTTCGACGACGTCACATACGACCTGGTGTCGGTGCAGTACCACTCGTTGAAAGCCGGACACGATTACGGCCAATACGTGCGCGACGCCGACAACGCCGAGCGTCAGGATATCGCCGACTTCTTTCGCCGCGTGATGGAAGAGGACTCCGCCCGGGCGAAGCAGTGCCACGAGTTCATCAAGGAACTCTCGGGAAGCTCCGAATCGGGTGCGGCGGTTACCTGACAAAGTCACGCCGGGAGGCGCCGGCCTCCGGCACCTCCCGGCGCACCAGCCAGCGTCCGAGGCCCAGACCCGGCCCGGCGGCCGGCCCGGGCTTCGGCCCGGCCGCAGCCGGAGTGCCGCTGCAGGGCTGGATCACGGCGAGACCGAGCTCGACCAGGTTTCCGTCGTAGCACACCAGCTGCGCGCCGGCCTGGCGGTCGGCGGCGGCTGCGAGCGGTTCGTCGACGAGCTTGCACGACTCGCGCAGCACCTTCGGCGGTGGCCCGGCGACGACAGCGCCTCAGTACAACGATGCGCATTGCCGATCCGAAACGCGATCCGGAAGCCTTACCGCCGTTGGACAATCCGTCTCGGGTGGCGCCGGTTTCATCGGTCCCCTCCGGGGCAATTACGGCGCGAGGTAGCCATCGCACGCCGCCTTGGCCCGGTCAAGCGGCAGGGAGTCCTGCGACATGCCTGAACGTGACGCCTCTGCCGACCGGCGGCCACGCCCCGGCCCGGGAGCCCTGCGGCTGGTCGTGCTCGTCGTCGGCGTCGTCTACCTCGTGCTGGGTGTGCTCGGCATCTTAGTGCCGGGCAACTTCGGTTCGACCGGCTCCGGTCCGTTCACCAGTCGCCAGCCCCAGTACACACTGTGGATCTTCAGTGTCGGCCCGCTGCTGAACGTCATGCGCATCCTCATCGGAGCGCTCGGGCTCCTCGCCGCCCGCAGCAGCAGTGGGCCTGCGATCTTCTCCTTCGCCGCCACCATCTGGTTAGCCGGACTCAGCACCTACAGCATCCTCGTTCTGACCCGCGGCACCGGCGACCGGCTCAACGTCAACTGGGCCACCGCGATCCTGCACCTGGCCACCATGGTCGTCACCGCCGTAGTCGCTACACTCGGCATGCGCGGCCGACCCCGGCGGGAGAAGTCCGCCGCGCGGATCTCCGGGGTCGCCGAGCGGACAGCCCGTAGCCGCCCGGGAACGGACTCGTCATCCGCGAAATAAGCCGGCGTCCCATCGCTCGCTGTTGGACCACCCGAATAAAATCCACCTGCCTGAACCGTCTGGGCGACCGAACCCCGGTTATTCCTCGCACGAGTGCCGAACGACGATCGGGCCCGAAGTAGACCGTCCGGAGAGGGCGTGATCAAAGGATCGCACCCGTCCCAGTTCGGTCGCACTGGGCAAACGTTCGGCGCACTCTGGAACGGCTTAGTTCCGAAGCCCCGCCCCCGATGCCGGTCAAGGCGGCCCGCTCAGGGCCGGCGACCGACGCCGGTCGCCAGCTCGTGCGCGCGCTGCCCGTCCGGCGCCAGCGGCGCGGTGTCCGCGCCCGCTCCCGCGCGCAGCCCCGACAGGAACTCCGCCACCGTCTCCGCCGCGGTGTAGCGCGGATGCCAGTCCAGCTCGGAACGCGCCCGGCCGGTGTCCATCACGGGCAGGTGCAGCACCGTCTCGAACAGCCCGGGAGTGGCCGGCACGAGGTGCAGCCGCCAAGCGGCGCCGAGCGCGTGCTTGACCAGCGCGGCCGGAATGGGCACCAGCCGCGCGCCCAGCTGCTCCGCGAGGAACGGCATGTCCACCACGGGCTCGGTCGCAACGTTGAACGATCCCGAGACCGGGCGGAGCACGCAGCGGCGGATCGCGTCGGCGAGGTCGATGCTGTGAACCACCTGCATCCGCAAGCCGGGAATGTCCGGCAGAACCGGCACCAGTGACGGACGCATCAGGCTGCCCGGCACGAACGGACCGCCGAACAGCCTCCGCTGCTCCGACGCGGCCGCCCGCTGAAAGACGAACCCGGGCCGTACCCGCGCCACGCGGACATCCGGGTGCCGTAGCTCGAAGTTGTCCAGGCACCGCTCCACATAGGCCTTTTCCCGCGAGTAGGCCGCCCCCGGCCAGCCGTGGGTCGGCCAATCCTCGGCGACCGGGCGATCATGGACGGCCGGAGAGTAGGCGCCGACCGACGAGGAATACACCAGCTTCGGTACGCCCGCCTCGGCCACCGCGTCGAACACCCGCAGGGACCCGAGCACGTTGGCCCGCCAAGTGACCTCGGGCCGGCGCGTGGGCTGGAAGAGCCAGGCCAGGTGCACCACCGCGTCGGCGTGGCGCAGGATGGGGACCAGGTCGTCCCTCGCGACATCGGCCTGGATGAACTCCGCCTTCGTGGCACCGGGGCCGGCCCGGCGGCGACCTAGCCCGACGATCGTGCCGACCGCCGGGTCGGTGTCGAGGGCGTCCACCACGCTGGTCCCGATGTTCCCGGTCGCACCGGTGACGACGATCCGCTGAGTAGTCATGCCGCCCGGTTACCCGCCCGGGCCAGGGCGTACTCGGCACGGTGCAGCAGTTCATGGAGAGCTGGTCTGTTGCGGACTGACGGGCCCGTAGTCGCTCGAGGACCGCGCGGGCGGCGCGTTCGTGGCTTCGCACGATCTGGTGGCTTCCGAGACGTCGTCCAGTTCGGACCCCATTTCGCAGATTGTCCTTCTGCCAGTCCAAGAAGCGCCCCTGGCGTCCCACGAGTCACCACAGACGCGGCAGATAGATGCGCAGGTAAGAGCTCATAGACCGACCATCCCCCTGGACTGACCGGGACTGCCAGCGGAAGGCCCCGGCACCCTGCGCGTGGGACAGGTGCCCGCGCGATCGTCGTCGCGGACCAGCGCGACGCTCGCCGATGGATACAGCGCGAACACCGCGCCGAGCCCGACCAGCTACGGCTCGGGCAGATACAACTCCCGGTCGATCAACGCATGCCGCGAGCACCGGCATAAGCCAGGAACGTGCCGATCTGGCAGTTCTCGATCCGCCCGGCAGTCCCCGAGTACTGCCGCTGCACCCCCGCAGACCGGGTGCCCTTCTTCAGGAACCCGGTGTCATCCACGATCAGCACCCCGCCCGGTTCACCGAGATGCTCGACCACGTAGTCCCGCACGTCATCGCGGACGCCGTCGATGTCCCAGTCCGCCCAGCGCAGCAGCCGCTGCATCCCGTCCGGCGAGACTTCACCGGCCTGCTCGGCCAGCGTCCAGCCGTTCTTCCGCGCCAAACCCGCGACCAGCCCGGACACATACTCCCGCGCACGATTCCGCGGCTCCGACCGCGCGAACCGGCCCCCGATCCGCTCATGCACCCGCTCCAGCTGACCCATCACCACATCGACCACCACCAGGATGATCTACCACAACACCACTAACTGCCGTTGCAGTACTAGCCGGCCTCCGCGAACGTCTGCCGGCTGTCGACTTCGACGACCTCCTGGCCCGAACCGCCCACCAACGAAACACGTTGGAACCCTTCCGGCGTCAGGTCGGCGTCCAGGTCATGACCGGCACCGGTCGGGACGGCTGACGGGTCTATCCCGTGATCGGTGTTTCCGGCGGGTCGGTCAGTAGGTTTCGGCTCCCGGCCAGCGGTCACCGAACGTGATGGCGAACGCGTTGATCA